>NZ_CP025422.1:0-728358 GCF_002848265.1 Zhihengliuella sp. ISTPL4
GTTTCGGCGGCCATAGCGTGAGGGAAACGCCCGGTCACATTCCGAACCCGGAAGCTAAGCCTCACAGCGCCGATGGTACTGCAGGGGGGACCCTGTGGGAGAGTAGGACACCGCCGGACTCCTTTTAGACAAGAAGGCCACCCATCGTTGGGTGGCCTTCTTGCGTTAACGCGCACGTCTCGTGTCAGCGGGCCAGACGCGCCTCGAGTGTTGCCGCCGTGTCGCGGACCGCGTTCGCCAGCTCGGCCTCGGCACTGTCGTCATCGGCCCAGGTGACAGCCACGGCGGCGACCGGCCAGCCCGCCGCGTCACGCACGACGGCGCCCACCGAGCGCAGACCTTCCGCGACCTCGCCGTCCTCCGTCGCATACCCCCGAGAGCGCACCTCTCGCAGGAGCTCGCGCAGTTCGCCGGGGCGGCGCGGCCCTCGTCCGGTGCGATCGGAGAACGCGGACGCCTCCGGGTACAGTGCCCGCACCTGTTCGCGGGGGAGCGCGGCGAGCATCGCGCGTCCCGTTGCGGTCAGGTGCGCCGGGAGGCGCACGCCCACGTCGGTCACCAGGGCCGGCCGACGCGGCGCTCGCTCCTCGACGATGTAGAGCACGTCGCCGCCGCTCATGACGGCGAGGTGCGCGCTTTCCCCGAGGTGATCGGAGAGCGCGGCCACGAGCGGCCTCCCGAGCCGCGCCAACGGCTGCTGTCGCGCGTAGCCTCCGGCCAGCTCGAAGGCCGACGTTCCGAGCCCCCACCGTCGCTCTTCGCGGAGGTGCAGGACGAAACCGTGGGCGGCGAGCGTGCGCAGCAGGTGATAGACCGTCGAGCGCGGAAGAGCGAGCTCGCGGGCGATCGCGGACGCCGCCACGGGCGCCGGCCGGCCGGCCAGGTAGCTCAGGATGCGCAGGGTCTGCGCGGCGGCGGGTACCTGAACCTCATCGGTCTCGGGGATGTCTGGGATCACAGACACAGGTTCCCACGAAGCGCAGCGCGCGTCGACTCAGCGGGTGTGGAATCAAGACATGAGTGATCCTGCCCCTGTCCTCGTCGGCGCCGCCCCTCTGTCCGCCGCGGATGTCGTCCGCGTGGTCCGCCATGATGCCCCCGTTCAGGTGGATCCCGCCGCGCTGGCGACGGTCGCCGAGACCCGCCGCGTGATCGACGGTCTCGCTGCCGACCCGCACCCGCACTACGGGGTGTCCACCGGCTTCGGCGCGCTGGCGACGACCTTCATCGCCCCGGAGCGGCGCCTGCAGCTGCAGGCGAGTCTCATCCGCTCTCATGCCGCGGGGACCGGCCCCGAGGTCGAGCGCGAGGTGGTGCGCGGCCTGCAGCTGCTGCGCCTGCAGACCCTCACCTCCGGACGGACGGGCGTTCGTCCCATCGTGGTGGAGACCTACGCCGCTCTGCTCAACGCGGGCATCGTCCCGGTGGTCCGCGAGTACGGGTCGCTGGGGTGCTCCGGTGACCTCGCCCCGCTGGCGCACATCGCCCTGGCGGCGATGGGGGAGGGCGAGGTGCGCGATGCCACGGGTTCTCTGGTTCCGGCGGCCGACGCCCTCGCCGCCGTCGGCATCGTCCCGCTCACGCTCGTGGAGAAGGAGGGGCTGGCCCTCATCAACGGGACGGACGGCATGCTGGGCACTTTGGTGCTCGCCCTCCACGACCTGGAGATGCTGTTACTCACGGCGGACGTCGCGGCGGCGATGTCGGTGGAATCACAGCTCGGCACGGACGCGGTGTTCGCCGCCGACCTCATGGCACTCCGTCCGCAGGCGGGGCAGGCGGTGTCCGCCGGTCACCTCCGTGCGCTCCTCGCCGGGTCGCCGATGGTCGCGAGCCACAAGGGCCCGGAGGACGGCCGCGTCCAGGACGCGTACTCGCTGCGATGCTCGCCGCAGGTGCACGGCGCGGCGCGTGACACGCTCGGGCATGCCGCGATGATCGCGGAGCGCGAGCTCTCCAGCGTCATCGACAACCCCATCATCACCCTCGACGGGCGCATCGAGTCCAACGGCAACTTCCACGGGGCGCCCGTCGCCGCCGTCCTCGACTTCCTGGCGATCTCCATCGCCGACATCGCCTCCGTGTCCGAGCGGCGCACCGACCGCGCGCTGGACCCCGCCCGCAGCCATGGTCTCCCGCCGTTCCTCGCGGCGGAAGTCGGGGTCGACTCCGGTCTGATGATCGCGCAGTACGCGGCGGCCGGCATCGTCTCCGAGCTCAAGCGCCTCGCCGTCCCTGCCTCGGTGGACTCCATCCCGTCCTCGGCGATGCAGGAGGACCACGTCTCGATGGGCTGGGCCGCGGCACGGAAGCTCCGTCGCGCGATCGACGGGCTCTCTCGCGTCCTCGCGATCGAGATCCTCACCGCCGCTCGTGCGCTGGACCTCCGCGCGCCGCTCGAAGCGGGACCGGCGACCGGAGCGGTGCGTGACCTCGTCCGCACCGTCGCCGCGGGCCCCGGCCCTGACCGCCACCTCTCGCCCGAGATGGAAGCCGTGACCGCCCTCGTCCAGTCGGGTGCCATCGCCCGTGTCGCAAAGGAGCACATGCATGACTGAGGAGAACGCAGCGCGCACGGTACGCGCAGCCCGCGGTGCCGAGCGCACCGCCAAGAGCTGGGGCGCGGAAGCGGCCAAGCGCATGCTCATGAACAACCTCGATCCCGAGGTCGCCGAGCACCCGGAAGACCTCGTCGTCTACGGGGGGACAGGCAAGGCGGCGCGCAGTTGGGCCGCGTACGAGGCGATCGTCCGCACGCTCGACGAGCTGGAGCCGGATGAGACGCTGCTCGTGCAGTCCGGGAAGCCGGTGGGCGTGTTCCGCACCCACGAGTGGGCGCCGCGCGTGCTCATCGCCAACTCGAACCTCGTGGGCGATTGGGCGACCTGGCCGGAGTTCCGCCGCCTGGAGGATCTGGGGCTGACGATGTACGGCCAGATGACGGCCGGCTCCTGGATCTACATCGGCACGCAGGGCATCCTGCAGGGGACGTACGAGACCTTCGCCGCCGTGGCACGGTCGCTCGGAAAGGACTCCCTGCGCGGGACGCTGACGCTGACCGCCGGTGCCGGCGGGATGGGCGGGGCGCAGCCCCTCGCCGTGACCCTCAACGAGGGCGCGGTCCTCATCGTGGACGTCGACGAGACGCGGCTGGCGCGCCGCGTCGAGCACCGGTACCTCGACGAGTACACCACCGACCTCGACGCGGCGGTGGCCAGGGTGGTCGCGGCGAAGGACGCCGGTCATGCCCTCTCGGTCGGCGTCGTCGGGAACGCGGCCGAGATCTTCCCCGAGCTTCGCCGTCGCGGGGTGCCGATCGACGTCGTGACCGACCAGACCAGCGCCCATGACCCACTCGCCTACCTGCCGATCGGCATCGACGTCGCCCGCTGGAAGGAGGAGGCGGCGCGCGACCCCGAGGGATTCACCCGGCGGTCCCGTGAGTCCATGGCGGCCCACGTCGCCGCGATGGTCGACTTCCAGGACGCGGGCGCGGCGGTGTTCGACTACGGCAACTCGATCCGGGCCGAAGCACAGCTCGGCGGGTTCGACCGAGCGTTCGCATTCCCCGGCTTCGTCCCGGCGTACATCCGACCGCAGTTCGAGGAGGGACGAGGACCGTTCCGCTGGGTGGCGCTGTCCGGAGACCCGGAGGACATCTTCAAGACGGACCGCGCGATCGCCGAGCTGTTCCCCGAGGACGCGGCGCTTCACCGGTGGCTCGACAAGGCGGGATCGGCCGTCCACTTCGAAGGGCTGCCGGCGCGCATCTGCTGGCTCGGCTACCAGGAGCGGCACCTCGCCGGACTGAAGTTCAACGAGATGGTCGCCTCGGGAGAGCTGTCCGCGCCGATCGTCATCGGCCGTGACCACCTCGACTCCGGCTCCGTCGCGTCCCCGTACCGGGAGACCGAGGCCATGAAGGACGGATCCGACGCGATCGCCGACTGGCCACTGCTCAACGCCCTCCTCAACACGGCCTCCGGCGCCTCGTGGGTGTCGCTGCACCACGGCGGCGGCGTGGGGATCGGCCGCTCGATTCACGCCGGGCAGGTGACGGTGGCGGACGGCACCGCCCTCGCCGCGGAGAAACTGGCCCGCGTGCTGACGAACGACCCCGGAACCGGGGTCATGCGGCATGTGGATGCCGGCTACGAGCACGCCAAGGAGGTCGCGCGCGACCGCGGACTGAAGGTGCCGATGCTGTGACGACGACGCTCATCTCCGGGATCGGAGAACTGACAACGAACGTCGCCGTCGACGCGGATCCGACCGGCACGCTCCGGGATGGGGCCGTGCTGATCGACGGCGAGCGGATCGTGTGGGTGGGCTCGTCCGCTGTGGCGCCTGCGGCCGACGAGATCGTCGACGCCCAGGGGCGGGCCGTGATCCCCGGATTCGTCGACAGCCACAGCCACCTCGTCTTCGCCGGCGACCGGGCCGCGGAGTTCGAGGCACGCATGGCCGGACAGCGGTACGCCGCGGGCGGCATCCGCTCGACGGTCCAGGCGACGCGCGCGGCGAGCGACGACGAGCTGCGGACCCGGCTGCACGGGTTCATCCAGGAGCTGCAGCAGCAGGGCACCACCACGGTCGAGATCAAGAGCGGGTACGGTCTCTCTGTCGCGGAGGAGGAGCGCCTCGTGCGGCTCGCCGCCGAAGTGACGTCGGAGGTCACGTTCCTCGGTGCGCACGTCGTTCCGGTCGAGTACGCCGACGATCCCGATGGCTATGTCGACCTCGTCGTCGGGCCCATGCTCGACGCCTGCGCTCCGCACTCCCGGTGGATCGACGTATTCTGCGAGACCGGCGCCTTCTCGGTGGCGCAGTCACGGCGGATCCTCGAGGCCGGCATCGCCCGGGGGCTCGCACCTCGGGTGCATGCGAGCCAGCTCGGGCCGGGCGACGGCGTGCGGCTGGCGATCGAGCTGGGGGCGGCCTCGGTGGACCACGGCACCTACCTCACCGACGCGGACATCGCCGCGCTCGCCGCGTCGGACACGGTGCTCACGCTGCTGCCCGGAGTCGAGTTCTCCACGCGTCAGCCCTATCCGGACGCCCGCCGGCTCGTGGACGCAGGGGTGACCGTGGCGCTCGCGTGCGACACGAACCCCGGGTCGAGCTTCACGTCGTCCATGGCCTTCTGCATCGCCATCGCCGTGCGCGACATGGGCATGACACCCGCCGAGGCGGTCTGGGCCGCCACAGCGGGTGGGGCACTGGCGCTCCGGCGCGACGACATCGGCCGGATCGCGCCTGGGGCGCGCGCCGATCTCGTACTGCTCGATGCCCCCACCCGGGTGCACCTCGCGTACCGGCCGGGGGTGCCGCTGGTGCAGCGCGTCTGGAAGGACGGCCGCGCGGTCGTGTGACCGTCTCCGTCCTGCGTGCCTGCGCGGGATCGAAACCGCCCTTTCCCGGTCTCCCCGGGGCGCGTTCTCGATCCCGCAGCAAGGGGGCCGCGGGAACGGAACCGTCAGCCCGGGAACGGCTGCGCTGGGCCTATCGCGCGGCGCGGCCGGCGAGCAGCTCGAGCACGCAGAGGGCCGCGAGTCGCACGGTGCGACCGTCCTCGGCATCCGCTGTCGCATCGACTTCGGCGATGTCGGCGCTGACCACCCGCGGATCAGTGGCCACCGCGCGGGCGAGGGCGCGCAGCTCCCACGCCGCCAGGCCCCCGGGGACGCTGGCCGGGCACCCCGGAGCGACCGCACGGTCGCACACGTCCACGTCGATGTCGAGGTGCACGCGGGGCCCGTCGCCCGCCCCCGCGATCTCGACAGCCTCGGCCACGACATCGGCGATCCCCCGACGGCGCACGTCGTCGAGCGTGATGACCCTGATGCCCCAGTCCGTCGCGCGGCGGGCGTAGGCGGCGGAGTTCGCGAAGTCGGCGAGGCCGATCTGCACGATGCGGGTGGGGTCGATGGGGGCGGTCGGGATGCCCGCCGCAGCCGGGGCGTCCTCGACGAGTCGCCGCACCGGCGTGCCGTTGGAGATGCCGTCGCGCAGGTCGAAGTGGGCGTCGAACGTGATCAGGCCCGTCGCCTCCGCGCCGAGGGCGACCGGGTAGGTGAGGGAGTTGTCGCCGCCCAGAGCGATGACGAGGTCCGACGCTCCCGCGAGCTCCCGGACCCGCTCGATCGTCCGCGCCTCTCCCGCATCGCCGTCCGGCTCCCGCACGTCCCCGCCGTCCGCGATGCGGAGCACCTCGTCCAGGTCGATCGTCGGCGGGCCGAGGACCGTCGTGCCGTAGCGGGGGAGCGCCGCGCGGATCGCGGCCGGCGTCGCGTGTGCTCCCGTCGGGGACAACGAGGTGCGCCAGGTCGGGACACCGAGGAGCACGGCGTCCGCCGCCCCTTCGAAAGCGGGCCAGGCGCCGGCACGCGGCCAGAGCGGATCGTGGGACAGTGCCATGTCAGACTCCCGGGATCAGGGCGTGGGCGACGGTGAAGATCGCGAGGCCGGCGAGGGCGCCGACGACGGTGCCGTTCAGGCGGATGTACTGCAGGTCGCGGCCGACCATGAGCTCGATCTTCTCCGTGGTCTCCGCGGGATCCCAGCGCTCGACCGTGTCGGTGATGATCGAGGCGATGTCGTGGCGGTACCGGTCGACGAGGAAGACGGCCGCATCGGAGACCCACGTGTCGACCCGTCGCTGCAGAGCCGCGTCGGTCGTGAGTCGCTCGCCGACCTCCTGCAGGGCCTGGACGGCGCGGCGCCGCAGGCCGCTCTCCGGATCGGCGAGGGAGATGAGAAGGCCGTTCTTGGCGGTGTTCCATGCCTCCGCCGCGAGGGCGCCGACGCGAGGGCTGTCGAAGAGCGCGGCCTTGGCGTTCTCCAGCTTCTCGCGCGTCGCAGGGTCGTTCTGCAGAGCATCCGCGAGGCGGGACAGGTACCCGTCGATCGCGAGGCGGGCCGGGTGCCCCGGGTCGGCCTGCACGGCGCGGACGAACTTGACCGCCTCGTTGTACACGGTGTCGTCGATGAGGCGGTGCGCGACCTTCGGCATCCACCCGGGGAGGCGCCGCGAGACGAGCCCGGCGAAGGAGGAGGCGTTCGCGTCCAGCCAGCGGCCGATGCTGTCCACCGCGAGGTCGACGGCGCCGTGGTGCGCTTCCGCGTCCACGATCTTCTCCAGCCATGCTCCGGCGGGCGGTCCCCACTCCGGTGCGACGAGGTGCTCCCGGGCGAGGTCGGCGAGGAGGTCGCGCACGTCATCGTCGCTCAGCGCGTTCAGCACGGCCGTCGCGATCGTCGCGCCCTCGGCCGCCACACGCTCGGCGTGCGGGGTCTCGCGGAGCCATTCGCCGGCGCGGAGGGCGATCGCGGTGGTGGTGAGCTTGGTCCGCACGACATCGGCGGCGAGGAAGTTCGTCTCCACGAACTCGCCCAGCGTGCGGCCGATCTCGTCCTTGCGGTTGGGGATGATCGCCGTGTGCGGGATGGGGAGGCCGAGCGGTCGGCGGAACAGCGCCGTCACCGCGAACCAGTCCGCCAGCGCGCCGACCATCCCGCCCTCCGCCGCGGCTCGGACGTAGGCGAGCCAGCCGACGCGCTCCTGGAACGCGAACGCGACGATGAAGGCGACCGCCATGAAGATCAGTGCGCCGAGCGCGACGGCCTTCATCCGCCGCAGCGCGCGTCGGCGATCCTGGTCGGCCAGGGACAGCAGCGTCGTGGGTGTTCGCGGCATGACGTCATCCTTTCACGGGGCGAGTACCCTCGATACGTGATCGAAGACATCAAGAAGCGCGCCCTGCATCGCACGAGCATCCTCGAGGGTCAGATGCGCGGCGTCGCGCGGATGATCGAGAACGAGGAGTACTGCATGGACATCATCACGCAGTCCCGCGCCATCCAGCGCTCTCTGGAGTCGCTCAACCGCTTGCTGCTGGAGAATCACCTGCGCACCCACGTCACCCATATGTTCGAGGACGGGGGCGAGGAGCGCGACAAGGCCGTCGGCGAGCTCCTCAAGGCGTTCGACTTCGACCGGAAGTAGGGACGCCACAGCGCCCCGCCGTCGTGGGCGGGACGCTGCGGCCGTTCGTCAGCGTCCGCTGTCGAACACTTCGCCCTCCATCGCGTCGTACCCCTCGGCCTGCGGATCTCCGTGCGCGCCGCCCGAGATGGCGTACTCCTCTTCGGGCGACAGCACCAGCCGGTGGCGGAAGAACAGCCCGAATCCGAGCAGGATCACCACATAGACGACGGCGATGGCGATGATCGCAGGCCCGAAGGTCGGATTCAGCAGGAACCCGACGAAGATGAGCGCGGCGATGACCAGCGCGAGCACGGCGCCGGGGACGCCCCACGGGCTGCGGTAGGGGCGATTCGCGGAAGGGTACTTCTTCCGCAGGATCATGAACGCGATCAGCTGCAGACCGTACGCCAGCACGGCGCCCCAGACGGCGATGTTGAGCACGATCGCTCCGGCCACGGAGCCGGCGCCCTCGGCATCGACGGCCGCCAGCACGTCAAGGACGATGAGCGCGACGAAGCCGATGGCCGCGCCGATCACGAGTGCGACCCAGGGCGTCTGGCGCTTCCCGGTCAGCGAGAGGAACCGCGGGTAGTAGCCGGCGCGGGACAGGGAATACATGTTGCGGCCGTACGCGAACATGATGCCCTGAAGCGAGGCGAGCAGACCGATCAGGGCGAACAGCGCGAGGACAGCGGCGAGCTGATCGCCGACGATCGCGCGGAATCCGTCGAGGAGCGGTTCGCCGGCGGTGCCGGTCGCCTCGGCACCGATCACTCCGGTGTTCAGGAACAGCACGAGCAGGCCGGTGACGATGAGCGTGCCGCGGGCCCAGAACCCCGCCTTCGGGATGTCGCGTGTCGGGTTGTGCGATTCCTCGGCGGCGAGCGGCAGCTCCTCGATGCCGAGGAAGAACCACATGGCGAAGGGGAGGGCGAACAGGATCGGCAGGACGCCGTGCGGCAGGAACTCCGTCTGGCCGGGGTCGGGGGCGATGTCCCACAGCGCGTCCCAGCTGAACGCCCCGGAGAAGATCGCCATCGCGGAGAACACCAGGATGATGCCGATCGAGATGATCGAGACGATGATCGCGAAACGGAAGGAGATCGCTGCCCCCGCGGAGTTGAGCGCGATGAAGACGATGTACAGGATGAGGTACCAGATCCATCCCGGGAGCTCCAGCCCGAGCAGCTCGCTCGTGATGCCGTTCGCGTAGGACGCGGAGAAGTAGACGATCACCGCCGTCGTCGCCACGTACTCGATGGTCTCTGCTGCGCCGGTGACCAGGCCACCCCAGGGCCCCATCGCCGATCGCGCGAACGAGTACGCGCCGCCCGTGTGCGGCATCATGGCGGCCATCTCGCCGATGGCGAAGATCATGCCGTAGTACATCAGCACGAGGATGACGAAGGCGATCAGCATGCCGCCGAACCCGGCGAAGTCGATGCCGAAGTTCCAGCCGGAGAAGTCTCCGGAGATGACGGCCGCGACGGCGAGGCCCCACAGGCCCCAGACGCCCGCCGATCGCTTCAGCGTCCGTTTCTCGAAGTAGTCGTTTCCGGCTCGTGTATAGGTCGCTCCGGCGACCTTGCGGGATTCCCTGCTCTGCCCAGACATCCGCTCTCCGTTCCCACGCTCGTAGGCGCCGGGTGCACCTTGGGCATGATTGTGACAGTCAATGGTGGTTTCGTCTACCTTTAAACCGCGCAGTGCCCTACTCTGAGGGCGGAGCCGGTCGGAGATCGGTTCACCACGACGACGGGAGCGAGAAGATGTCGGGAAACCTGAGCATCGAGCAGCTGGATGCCGGCGTCGCCGCCGGCGAGATCGACACGGTGATCGTGGCCTTCGCCGATGCGCAGGGACGGCTGGTGGGCAAGCGGGTCTCCGCGCGGCTGTTCCAAGAGGATGTCCTTCATCACGGAGCCGAGGCCTGCGACTATCTCCTCTCCGTCGATGTCGACATGAACACGGTCGACGGCTATGCGATGTCGGGATGGGATCGCGGATACGGCGACATGGTGCTGCGCCCGGACGTCGCGACGCTGCGACGGATCCCGTGGCTGCCGGGAACCGCGCTGGTGATCGCCGATCTGGTGTGGGGTGACGGTGCACCGGTCGCTCCCTCGCCCCGCGCCATCCTCGACCGTCAGCGTGACCGCCTCGCCGAGCGGGGGTGGACCGCCTTCTCCGGTACCGAGCTCGAGTTCATCGTGTTCGACAACACCTACCGCGACGCCTGGGCCCGCAAGTACGAGGGGCTGACCCCGGCGACGGACTACAACGTCGACTACAACCTGCTCGCCTCCAGTCGTCTCGAACCGCTGCTGCGCGACATCCGCAACAGCATGGATGGCGCGGGGCTGTACTGCGAGGGCGTGAAGGGCGAGTGCAACTTCGGGCAGCAGGAGATCGCGTTCCGCTATGCGGAGGTGCGCGAGACGGCGGATCAGCATGCGCTCTACAAGAACGGTGCGAAGGAGATCGCGGAGCAGCACGGCAAGGCGCTCACCTTCATGGCGAAGTTCGACGAACGAGAGGGCAACAGCTGCCACATCCACCTCTCCCTCCGAGATGCGGCCGGCACCCCGGTGATGGCCGGAGACGGTGAGCACGGGTTCAGTGCTCTCATGGAGCACTGGATCGCCGGTATCCTCGCCACGCTGCGCGAGTTCACTCTCCTCTACGCGCCGACCATCAATTCGTACAAGCGCTTCGCCAAGGGCAGCTTCGCCCCGACCGGGGTCGCCTGGGGCATCGACAACCGCACCTGCGCTTTGCGGGTGATCGGTTCGGGGTCGGGGCTGCGGGTCGAGAACCGCGTCCCCGGCGGCGACGTGAACCCATACCTCGGTATCTCCGCCATCATCGCGGGCGGCCTGTACGGCATCGAGAACGAGCTGCCGCTGCCGGAGCGCTTCACCGGCAATGCGTACGAGGACGCGGTGGAGCATCTGCCCACCACGCTGCGGGAGGCGGCGCAGCTGTTCGGCACCTCGACCATCGCCCGCGAGGCGTTCGGCGACGACGTGGTCGACCACTACCTGAACCAGGCGCGCATCGAGGTCGAGGCCTACGACGCCGCCGTGACCGACTGGGAGCGCATCCGTGGTTTCGAACGCCTCTGACCCCGCGCCGCTGATCGGCGTCACCACGTACCTGGAGCGGGCGCAACAGGGGGTCTGGGATGTGCGGGCCGCGTTCCTGCCCGAGCAGTACCTCGTCGGGGTGACCGCCGCCGGCGGCATCGCGCTGCTGCTGCCTCCCCAGGACGCGGACGCGGCGGAGGCGGCGATCGCCGCGCTGGACGGCCTCATCCTCTCCGGCGGCGCCGACGTCGCGCCCGAGCTGTACGGTGCAGAGCGGCATCCGCTGACCGACCCCGCCCGCGTCGATCGCGATGCGTGGGAGCTGGCGTTGTTCCGCGCGGCAGAGCGTCGCCGGATGCCGGTCCTCGCGATCTGCCGAGGACTTCAGCTCGTGAACGTCGCCCGAGGCGGCACGCTGCACCAGCACCTGCCCGAGTCGTTGGGCACGGAGCGCTACCGGCTGGGCGGGGGTGTCTTCGCAGAGAACGACGTCGAGGTGTCCGACGACACAGCGCTCGCCGCGGTGCTCGGTGCGGGGGAGACCCGGGTGCACAGCTACCACCACCAGGGCATCGACCGCCTCGGGGAGGGGCTGGTTCCCGCCGCCCGTTCCGACGACGGCCTGGTCCAGGCGTTCGTCGACACCACCGCCGGCCATGTGGTCGGCATCCAATGGCACCCGGAGGAGAACGCCGAGGACCGGCGCCTCTTCGCCGATCTCGTCTCACAGGCTCGCGCGTTCACCGCGCAGCGGAAGGAGGGCGTCCGATGAGTACGTTCACCGTCATCAACCCGTCGACGGGAACGCCCATCCGGGAGGTCGGACGGGCCGACGTCGCGGCGACCGACGCGGCGATCGCGCGTGCCGTCGCCGCACAGCGTCGGTGGGCGGCGCTGGCCCCGGTCGCGCGAGCCGACGCCCTCCGGGCCTTCGCCCGCGTCGTCGAGGGTGCGGTCGAAGAGCTGGCGCAGCTGGAGGTCCTCAACTCCGGTCACCCCCTCGGCTCGGCTCGCTGGGAAGCGGGCCATGTGGCGCAGGTGCTCAACTACTATTCGGCCGACCCCGAGCGCCTGTCCGGGCGACAGATCCCGGTCGCCGGCGGCCTGGACGTCACCTTCCACGATCCGTACGGCGTGGTCGGGGTCATCGTGCCGTGGAACTTCCCGATGACGATCGCCTCCTGGGCGTTCGCACCGGCGCTCGCCGCGGGCAACGCCGTCGTGCTGAAGCCCGCCGAGCTGACCCCGCTCACCGCGATCCGTCTCGGTGAGCTCGCCCTCGAAGCAGGGCTGCCGGAGGGGCTCTTCGCGGTGGTCACGGGCTCCGGATCCGTGGTGGGCCAACGACTGGTCGAGCACCCCGAGGTGCGGAAGGTCGTCTTCACCGGATCCACCGAGGTCGGCGTGGAGGTGGCGGCCGGTTGCGCGCGGGCGCTCAAGCCGGTCACGCTGGAACTCGGTGGCAAGAGTGCGAACATCGTTTTCGCCGACGCCGACCTGGAACGCGCGGCGGCCGGTGTGCCGGGTTCGGTCTTCGACAATGCCGGACAGGACTGCTGCGCGCGCAGCCGCCTGCTCGTCCAGCGCTCCGTGTACGACCGCTTCCTCGAACTGCTCGAGCCGGCCGTCTCCGCCTGGCGGGTCGGCGACCCGTCGCGGGAGGACACCGACATGGGCCCGCTCATCTCGGCGGGGCACCGGGAGTCGGTGGCGTCTTTCCTCGACGGCGCCGACATCGCCTTCCGCGGTAGTGCGCCCCAGGGGGACGGGTTCTGGTTCGCGCCGGCCGTCGTCCGCGCCGACCCCGCCGACCGGATCGCGCAGCAGGAGGTGTTCGGGCCCGTCGTGGCGGTCATGCCGTTCGAGGACGAAGCCGACGCAATCCGCCTCGCCAACGACACGATCTACGGTCTCGCAGGTTCCGTGTGGACGGAGAACCTCTCCCGCGCCGTGCGCGTCGCCCGCGGGGTGCGCAGCGGGGTCCTCTCCGTGAACTCCCACTCCTCGGTGCGCTATGCCACGCCGTTCGGAGGCATGAAAGCCTCGGGACTCGGCCGCGAACTCGGCCCCGACGCCGCCGAGCACTTCACGGAGACCAAGAACGTCTTCTTCGCCACCGACGACCTCTGATCGCGGCGACCTTCACCCCTTCCGGAACGGAGAACACCATGACCATCGACCTGACCCAGCGGCTCCGCGACCGTGTGGCCATCATCACCGGCGGGGCGAGTGGCATCGGCTTCGCCACCGCGAAGAGGTTCGCCGCCGAAGGTGCCTTCGTCGTGATCGCCGATGTCGATCCCGTGACCGGGGAGGCGGCGGCGGCCGAGATCGGCGGTGCCTTCCGGCCGGTGGATGTGGCGGACGAAGCCAGGGTGGACGCGCTGTTCGACGGCGTCGCGGCCGAGTACGGGCGCCTCGACATCGCGTTCAACAACGCCGGCATCTCCCCGGCGGACGACGACTCGATCGAGACCACCGAGCTTCCGGCGTGGGATCGGGTGCAGGACGTGAACCTCAAGAGCGTCTACCTGTGCAGCCGGGCGGCGCTCCGTCACATGCTGCCGGCCGGCCGCGGCTCCATCATCAACACGGCCTCCTTCGTCGCCCTCCTGGGCTCCGCGACCTCGCAGATCAGCTACACGGCGTCGAAGGGTGGCGTGCTGGCGATGTCCCGGGAACTGGGTGTCCAGTTCGCGCGGCAGGGGGTGCGGGTGAATGCGCTCTGCCCCGGTCCGGTGAACACCCCGCTGCTGCAGGAGCTGTTCGCGAAGGACCCGGAGCGCGCGCAGCGACGGCTCGTGCACGTTCCGATGGGCCGGTTCGCCGAGCCGGAGGAGCTTGCCGCGGCGGTCGCGTTCCTCGCCTCCGACGACTCGTCGTTCATCACCGCCAGCGCCTTCGTCGTCGACGGCGGCATCACCAACGCCTACGTCACCCCGCTGTGAGCGGTGCCCACCTCGCTGTGACAGGGTGAAGGAATGAGCGAGCACTCTTCCGACGGCGACCTCGTCGAGGTGCGGAAGGCGGTCTACCGTCCCCTGCGCCGGGGGAACGCCCTCGAGGACGCGGTGGCTCGTCTCGTCCAGACGATCCGGCTCGGCGTCGTCGCGCCGGGGGAGTCCCTGCCTCCGGAGCGGGAGCTCGCGGCCTCGTTCGGGGTCAGCCGGGACACCGTGCGCGAGGCGATCCGCGAACTCGCCGACACCGGATACCTGCTGCCCCGCCGCGGCCGGTACGGCGGGACGTTCGTGGCGGACCCGCTACCGCATCCCTCGGTGATCGGGACGGTCACCCCGGAGGAACTGGACGACGTGCTCGGGCTGCGCCGAGTGCTCGAGTGCGGCTCCGCTCGCGCCGCGGCGAGCCGGACGCTCGATGCCGCGACGCGGGCCGACCTGTGGGCGCGCCATGAGGCCGCGCTGCCCGCGGGGCCCGAGGAGTATCGACGACTCGACACCCTGCTGCACCTGGCGATCGCCGAAGCCGCCGGTATCCCGTCGCTCGTCGCGCTCGTCGCCGAGAACAGGGCGGACGTCAACGTCTGGCTCGACACCTTCCCTCTCCTGCCGCGGAACATCCAGCACTCGGGGGAGCAGCACGAGAGCATCGTGTCCGCGATCCTCGCCGGGCGCCCGGACGCCGCGGAGGCGGCTATGCGCGACCATCTCGCCGGCTCGGAGGCCCTGCTGCGCGGGTTCCTGATCTGAGCCGTCAGCCGGCGGCGAGCTCGTCGGCGACGGCCAGAGCATCGTCGATCACCGCCAGACCTCGGATCAGCTCGTCCTCCTCGATCACCAGCGGCGGCGCGATGTGCAGCCGATGGAAATGCGTGAAGGGCCAGACTCCGCCGTGCTTGGCGGCGGCCGCCACCGCGGTCATCGGCGCGGCATCGGCACCGCTCGCGTTGAACGGCACGAGCGGCTCCCTGGTCCGCTGATCCCGCACGAGCTCCACCGCCCAGAACAGCCCGCGACCGCGCACCTCGCCCACGCTCGGGTGCGACTGCGCCCAGGAGCGCAGGGTCGGACCGACGATCCGCTCGCCGAGGTCGCGCACCCGCTCCAGGACGCCGTCGCGGCGGAACACCTCGAACGTGGCCACACCGGCGGCGCAGGCGAGAGGGTGTCCGGAGTACGTGAGCCCGCCCGCGAACGGGACGGTGTCGAAGGCGGCGGCGATGCGGTCGGAGATCACGACGCCGCCGAGCGGGACATAGCCGGAGTTCACGCCCTTCGCGAAGGTGATCAGGTCGGGCCGCCCGTCGAAGGCATCGATGCCGAACCACTCACCGAGCCGGCCGAACCCCACCATGACCTCGTCGGCGATGGAGACGATCCCGTAGCGATCGCAGAGCGCGCGCACGCCCGGCAGGTACCCGTGCGGCGGGGGCAGCACGCCGTTGGTGCCGACGACCGTCTCGATGATGATCGCGGCGATCGTCTGCGGCCCTTCGAGCTGGATCGTCTGCTCCAGATGGGCGAGGGCGCGCTCGGTCTCCTGTTCGGGCGTCTCGCTGTGGAACGGGGATCGGTAGAGGTACGGCCCGAAGAACCGCACAGCCCCGGAGTCGACGGTGTCGTTCGCCCAGCGGCGCGGGTCGCCGGTGAGCGAGATCGCGGTCGCGGTGGAGCCGTGGTAGCTGCGGTACATCGACAGGACCTTCCGGCGCCCGGTCGCCTGTCGGGCCATGCGTACCGCGTACTCGTTCGCCTCCGCGCCACCGTTCGTGAAGAACACCTTCTCGAACCCGTCGGGGGCGACCTCGGCGATGAGGCGGGCGAGCTCCCCCCGGACGTCGTTGGCCATCGACGGCTGGATGGTCGCGAGCCGACCGGCCTGCTGCTGGATCGCGGCGACGAGGTCCGGATGCTGGTGCCCCAGATTCAGGTTCACGAGCTGGCTGGAGAAGTCGAGGTACGCGGTGCCCTCGTAGTCCCAGAAGGTCGAACCTCGACCCGCGGCGACCGGCATCGGGTCGATCAGCGCCTGGGCGCTCCAGGAGTGGAAGACGTGGGCCCGGTCGTCGGCGCGCACCTGCGCCTCGGCGTCCGGGTCAGGAAGCGGGGAGGAGATTCCGTGGCGGTCGGTGAAGGTCGTCATCGTGGGCACTCCTCGTCAGTGGTTGCTCGGGAAGCCGAGGTCGATCTGCGACGGGGTGTGGTCGGGCCACCGCGTCGTCACGACCTTCGACCGTGTGTAGAAGTGCACGGATTCCGGGCCGTAGATGTGCGCATCGCCGAACAGGGAGTCCTTCCACCCGCCGAAGGAGTACGCGCCGACGGGCACCGGGATCGGGACGTTGACGCCGACCATGCCGACCTCGATGTCGAACTCGTACTGCCGGGCCGTCCCGCCGTCGCGTGTGAAGATCGCGGTGCCGTTCCCGTAGGCGTTCGCGTTGACGAGCGCGACCGCCTCCGCATAAGTGGCCACGCGCACGACGGACAGGACCGGGCCGAAGATCTCGTCGTCGTAGACGCGCATGCCCGGCGTGACGCCGTCGATCAGGCTCACCCCGAGGAAGAAGCCGTCGCCGTCGAACTCCTTCGTCGTGCCGTCGACGACGACGGTGGCGCCCTCCGCCGCCGCTCCCGTGACGTAGGAGGCGACGCGATCGCGATGCTCGGCGGTGATGAGCGGACCCATCTCGCTGGCCGGGTCCGTGCCGGGTCCGATCGAGAGTCCATCGATACGCGACGCGATCGCGGCGACGAGGTCGTCGGCGATGTCGCCCACCGCCACGAGCACCGACACGGCCATGCAGCGCTCGCCCGCGGAGCCGTAGGCCGCGGAAACGGCGGCGTCGGCGGCCGCGTCGATGTCGGCGTCGGGCATCACGACCATGTGGTTCTTCGCGCCTCCGAGCGCCTGGACGCGCTTCCCGGCGGCAGACGCCCGCTGATAGATCGACCGGGCGATCGGCGTCGAGCCGACGAAGCTCACCGCCTGCACTCGCGGGGAGCCCAGGAGTGCGTCGACGGTCTCCCGATCGCCGTGCACGACGTTGAGGACGCCGTCCGGCAGGCCGGCCTCGCGGAACAGCCGGGCGAGCCAGACCGCAGCGGACGGGTCCTTCTCGCTGGGCTTGAGGACGACCGTGTTGCCGCAGGCGATCGCCGAGGCGACCATCCACAGCGGCACCATGACCGGGAAGTTGAACGGCGTGATCGCCGCGACCACGCCGACCGGCTGCTTGACGGAGTGCACGTCGACCCCGCGAGCGACCTGTTCGCTGCGCTCACCCTTGAGCAGGTGCACGAGGCCGGCCGCGAACTCGACGTTCTCGATGCCGCGGGAGACCTCGCCGGCCGCGTCGGACAGGACCTTGCCGTGCTCGGAGGTCACGATGGCCGCGAGCTCGTCCGTGCGCTCCTTCAGGAGCTGACGGAGCCGGAAGAACACGTCGGCGCGCTTGATGAGACTCGTCTCCCGCCACGCCGGGAGGGCCGCGGCTGCGGCCGCGATCGCGGCCTCGACCTCGGCGGGAGAGGCGAACGCGACCTCTTTCGTGACGGCTCCCGTCGCGGGATCGAAGACGGGGCCGCGGCGGGCCGCTTCGCCGATTTCGGCGCCGTTGATGACGTGACGGACGATGTCCACGGAAGCTCCTTCGCAGAGGGTCACGTATCGAACACTCTGACCGAGGCTCACTACGCTGGGGGTGTGACCCATGCTCACAGAGAAGAGAGCGCGATCGGAGCGTCAGAGCGTCAGGATTCTGCGGCCGGTCGGACAGATCGTCCGGAACGTCAGTCCTCGTTGTTGCGCGTCGCGGACGTGCTCGCGCTTCCGGCGGTACAGCGGGGCGTGCCGACGGTGCTCGTCGGTGGGCGCGCGCTCGACGCGGGCGTGCGCTGGGTCCACGTCTCGGACAGCGCCGCTGTCGCCCGCCTCCTCGACGGCGGAGAACTGCTGCTCACGACGGGCGCGGCCTGGCCGACCGCACCGGCACAGCTCCGTGCCCTCGTGGCCGAGCTCACGGCCGTCGGGGTCTCGGGCATCGTCATCGAGCTCGGCGCCCGGATGCCCCGCGTTCCGGAGGCGGTCGTCCAGGCGTGCGCCTCCTCCGGTCTCGCTCTCGTCGCGCTCGCCGCAGAGGTCAAGTTCGTCGCGGTGACCGAGGCCGTGCATCGCGCCTTGATCGAGGCGCAGACGGAGGCGTTGCGCGAGCGTCAGCGTCTGCACGATCTCTTCACCGCCCTCAGTCTGCGGGGCGCGCCCGCCGATGTGGTCGTGGCGGAGGTCGCCCGCGCGCTCGACGCCCCCGTCCACCTGGAGAACCCCGCGGGCGAGGTGGTCGCGATCGAAGCCCTCCGCGTCCCTGTCAGCGAAGCCCTCCCTCCGCCGGGTGCGGGCGACCGCGACCGCGTGCCGGTGCAGGCCCGCGGTGTGCGCTGGGGCTGGCTCGTCGCAGGCGACGGTCCCGCGCATCCCGCCGGCCGTGCCACCGTCATGGAGCTGGGCGCGACGGCCCTCGCGTTCGGCTGCCTCGCCGACGGAGAGGGCGCGTGGACCGTGCTCGCGCATCGGAGCCTTATCGACGATCTCCTCGGCGCGCGCTTCGCCCGCGAGGAGGACATCGCGGCACGCCTCCGGCGACTCGGGCTCGACCCGGCGGCCGGGATCGGTCACGGGCTCGTGCTCCACACGGACGAGGCTCCGGACCGCATCATCGCCCGAGCGCGCGCGGCGGGCGTGGTGGCGGTGGGCTCGCGGCGAGGAGCCGACGTGGTGCTGCTCGTCGCGGCCGGAGCCGGCGCGCTGACCGATGCCATCGTCCAGCGCGTGTCCGGCGGTGTGCCCGCGGTCCTCGGGCCGGGCGCCGACGACGTCCTCGGGCTGTTCGCTTCGACGCGTGCCGCGCTCGAGCTTGCCGGCCGATCGTCCGGAAGCCACGGGCCACGCGTCCTCCGCGTCGCAGACCGGCCGCTGGAACGTCTCGTGTCCGCCCTGCGTGACGACCGTCGTCTCCAGGCGCACAGCGAGCAGATGCTGGATCCGCTGGTCCGCCACGACCGCGATCGCCGGGGTGATCTGCTCGACGTCCTCGCCGCGCTCGTCGCGCATCCGGGGAACCGGTCCGCGGCGGCGGCGGCGAGCCACCTCTCCCGCTCGGTGTTCTATCAGCGCCTCGCCGTCATCGGTGATCTGCTCGGCGCTGATCTGGATGACGGGGAGACGCTCGCCGCCTTGCACCTCGCCCTCCTCGCCCGGCGTCGCGACGAGACCCGCACGACCTGAGTCGCGCCGTCAGCGCGTGCCCCAGGTGAACTGCTGCTTCTGGAGCTTGGCGTAGATGAAGGTCTCGGTCGACACCACGCCGTCGATCGGGCGGATGCGGTCGTTGACGAGCGCCAGCAGGTGGTCGTCGTCCTCGCAGACCGCCTCGACGAGCACATCGAACGACCCGACCGTGATCACCACGTAGTCGACCGCGTCGATGGCGGCGATCGCCTCCGCCACGCCCCGCGCGTCGCCCGCGACCTTGACGCCCACCATCGCCTGCCGATGGAAGCCGAGTTGCATCGGATCGGTCACGGCGACGATCTGCATGACCCCCGACTCCGTGAGGCGCTGCACCCGCTGCCGGACGGCGGCCTCGCTCAGGCCGACGATCCGGCCGATCTCGGAGTACGAGCGTCGCCCGTCCTGCTGCAGCATCTCGACGATGGTCTTGGAGATCGCGTCGAGGGGATGGTCCTTCTTCGACGGTGCCATGGTGTGATCCTGGCACTGCGGGCGCTGGCGGACAACGGGGTCCGTCGCGCCGGTCAGGCCTCGATCGGACCGAGCCAGGCGCTCGCCGCGGTGGCGTGCGCCGACTCCGGGTCGGACGGGTGGAACACACCGGCGAGGACGTCGCGGTAGAGCCGGGAGAGCTCGTTGCCGGAGAAGTACGAGCCGCCGCCGGCGACCAACATGGCCTCGTCGACCACCTGCTTGGCCATCGTCACCGCCCGGTGCTTCACACCCGAGAGGGCGGGGAACCACCGGGCGCCGTGGTCCGCCCGCTCATCCACGTCACGGGCCAGGGCGGCGATCTGCGGCGGGAGGGCGTCGTAGGCGAGGGCCATCTCGGCGATGCGCCAGCGGATGTCCGGGTCCTGGCTGTACGCGGCGCCGCTCTTCTTGGAGCGACGTCGGTGGGCCGTCGCCACGGCCAGCTCGAGGGCCCGGCGCGCGATGCCGGTGTAGACGGAGGCGAGGAGGGTCTCGAAGACGGAGAAGATGCCGAAGACGATCGGATCGGGGCTGGGCCCGGGATCGATACGGCGCACCACGTGCGCCGCGTCCGCGACGGCGCCGTCGAGCCGCGTGGTCCGGCTCTGGGTGCCCCGCATACCGAGGGTGTCCCAGTCGTCCGCGGTCGTGACCGCGGACGTGCGGTCGACGAAGGCGAACACGAGCTTCGGCGCATCCGGACTCGTGGTGTCGAGTCCGTGCAGACCGAGCTTCGTCCATACGGGTGCGAGCGAGGTGAAGATCTTGGTGCCGGTGAAGACGTAGCCGCCGGCCTCGTCAGGGACGGCCACCGTGTCGCTCCCGAACAGCACGAGGTCGTTGCCGCCCTCGCTGATCCCGAACGCGAAGACCTCGCCGGCCACGGCGCCGTCCTGCACGAACTCCAGGCCGGGGACTCCTCGGTCCGAGAAGACCTTCGCGACGCCGGTCCAGACGAGGTGCATGTTGATCGCGAGGGCCGTCGCCGGCGCCGCTCCCGCGAGCCGCTGCTGGAGGAGGGCGGCCTGCTCCAGGCCGAGTCCCGCGCCTCCGCGCTCGCGGGGCACGAGGATCGACAGGTAGCCGGCCGCGCGGAGCTCGTCGAGGTCGGCCTGCGGGAACGTGTTCTCCCTGTCGTGGATCGGTGCGCGCTCGCGGATGCGGTCGAGCAGGTCGTCGGGGAGATACGCCGACGGATCGAAGTCGTTCATGCCAGAGCCTCCAGGAGCTGTCGGATCGATTCCTCCGGGCGGTCGCGGTGCACCGAGTGGCCGGCGCCGGCCACGACCGACAGGGAGATGCGGGGATTGCTCGCGAGCACCTCGTCGGCGAGGGCGCCCGTGAAGATGCTGGAGACCGCCGGATCGCCACCGATCACCTGGGTGGGTACGGTCAGACGAGCCGCGTGCGGGCGGACATCCCAGGGCCGGTTCTGCACGCTGGTCTGCTCGACCGCCCAGGCGCTCGCCCGCCGGACGGCGTCGACCTTCAGCTCCTGGTCCTGCGGGTGCCAGTGCGGGTGCTCCTGCTGCACGGTGGCGAGGCGGTTGTCAGCGAAGGCGCGCTCCTGGCTGCGGCGCACGATACCTGCATCCCGCTCGTCGACGTGGATCGCGGGATCGAGGAGGACGAGGCGCCGTGTCCAGGTCCGGTCGTCCGCGGCGGCCACGGTGCCGGCGGCGCCACCGAGTGAGTGTCCGATGACCGCGTCCCAGGCGCCCCCGTCGGCGGGTCGCGTCGCGACGAGGTCCGCCGCATATCCCGCGACGGAATAGTCGAGCGTCCGCGGGGCGTCGCCGTGGCCGCGCAGGTCGACCGCCGTCGCGTGCCAGCTGGCTGCCGCGAGGGCATCGCCGAGGCGCCACATGAGTGCGCCGGAGGAGCCGAGACCGTGCACGAGGAGCGCGTGTCGTGACGCGGAGGGATCGCCCCAGGTCAAGCGGGGAAGGGTGACGGGTGCGGGCATGGCACCAGCCTACGACCGCACTCCGAGGCGGGGCGGCGGACAGAATCAGTGCGCGGGCTCGAGGGGCGGCAGGTCGGCGGCGATTCGGAGCACCCGTGCAGCGGCCTCGTGCCCGGCGGACAGGCGAGCCGCCAGGTCGGCGCCGTCGAGCGTCGCGGCGAGGAAGCCGGAGGCGAAGGCGTCGCCGGCACCGACGGGCTCGACCACCTCGACGCGCGGCGCCGGAACGAACACCGGATCCGCCTCGCCCGCGAAGGCCGTCGCGCCGACATCGCCGTCCTTGACGACGAGCAGACCGCAGTGCGGGAGGTGGGCGCGGATGTCGGCGGCGGTGGCGGTTCCCCAGATGCGCTCGGCCTCGTCGCGGCCCACGAAGGCGATGTCGGCGGCGTCGGCCAGGCGCGCGAGGGTGGCGGCGGCCGCCTCGGGGCTCCACAGGGCGCGGCGGTCGTTCACGTCGAACGAGACGACGGCCCCCGCGGCGCGCGCGTCGGCGAAGAGGCGGTCGACCATGGCCAGGCACGTCGCGGACAGTGCCGGGGTGATGCCGGTGGTGTGCACGATGCGCACGCCGTCGAGCTGCGCGGGGGAGAGGAAGCCCGGCGCCATGCGGGAGGCAGCGGAGCCGCGGCGGTAGTAGTAGACCGCGGAGGACTCGACGCCGGGATCCTTGAACATCACGCCGGTGGGGGCCTCCGCATCGAGCTCGGTCCACAGCTCCACCCGGCGCCGCTCCAGCTCCGCCGCGAGACGGCGACCGAGGGGGTCGTCCCCGAACCGGGAGGCCCAGACGGCCCGGTGACCCGCCGCCGCGACGCCGACCGCGACATTCGCCTCCGCGCCCGCGTGGGTGATCGACGCGGTGTCGGCGGTCGCGAGGTCGGCACCGGTCGGTGTGATCAGGGCCATCGATTCGCCGACGCACACGATCGCGGGGGAGGAGGACGGAACGGAGGGGCTCATGAGGGGGTGACCGCCAGGGGCTCGGTGTCGGGGTGGGGGCTGGCGTCGCGGTGACGCAGGTCGGGGAAGGAACGCACGAAGACGATGGAGACGAGAAGTCCGACGCCCGCGAAGATCGTCGCGGCCAGGTACGCGCCGCGCCAGTCGCCCACGTCGACGAGGAACCCGGCCACCGCCGATCCGGCCGCGGCGCCGATGAGCTGACCGGTGCCCGCCCAGCCGAAGGCCTCGGCGGTCTCGCTGAACTTCACGCTGGCCGTGGTGATCGCGAACAGCACCGCGAGGGCGGGGGCGATGCCGATGCCGGCCAGGACGAGCGTTCCGCCCAGCCAGAAGACGTTGAGCATGACCATCGTGAGGGCGAGCCCGACGGTGACGATGAGCAGCCGGCGTGCCATGGCCCAGGGGCCGATCGGGATGTGGCCGAAGGCGAGGCCGCCGGCGAGGCTTCCGGCGGAGAACACGGCGAGGATGAGACCGGCTGCGAGGCTGCCGTGCTCGAACGTCGCGACCACGCCGACCTCGACGGCCGAGCAGGCGCCGATGAGGAGGAAGCCGATGACCGTGGCGAGGAGCACGGGCGGCTTGAGGACGACTTTGCCCAGGGCGTTGCGGCTACGCGGGATACGCACGCGGCCGACCTCGGGGGAGAGGATGAACCAGGCACCCCCGGCGACGAGGACGATCGCCACCAGCAGCAGGCCCTCCATGGTGCCGATCTGGGTGGAGACGAGGGTGATGACGACCGGCGCCAGCACCCAGATGATCTCCTGGAGGGAGGCGTCGAGGGAGAACAGCGGGGTGAGCTGCCCGGCGTTGACGAGCTTGGGGTAGATGGTGCGGACAGCCGCCTGCACGGGAGGGGTGGAGAGACCCGCGACCATGCCCAGGGCCATGTAGCCGGGCACCGAGAGCGGCAGCAGTCCCAGGCCGAGGACCGCGATCACGCAGACGGACAGCGTGAGGGTGAGGACCCGCCGCATACCCCAGGCGCCCATCCACCGGCTGGTGATGGGTCCGGCGACGGCCTGGCCGACGCTGGTCGCGGCGAGCACGAGACCCGCCGATCCGTACGATCCGGTCTGCTGCTCGACGTGCAGCAGGATCGCCAAGGACATCATCCCGTTGGGGAAGCGCGCGGTGAGCTGGGCGGCGATCATGCGGCCCACTCCCGGCGTGCGAAGAAGATCCCGATAGCCTGCCACCCGATAACGGTACCGGGCCGCGGAGACGTCGGTGAGATGGGTCGATGACCGACACGCCGCGACACGCCGTCGAGACGCGGTTCGACGAATTCCACAGGCCTGGGGATGTCGGAAGCCCCCCGTACCGTGCCCCCTGTGGATGGATCTCTCACGGGCTCCTCCCCGCCGCGATTTCCCGCGGGTCGACGACCGCGGGAGCGGGGGTCCGCCTGTGGAAGAAACGGTGGACAACCTGTGTTGTATCAGTGGAGAGCGGTGGAAAAACTACACGGATGTAACTACTACCCCTTGTGGTCGCACCGAATGTCCGTCCCTATATGTAGTATTGAGATCCCGGCGGAGGTCTGCCGGAGAAACCAGAGATTTGAGGGGTTCAGATGTCGATCACGGTGTACACCAAGCCTTCCTGCGTCCAGTGCAACGCGACCTACCGCGCCCTGGATGCCAAGGGCATCGAGTACGAGATCCACGACCTGTCGGAAGACCCGACGGCCCTGGAGCAGGTCAAGGCGCTCGGCTACATGCAGGCGCCCGTCGTCGTCACCGACGAGGACCACTGGTCGGGCTTCCGTCCCGACAAGATCGACGAGCTCGCGTCCCGCCTGGCGTGACCAACCATGAGCGCCGTCGCGACCGCAGCGCCGCTCCTGGTCTACTTCTCGAGCGTGTCGGGTAACACCGCGCGCTTCATCGAGAAGCTCGGGCTTCCCGCCCGACGCATCCCCCTCCACCGGACCGAAGAGGACCTCGTCATCGACGAGCCCTTCGTGCTGGTCACCCCCACCTACGGCGGGGGCGTCGGGCGCGGGGTCGAGAAGGGGGCCGTGCCCAAGCAGGTGATCCGGTTCCTCAACGACGAGCGCAACCGGCGTCACATCCGCGGGGTCATCTCCGCGGGCAACACCAACTTCGGCGACGCGTTCTGCCTCGCCGGCGACATCATCAGCCGCAAGTGTCACGTGCCTCACTTGTATCGGCTCGAGATCTTCGGCACACAGGACGACGTGGATCGCGTGAGCGACGGATTGGAACGACGGTGGAATCTTCAGTGACCGAGACAGTGGCATTCAAGGTGAACCCCGCGTATGAGGGCCTGGACTACCACGCCCTCAACGCGATGCTGAACCTCTACGACGCGAACGGGAAGATCCAGTTCGACGCCGACAAGCGCGCCGCGCGCGAGTACTTCCTGCAGCACGTGAACCAGAACACCGTGTTCTTCCACTCGCTCAAGGAGCGCCTGGACTACCTCGTGGAGAAGGAGTACTACGAGGGCGCCGTCATCGAGAAGTACTCGTTCGACTTCGTGCAGAAGCTCAACGACCTCGCCTACTCGAAGAAGTTCCGCTTCGAGACGTTCCTCGGCGCGTTCAAGTACTACACGAGCTACACGCTGAAGACGTTCGACGGCAAGCGCTACCTCGAGCGCTTCGAGGACCGCGTCGTGATGACCGCGCTCGCCCTCGCGGACGGCGACGAGAAGCTCGCCGTGAACCTCGTCGAGGAGATCATCTCCGGTCGCTTCCAGCCGGCCACCCCGACCTTCCTCAACGCGGGCAAGGCCCAGCGCGGCGAGCTCGTCAGCTGCTTCCTGCTGCGCATCGAGGACAACATGGAGTCGATCGCCCGCGGCATCAACTCCGCGCTGCAGCTCTCGAAGCGCGGCGGCGGCGTGGCGCTGCTGCTGTCGAACATCCGCGAAGCGGGTGCTCCGATCAAGCAGATCGAGAACCAGTCCTCGGGCATCATCCCCGTCATGAAGCTCCTCGAAGACAGCTTCAGCTACGCCAACCAGCTCGGCGCGCGTCAGGGGGCTGGTGCGGTGTACCTCAACGCCCACCACCCCGACATCATGCGCTTCCTCGACACCAAGCGCGAGAACGCCGACGAGAAGATCCGCATCAAGACGCTGTCGCTGGGTGTCGTGGTGCCGGACATCACGTTCGAGCTCGCCAAGAACGACGAGGACATGTACCTGTTCTCGCCGTACGACGTGGAGAAGGTCTACGGCGTGCCCTTCGGCGACATCTCGGTCACCGAGAAGTACCGCGAGATGGTCGACGACCCGCGCATCAAGAAGACGAAGATCAACGCCCGCGAGTTCTTCCAGACCGTCGCCGAGATCCAGTTCGAGTCCGGCTACCCGTACGTCATGTTCGAGGACACGGTCAACAAGGCCAACCCCATCAAGGGGCGCATCAACATGTCGAACCTCTGCAGCGAGATCCTGCAGGTGAACACGCCGACCACGTACAACGACGACCTGTCGTACAAGGAGATCGGCAAGGACATCTCCTGCAACCTCGGCTCGATGAACATCGCGCTGTCGATGGACGCCGACGACCTCGGCCAGACGGTCGAGACGGCGATCCGCGCGCTCACCGCGGTCAGCGACCAGAGCCACATCCGCTCGGTCCGCTCGATCGAGGACGGCAACGACCGGTCGCACGCCATCGGCCTCGGTCAGATGAACCTGCACGGCTACCTCGCCCGCGAGCACGTGTTCTACGGCTCGGAGGAGGGTGTCGACTTCACGAACATCTACTTCTACACCGTGCTGTTCCACGCGCTGCGCGCCTCGAACCAGCTCGCGATCGAGCGCGGCACCACGTTCGACGGGTTCGCCGACTCGACCTATGCGTCCGGCGAGTTCTTCGACAAGTACATCGACCGCGCCTGGGTCCCGGAGACCGAGAAGGTCAAGGAGCTCTTCGCCGGCAAGCACATCCCGACGCAGGAGGACTGGGTCCAGCTCAAGGCGTCGATCCAGGAGCACGGCATCTACAACCAGAACCTGCAGGCCGTGCCGCCGACGGGCTCGATCTCCTACATCAACAACTCGACCTCGTCGATCCACCCGATCGCCTCGAAGATCGAGATCCGCAAGGAGGGCAAGCTCGGTCGCGTCTACTACCCGGCGGCGTTCATGACGAACGACAACCTGGAGTACTACCAGGACGCGTACGAGATCGGCTATGAGAAGGTCATCGACACGTACGCCGCGGCCACGCAGCACGTCGACCAGGGTCTGTCGCTGACGCTGTTCTTCAAGGACACCGCCACCACGCGCGACATCAACAAGGCGCAGATCTACGCATGGCGCAAGGGCATCAAGACGATCTACTACATCCGTCTGCGTCAGCTGGCGCTCGAGGGCACCGACATGACCGAGTGCGTCTCGTGCATGCTCTGACACTTCGACAGGCTCAGTGACCCAGGAACTAGGACAAGAATGACTCCTCACTCCCCGCTCAAGCTGGTCTCCAGCGTGCAGGCGATCAACTGGAACCGCATCCAGGACGACAAGGACCTCGAGGTCTGGAACCGCCTGGTGAACAACTTCTGGCTGCCGGAGAAGGTGCCGCTGTCGAACGACGTGCAGTCGTGGAACACGCTCACCCCCGATGAGCAGCTGCTCACCATGCGGGTGTTCACGGGGCTCACGCTCCTCGACACGATCCAGGGCACCGTCGGTGCGGTGTCGCTGATCCCCGACGCGATCACGCCTCACGAGGAGGCCGTGTACACGAACATCGCGTTCATGGAGTCGGTGCACGCGAAGAGCTACTCCTCGATCTTCTCGACGCTCGCGTCGACGAAGGAGATCGATGAGGCGTTCCGCTGGTCCACGGAGAATGTGAACCTTCAGAAGAAGGCGCAGATCATCATGGACTACTACCAGGGAGACGACCCGCTCAAGCGCAAGGTCGCCTCCACGCTGCTGGAGTCGTTCCTGTTCTATTCGGGCTTCTACCTGCCGATCTACTGGTCCTCGAAGGCGAAGCTGACGAACACGGCCGACCTCATCCGACTCATCATCCGCGACGAGGCCGTGCACGGGTACTACATCGGCTACAAGTTCCAGCGCGGACTGGAGACGGCCGACCAGGCGCGCAAGGACGAGCTCAAGGACTACACGTTCTCCCTGCTCTACGAGCTCTACGACAACGAGGTGCAGTACACGCAGGACCTCTACGACGGCGTCGGGCTGACCGAGGACGTCAAGAAGTTCCTGCACTACAACGCCAACAAGGCCCTCATGAACCTGGGTTACGAGGCGATGTTCCCCTCCAGTGTCACGAACGTGAACCCGGCGATCCTGTCGGCGCTCTCCCCGAACGCGGACGAGAACCACGACTTCTTCTCCGGCTCGGGCTCCTCCTATGTCATCGGCAAGGCCGAGGCCACGGAAGACGACGACTGGGATTTCTGAGTCCATGTACGTCGTCAAAAAAGGTGACCCTAGCGACTATCTAACTTGACCCAGTCAGATGAAGATGACCCAATCAAGCAAGATGGCCCACGAGATTCTGCGGCAATCTGACCATGCGCTTCCAGAAGCTCTGAGATGAGCAGGGTAGCGCGCCCGACTCCGGCTGACCTGACACCAGGTTGGCCGGAGTCGCCGTCGCCAGATCACGCGGCAGAGACAGCTCGGCTGCTGGCGATGAACTTACGACGGCACATGCGCGGACGCAGCTTCCGATCTGCCGTGAGCAACACAGACATCGACGAGGCAACAGTGCGACGGATTCTCTCAGGAGCGATCTGGCCGGATCTGCGAACGATCGCTCGGCTTGAGTCGATCTTCGAAGCATCTATCTATCCTCGGTCGTTCTTCGACGACAATCAAGCTGGCTGCTAAACCGGCAGAGCCGCAAGCCATCGAAGCAACTCATCAGCGTGTGCCCGTATCTACTGTGTGGCGAGCACGGATGTCCCTGCTTTGGCAAAGCTCTCGGGCGATATCGCCGAATTGAGGAGGCATAGTGTGGGCTGATAGCTACCGGTTCTTCCTTGCCGAGTCTTCCGACGTCGACCTGTTGTTTTTCGATGCAACTGCCGGTACGGCCGTCGTTACCGTGTAGACCGCCGTCTCGACCCGTACTCGGGCTCTCGGACGCAGTGAAGAGGGCGGGGAGGGCTGAGCCTGTGTTCCCCCGGCCGCTACACCGGGGCCAAAGAGATCGGACGGTCGAGCTCGCCGATCGGAAGCTCTCTAGAGGTTTTTCGGCAGTGGCTCCGGGACCGATGATCGACGTAGCCTCCCCCTGCCGAGATACAGACTCGGAGTCATGGCAAGATATCAACTGCAGCTTTCATTGGGGATTGGGGTTCGATGGATTACACCGGCTTGCTGACGAAAGCAATCGCAGATCGGGCTGCGGTGATTGTGGTGGGAACGGGCGCCAGCAAATCAATGTCGGGTGGAGCCCGGTTTGCCGATTGGTTCGGCCTCGTCGAGGAGGGAATCTCATTCTGTCGCACGTTGGGAGCCTCTGAAGGCTGGGAGGCCAATCAGCGCTCGTCGCTCGGGTATGCGCGGGCGGAAAACGATCAGGCTGCTCTTATCGGAGTAGCTTCACAGGTTCAGACCCGTCTTCGCGCGGTAGGGCAGCAAGCGTACTTCGACTGGCTCAGGGAGACCGTAGGTTCGCTCGAGGTTCAAGACGGCGCGCTAGCTAAGGCTATTGGATCCCTCTCTTGCCCCGTGCTCACGACGAACTACGACCAGCTGCTTGAGAAGGCGCTCGGACTACCTACGGTCGTGTGGGACGATCAGAATCGGATGCGCGACCTACTGAAGGGGGGTGAAGGCGTCGGACACCTTCACGGAGTGTGGGAGAAGCCGGGGACGGTCGTGCTTTCGGACACGGATTACCAACGCATCCTGAGTTCTGACCCAGCCCAACACCTTCAGTCGGCACATTACTCGATGAAGGCATTCGTCTTCGTCGGTTACGGGGCGGGCCTTGCCGATCCTAATTTCGGCAACATGCTCGACATCCATAGGCAACTGTTCCCCGAATCAAATCATGATCACTTCCGCCTGTGTCGAACAGCGGACCTCGAGGTGCTTCAGATCGAGCACGCGGGCGATTCGATCCGGCCCATCGTCTATGGCGATGACTATGCCGACCTTGCTCCGTTTCTTCGCTCTCTTGCGCCGAGAGACAGCACCGTACTGAGCAAGGGCGACACTGTCGCCTTCGCGGCAGAGGCGATCCTCGACCAACTGCGATCTGAAGCCGTTCTAGTAGACGAGACCACGCTCGTTGACGACCGTCAACTCGACGAAATAACAGTGCCGCCCGTATTCCTCCCGCTGCCCCACGAGCAGTTCGCGTCATATCAGATGCGGAAGGACCAGGAGCGGCCGGAAAAGCGCGACCCCGCCGAGCTATATAGGTCTCAGAAGATTGTGGTGGTTGTGGGAGACGAAGGCGCAGGCGTATCAACTGCTTTGCGGTGGCTCATATCAAACGCGGCGCGGGCGCACCATCGCTCCGCCCCCCTTTACATCGATGCACGCGCATGCAGGTCGCAGAACGCGGCACTGCGTCGAGAGCTCACCCGCGAGGCCATCGCTCGCCGTCTCATCGATCGAAAGTCGGATCCGCTTCCTTCTCACGTCCTGGCTATCGACAACGTCAAGCCCGTATCCACACGCGCATACCAATCGCTAATCGAAGATGTCTGCGCGTCGACGGCCACGGCGGTCTTCATCGGCGTCCGTCAAGGGGATGAGTCAGAACTGGTCGACTCGCTCTCAGCTTCTGCGCGAGCAGTCGAGGTCGTGTATCTCGGCAAACCGGGAAAGTCAGAGGTGAAGGCGCTGGTTCGCATGATCGCTCCGGCAACGAGCGAGACTCTGGCGGACCAAGTGATCAAGGTTGTGCGTCGAGAACGACTCCAGCGGACTCCGTTCAATATCGCGCTTCTTATCGTGCTGTTGGCGCGCGGAGTTGGAACGAACCTGAACTCGTCGGACACCGCAGTCCTCGACAAGTACGTGCAGTTGCTGCTCGGGCGGTCGGGCAGCTTCCTCGATCCACGCTGGACACTCGATCCTCAGAACAGAGAGGCTGTCCTGGCGCACCTCGCGAAATTCATGGTGCAGCAGAACCGCGGAGGCCTCGCGAAGTCCACGACCATCGAGCAGCTGGAGGCCTATTTCCGGTCCGTGGATTGGCAAGAGGACGCCGAGGCAACCCTTGAAACGTTCAGGTTGATGAGGCTGCTGAGGATTCATGACGGAGTGGTGCAGTTTCAACAAACCGCATACCTTCATCTCTTCGCGGCCAAGGCGGCCATAGATGATGACGAGTTCCTGAGTGAGTTGCTCGACCGGGAGCTCTACTATGGTCCGATAATTCGACACTATGCCGCGCTAGTGAGGCAGAGTGACCGCGTTGTACGGGTGCTACTCGATTCCCTGCGCGACACGTGGCCGAGCGCCGAGCCGAAGAGCAAGATTTACGAGGTTGCGGACGCCCTGCCTGCACCGAAACCAGCATCCGAAAGACCGGCACCAGCAAGCCCCGGCCCCGGGACCGAAACCGACGCATCAACGTCCACTACTAACGATGATGACGCGGAAGACGAATGGGGCGATAGCGACGATCGGGTGCCCTTCCCGCTAGACGATCCCGCGACCTGGAGTTTGACCCAGCAATTGCTTTCGGTCCTCGATCTAAGTTCGAGAGTGGTGCGCGATTCGGACCAGGTAGCGAACCTAGAGCTCAAGGACGAACTGTTCGTCACGGTCTTGGATCGGTGGGGCTATCTGACGGATGTGATGGCGGATGACAACATGTTCGTCGAGGTGATCGAGTCCGTCGTTCTCGGCACGTCCGAGGAGGAGTCCGGAGACGAGCGCGAGAAGCATCAAGCTTTGTTGGAGGACATCCGGCTCTCGATGCCGATGTTCGTTGCGCTCACGGGCATCAACGCGACCCTCGCCTCAAGAAAACTCCTCCGAACCTACGAGCGTTCAGACTCGGACGGCAGCGAGGGCGTGTCGCTGTACAGAGATATAGCCGCCGCCATGTTCGCATTTTTGGTGGCCGAACCGGGTTGGGCCGAGAGGCTACCTCTCATCGCTGAACAGTACTCGACGATGTGGGTTGTCCCGAACTTCGTTTATGGGCTTGCGCGGATGGCGTACGAGCATCAACATCTCGATAAGGCAGATCAAGACTCCGTCGAGGAGTTCTTCAGAACCTTCTTCGCGAACTACCACGTTTTCCAGAACGATCGGCATCGGCGGATGTGGATAGGGGAGGAGATGGAAAGACTAAAGAAGGAACGCCGGATGAGTCGCCAGCGCCTTCAAGAAGGGCAGCGCGCTATCGAGGGGTTGATTAGTGGCTTCGCTGAAGAGGACGAATCCGATGATCCCGTGTAGGAACTAAGGAACTCGGACCGCCTCAGCGGCACGGCGCTGCGGGTGAACAAGTTACCTGGGTCCGATCCTCCTCGCGATGGTGAGAAAGAGACCAGCGTGGTCAGGGAGCAGGTAACGCGCTTTTGGAATAGCTCCATTACTAGGAGTTGTCCCACGATTGACGCTGACACCGCGGTGTAGGTCCGGGAAAGTGCTCCTGGCCTTCCGCAGTCGACGTGTGATTGATCGCTAAAGCGGATAGCGTCGGCGATGACGGTTGCCGGGGCGCCAGCGGTGCTTTCCGTCGTGCTGCGGATCTCCCGCGCTCTCGGCTCTCTTCGGGTTTGGGCAGGAATAGACCCGGGCCCGCCGAGCACCCGACCAACGGGTTCGAAACGAGTTGGTCTGCAACCTCGATACTCCCCACGCGAACCGCGGCTTCGGCTGCCGCCGCGGTGAAAGTATAAAGAGTGGTACGAGTTCCGTCCACGGAATTGCTATTTGCTATCGGCCTCTCCGTTCGTCTACGAGGTGGGGGATGCCAGGCGAGACGCACGCTGGGAGATCGGTCAGGAGTCCAAAAGGGGTCGCGCTCGACTACCTGGCGGAGACAGCAAGGGAGGACAGCGCCGTGGCCGACGTCGTTCGTCTTGTCCGGCGGATGTTGCTCGGCGACGAGGCTTGACTCCTAACCGGTACGAGGCGCGGACCGCGTTGCCTCGTATCTGTTGTCCGCCATGTGAGTCGCCGCCATCCAGTAGTAACGACCACCCGCGGTCGTTAGGTAGATCCGGCTGTCGGTGACAGAGCTACGAACTCGAGCAGAGATGCACGATCTTGAAGAACCTGCAGCCGTCATGGCGCGAGGCTCACGACGATTAGTGATCGCGCGCCGCTACCCGCGCACGTCGTTGAAAGGTGACTGTTGTGTCCTGCGCGGTGGTGCAGGTTCACCCGGATTTCTAGAAGCGACCCAGGCTTCTCTCATGTGATCTTGTACCGTTGGACACGTCCAACGGGGCGCTTTCGCGGCTGAAGCGCACCGCCCCCCTGTCGAGGCGTGGTGTGCGATGTGGAGTCCTGAAGCAGCTAAAAGGTTCGGCGGCGTGGTCCGCGCGCTTCGCCAGGAGTCGGGTCTGACGCAAGAGATGCTCGCCGACCGGGTGGGCATCACGAAGAACCAGCTCCAGCTCATCGAAGCCGGACGGTCGGCGAGTGGCAATCAGGGTGTCGCGCCGTCGAATCCTCGCATGACGACGGTGTTTGGTATCGCTGACGCTTTCGATCTGTCTGTCGAACAACTCATGGCGGAGTCACGTCTCTAGCCTGCGCTTTGTGGACGCAAGCGCAGGCACTGACAGGGCCACGGGTCTGCAGCGGCCAGCCCTCGTAGCGCTCGCCAGGGCGGGATCGGTATCCCGCCGTCGTAGCAGATGCCGTGACGCGTTCTTATACTCGCCGGAAGTATAAGAACGCGCCACAGCGTTCAGCCTGCCTAGGAGCGCGGAAGTGCGGCTACTAGCCGGTGCGCACGGTTGTCGTCGTGGATCGGGCCGATTGCGCCGGTCTCCTGGCCCGCAGGGTTGTCGAGCTCGGTCATGTCTCGTCCTCCTTATTGCGGGTGTGGCGTCGCCGGACGTCCTCGATGATCTCCTCGAGTGTGCGTGTTCCGTCGATGTAGTCCTGGGCATCACGTCGAGCTTGAGGCGTTGGTCGGAGGCCGTCCAGCACTGCCGAGTGCATGGCTTCGGCGGTGGTTTTGATCCGCTGCTCTCGAGTCAAACGAGGACGGTTATCGTCGCTGCTGTATCCGCGGAGGATTGCCAGGCTCGGGGTTGCGATCCGAAGGGTGCTCATGGTGAGAATGCCGAGGTTCCCCTCGTGGCCGTCGCGGCCGAGGCTCGCCACACGCCGGCCGTCCGCGGTCTTGCCGCCAGCTCCGACGTGCATGTGGCCATGCGCGAGTAGCTCGGGGCGCACGGCATTCCAGACTTTGCCGACTCGCGCGCGTGATGCCGCGGACGCCTTCAACGCCGCCTTCGAGAATCCATGCGGGTTGTTCCGCAGGATCTCTCCGACGGCGCGAACAGGTGTGCCCGCCGGCGACTCGTGTGTGAGCATCAGGTCCGCGGGGCCTCCGGAGATGGCTTGGGCGACCTGGGTGTCGGTGATGGCCTCGTCAGGCCACCACGTCACTCCTTCTTCCCTGGACTCGCGGTCGACGGATGAGGCGCCGCCGAGCGACAGCACCGAGCGTCCGCCGATGGTCAGGCGTGCCGGCCGCGGGAGTATCCAGGTGAGCTCGGAGACCTGCACGGCCTCGCCGGGGTGCTTCTCGAGGAGCGGAGTGATCTCGTCCCACTGCTCGTGGTTCCCAAGCGTGACGTAGAGGCGGGTGATGGGAGTCTCGGCGAAGATCTCGTCGACCGCATGGGGCTGCATCCACCAGTCACCGAGATGAAGCAACGTCGTCACATCGGGAGCAAGATTGGGCAGCGCTCGGGAGATCATCCGAGCCCACCACTGGTTCCCATGCCAATCTCCACAGACCGCCACTCGCTGGTCGGGCAGATCGATGTCTCTCGTGTGGTCGCGTGCCTGCATAATGCCTCCCAGTCCAGGTATACCGGGCCTGACGCTAAAGCGACACTACGTCAGCCGTTGTCGGCGAGGGGCGCGGCGTTTCCGGCCCTCGATGCGCGGTCTTGGCTCGTGTTCGAGTCGGTATGCTTTAACCTGCCCCGGCGAGGAATTTGGTCTGGAGGCTGGCGCGGTCAAGGAGCATGGACGCAGCAACGTGGTCAAGCGTTGCCCCGGCAGCCACTTGCCGTTGCACCGCCGCGAGCAAAGCTCGCGGGCGCTCGCGCGGGTGGGGCCTCGCTTCCGTGCCGATGCCTGAGACGATGCTCTTGAGCTTGCGTTGCTGCGTGCTGGTGATCGCGCCGGCACGACGCGCGGCGTCCAGGATTACCGACGCCGGAACGCCCCACGTTTCCTCGAGATCGCGGAGCCGAGTGCGGTCCATTTGTGCAACCCAGTTCCAGATGACCTCCTGAGATGGAAGTAGAAGCTCGGTCGCGAACTCGATCGCCTCTCGAGTGCTTTGGTGTGCGGGGCGCTTGTGCATCACCGCGTGCCCGATCTCTCGGGCGAGGGCAGCCCGAGCCTCCCTTGGTGAGGTACCAGGGTCGAGGAAGACGACGGGGTGCTCGTCCTGGCTCCAGCTTCCGACCGCGGGCGTTCGCAGACCGCTTAGGTCTCGCATCAGGACGACCACTCCGTGCGATTCGAGCAAGCCGACCATATCTTCGATCGGCCCAGCTCCTACCCTCCATGAGCGGCGCAAAGCGGACGCGTGTTCTGACGGCCGTGCTTCCGGCGCGAGTCGGGGCCAGGACGCCGCGGGCCGACCGAGCAGCCGTCGGATATGAAAGTGAGCGAGTGAGAACTCGGCGCGGAGAGTCTTCACCAGGTGGGCCGGGAGCGAGCTTTGAAGCCGCTGAAGTATGTACGGCTGGGGCGCCCGGGCCCGGAGCAACCCGGTAGGGACCGTGAGCGTGTTGGCGAGTGAGTTCGCAACGATGTCGGTCATCGGCGCGCGTCCGCGTTCCAGTCCCGAGATAACCGCTTGCGATGCCGTGGCTCGTTCCGCGATCTCGACCTGAGTGAACCCCTTGGTGATCCGTACCGCCCCGAGAAGTGGAATCGAAGCGGCATGCATCGTCCAAGTCTAAGGTCGACCCGCACGGGATCTGACGAAATATTTCAGCAGATCTGGTGCGAGGCTGGCTTCGACTTCGAGGAACCAGTGCTTTTGGCAACCTTCTGCCAATGCTGCCTTGGCAGCTCTGACCTATACTCTCCGTTGGGATCGGAGGTCGATGGCAAGGTTGCCAAGTAGTAGGTAGTTCTCATGAGAGATCTAAAGTAAGTAAGAGATATGGGGCCAACTTCTCTCTGAAATTTCCCTATAGATAACCTTCCGCACTTGGTCACCTTGGCAGGAGGGGTGACATCCTATGCTGTGACTGGGGAAGCGGTCGATTTCCGCCTTGGCAGAAGCCATGTCCGCTGCTGGCATCGAACGCATCGTGCACGACCGAGATCAGGCTCCGAGGCACGACTGCTGAGAGCGACCAGGAAGCCCGCCGCCGATGACGCGGGCGCTCGCGCTGCCGGCTTGGCGCTCATCGTCATAGGCAACCAGGCGGAGCGCGACGCTACGTCTCGAACTCTGCCTTGTGCTCGACCCGAGGCGAGCGTATGGTTCGACAAGTGCGGATACTAATCCGCACTCCGTCACGGTCGATCAGACACGCCGAGAAGATGAGATCGAGAGCCGAGGTTCCGAGCCGCTGCGTCGGTGAACGCGGCGCGCATAGGCGCGTTGTGACCAAGACCAAAGGCATAAAGAGGACCCCCGGGGACGGGCAGGACCGCATCGAGTGGCTGGACGAGAGTAAGCGACTGTTTCGTGTTCGTCCACTGACGCCTGACCACGTCCGCGACATCCGGCCAGGGCACCTCGCGAGGATCCCACCTCGGTTCAAGGGACAGACGAACTATCACGGGCGCTACTACTTCGCGAGCTTAGGTGCTCATGTCGAACACGAGTCGATGAACGAGTTCACCGGGCTGATGCTCGTCGACCACCTCCATGTGGTTACGGCGGTCGCAGCGCAACCCATGCTTCTCACGTTCGCCAACGGTCGGAACCACGTGCCCGACTTCTTGGTGACGCTCTGCGACGGGCGACGTCTGCTCATCGACGTTCATGAGTCCCGGTCGACAACGGAAGCGGACGCAGAGCTGTTCGCGCTCACCCGAGAGATGTGCGCACGAGTGGGCTGGGATTATGAAGTCGTCGACCGCCTCGATGACATCTTTCGATGGAACCTCGAGTGGATGAATCGCTACCACCATCCCCGGTACGTCCCGGCCGCGGACGTGCGACAGCGAATCCTGTCTGTCGCCGCGCGGGCTCGCACCTTCGGAGAGCTGAGGAAGGCGCTGGCCACCGACCGCCCAGGGGAACACATCCCGGCCCTCGCCCACCTCATGTGGCAGCGCGAGGTGCTGTTCGACCTTCACGCACCGCTCGAAGACACATCACGGGTGTGGACCCCGCATAGACCGGATACGGCGCGGCGCTCGCCGCGTACATAGACATCGTCCGTGAAACCAACACTTCATCTATGAAGGGCCCCCATCATGACCAAGCCGAGAACCGTCGTCATAGGTCAGACCATCGACCTCATCGACGGCCAGTACATCGTCGCTGGCTACAACGCCGGCGTCATCAAGCTGCGGAACGCACGCTCGAGCCAGCACCAGTTGATGGACATGTTCGAGCTATCTGACCGCATTGCACCGGCGGAGAGTCTCGATAGGGCCGAGGAGCGTCGCGCTCGCGTACCTATCTCCGAGGCGCTCTCCGGGCTCAGCGATGACACGCGTCGACTCATCCCGCATCTCCAAGAGCTGCACGACGGCACGCCAGCATTCGGTGAAGAGCCGCGCGAAGAGTACGCGCCGGAGAAGGCGATGGTCTGGAAGCTGGAGAAGAAGGCGGAAGAACTGCGCGCGCTCGGTATCAAGGCAAGTGCTTCGAAGCTTAAGCGCGATTTGAAGGCTTATCGCCTGGGCGGACCTGCGGCCCTAATGGACGGCCGGAAGGACCGCAATGAACAGGCGATGGGGCGCGTGAACAAGGAGGTTAAGACGCTCCTCGCGGAGATTCTGTCCGGCCACTCAAAGAAGTCAACTCCGACAAAGACGGCCATCTACGCGCGCCTCGAGCGGCGACTGACAGAGCTCTATCCGGACTCGGCCGAGCGACCGAAGATGCCTTCGCCCGCCTCCATCAACCGTTACATCGAAATGATGGACGCTGACCGTGGAACCACCGGCAGCGCCCGCACCCGGAAGTCGAAGCTCCGCTCGCCTGACCGCCAGTACTCGGGGCGGCTGGTGTCGGCGCCCGGTGACGAAGCGCAGATTGACAACAGCCCGTTCGACGCGTTCGTGCGGTTCCCGAACGGCGACATTCGTCGCCCCTGGCTTACCCTCATGGTCGACAAGCGGACGAAGTCCATCCTCGGGTTCAGTTTCACCCCGAGCAACCCGACCGGCTCAGACCACGCGCTCCTCATCGCGCGCGCCTTGGTCCCGCAGCGAAAGCGCCCCTGGGCAAAGAGCTACCAGGCGTTCGAGCTGCCGGAGATGCCCTGGGCCTCCTACTTGAGCGACGAAAAGCGCGCAGAGTACGACACTCATCGCCCGTACATTGTGCCGCGTCGCATCATCACCGACAACGGCAAAGACTTCCTCGGTGAACAATTCGAGTCCGTGTGCGCTCGATACGGTATCCACACCACCAAGGCTGCCTACGAGGACCCCACAGCGAAGGCCCAGGTCGAGCGCATGTTCCGCACGGTGCGCCAGAAGTTTACGCAGTTCCTGCCGGGCTACACCGGAGGCAGCATCGAGTTCCGCGGCGAGGAGCCGGAAGCGGATGAGGTCATCTCGCTCGAGATGCTCGAGGAACTGTTCGACCGCTGGGTCGCCATCGTCTGGCAGAACCGAGTTCACGACAGCCTCGTCGACGCCTTCGACCCGAGAGTCAGGCACACCCCGAACACGATGTTCGCGGCCTCTATGGAGACGACGGGGCACTTCTTCGTCCCCATCGACCCGATGGACTACCTCCGAGTGCTCCCGAGCGTGCGCCGAGCTGTCCGAGCACAGGGCGTGACCTTCAACAAGCGCTGGTATGACTCGGTGCACCTGGGCCCGCTACGTGGACAGGAAGACGACCACGGTCGGAAAGTGCTCCTCAACGTGTACTACGACCCCTCGAACGCCGAGCGCGTTTGGGTCCACGCATCCGAGAAGGACGAGTGGATTACCTGCGAGAGCGTCAACGAAGAAGGGAAATTCCGCCCGCTCGAATCCGCGCTCCAAGCCAAGGCACACAAGCTCCACCTCGACCACGGCGGATTCTCGAACCGAGAAGCAGACAGCGTAATGCTCAGCCTCTTCGCAGAGGTGACCCAAGAGGCCGATGAGTCCGAGCGCGAGCGCGTCAAGGCACTGATGGCGGAATCCACCGCCTCATCCGTATCCGCGCCGGTTTCCAAGACGTACACCCCGTTCGATGACGGTGACGAACTCGATGATGAGGCCGAACTGGAGATGCTCTGAGCGGTGCCGCATCGTCGCTGAACACGTGGCGCATAGAGGATGGGAAAGGAAGGAAAGACCGATGACTGAGAACACCGACGAGCAACTGCTCGGTCACTTCGACCGACGGGAGTCGCTCGAACACCTGCTCCAGAACTACGAGGCTCCGAAGGTGGAAATTGTCCTCCTTGAGGAGTACATTGCGTGGGACGACGCACGCCGCGCCGAGTTTAACGAGCGTCGATACGCGCGCCTCGCCGACGGTGCTGTGGTGGGGACCCCGGAGCTTCAGACGCTGCGCAAGGAGGTAAGACGGGCGTCTGTCTTCGCTAACCGTGCGGTCGGGCGCACTGGCGTCATATGCACAGGGTTGCCAACGATGGGCAAGACTACCGCGGCGTTCTATGCCATGCTCGACGCGTTCCAGCGCCACGCGCAGAAGTATCCCGATTGGAAGAGGGACGGCCACGTCCCTGTGGTCTACATCGAGGTCAGCGCGGGCTCAACGGCCAAAGCAGTCATGGGGCGCATCCTCAACTTCCTCGGCGTGGACTGCCCCGACAAACTCACCACGGAGGAGCGCAGCCAGGTCGTCTCCGCGCAGCTCACCAAAGCGCGCACGTCGCTGTTCGTCATCGACGAGATGCAGAACCTCTCCCGACTCAACACTGGGCACTTCGAGTCGGCACAGTCCATCAAGAACCTGCTCAACGGTATTCGTGCTGTGCCGCTCTACGTGGGCATCAACCTCCACGAGTCCAGCCTGATGAACGGCGCGCTCGGCGAGCAGTTCGCGGCCCGCTCTGTTCTAGTCAAGTTCGACCGCCTCGGGTACGACACCCCAGAAGAGCGACGGCTCTGGGGACAAGTGTTGCGGGCATTCGAGCCCCAGCTCGGTCTGCTCGCTCAGAAGCCCAAAGACATCGTGGCGTTCGATGACTATCTCTGGCACCGCACGCAGGGGTCTATCGGAGCACTCTCGCGACTCCTCACAAACGCCGCTCTCGACCTCATCGACGCCGCAAAGCCCGAGAACGAGCGCATCACGAGGGATGTTCTTGAGGGAATCACCCTCGACCTTGTGACTGAACGAGAGGCCGGAAACGTAGCGCCTCCTCGCATAACCAGTACCAAGAAGGCGAACAAGGAAGGGCAACTCGTCGATGCTTAACACGCGACCGCTTCTCGTTCGAGTGCGTCCAAGCCGGTTCGAAACACCTGCCAGCTACGCGTCTCGAATCCGCGACGCTAACGGCATTCCCTCGCGAGCGTGGAACACCATGCTCAGGGCAAACGAGCGCCGTACTGGCCTCTCGCCGGCGGCCGCCCTCGAGGGGTTCCTAGACGTCGTCGGGGCACTCCGTCCCCGCCACTTCGCCCAAGTACGTGCGCTCCTGCCGACACACTCCGACGGAAGTGCGTGCGGCCGCTGCACCACAGGCTTGCAAGACCGATTCGCATGTCTACGGTGTGCCCACGGGAACATCGTCGCAGAGTACGAACACGACGACTCGCGGGTCTGCGTCCGGCACCGTCGCTGGGTAGGCCCGGGAACAGGCGTGCGCGACCAGGTAACGGTCGGTGTCGACGTTCTCAAGGCCGACCGTACGTATCAACGGATGAGAGCCAGCGGCGACCTCGATGCGCATCGTCTCGCGGAGCTGCAAGGCTGCGTTGAGGCATGGGGTCGTGCGGAACTTGGTGAACCGTTCGACGCCCCTGCTCGATTCTCTCTGGCCGTAGCCGTCGCGCGTGCAGTGCTCGCTCCGCATGCGATGGCGGCCCGTACCGCCCAGGCGCGCTATGCCGCGCTGACCAGGGCCATCGAGGCGGCCGTCGCTTCGCCGTCAAGTGCGGTCCTCGTCGACCTCGTGTGGGGGCTTCTTCGTCCGTCCGCCACGAGCCCCGCCGCCGACGCGCACCGGTTTCCCACTGTGGCGCTCGATGGCTCTGCGCCCGGCGCTCACGAGGAGCAGTACCGCACCTGCTCCTTTCCGCGAGCGAACCACTTGCACCTCATTCAGTTCGTGGCGTCCGAACGCACTGGCACACGATTCACACTCCAGGAGCAGCGTCATGTGGAGCACGACTACGAATGTCCTCTCGGACACTCGTTCCGCTCGAGGGTCGCCCTCCTCGCCAACTCGGGAGCGAAGGGGGGGTGCCCTTTCTGTGCGCGCAAGAGGCCGCTCGCTGGTTTCAATACGCTCGCTGATACGCATGTGACGCTCGTCCAGGAATGGGACGTGGAGGCCAACGGTGACCTGCAGCCCGACCAGATTCTGGCAGGCTCCGGCGTCGAGGTTCACTGGCGCTGTGCCGCGAAGGGGCATGCCTACAAGGCGACTCCCAACTCCCGAACTACCTCCGGCAGCGGGTGCGGCTACTGCAGCAACCAGCTCGTATCGGCAGACATCAACGCACTCAGCGTCACGCATGAGAGCATTGCCCGCCAGTGGCACCCGAGCCTGAACGGCTCGCTCACGCCTCACGACCTCGTGGCAGGAAGCGAACGCCCCGTCTGGTGGCTGTGCCCGGACGAGGGCCATGAGTATGAGACCGCACCCGTCAATCGCACTCAGAAGGGCAGCGAGTGCCACTACTGCAGGCGACAGAAGGCACATCCGACGACCTGTCTCGCGGTGACAAACCCTGAAGCCGCAGCCACCTGGCACAAAGAGTTGAACGGTTCGCTGACGCCATACGACGTGCTCGCGGGCTCGACGAACAAAGCCTGGTTCACCTGTGCGGAAGGGCACGCATACGACCAAGCCATCACCAGCCGCGTCAAGGGCGTCGGGTGCAAGTACTGTTCGAACTACGAAGCGGCAGACGACAACTGCATGGCTGCAATGCGGCCCGACTTGGCCGCACAGTTCCACGTCTCAAAGAATGCCCCGCTGACCGCGGAAACGGTTGTGCCTGGAACGAGCCGCAAGCTGTGGTGGCAGTGCCACCTCAAGCATGAGTGGGAAACGACAGGCGACAACAGAGTGCGCTCGAACACCGGGTGTCCGTACTGCTCCAATAAAAAGGTGTGGGCAGGGTTCAACGACATGGCAGCGACCAACCCGAATCTGGCGTCGCAGTTCCACGAGTCGAAGAACGCGCCTCTTCGAGCAACGGACGTCGTGGCTGGTACCGGGAAGCGGCTCTGGTGGCGCTGCAGGTGCGGTGAAGAGTGGCTAGCGACGGGAGATAACCGTGCGAATAAGGGCCGGGGCTGCCCGAACTGCAAGCAACGCGTGACGGGGTGACCAAGCGGCGGTTTTAGGCTGAAGTGGTGTCTTCGCAGTTGCCCGTGCATCCGTTCGCCAACTTGCTGCCGAATCTTACAGAGGTTGAACTCGACGAACTGGCTGCGGACATCGCCCTACACGGGCAACGCGAGCCGGCGACAGTGTGGACCGACGCCGATGATGTCACCTGGCTCCTGGACGGACGGCACAGAGCGCGGGCAGCAGCGCGCGTCGGCGCGGAGCTTCGCACCCTACTCTTTGAGGGCACTGAGGACGAGGCGCGCTCGTTGGTGATGTCCCTCAATGTGCGTCGAAGACACCTCAGCCCGTCGCAACGTGCGCTGGCCGCAGGAGCGCTCGCGCGGCGCCAGCGCGGGGGAGTGGGCGGGCAATCGGCAGGCCTGCCGGATGCTCCAACCCAGGCTCAGGCCGCACGTACAGCCGGCGTATCGGAACGACTCGTGCGCGACGCCTCGGCGATCATGCGCAACGGTGACGAGGGTGTCATCCGTGCGGTTGCGAACGGTGAGATGAGTGTGACGGCTGCAGCAGCGACCATCCGTGCGACGAAGACGGACCGGCAAGCGGCCACTGCCTTGTTCTTGTCGCATAGACGCTCGTCGTCGTCGGACTCCTGGCTTACACCTGGATGGGTCATCGAGCGGGCTCTGGCTTGCTTGGGGCGCATCGACGGAGACGTGGCAGCAGCGCCTGAACTGAATGTGCCAGCGGCCTGGAGCCTGACGGCCGCGGAGGACGCGCTCGCGGTTCCGACGTGGGCGAACGCCGACGGCTCTCCCTCGCGATTATGGATCAACCCTCCCTACGGTCTCGCCGGTCGCGGTCCTCAGGATTGGACCCAACGAGCTGTCGCCGAGTGGGAAGCGGGCACTGTCGAGTCAGCCCTGCTATTGCTGCCCGCCCGGCCCGGCGCCCACTGGCAACAGGAACTGGCGCGCTTCCCCCGACTCGAGTTCCGAGGACACCTCACGTTCGAGCCCGGCGTAGGTAATGCTGCTCGTGACCGTTGGGATGCAGGTACTCGCGCCGAGGCGCCTTTCGCCAGCATCCTCGTTGGCGTCGGCGTGACAGCGAACCAGCTTCACAGGCACTTCGGCGATGTCGGCGTCGTGTTCGTTTCCTACTCGTCCAGCGGTAGCCCCGCCACGGCCTGATGACTAGTGGCTGACCTGTGCTGATCACCTTTCTTGGGGGCACCGCGCATAGAGCTGATACGGGCCGTGCATCCGGCGCAGCCACCCAGCGAAACGAACTCACCATGACCCTCCTGTTCTCCTCCAACCACCTTGACGTGCACGTGTCGGCCATCCCGCAGGTTTCCGCCGTCGGGGAGCGTGCCTGGGTGCGCTACTACGGCGAGCTCGGCAACCGAGTCACCGACGAGGGCGACCTCATACTCGACCTCAAGGACATGGCCGACCGCGACGACTTCGTGAACGAGGGAATCCTCGACCGTTGGGGGTTGGTGAACAAGTTCTCCATCGACGGCATGCACCACACGAGCGCGCTGATGATGCTCCTCATGAGAACCGTCTACGAGTCCCTCGCAGAGGTCGGCTCCGACGACCCGCGTATCGAATCGGTGCGCGCCAACCTCCCCGGAGAGCCCGGGGCAACCGAGAGCTTCCGCGTCAAGGTTGACAGGACCTTCGCCATCTCGGTTCTCACCGAGGCTTTCGACGGTCCGTTTGGCCGGGAAGAGGACTTCCTGGCCGCAATCGGACGCCGTCTCGCGGTCGATGCCAAATGGTTCGCCCAGGGCGACTGACAGGTACTCCCTCAGTGGCGACGATGGGTTCAAATGCCACCGTCACCGCCACCACGAAGGCCCCGACTCCCGTTGTAACGACTGGGATGCGGGGCCTTCGTCATGTGTCGTGACCGCCCTGCGGTAACTCAGCGGTAACAGTCATACCGAGCGGTTCCAACGATCGTCGGTCTGCCGTCGTTAGTGCGGATCGCGCGGCGTGGTCGACCTAGATCGACCAGCGAGTCGTCGGCGCCAAGCCCGTTTCGAGGTTTCGTACAGCCTCTGCCGCCGTGAGGGGCGCTGATGACAGCCGCGGTCTGGATCCCGAGTAGCGCACGGACAGTTCTGACACCTTTGCGTTGAAGTAGGTGTATCCCGCGGCTCGCGCAACGGGCGCGGTAATCAGTGCGCCCGCCAGCACGATTGGGATGGCTGCCAGGGCGTGGCGAAAGCCGACCCTTCTCCTTGTTCTCGTACGTAGTCGGCGTTGATCGAGCATCTTTGCCCCTCTGGATCCGTATGACGCCCCCACTCTATGAAGCAGATACATAGGAATCGGTGCCCCCGGGGGATTCCGATCGAGTGCTCACCCTGATACTCGCGCGCGGGTGCGCGAAGGATGCCACTCGACAGGGCTGTGTCGACAGCGCCTGCGATTCGTGCATGCTCGTGTGGCGCGGCATGTCTTGTCGCACTATCCCGCAGCCGCCGAAGGATGAGGAGCAAGAACAGCAGGTCATCTCGTTTCGCGGCCCAGCGGTTCGCTCCGCGCATATATAGCCCTAGGGCTACGTTTCAGCCTTGCTACGAACTACTTCGAGACGGAGGACGCGAAAACCGCAGCAATAGATCACAGCCGCGCATCGCCGAAGCCGCAACGGTATGGTCACATCGGCTTTCTAGCCCTGGGGATACGGATCTCAGAAAGAGTGGTGCGTATCCGAGGGGCTATGCGATCTCCGACATCGGAAGTAGTCGCGTTTATCGATTCGAACAAGACAGACGTCGTCGAAGGTCGCCCGCTTGGAGCCGAGCCATCTGTAGCCTGTTGCACGTAACTCCGAGCAGGTATCGCCGCGAGCGACCGCACCCCGTCAACTCGGGCGATCAGCGACGCCATCCTGATCCCTCGGCTGGTCGCTCTTTGCGAGGACAACTAATGCGTCTATGAGGTCCGGAAACAGAACACACTGCGGAGCGCAGACGTGAAGGTGACCTCCACCCCGGTGCCGGTGCCGCACTCGATGGGGATCCGCACGTCGGGATCGACGTATGGGGCGAACACAGCCCACCCGCGGTCACGGACCCGCACTGCCCACAGCTCCCGGTAATCCAACCTCCCGTGGAACTGCGGCTGGCCTTCGATACCTGCAATGCGGGCCGAACCACATGCCAGTTGACTTAGCTCGAAAGTAGAGGTCGTCGTCGGCTCGCACCTTCCCGTTATGTGCAGAGTGCCGCAACCTGGGGAGCAAGGGCGATGAGGTGGTCGTTCGCCGCAGTCTCGGCGACCGTCGCTCGCAGGCCCTCGCCGGGGAAAGGGCGCACGAGTAGTCCGTGGCGCTCCAGCAGTTCGGCGGCCGCGATGGTCGAATCGCCCAGCGACGGCCCTGCGCTTAGCCAGGGTCTGCAGCGCTGGCGGATATTGCGACTGATTGCAGAGTTCTCGGACGGCATAGCACCCGGGCAGGGATGCGACTAGGCGCTCATTGCCCGGTTGCTTCAAACACAGGGAAAGACAGTTGACACGCTTTGCTTTGCTGTTTGTTGCTTTGAATCACCGTTATTTGGAGGCAATGTGAGGCACGACATCATCGTCATCGGGCTCGGAGCGGCAGGTGCCGCCTACTCCGAGCTGCTGCCCGTCGAGGCGCACACTGCCTGGGCATCGAGCAGTACGACATTGCGCATGACCGTGGTTCCTCGCACGGACGATCCCGACTGTTCCGCAGTGGCACGTCCGAAGGGGCCGAGTATGTCGACCTCGCCTTCCGTTCCCGCCAGCTGTGGGGCGAGCTCGAGCAGGAGACGGGCGAGGAGATCGTCACGGTCGTCGGGGGCCTCAGCATCGCGGATGCCGCATCGCCGTTGCTCTCAGATGTGCGTGCCGCCATGGACGCCCGAGACCTGCCGTACGAGACCCTCGACCCCGCGACGCTCCGAGCGCGGTACCCGCAGCACCATGTGACGGACGTGATGCAGGCGTACTTCGCGGCCGAGACGATCTCGGTGCTCGCGAGCGTGCCCTGCTACGCGTGGGTCAAGCACCCGGGCAGCGCGAGCTCGTCACGCATCGACCCCGACACCTACTTCCCGCACCTCGAGACGGTGCTCGACGTCGTCGAGGCGCACACCGAGCCGGGGCGACTGCGCGATCGGCTCCTGCGCCACTGGTATCGCGGCAAGATCCTCAAGCGGCTCTCGGCGAAGCAGATGTCCCGGTACCCCGCCGACTACCGAGAGCGGTTCCTCGATGTCGTGCAGCCGCTCGTCGAACGCCGCTTCGGCCCGGGTGTGGACGCCGGGCTCGCGTTCCCCCACCGCGTGCGCTCCGCGCTGCTGCGCGCCGACCGACGCGACGACCTGCTCCGTCTCGCGCAGTTCGAGACGCAGGTCGAGTGCCGTCCCGACGTCGTGTCGGCCCGATGGACGCGCGGTGGCGGCCTCGCGCTCACGGTGCGGGTGCACCTCGTCCACGACGGCGAGGAGGCGCTCGTCTTCAGCCCGGCAGGGGCCGACCGCATCCGCACCTGGCAGCCCCGTCGTGGATGGACGACCCGGCGCCCGCCCTGATCGACGCGAGCCGTGACCTGCGCGACGACCAGGTCGAGCTGCACCTCCGCGCCCAGGGCGCGACCGAGGAGCGGCGCCTCGCCGGCCGAGGAGCACGCGACCTCGCCACCGTGAAGGTGTCGATCGACCCCCTCAAGGCGTTCGGCCCCGACGACGAGACACGACGGGCGGAGCTGCGCGTGCACGTGCGGCACGCGGGCTGGTCGTTCGACGCACCGCTCACGGCGGATGCGGCCGTGCGCGCCGAGGCGGGGCGCTCGCCCTTCCTCGCCGGCCGCCGCATCGAGCTGCATGCGGGGGACGACGGGATCGTCGAGCTCCGCCGCGGATGGCCGGGCGGGCGTGTGCGGGATGCCGCCGGCCGAACGGTCCGTCGCCTGCGCGCGCTTCTCCGCCGCTGAGCCCGGGTCCCGGTCACGGAAGCCGGGCGGACGAGAGACGGTCAGCGTTCGGCGGACCGGGGGCCCAGCACGCGCAGCGTCGACAGGGCCGTCAGCAGGCCTGCGCCATCGGAGGCCAGCGCGTACTGCTCGACCTCCTGCTCCAGGCGGGCGAGGTGCTCGTGCATGCGCTCGCGAGCGGCGTCGGCGTCGCCGTTGCGGATCGCCTCGTAGAGGCGGCGATGCTCCGCGGCGGAATCGGCCAAGGTCCCGCGGCTCGACGTGATGAGATCCAAGGCGTCCTCGACACGCTCCACCGCGGGCGCGGTCATGCTCTCGATGAGCGCCTCGAACATGGGGCTCTGGGCTGCCCGTGCGACGAGCAGGTGCATCTGCATGCCGACGGTTCGGTACCCGAGGGCGCCGGTCCGGGCAGCGTCCTCGTGCGCGACGACTTCGCTGGCGAGAGCGGACATGTGATCGTCGTCGCGGCGGAGAGCAGCCAGGTAGGCCGCCTCTCCCTCGATCACTCGACGAGCCCTCAGCCAGTCGAGCAGCTCCGACACCGACCGGAGCTCGAACGCGCGGTCGAAGGTCTCGTCTCGTCGAGCCTGAAGACGACGGAGCTCGAAAGCCTCGCGCCCGGTGGTCGTGAGCACGCGGCCCTTCCGTCCGATCGCGCGCGTGAATCCGAGAGCGTCGAGTCTGGCGAGCATGCGAGAGACGCTGGCCTCGCTGATGCGCACGCCGTTCTCCTCGAGCATCCGCAGCGCGATGCGTGCGCCGACCGGATGCTCTTGATCGCCGATCGACATCAGCAAGGTCAACTCATCCGGGAGGAGTTCGGACAGTCCGGCCGTGTCGATCGCGCTCATCGGTGATTGCTCGCTGCCCTTCGGTTGAGAGCCCATACTATTATCCGTCATACTGGGTATACGTTCCGCAGATATGAGGAACATGATGGATGGAGGAAAGATGACGGACAAGACAGAAGTCGTGCACTCGCTGGACAACGACGAGCTGATCGAGCTCTATCGTGCTGCCGGCTTCGGAGGCCGTGTGGGCTGGGGGCGCAAGGCGGCCGTCCTCGTGATCGACATGGCCGGGACGTGGACCGAACCCGAGGCGATGATCGGCTCGGATCTCCGTGGCGTCACCGCGGAGATCAAGCGAGTGCTCGATGCGGCTCGCGCGGCCGAAGCGCCCGTGATCTTCACCACCATGGCCTACGACCCGAGCTTCTCCGACGTCACCAAGGTCAGCCGATTGAAGACCCCGCACGCCGAGAAGATGATCCGTGGGAAGGCCAGCGCACAGGTGATCCCGGAGCTGGAGCGTCGCCCCGACGAGGCCTTGATCGAGAAGCCGCGGGCGAGTGCGTTCCGCAACACCAATTTGGTCAGCGTGCTCGTGGACCAGGGAGTCGACACGGTCGTCATCGTCGGCTGTTCGACCAGCGGCTGCATCCGCTCGACCGCCGAGAGCGCGGTCGATCTGGGATTCCACGCTCTGGTTCCGCGTGAGGCCGTCGGCGACCGCTCGGCCTCCGCACACGTCGCGAACCTGTTCGACATCGATCAGCGGTACGCAGACGTCGTCGGCGTCGACGACGTGATCGCCCACTTCGCGGAACGCGACTGATGCGGGTCGTGGTCACCGGCGCCCGAGGGTTCGTCGGTCGGGCTCTCATCCGTCAGCTGGAGAGCGCCGGTGGCCACGAGATCCGACCGGTGGACTCCGAGCTCGACCTGCGAGACGAAGCGGCTGTGCGTCGTCTGCTCGAGGATGCTCGTCCCGATGTCGTGATCCACCTGGGCGGTGTCTCCGGGCCGATGGTCGCCGCTGACGACCCGGTCCGCGTGACGGCGGTGAACGCGGTCGGGACGATCACGGTCCTCGATGCGGCTGCTGCTCTCGATCGCCCGCCGCTCGTGATCGTGGCTTCCAGCATCGCGGCAGTCGAGCAGGCCCTGACCGAGCCGCGCACCGTCTATGCGGCCACCAAGCGATTCGTGGAGGACGCGGCAGGGGCGTTCCGCGCTCGGGGTGTGCGCGTGATCGCAGCACGTCTGGGCTCGGTGTACGGGCCCGGTCGCTCGACCGACCACGTCGTCGACCGACTGGCTCGCTCCATCCTGCGAGACGGTGAAGCGGTATACGACCCGGAGGTGCTCGAGCCGCTCGTCCACGTCGACGACGTCGCTCGCCTGATCCTCGGTCTGGTGACGGCCGCGGCGCGCCATCGGCTCTCCGAGACGTACACCTTCGTCCAGGCGCTCGTGCCGCATGAGGAGATCGCGCGAACGGTCGCTGCTGCCCTCGGGAAGACCGTCATGACGCGGCACACGCTCGGGACGCGGTTGCGGTGGACCGAGCCGTTGGACAGCAGGGCGCTGCTGCGCGACACGGGCATGGCCTTCGCGGTGCCGCTCTCGGAGGGCCTCGCGCGCACCGCGTCGTCTGTCACAGCATGACGTCGCCGCTGTTCGGGCCCAGCGTCTGCCCGGTGTAGAGATCTCCGCCCGGGCTGCTGGCGAGGAGCAGGACCGAGGGCACCACCTCTTCCGGTGTGCCGAAGCGGGGGATGACGAGCTCGGCGAGCTTGCCCGCACGCCAGTCGTCCGTGACCTCGCCCATCAGTCGTGTCTGGATCGGCCCGGGGGCGACGCAGTTCACGGTGATGCCGTGCCGGCCGACCTCGCGTGCGACCGACTTGGAGAACGCGATCACTCCGGCCTTCGCTGCGGCATAGTGCGCGTGCTCCTCGCTCCCCTTCTGTCCGACCTGTGAGGAGATCGAGATGACGCGGCCTCCGCCTGCCGCGATCATGTGCGGGAGCACCGCGCGCGTCGGCAGGAACACGCCGGTGAGGTTGACGTCGAGCATGCGCTGCCATTGCTCCAGAGAGATGTCGACCAGTGGTGCGGGAGTGGAGATGCCCGCATTGTTGACGAGCACATCGACTCGGCCGTGTCGTGCCAGCGCCGTGTCGACCAACGCGGCGGACGTCTCCTCCCGGGCGATGTCCCCGTGCACCAGGTCGACCTGGGCCCCGAGAGCGCGGAGCTCGTCGGCGAACCCTTGCATATCGTGCGAGGAGTCGATCAGGTGGTTGAGGATCAGGTGGGATCCGGCTCGTGCGAAGGCGAGTGGGATCTCACGGCCCATGCCGGGGCCGCTGCCGGCTCCCGTGACGATGACGACGCGATCGCGCAGGCTTTCGAACATCAGCTCCTCCTCCCGACCTCACCGAGGCCGCTTGTCCTGCCGTGAATGTATCATCAATGACACATGTCTCTTGCTTTCGACGAATAGGAGTTGCGGTGCGAACAGCTAACCACGGTGTCGATGTCGTCATCCGAGGAGGTCGGGTCGTCACGGACTCGACCGAGGATGCCTTCGACATCGGAATCGCAGACGGTGTCATCGCGGCGATCGGCGAGCCGGGCTCCGTGGTCGCGGACGAAGTGATCGACGCGTCGGGATGCGTCGTGATCCCGGGCGGCATCGACCCGCACACGCACATCCAGTGGCCCCTCGCCAACGGGGGAACGGCCCAGGACACCTTCGAGTCCGCGACCCGACGCGCCGCCGCCTGGGGGACCACCACGCTCGTGGACTTCGTGCCTGGCGCCCCCGGATCACTCCTCGCCGCCGCGGATCGCCGACTCGGCCAGGCGGAGGGCGCGGTCATCGACTACTCGCTCCACCCCGTGGTGACCGAGCTGAACGAGAGCACGATCGCAGAGATCCCCGCGCTGATCGAGCGCGGTCTCGCGTCGTTCAAGGTGTACACGACCTACGGCTCCCGTCTCGAGAGCGCCGACATCCGGCGCTTCATCCGCGTAGCGGGCGAGGCCGGCGGCCTGCCCGGCTTCCACGCGGAGCACCATGCGCTGCTCGAGGATGCGCTCGCCGCCACGCGGAAGCTCCGCGGGACCCGTATCGGCGACTTCCCGGCGAGTCGACCGGGGCACACGGAGGCCGCATCGATCCGCGAGATCACGGGCTACGCCGAGGAGTTCGGAAGCCCGGTGTACATCTATCACGCCTCGGGTCTCGATGCCCTGAGGCAGATCGAGGAGGCCCGAGCGGCCGGCACGGACGTCCGTGCCGAGACCTGTGCGCACTACCTCGTGTACGACGACTCGGTGTATGCCGGCGCCGACGGATGGAAGTACGTGATCACACCTCCCATCCGGCCGGACGCGGACAGGGAGGGCATGTGGCGCGCCGTAGCCGACGGGCGGCTGGACGCCGTGGCATCCGATCACTGCGCGTACTCCGTCGCGGACAAGGCCGCAGGGTTCGAGGACTTCACCGCCATGGAGCCGGGTGCGCCCGGCATCGCCTCGCGCATGCCTCTGCTCTGGGACCGCGGGGTGCGGTCGGGCAGGCTCAGCCTGCGACAGTTCGTCGACATCAACTCCACGCGCCCTGCCGCGGTGCTCGGCCTGACCGCGAAGGGGCGGATCGCGATCGGCGCCGACGCCGACATCGTCGTGTGGGATCCCGACGGCGAATGGACGTGGGATGCCGCGTCCGACTCGACCTCGAACGGCACCGATTACGACATCTACGACGGGCTCAGCGGTCGGGGGCGCCCGCGCGTCACGCTCAGCCGTGGCCGCCGCGTCGGCGGCTCGGGCGCCACTCCACCGCGCGGCTCGGGGCGATTCGTCCCCCAGCGCATCCAGTGACCACTCAGAAAGGAAGATCATGACCCGCATCAGCGCCATCTCCACTCCGGACGCGACGAGTCCCGCTGCCACCTACTCCCAGGCCATCGACCTCGGAGACCTGGTGTTCACCGCCGGTCAGGTGGGCGCCACGCCCGACGGCAGACTCGGCGGCACGCTCGCCGAGCAGGTGAACCTCGCCGTCGACAACCTGGAAGCGGTGCTCGCCGCGGCCGGCACCTCGCTGTCGAACGTGGTGAAGACCACGTGCTTCCTCGCCGACGTGGCCGACTTCCCCGAGTTCGACGCGGTCTATCGCGCGCGCTTCGGGGAGCCGTTCCCGGCCCGCAGTACGGTCGGCGTCGCCTTCGGCGGCGAGGGACTGCTCGTCGAGATCGAGGCGATCGCCGTCAAGTGATCGGCTTGCGAACGCCCGCCCACCCCGTGTGGGCGGGCGTTCTTCATGCGTTCGGACTGTCGTGCCTGACAGATGTTTCGACCGTGTAACGCTCGTATCAATGGTGTGTTGAGGAGCGTCTGTCGCTATTGACACACCATCCTCATTCGTGTCAGTGTTCCTGCACCTACCCGGATCGAGGAGACCACGTGTCCATCAGCCACACCACGCACACGCTCGACAACGCCGAGCTTCGGAATTTCTACGAGAAGGCGGGCTTTCGCGGCCGAGTCGGCTGGGGAGAGCGGCCCGCCCTCCTCGTCATCGACATGGCCGGGGCCTGGACGTCCCCCGAAGAGATGCTCGGCTCGGATCTCTCGGCAGTCGAGGACCACATCGTGGAGCTGCTCGGCGCCGCCCGCCGGGCTGGCCTGCCGATCATCTTCACGACCATGGCCTGGGACCCGAGTCTCTCGGAGATCGGCGAGGTGATCCGTCGCAAGACGACCCACAGCGTGCGCATGCTCCACGGCAGCACCAACGTCGAGCTCCGTCCCCGCATGGAACGGCGTCCTGAGGAACCGCTCGTCGTCAAGCCCCGAGCCTCCGCCTTCTACGGCACCAACGTCGACGGAATGCTGATCTCGGCCAAGGCCGACACGGTGATCGTCGTCGGATGCAGCACGAGCGGCTGCATCCGTGCCACGGCGGAGAGCGCCTTCAATCGCGGCTTCCACGTGATCGTGCCGGCCGAGGCTGTCGGAGATCGTTCGCAGACTGCGCATCAGGGGAACCTCTTCGACATCGACGCGCGCTACGGCGATGTCGAACCGGTGGCGGATGTGCTCGAAACCCTCCGCGCCCTTCCCGCGAGGGCCGACGCGTGACAACCTCCGTGCTGCCGCTCCTGGAGGTGCGCGGCATCCGCAAGTCCTTCGGGCACGTCAAGGCGGTGCGCGGAGCCGGCCTCTCGGTCGCCAGGGGGGAGGTCGTCGCCGTCGTGGGCGACAACGGCGCCGGCAAGAGCACCTTCGTCTCCTGCATCTCCGGCGCCGTCGAGCCCGATGCGGGAGAGGTGCTGCTCGAAGGACGCAGCCTCGAGCTCGGGAGCATCCTCGCCTCGATGGCTGCCGGCATCGCGACCGTCTATCAGGATCTGGCGATGGCGCCGGACCTGTCGGTCGCCGAGAACATCTTCCTCTCCACAGAGCTGCGTCGCCCCGGGCTCGCCGGAAGGCTGGGACTCATCGATCACCGGCGCATGCGCAGCGAGGCGCGTGCGCTGGTCGACGGCTTGGGGATCACGACGCTGGGAGATGTAGGGGCTCCCGTCGGGTCGCTCTCGGGCGGGCAGCGCCAGGTCGTCGCCGTCGCGCGCGCGATCGCCCGGGCCGGGAAGCTGGTCATCCTCGACGAACCCACCGCGGCTCTCGGGGCGCGTCAGTCGCAGATGGTGCTGGACACGATCACCGCCGCGAGCGGCCGAGGACTCGGCGTCCTCCTGATCTCCCACGACCTCCCCCGAGTGATCGAGGTCGCCGACCGCATCGTGGTCCTTCGGTTCGGGGAAGTCGTGGCCGACGTGTCTCCGCGCGGACTGACCGTGAGCAACGTCGTCGCGCTCATGCTCGGCGAGCAGAACACCGCCGATCTTCCGACGATCGCGTCGGACACCCGAGAGGACGACCGATGACCGCTCCGACCATGACCGGACCGCACACCGCCGGCGGCCCCGGAGATGCCCTGGGCCGCGTCGCCCGCTCCACGACGACCTACGTCGCGGCAGCCGTCCTCGTGCTCGTCCTCGTCTTCGCCGTCGCGACGGGAGGCAACTTCCTCAGCATCACGAACCTGCAATCCGTCGGCCGGAACAGCGCCGGGCTGATCCTCCTCGCCGTCGGTCTCGCATATGTGCTCGGAGCCGGGCACATCGATCTGAGTGTCGGGGCGACGCTGGTGCTCGCCAGCGTCGTGTCGGCGAAGACCACCGTGGCGCTCACGGCGGGCGGAGGCGACCCCGCGATGGCGGCCGTCGTCGGCGCCCTCCTCGGAGTCGCAGCCGGTGCCGTGGTCGGTGCGGTCAACGGCCTCCTGGTGACACGACTGCGCATCAGCTCCTTCGTGGTGACTCTCGGCACCATGGGGGTGGGACTCGGGCTCGCCCAGGTGATCACCAACGGCTCGAACGTCGCAGGTCTGCCGCAGTCGCTGCAGCTCGACTTCGGGATCGCGACGGCGCTCGGCATACCGCTTCCCCTCCTCCTCGCCGTCGCCGTCACGATCGTGGCTGCTTTCGTGCTGTCGCAGACCGCGGTCGGCCGACATGCGCTCGCGATCGGCTCCTCGGAACCGGGAGCGCGACGAGCGGGCGTCCGAGTCGAACGCACGACGATCGTCGTCTTCGTCCTCTCCGGAGCGCTCGCCGGGTTGGCGGGCTTCCTCGACATCACGAGGTTCGGGACGACAGCGCTCTCGGGCCACGAGACGACCATGCTCCAGGCGCTGTCCGCTGTCATCATCGGCGGAACCAGTCTCTTCGGCGGACGCGCCTCCGTGGTCGGAGCCGCCGTGGCCACCTTCATCCCGACCCTCCTGCTCGCGGGATTCGTGATGATCGGCGTCTCGTCGTTCTACCAGGGCATCGCCATCGGCGTGGTGCTCATCCTCGCCGTCTGGATCGATCGCGTCCGTCGTCCGAAGCAGGCGCCGCGATGACCGAGATCCCTTCCACCCGAAGTCCACACCCACAGGAGAGAACCATGAAGCGAATCGTCACAACGTCCGTCGCCACGGCTGTCGCCGTGCTCGTCCTCGCGGGATGTTCGAGCGGCGCCCCCGACGCGGCCGAGCCCGTCGACGGGCCGATCTCGGTCTCGCTGCTCACGACGTACAACGGTCTGCCGTTCTACACGGCGATGCAGTGCGGCGCCGAGGATGCCGCCGACGAACTGGGCGGCGACATCACGATCAGTGTCGACGGCCCGTCCCGGGGCATGAACGCCGCCGACCAGATCCCGGTGCTCGAGGGAGTGGTCAATCGCGGACCGGACGGCATCATCTTCGTCCCCGCCGATCCGGTGGCCATGCAGGCACCGCTGCAGAGCGCCGTCAATGCCGGCATCCAGGTCGTGACCACCGACGCGACGCTCGACACCGAGATCGCCCTGGCGCAGTTCCACGGGGACAACGAGGCGGGCGGGAAGTTGGCCGCCGACCGTCTGATCGAGGTGGCGGGCGACAGGGCGGGCAAGGTGCTCGTCCTGGACAACCGCCCTGGACTGCCCATCACGAACGAACGCGCGGACGGCTTCATCGACGCCCTCAGCGCCGCTGACACCGACCTCGAGATCCTCGAGGTTCAGTACTTCGAGGATGATCCGACGAAGGCGGCGACGATCGTGCAGAGCTCCCTCGAGGCGAACCCCGACATCGTCGGCATCTTCGCGACATCGGAGGCCGGAGCGACGGGCACGGTGTCGGGTCTGCAGGGAACGGGCGCGGATGACGTCTCCGTGATCGCGTACGACGCCGGTCCGACACTCGTGGATGCGCTGCGCGCGGGGCAGCTGGACGCGCTCGTCGCGCAGGGGTCGTACACCCAGGGATACGACGCCCTCATCGCGCTCGTCCGGTCGATCCGAGGGGAGGAGAAGCCCGAGCAGTTCGATAACATCGTCGACAACGCTCTGGTGACGGCTGACAACGTCGACGACCCGGAGATCGCCAAGTTGCTGTATCCGGATAGCTGCTCGTAGACCGAGGAGTCCCGCGTCGTCGTCAGAAAGGAGCGGGTCCCGATGACACGCTCCGCCAGCCAGTCGCTGGAACCGCGCGAGCTCGAGCTGCTGCTGCTGATCGCAGCAGCAGCCGAGCCCCTCGGTGCCCGTGAGCTGAGGCGTCGGCTCGCGGACGGGGGGCGGGTCTCGGAATCGACGATGAACCGCCTTCTCAGGCGGCTCGACGAGCAGGGCCTGACCCGTTCGCAGGCAGGTCGCGGGCGGGTGCTCTCGCCCGCGGGACGCGCCCTTGCCGACCAGGCGACCAGGGAACAGCGCTGGCACGACAATCTGAGTCAGCTCGAGATCAAGACGTTGGGCGACGTCCGGGATCTGGTGGTCGCACGTCGCGCTCTCGAGAGGGAGATCGTGCGTTCGGCGGCCCTCTCGGCCGAGCCGTCCGACGTCATGGCGCTTCGTCGGTACCTCGTGCAGCACGAGGACTCGATCGAGTCCGAACGGGACCGCCGGGTCGCCGCCGTGGAGTTCCACCGCCAGCTCGCCCGGTCCTGCCCGAACCGGATGCTCCGCGCGTCGGCGATGGTCCTGTTCGACCCCCGGTTCGACGTGCTCGAGCAGGTGTTGGACATCGTGACAGCAGGGCGCGGCCGCACCGAGGCGAGCCCCCATGAGCACGACGCGATCGTCGACGCCATCGAGGCACGGGATCCGGATGCCGCGGAGGCGGCGATGCTTCAGCACCTGGACCGGCTGAGCGAGGACCTGTCCGCCGAGACGTCGGCCAGCACCGCGCTCGCGATCGAACTGTTCCTGCGCAGCCAGCCCGCCCCGCGCATCTGACGACACGGGGTTGCGGGGTGACGCCCTCGCGCCGTACGTTGATTCCGACGTACGTTCCGCATATTTGATGAAGCTCTATCCCGATTGGAGTCTCCATGTCGACGTCGACAGGCATCGTCTCGCACCAAGCCCTCGGGCTCGATAACCCCGATCTCCGCCCCCTCCGCCGCTCCGAGCGCACCTGGACGTGGTGGAACTACTCGACGATCTGGATGGGCATCGTCCACAACCTCGTCGCCTGGCAGGTCGCAGCCAACCTCATCGCCATCGGGATGAGCTTCTGGGAGGCACTCGCCTGCGTGGTGAGCGCGTACCTGGTCGCCTTCCTCGCGATCCTCGCGAACTCGGTGCTCGGAGCGAAGTACGGCCTCTCCTTCCCGGTTCTCATCCGCGCGGCGTTCGGTCGCCATGGCGCTCAGATCCCGGTCTTCCTGCGCGCATTCGTCGCGATCTTCTGGTTCGCGGTGCACATCTACATCGGAAGCAAGGCGATCGGCTTGATCCTGTCGTCCGCGATCCCCGGGTACGCCGAGCTCGCTCAGGCCAACGTCCTCGGAATGGGCGTGGACGTCCTCATCGCCTTCGTCATCTGCTGGCTGGTGCACGCCTGGGTCCTCACGCACGGCATCGGCGCGGTGAAGCGGTTCGAGGCATGGGCGGGGCCGACGATCATGGTCCTCGCGATCGGGCTGGTGATCTGGGCGGCTGTCGCTGCGGGGAGCTTCGGGGCGCTGTTCGACTCGCCCACCACCATCGCCAGGCCGGACTTCTGGCCGACGTTCTTCCTGTCGATGACCGCTCTGATCGGCACGGTGGCGACGCTCGTGCTCAACATCTCGGACCTGACCCGGTTCTCGCGGTCGCAGCGCGACCAGTCGATCGGACAGGGCATCGGCTTCCCGTTGATGTTCTTCTTCTTCTCGCTGATGGCGCTCTGGGTCGCCGTGGGCACGAAGGTGGCGTACGGAGAGGTGATCTCGGACCCGATCGAGATCCTTGCCCGGTTCGACAACCCGGCGATCGGGATCTTCTCGGCCCTGTGCATCCTCGTCTCCACCGTCTCGGTGAATGTCGCCACGAACGGCGTGTCGGTGGGCTTCGATCTCACCAACCTCTTCCCCCGATGGCTCACGTTCTCCCGGTCCGGGATCATCGCGATCGTGGCGGCGATCGCCTTCGTCCCGTGGCTCTGGTACGGACAGTTCGACATCGTCGAGACGATCCTCGGCGCGATCGGCGCCACCATGGGGCCGATCGCGGGGATCATGCTCGTCGACTACTACTTCATCCGTCGACGGGATTACGACACTGCCTCGCTGTTCACCGAGTCGCCGTCCGGCGTCTACGCCTTCCGGAACGGGTGGAACGCTCGCGCTATCATCGCGTTCGCCCTGGGGGCGGGACTCGCTCTCGTCGGGCTGTTCGTTCCGGCGCTGTCCGGCCTCTACGCGTTCAACTGGTTCCTGGGGATCGCGGCCGCCGGTCTCGTCTACGGCCTGCTCATGCTCCCCTATCGGTCCCTCCCCACGCGATCCCGCGCTCGATTCGCCGATGTCGATCCGGCAGCCGTCCAGGACGACGGAGACGTCGCGCAGGAGGCGGAGGTCGCCGACCCCGTGAGGTGACACGGCTTCACCCTGCGGCAGAGCTCCGCAAGACGGCCCACCGGCGTTCGCGTCCGGTGGGCCGTTCTGCGTCGTCCCGGGATGCCGAGCGCGCCCGCGGACGCGGGACAAGGCCGCTCCGTGTCTATTGACACCGTTCCCAATCTGCGCAAGAGTACCTGTGTGGGAACGTTCCACATTTCGTCCCGAGGGCGATCCGACGAATGAGAAAGCGGTAGCGATGAGCGACTTGATCCCGGTTCCCGACGACTTCGAGGCCTGCGTGCAGCACGCCATCGACCAGGACGACAAGGCTCGTTCGCTGGTCGACCGGGCGGTCGAGCGCGGCGTCGAGAGGGTCTACCTGGTCGGTTGCGGAGGTTCGCACTTCGGCACCTACCCGGCTTTCGATCTGCTCGACCGCTATGCGCCCGGTCTGGTGACCCAGCGCATCACGAGCGCGGAGCTCACCTCGCGTGCGCCGATCGGACTGGACGAGAAGGCGCTCGTCGTCGCCGCCTCGCACTCGGGCAACACTCCCGAGACCGTCGCCGCGGCCGAGTTCGCCAAGAGCCGGGGCGCGCTCGTGGCGGGCATCTCCCGCCAGGGCGAGAACGGACTCTCCCGCATCGGCGATGTGCACCTCGACTACCCCGACACGATCTCGATCACCGAACCCAAGCTCGTGCACAACGAGCAGATCGCCGCCGCTCTCCTCGACGCCTACGGCGCACCCGAGAAGGCTGCGCAGCTGCGGGCGGGGCTTCCCGCGCTCCCCGGTGCGCTGCGCGCCGTCAAGGACGAGGTCGCCGAGGCGGGCGAGCGCGTCGCCGACCTGCTCTCCGCACCCGACGCGCCGCTGAGCTACATCGTCGGCGGGGGCCCGGCTTACGGCATGGCGAAGATGATGGCCTGGTGCTACTTCCAGGAGATGAGCTGGATGAACTCCGCCGCGATCAACGCCGGCGACTTCTTCCACGGCCCGCTCGAGATGGTGCTCGAGGACACGACCGTGGTGACCCTCGTCGCCGAGGACGCGAGCCGTGGACTCGGAGAGCGCGTGATCGCGTTCGCGGAGAAGCAGACCCGCAACTCCGCCGCCGTCGACACCGCGACCTTCAGCCTTCCGGGCGTCCCGGCGGAGTCGCGCGCGGACCTGAGCGTCCTCGCGCTGATGAGCGCGGAGCGCCGCGTGCTCGACCATGTCGCCGCGCGCCGCGGACACGACACGTCGCAGCGCCGCTACATGTACAAGATCGCCTACTGAGCGCGGGCGGAGAGCATCCGATGAGAGTTCTCGGGGCCGGCGACAACGTCGTCGACCGTTACCTGCATCAGGCCATGATGTATCCCGGCGGCAACGCCGTGAACGTCGCGGTCTTCGCTGCGCGTCTCGGCGCGCGGGCGGGCTACCTCGGTGTCCTCGGAGACGACGCCGCCGGGCGCCAGATCCTCCGCGCGCTCGAGGCCGAGCACATCGACACCTCGCTCACCCGCGTGGTCCACGGCCCGAACGCCACGGCAGACGTCGAGCTCGTCGGCAACGACCGCGTCTTCCTCCGTTCGGATCGCACCACGGCGCTCTTCGACCTCGAGCCGGAGCAGCTCGACGCCATGGCCGCCTATGACGTGGTGCACACCGGCTACGCGGGGCCGCTGCTGGCCCGGGTGCCGGAGATCGCGGAGCGTGCACGGGTGTCGTTCGACTTCGGCAGCCGGTTCGACGAGGGGGCGGCTCTCCCGCACCTGCGCCAGCTGCACCTGGCGAGCTTCTCGGGCGGTCACCTGAGCGAGCAGGAGGCCCGGGGCCTCGTCGGCCGCGCGCTGGACGCGGGGGCGGAGCACGCGCTCGTGACTCTGGGCGCCGCCGGGGCGCTGCTCGGCTCGTCCGAGGGCATCCGCCACCAGGAGGCCGACCGGGTGAACGTGCGCGACACGCTCGGCGCCGGCGACGCGTTCATCGCGGGGGTCCTCGTGGGCCTCGGCACCGGTCGCAGCATCCGATCCACGCTGGTGGCGGCGAGCGCGCAGGCGGCTCAGGTCTGCCAGGTGAACGGCGCCTTCGAGCATGGAATCCCGTTCGACGCCGAGGCGGTGCGCCGCCAGCATGCGACGAGCGACGAGAGCAACGACGACCAGGAAGCGGTGACGGCATGACCCTGCGCATCGGAGTGGACACGGGTGGAACCTTCACCGACGTCTGCGTGTTCGACGAGGAGACCGGGCGCGTGCACGTGCGCAAGGTCTCGAGCACCCCTGATGACCCGGGTCGGGCCATCGTCCAGGGCGTGACCGAGATCCTCGACCAGATCGGCGGACGCTCGATCGACGAGGTGGGTTACTTCGCCCACGGGACGACGGTCGGAACCAATGCACTGCTCACCGGGCGCGGCGCGCGGACCGGCCTGATCACCACGCGCGGCTTCCGTGACCTGCTCGAGCTCGGCCGCGGTCGCCGCCCCAGCATGTACGACCCGCAGGCGGACAAGCCCACCCCGCAGGTGCCCCGGCATCTGCGCATGGAGGTCACCGAGCGCGTGCGGCACACGGGCGCGGTCGAGACCCCGCTCGACGAGGCCGACGTGCGTCGGGCGGTGCGTGAGCTGAAGGCCGCAGGGGTGGACTCGATCGCGGTCTGCCTCCTCTACAGCTACCTCAACGCGGATCACGAGCGGCGCATCGCCGAGATCATCCGCGAGGAGATGCCCGAGGTGTACGTCTCCCTCTCCTGCGACGTGCTGCCGGAGTTCCGCGAGTACGAGCGCCTGTCGACCGTCGTCACGAACTCCTACGTCGGACCGGTCGTGGCCAACTACCTCGCGCGGCTGCGTCAGGTGCTCGCCGACCGGGGGCTGACCGCGGTCCCGCACGTCACGCAGAGCAACGGCGGCGTGATCCCGTTCTCGACCGCCGAGTCCCTGCCGGTGCGGCTGGTGCTCTCCGGGCCCAGCACGGGCGTGGTCGGTGCGGCGCAGATCTGCTCCGCTGCGGGCTACGACGACATCATCACCTTCGACATGGGCGGCACGTCGTCCGACATCTCCCTCGTGCAGGAGGGCCGCCCCAAGGTGACCGCGGGCATGGAGCTGGACGGCCGCCCGGTGCGATCCCCCATGCTGGACATCCACACGGTCGGCGCCGGCGGCGGGTCCATCGCCTGGATCGACAGCGGGGGCCACCTGCGCGTGGGTCCGCAGAGCGCCGGCGCCTTCCCCGGGCCGGCCTGCTACGGCAACGGGACCGAGGCAGCGGTGACCGACGCGAACGTCGTGCTGCGGATGCTCAACCCGGAATACCTGCTGAACGGCCAGATGAAGATCGATCGTTCGGCGTCCGTCGCCGCCGTGCAGCGGCTCGCCGAGCCGCTCGGTCTCTCCGTGGAGGAGACGGCCCTCGGCATCCTGCGTGTCGTCACCGCCAACATGGCGCGGGCGATCCGCGTGGTGAGCGTGCAGCGGGGCTACGATCCCCGCGAGTACGCCCTGGTCCCGTTCGGCGGGGCCGGCCCGCTGCACGCCTCCCGCCTGGCCAGGGAGCTAGGCATGAGCACCATGGTGGTGCCGGAGATCCCGGGCGCCCAGTCGGCACTCGGCCTGCTGATGACGGACGTGAAGACGGACTTCATGCGCACGCTCATCACGGGCGTTGACGACACCACGGCGGCAGCGGTCGATGCCGTGTTTGACGAGCTCGCGCATCGCGCGACCGAATGGTTCGTCGAGGAGGAGGTGGAGGAGGGCGGTCGCGCCCTTCGCCGCCGCATGGATCTGCGCTACCGGGGCCAGAACTTCGAACTGGCCGTCGATGTTCCCGAGGGGCATCGCTTCGGCGACGACGGTGCGGATGCCGTCATCGAGTTGTTCCACGAGGCCCACGAGCGCGTGTACGGCTACCGATCAGAGGACGCAGCGGTGGAGGTGGTGACCTTCCGTCTCGAGGCGTCCGGTTCGGCCGCCCATGTCGACCTCCGCCGTGACGAGGTCGGCTCGTCCGATCCGTCCGGCGCGATCGTCGAGACGCGGAGCACGTGCTTCGATCCCGCCGAGGGCTACGTCGACACCCCGGTGTACGACCGCGCGCGCCTCACGCCCGGTGACGTCGTCGCCGGCCCGGCCATCGTGGAGCAGATGGACACCACGACCGTCCTGCTGCCGGGAGACGTGTGCCGCGTGGACGCCTACCGCAACCTCATCGTGGAGATCGGAGAGCAGAAGTGACCGCCATCGAGTTGGATCCCGTGCTCGTCGAGGTCGTGGGCTCCGCCCTCTCGACCATCGTCGAGGAGATGAGCGAGACGCTGGTGAAGGCCGCGTTCTCGCCGAACATCAAGGAGCGCCGAGACTGCACGGCGAGTCTGTTCGATGCGGAGGGCCAGGCGATCGCCCAGGACGAGGGCGGATCGCCCCTGCACCTGGGCTCGCTCATGGGCATCGTCGCCGCGCTGCGCGCGCAGTATCCGCTCGACCAGATCCGTCCGGGGGACGTGTTCATCGGCAACGATCCGTACACGGGCGGAGGGTCCCACCTCCCGGACATCGTCCTCGCGACGCCCATCTTCGTCGATGACGAGCTGGCAGCGTGGGCGGCGACGCTCGCCCACCACGCCGACTTCGGCGACCGGGGTCACGCGCACATCTTCCAGGAGGCGATCCGCATCCCTCCCGTGCACCTTGTGCGCGAAGGGGTGCGACAGGAGGAGCTGCTGCAGCTCATCCTGCTGAACTGCCAGGTCCCGGAGGAGCGGATCGCAGACCTCCGGGCGCAGGAGGCGGCGCTCCGCGTGGCGGTCACCCGGTACCGCGAGCTCTGCGAGCGCAACGGGGCCGACGTGGTCCGTGCGATCGGCGCCGAGCTGCTGGACTACACCGAGCGCCGCACCCGAGCGGCGATCGCCGAGTTCCCCGACGGCGAGTACACGTTCGAGGACCGCTTCGACTGCCCGGAGCTGGACGACGAGCTGACCCTGCGCGTGCGCATCGTCGTCTCGGGGGACCGGATGCTGTTCGACTTCGCCGGCAACCCGCCGCAGGTCCGCGCGAGCGTGAACGTGGTGTGGACCGGTCTGTACGCCGCGGTCTACTACACGATCAAGACGCTCATCGACCCGGACATCGCGCCGAACGCGGGCCTGTACCGCCCGGTCACGATCGAGGCGCCGGAAGGGTCGATCATCAACTGCTCCGCTCCGGCGGCGGTGAACGGCCGCAGCGAGACCTGCCAGCGCATCGTCGATCTGATCCAGGGCGCACTGGCCCCTGCCGTGCCCGAGCGGATCACGGGCGCCTCGAACGGGGCCAACACCGGCGTGCACTTCTCGGGGCACGATCACGCGCGAGGTCGCGACTTCGTGTACCTCGAGACGATCGGCGGCGGCAGCGGGGCCCGCTACAACAAGGACGGACTCGACGGCGTGCAGGTCCACATGACCAACACCTCGAACCTCCCCGTCGAGAGCCTCGAGACCGAGTACCCGCTGATGGTCGAGGCCTACGAGTTCATCGAGGACTCCGGAGGGACGGGGGAGCACCGCGGCGGCATGGGGATCCGCCGCCGCATCCGCGCGGAGGCCGAGGACGTGCACTTCTGGTTGGACACCAGCCGGCAGAAGTCGCAGCCGTGGGGCGTCTTCGGCGGAGGTCCGGGGGCGTCGGCCCGTTGCGTGCTCAGCGACGACGCCACGCCGATCGACCACGGCTACACCGTCCTGCAGCCGGGGCAGTGGGCGTCGATCGAGACGGCCGGCGCCGGCGGGTTCGGCGATCCTGCCGCCCGCCCGGCCGACGCGCTCGAGGCCGACGTCCGCGACGGACGGGTGTCGGAGGAGACCGCCCGGCGTCACCGGGACTGAGCGGTCGCGTCAGAGGGGGGCGGCGGAACCGCGCACCAGGAGCTCGGCGGCGAGCATCTGGCGGCGCGGTCCCGTCGTCCCGCCGCGGATGATCCCGACCAGGGTCGTCGTCGCGGTGGCGCCCAGGCGCTGACGCGGCTGCTCGATCACGCTGACGGCCGGCTGGACCATGGTCGTCCAGTCCTGGTCGTCGAAACCGATGAAGGACAGATCGTCGGGAAGCGAGAGACCGCGTGAGCGGATGCCGCGGTAGGTGCCGGAGCTGAGCACGGTGTCGGTCGCGTGGATCGCCGTCACATCCGGATCGCCGGCGAGGAACTCCTCGACCGCCTTCTGCGATTCCCCCGTGGTGTAGCCGGTGGAGATGATCAGCTCGTCGTCGATGTCGACGCCCGCACGGGTCAGGGCGCGGAGATAGCCGACGAGACGCTGCGCCGACGGCCGGAGCATCGAGACATCCGCATCCTCCCCTCCGCGCAACGCGAAGCCGTCCAGCGTCGAATCGACCTGGGACGCCTCGGTCACCAGTGCGATCCGTCGATGCCCGTCCGCGAGGAGGGCGTTGATCGCCCGCTCCGTCGCGTCGACATGATCGACGGAGACCAGGGGCAGCTCTTCGAGGCCCGGCATCCGGCGGTCGAGCAGCACGATCGGCATGCCCTCGCCGGCGAGCCGGAGGAGCGCGGTCGGCTCGGCCTGGAACACCGGGGCGATCACGATCCCGTCCACGCGCTGCTCCGCGAGGAGCTCCAGGGAGCGCGCCTCGATGTCGGCGTCGTTGTCGGTGTTGCTGACGAGCACTTCGAAGCCCGCCGCGCGCGCGGTGTCGGTCAGCCCTCGCAGCACGGCGGAGAAGAACGGGAGCGCGACGTCGGGCACGACGATGCCGATCGTGTTTGTCGCCCCCGACTTCATCGCTCGCGCCAGCTGGTTGGGCCGGTAGCCCAGCCGGTCGGCTGCTTCGAGCACCTTCTGGCGGGTGACGTCGCTGGCCGATCCGTTCTGGGCGAGGACGCGGGCGGCAGCCGACTTCGACACGCCGGCCGCCCGGGCCACGTCGATGATCGTCACTGCTCGCGCCATGCGTGCTCCCTCGTAGGTCGATCGCATCGTAGCCGACGACTGGACCCCGCGATCGCCGGAGATCACCGTGCGGTAAATCTTCACCCATCATATTGACATCGTTCCCAACCTGCGTAAGAGTGGGACGCAAGCCCAAAGGGAACGTTCCCAATGGGGCTTGGATCAGCAGTTTCTCCCACCGGAGAAGACAAGAGGAGAGGTTCACCGCAGAACCCGGCGATGGATGCGAGCACCCGAGTCGCTCGCGCGAACCCCGAACCGGACGTCGGCATCGCCGCCGAGCACGCACTCTCTTCCTCACGCCCCGCGGGGCCCTCAAGAGACGGATTCACAGCATGGAAACTCTCAACACCCGAAGCCCGCGCGCAGGTCGCGGACGCGGGGCCAGGATGCTCGCCCTCGCCGGTGCGGCCACCATGGCCGTGACCTTGGGTCTCGCCGGATGCGCGAGCGGATCGAACAGCGGCGGCAGCGGCGGCGGAACCGCTGCGGACCAGACCCTCACGATCGGCTTCTCCGCGGAACCCCCCGGGTTCAAGACCGGCGTCGACCAGGGCTCGGCCAACCGCCAGCTCATCACCCTCGTCCGTCGCGGTCTGCTCAGCTACGGTCCCGACGGAGACGTCGTCCCCGCTCTCGCCTCGGACTACGAGGTCAGCGAGGACGGACTCACCTACACCTTCACACTGCGGGATGGGCTGGCCTTCTCCACGGGGGACGAGCTGACCTCTGAGGACGTCAAGCGCACGTTCGAGTACCTCGCGGTGCCGGAGAATGGTGCGGCCGATCAGACGTCGTTCGCCAACATCGCCAGCATCGACACCCCCGACGAGACGACCGTCGTGCTCAACCTCGGCGAGCCGCAGACCGCGCTGCCGAAGATCATCGCCAACCCGCTGAACGCGATCGTTCCCGAGGAGTCCGTCGACGCGGACGGCGTGCCGATCGGCGCCGGACCCTTCATGGTGACCGAGTACAAGAAGGGCGTCTCGTACACCCTCGAGGCCGACCCGGCCTACTACGACGCCGACGAGGTCGAGCTCGACGAGATCGAGATGACCTTCATGGCCGATGCGCAGACGCGCGTGAAGGCCCTCGTCAGCGGTCAAGTGCAGTTCATTGACTACGTTCCTGCAGCGGACTACGCGACGCTGGAGAGCGCGAGCGGCGTCACGCTCGACACCGCCCACGGTCTCTACGGAGCGCTGCAGTTCAACCTCACCGAAGGTCCTCTGGCGGTGCCCGAGGTCCGCCAGGCGATCGCCTACGCGCTCGACCTCGAGGCGATCAACGAGGTGGGCACGCTCGGGTACGGCACCTCGAACGGCGGCCTGCCGATCCCCGAGGACAGCGAGTACTACGACGAGGAGCAGGCCACCCACTTCGCGCAGGACGTCGACAAGGCCAAGGAGCTGCTCGCGGAGGGCGGATACCCCGACGGCGGCTTCAGCCTGACGCTGCTCACCAACTCGCAGTACTTCGGTCACAGCGAGCGCGCACAGGTCATCAAGAGCGACCTGGAGGAGATCGGCATCTCGGTCGAGATCGAGACGGGCGACTATGCGAACCAGATCGCCAAGGGCAACAGCGGGTCCTACGACCTGATGATCGGCGGACCCCCCGCGGCGATCAACGACCCGTCCGCCCTGACCGGCGCGTTCATCGGCGGGCCCACCTTCGTCCGCAGCTTCGGCATCGACCAGGACCTGTACGCCGGTCTCCTCGATGAGGGAGCCAAGACCGCGGACGGGCCGGAGCGCGAGGCGATCTACCGAGAGCTCGGAGAGATCTACCTCGAGGACGTGCCCTTCGTGACCTGGGGCCAGGGTGCGGCGGCCTACGCCTACTCGGACAAGCTCGAAGGGTTCGAGATGCTCAGCGGACCGATCGTGTACTCGTCGATGTACAGCCTGGCCGGAGCGCGGCTCACCGACTGAGCCGCGCCGCGGCGGCGCCCCTCTGACTCGAATGGGTTCTCAATGATTCGTTACATACTGCTTCGACTCGGACTGGGTGTCGTCACCGTCTGGGGCGTCGTGACAGCCGTCTTCCTGGCGCTGCACGCCGTCCCGGGCGGGCCGGCCTCGATCATCCTCCAGGGGGGTGCCGGCGGCGGGGACGTCAACCCCGCCGCCGTCGCCGCTCTGGAGAAGGAGCTCGGCCTGGACCGGCCGCTGCTCGTGCAGTACGTCACCTACCTCGGCGACCTGGTCCGCGGCGACCTCGGAGACTCCATCAAGTACTCCGCTCCCGTGACCGAGATCATCGCCTCGCCGCTCGGCAACACCGTGATCCTCGTCTTCCTGGCGCTCGTGATCGGCGGCGTCGTCGGACTCTCCTTCGGTGTGCTCTCCGGCAACCGCCCCGGCAGCATCCTCGATCGCGTCCTCTCGGGCCTCATCTCCGTCGCCGTGTCGACCCCCGGCTTCGTGATCGCCATCTTCCTCTCGCTGGTGATCGGCCTGAGCCTCGGATGGTTCCCCTCTCTCGGCTATCGGGATCCCGCAGACGGATTCGGGCCGTTCCTCTACCACGCGTTCCTCCCCAGCCTCGCCCTCTCGTTCGGCTTCCTCGCGATCGTGGGCCGCGTGACGCGCACGTCGATCCTGTCGGTCCGCCGCGAGGACTGGGTGCGCACCGCGAGGGGCATGGGGCTCTCGGGCGGACGCGTCTTCCGCCGCCACGTCTTCCGCAACGCCATGAACCCGGTCGTGACGGTCGCCGGCCTGCAGCTGGGCGGACTGCTCGGGGCCACCGTGCTCATCGAGCAGGTCTTCAACTGGCCGGGGATCGGCGGAACCCTCCTGAACGCGATCAACGGGCGCGACTACCCGTTGGTGCAGGGCATCGTCATCGTATTCGCCGTGGTGTTCATCCTGACGAACCTGCTCGTCGATCTCCTCTACCGATTCCTCGACCCCCGAGTGGAGGCGTGATCCCGATGAAGAACGCGTTCCGGACCATCTGGAACAGGTCGAGCCCCGGCCTGTTCGTGACGACGTGCGTGATGATCCTCGTCGTCCTGTTCATCTTCATCTACCCGGTGCTCAGCCCGGTGAACCCGCTCGCACAGGATGTCGCGAACGCCTTCGCGCCGGTCGGGAGCCCCGATCACGTGCTCGGCACCGACAACCTGGGGCGCGACACGTTCGCCCGGCTGGTCGTGGGTCTGCGCACCGAGATCATCGTGTGCGCCTCGGGCACGCTCCTCGCCGCGCTGATCGGCACCCTGATCGGCATCCTCGCCGCCTACTTCCGCGGTCTCGCCGACCTTCTCCTCATGCGCGTCGTCGACGTCGTGCTCGCCTTCCCGAATCTCGTGTTCGCGATGCTCATCGTCTCGCTGTACGGTGCGGGGGACCTGACCGTGGTCGCCGTCTGCGCCATCGCCTTCTTCCCCAGCTTCGCGCGCCTGACCTACGGCGAGGTGCTCTCGCTCCGGCAGGCGCTCTACGTCGAGTCGGCGGAGCTGTTCGGCGGCACCCGGTGGCAGATCATCCGCGGACCGCTGCTCCGCGGCGTCGGACCCCTCGTGCTCGCACAGGGATTCCTCACTCTGGCGTTCGCCGTGGGGCTCGAGTCGGGACTGAGCTTCCTGGGGCTCGGCATCACCCCGCCCCGTCCCTCGCTCGGACTGATGATCGCCACCGGTCAGCAGTACTTCATGCAGAGCCCCTGGCAGCTGCTGATCCCCAGCATCGTGCTCGTCGCCCTGCTCGTTTCGCTCGGATACGTCGCGGACTGGGTGCGGGATCTGCTCGACCCGCGGGGGGTCACCCGCCGCCGCCGTCCCGGGCGCGGATCCGCCGCCCAGCGGCCCACCAGCATCGTCGGACAGGGGGTCAACGCATGAACGCACGCGACGAGGTCCTTCTGACCGTCTCCGATCTGGAGATCGCCGTGGACGACAAGCCCATCGTGCACGGCGCATCGTTCACCGTGTCGCGCGGAGAGGTGGTGGCGATCGTCGGCGAGTCCGGAGCGGGCAAGTCGATGACCGCCATGGCCGTCCCCGCCCTGCTCCCGGCCGGGGCGACGCGCCGCGGCTCCATCCTCTTCGACGGGACGGAGCTGATCACGGCGTCCGAGGGGGACATGCGGCGCTTCCGCGGCGCCGAGATCGCTTGTGTCTACCAGGAGCCGATGACGGCGCTCAACCCGCTGCACACGGTGGGCGACTTCCTCGAGGAGGCGATCGGCGCGCACGAGTCGAAGGGATCGCCGCGGCGCCGTGAGCCTCAGGAGCTGCTCGAACTCGTCGGCCTCGGAGGATTCGACGATCTGCTGAAGCGGTACCCGCACCAGCTCTCCGGCGGGCAGCGTCAACGCATCATGGCGGCCGGCGCCGTCGCCTGGGAGCCCAAGCTCCTCATCGCCGACGAGCCGACCACCGCGCTCGACGTCACGACGCAGCGCAACCTGCTCGCGATGTTCCGCGACCTCGTGCGCCGGGAGCGGATGGGGATGATCTTCGTCACGCACGACATGGGCGTCGTCGCCGACATCGCCGACTCCGTCGTCGTCATGCGCAACGGCTTGGTCGTCGAGACCGGCGACGTCTACTCGATCTTCGACAACCCTCAGCACGAGTACACGCGGTCGCTGCTCGCAGCGGCACGTGCGCTGCACGGGGCCGAGACGGCTCTCCTCGAAGGCGGCGGTGCGGATGCCGGAACCGCGGCCGCGGCTTCACGTGAGGCGGCGGAGGACGACGTCGCGCTCCGGGTGCGCGACCTCGTGGTCGAGTACAAGCGCTCCGGGCTCCGCAAGCCGCGGACCGAGGAGAACCGCCGGGCGGCGGTCCAGTCCGCGAACCTCACCGTGGCACGCGGCGAGACGCTGGGCATCGTGGGCGAGTCCGGCTCGGGCAAGTCGACCATCGCACGCGCGATCCTCGGACTCGCCCCCGTCACCGGTGGCTCCGTGGAGCTCGTCGGCGTCGAACTCGTCGGCCTGAAGGGACGACGGCGCCGCCGTGCGCTCTCCCGTCTCGGGGTCGTCTTCCAGGATCCGACCTCGTCGCTCGACCCGAGCCTTCCGCTCTGGCGCGTGGTGACCGAGCCGCTGTGGCGGAGCGGTGCAGTACGCGACACGCGAGAGCTCCGCCGCCGCGCGCGCGAGCTCCTGACGGATGTGGACCTCGACCCGGCGTGGATCGAGCGCCGGCGACACGAGCTCTCGGGAGGACAGCGGCAACGCGTCGCGATCGCGCGGGCAATCTCGCACCGCCCGGACGTGCTGATCGCCGACGAGCCGACCTCTGCGCTGGACGTCACGGTGCAGGTGACCGTGCTGGAGCTGCTCGCCCGCCTGCAGCGCGAGCACGACTTCGCCTGCATCTTCATCAGCCACGACCTCTACGTCGTCTCGACGATCTCGGATCGCGTGCTGGTGATGAAGGATGGTCAGGTGGTCGAGAACGGCCCGACGGATCAGGTCATCCACGACCCGGAGAACGAGTACACGCGCACGCTGCTGGGAGCCATCCCGGTCCCGGACCCGGTGCTGCAGCGCTCGCGGCGGGAAGCGGAGAGCATCCGATGAGCGGAGCGCGGTCGAACGAGAGGAGCGCCGGGTGAGGAGCGAGTACTCGACGCCGGGCCGATACGGGCCCAAGGAGGTCGCCACGGGCGCGCGCGGGATGGTCGTGAGCTCCGAGCCGATCGCCGTGGAGGCGGGCGCTGCGGTGCTGCGCGACGGGGGCAACGCCCTCGACGCGGCCCTGGCGGTGGCGGCGACGCAGCTGGTGACCGAACCGCACATGACCTCGCTGACCGGGGGGATCTCGCTGGTCTACCGCGAGGCGTCGACCGGGCGGGCGGCCTACCTGTCGGGCAACGTGAACGCTCCGCTGGCCGAGCTGCCCGACTTCGGCGGCGCGGACCTGACCCGTGCGCGGGGAGTGCCCGTGCCGGGATGGTGGCCGGCGTTCGTCGCGGCTCAGGAGCGGTTCGGCACGATGTCGGTCGGCCGTCTCCTCGCTCCGGCCATCGATGTCGCCCGCGAGGGGTTCGCGGTGTCGCCCTATCTCTTCGGCGAGATGTACAACGCCCGGCAGAACCTGGGGCGCCATCCGCAGTCGCGCGCGATGTACTTCCGTGACGGCTCCCTGATCGGACCGGGCCAGGCGCTGGTGCAGGAGCAGGTGGCGCGGACGCTCGAGCGGCTGCGCGACGAGGGCATGCACTACTACCGCGGGGACTTCGCCCGCGCGTTCTGCGCGGCGAGCGACGCCGACGGCGGCGTCATCACCCCCGAGGACTTCGACGCTTACGCCCCTGAGTGGGCGGATCCGGTTCGCGGGACGTACCGCGGCTTCGAGATCATCGGCTCGGCGCCGCCCGACGACGGCGGACTGCAGCTGGTCGAGGCGTTCAACATCCTGGAGAACCTCGACATCGCCTCGCTGGGTCCGGCGAGCGCCTCACCGGAGACGCTGTCGGCGCTGATCGCGGTGCACAACGCCGTCTACTACGCGCCGCCTCGGGAGCGACGCTTCCGCGAGAACCACCGTGTCATGGACGTGCTGCTCTCGAAGGACTACGCGAAGCAGCGCTTCGAGCTGCTCGACACCCTCGCCGCTCCGTCCGCGGGCGCACCGCCGACGCCGGGCACGATCCACCTGTCGGTGGTGGATGCCGATCACAACGTCGCGACGTTGACGCACTCGCACATGGCCTCGCCGTGGGTGAACGGACTCTTCGCGGAGGGCTTCCAGCTCGCGGGCGGCGGCTCGTTCTTCCAACGCGTGATGCCGCAACCGGGGGAGCGGGCGACCATCTACCTCGCACCGAGCATGGTGCTGCGGGACGGAGCGCCCGTGATCGCCTCGGGTTCGCCCTCGGTGTCGCTCGTGGCCTGCGTGCTGCAGAACCTGGTCAACCTCATGGACTTCGGCATGCCGATCGAGCAGAGCGTGGCCGAGCCGCGATTCGGCGCACGCCCTCATGACCCGGCGCGGGGATGGGTGCCCGGCACGACCCTCGAGTCGGGTTTCCCGGAAGCGGTGCTGCGGGACGTGCGGAGATGGGCCGGTGCGAACCGGCTCTGGACGCGGGACATAGGCCCGTGGAACTCGATGACCGGCAACTTCGACGGGATCACGATCGATCCGACGACCGGCGAGATGCGCTCCTGCGGCGATCCGCGTCGCATGGGCGTCGCGGTGGCCGTCTGACGTCGTCCATCGGTCACGGATGCCGGAGACGGGCGCGCGCCGAGAGGCCCTCGCCGTCGGGACGCGCGTCGATCTCGAAGACGCAGATCTCCCCCAGTCCTGCGGCGATTCATGCTCGGTGCCCACGAGCCATACGGCGAGCATGCACCCGGGGTCGCCGCTCGCGCTCACCGTGACCTCGAGCCTGCCGTTCCGCGGCACCCACAGCAGCCGGGTCGGGGTCTCGGTCCGGACGGTCAGGCCGTCAGGGCGGTGGCGATGCGTGCCGCGCGCGGATCCGACGGGCCCGCTGAACGACCCGGTCAGCAGATTCTCCCATCGGATGCCGCGCATCCGGAACCAAACAAAGCCAAACAACAGTTGACAGGCTTTGTTTAGTTATGTTTTGCTTTGGATAACTTCACTTCAGGGGGAATCCAGATGGACAGCGACGTCATCGTCATCGGACTCGGAGCAGCCGGTTCCGCCGCACTCCGTGCAGCCGCACGACGCGGCGTGCGCTGCCTCGGCATCGAGCAGTTCGACATCGCCCACGACCGGGGCTCCTCCCACGGCCGCTCGCGTCTGTTCCGCAGCGGCACCTCCGAGGGCCCGGAGTACGTCGACCTCGCCGCCCGGTCCCGTCAGCTCTGGAGCGAGCTCGAGCAGGAGACCGGCGAGGAGATCGTCACGGTCGTCGGCGGCCTCAGCATCGCGGATGCCGGCTCGCCGCTGCTTTCCGACGTGCGCGCCGCCATGGACGCCCGGGACCTCCCGTACGAGACCCTCGACGCGGCGACGCTCCGGTCGCGGTACCCCCAGCATCATGTGACCGACGGCGATGTCGGGGTGCTCGATCCCGGCACGGGCGTCGTGCGCCCCGAGCTGGCGATCCGCCTGAGCGTCGAGGCGGCACGGCGTGCGGGCGCCGAGGTGCGCACGGGTGTGCGGGCGGTCGACATCGCGGAGCGCGGCGACCGGGTCGAGGTGCGCCTCAGCGACGGATCGAGCGTCTCCGGCTCCCAGGTCGTGGTGGCCGCCGGCGCCTGGACCTCCCGACTGCAGCCGGACTATTCGGTGCCGCTCGTCGTCCGCCGCGCCGTGCTCAGCTGGTTCCACCCGCGCGAGGGGGCGGAGCACCGCTTCACGTCCGACGTGTTCCCGGTGTTCACCCGCGAGCTCGGCGACGTCACCGGGTGGGGTGCTCCGGTGATCGACGAGTACGGCGTCAAGATCGGTCTGCACGACCAGGCCGGGTTTGAGATCGACGACCCGGCGGCGAACGACCCGGAGGTCGCGTCGTGGGAGCTGGAGCGGGTCGAGGCCTTCTGTGCCGCGCAGTTCGCCGACCTCGTCCCCGTCGCCCGACACGCCCGCGGCTGCATGATCACCCTGACCCCTGACGAGCGCTTCGCCATCGGCCGGCTCCAGCCGCAGTCCCGCATCGTCACCCTGGCCGCCTGCTCGGGCCACGGGTTCAAGCACTCGGCCGCCGTCGGCGAGCTCGGCGTGCAGATCGCCCTGGACGAGCAGCCGACCGTCGACCCGAGCCCGTTCGACCCCACCCGATACACCCACCAGAAAGAGGCAGTCCAATGAGAGGTAAGAAGCTGTTCAGCACGATGGCCGTGCTGCTCGCCGCATCGCTCGTCGCCGGCTGCGCCGGTCAGAGCTCCGCAGGCTCCGACGACGCGACCGAGGCCGACTCCGCATCCGCGAAGTACGAGACGGTGAGCCCGGGCGTCATCCAGCTGCTCGTCAACAGCGATGCGGCGCCGTTCGCGTCCGTCGGGGACGACGACGAGTTCGAGGGGTTCGACGTCGCGCTCCTCACCGAGGTCGCCGATCGTATCGGCGTCGATCTTGAGATCCGCACGCAGGAGTTCGACACCATCCTGCCGACCGTCGCGATCGGACAGGCGGATGCCGCGGCGTCCTCCATCGCCGATACGGCGGAGCGCCGCGAGACGGTGACCTTTTCGCTGCCGACGTACACCGGCGTGATGTCGATCACGGTCCCCACCGAGTCCGACGTCGAGGAGGCCGACGACCTCGCCGGCAAGAAGATCGGCGTGAAGTCCGCGAGCCGCAACGCGGAGTACGCCGAGCAGTACTTCACGGAGTCCGAGCTCATCTACTTCCCCGCCGAGGCCCCGATGTTCAACGCCCTCCAGGCCGGCAACATCGATGCCGCGTTCTTCGACGGCCAGGCCGCCGACAAGTATGTGAACCAGTACGACGTGCGCATCGCCTTCTCGGCGGTCAACGACGACAACATCGGGGCGGCGATCGTGCTGCGTCAGGATGCCGATGAGCTGCGTGCCGCGATCAACGAGGCGCTGCGCGAGATCCTCGCCGACGGCACCTACGAGGAGATTTTCACCACCTGGGTGACCACGGAGCCGGTGGAGCGTCAGCTGGACTTCCTCACCGGCTACTACGCCGACCACCCGGAAGACACCTATCCGAACTGAGTTCTCGAGGGAGGGGCGCCCGCCGTGGGCGTCCCCTCCCTCCCTGAGACGGGATGAGCCATGAGCGACTTCTTCACCATGTTCTTCAACCTCGAGTACATGCTCGCGGTGCTGCCCGACCTCATCGGGGTCGGACTCCTCAACACACTGATCCTCGCGGTCGCCGCCACGGTGATCGCGCTCGTGATCGGCATGCTCGTCGCGATGGCCCTCATCTCCCGCCACCGCTGGCTGCGCTGGCCCGCGCAGGGCTACATCGATCTGCTCCGCGGTCTGCCAACGATCCTCACGATCTTCCTCATCGGCCAGGGCCTGCCCTACATGGGCTTCACGTTCCTCGGCACCAGCGCCTACCCCTACGGCATCGCCGCCCTCGGACTCATCGCCTCCGCCTACATGGCCGAGATCTTCCGCTCAGGCATCCAGAGCATCCACCACGGGCAGCTGGAGGCCGCGCGCGCCATGGGCATGCCCTACGGCCTCGCGATGCGCATGATCGTCATCCCCCAGGGAGTGCGCAACGTGTTCCCGGCGCTCACCAACCAGTTCATCAGCATCATCAAGGACACCAGTCTCGTGTACGTGCTCGGTCTGGCCCTCGGCGAGCGCGAGCTCTACCGCATCGGTCAGGACATGTCGCAGCGCGTCGGCAACCTGTCGCCACTGGTGGCCGCCGGCATCGTCTACCTCATCATCACCATCCCGCTCACGCACTACGTCAACTGGCTCGACCGCCGGCTGCGCACGGGGAAGATCCCCGTCGTCGCCGAAGAGCCCGCCGTCCCCGGCGACACCCCCACGAAGGCGGTCACCGCATGAATCCTCTCGTCCGCATCGACGGCCTGGTCAAGGCGTTCGGCTCCCACACCGTGCTCAAGGGCATCGATCTCACGGTCGGGCAGGGGGAGGTCGTGTGCATCATCGGCCCCTCCGGCTCGGGCAAGTCGACCCTCCTCCGCAGCATCAACCTCCTCGAGGTGCCCTCGGACGGCACGATCACGGTCGGGGACTCGGTCATCACCGACCCGAAGACCGACATCAACGCCGTGCGAGCCCGCGTGGGCATGGTGTTCCAGAGCTTCAACCTCTTCCCGCACATGACGGTGCTCGAGAACATCACGGTCTCGCTGCGGAAGGTGCGCGGGCTCTCCGCCGGCGAGGCGACCCGCATCGCCGAGGAGCGACTGGCCGACGTGGGTCTGTCGATGAAGGCGAGCAGTCGCCCGATCAGCCTCTCGGGCGGGCAGCAGCAGCGCGTCGCGATCGCCCGCGCGCTCGCCATGGAGCCCGAGCTCATGCTGTTCGACGAGGTGACCTCGGCGCTCGACCCCGAGCTGGTCAAGGGCGTGCTGAACATCATGTCGTCGCTGGCCGCGGGCGGGATGACGATGGTGGTCGTGACCCACGAGATGGGCTTCGCGCGTCAGGTCGCCGACCGCGTCGTCTTCATGGACGGCGGTGTGGTCGTCGAGGAGAACACGCCGGACGAGCTGTTCGGCAACCCGCAGTCCGAGCGACTTCAGCGCTTCCTCTCCGAGGTGCTGTAGTGACGCACCAGACGCCGCCGACGCCCGCGTGGTGGCCGGCCCCTTCCGACCTCCCGCTGATGGTTGTCGGCCCCAACCCGGCGATGGACCGTCTCCAGGTGATCGGACAGCTCGAGCCGGGAGCCGTGCACCGCGTGCGCACGGTCGCCGCACGGGCGGGCGGCAAGTCGTTCATCGTGGCGCGCAGCATCCGCGCCCTCGGCCCGCACGTCGAGCTGTTCGGCTTCCTCGGAGGAGCGGCAGGGCAACTCGCCCGGAAGGAGTGCACCGAGCTGGGGATGGGCGACCGGCATACCCCGATCGCCGCGGACACCCGCATCACCCCGGTCGTCGTCGAGGCGAAGACGGGTCGCAGCACCGTGTTCAACGAGCCGGGGCCGCCGCTCACGGCGGACGAGCAGGCCGCGTTCCGAGCGGCTGTCGACGACGCGCTCGTCGCAGGCCGTGTCGTGGTGTGCACGGGAAGCCTGCCGCCCGACCTCGAACCCGACACCTACGCTCGGATCGTGGGGGTGGCGAACGAGCGGGGGGCGTACGCCGCGGTCGACGCGAGCGGCACGGTCCTCCGCGAGACGCTGGCCGCACATCCGTGGCTGGTGAAGTGCAACCGGCACGAGTTCGAGGGCGTCCTGAAAGAGGATGCCGAGCACGACGACGCCGCGATCCGCGAGCGCATGCGAGCGCTGGTCGCCGACGGCGTGGGCATCGTCATTGTCACGATGGGGGCGCGGAGCTTCCTCGTCGCGACGGCCGACGGCGTGTGGTCCGTGACGGTCCCCACCGTGCCGACGGTGAACGCGACCGGCTCGGGAGACACGTTCCTCGCCGCGTTCATCGCTTCGGTCAAGCTAGGTGCGACCTTCGCCGATGCGCTCGCCGCGGCGGCCGCGGGTGGGGCATTCAACGCCGCACGACTCGAGCCGGGGTTGATCCCGGGCGCGGAGCTGGCTCCCCTCGCGGAGCAAATCGGTTTCACGCGGATCGACGGCGCCTCCGCGGCCCGGGCGACCGCCGAGGTCCGCAGCGCATGAGCGTGCATCTCGGCGTCGACATCGGGTCGACGAGGACCAAACTCATCCTGTGGGACGAGACCGACAGTATCGTCGGGCGGGCGTCCGCGCCCACGCCCGTGGTGCGCGGAGCGGTCGATCGGCGAGATCACGAGGCGGTCTGGGGCGTCCTCACCGGGCTCGCCGCCGAGCTGCCGCCGTCGCTGCGGCGCGAGGTGGTCGCGGTCGCCGTCGCCTCCGTCGGCGAGGAGATCGTCCTGCTGTCGGAGGAGGGGCGCTCGCTGCGTCCCACCCCGTGCTGGTACACGCTGTCGCCTCTGCACACCGACGGCGATTCCGTGCGGCGCATCCTCAGCTGGCAGCTCTTCGCCGATCTGCGCGCCGCTGCTTCCGAGACGCTCTCGGACGCGGCATCCTTCACCGACCTCGGCAGCGGCATCACCATGCGGCTCGCCGGGCTCCCGGCCGCCGAGGCCGTCATGGACCGCTCCCACGCCTCGCGCACCGGCCTGCTCACCCCGGACGGGGATTGGGACGCCGACCAGCTGCGGGCCAGCGGCGCCGCCCTCGTGACCGCGCCGCCGCGACTGGTGGAGTCCGGCGCGCAGGTCGGGGTCATCGCCCCCGACGTGGCGGAGGCGTGGGGTCTGCCCCACGGCGTCCGCATCCACGCCGGAGGCCACGATCATTTCTGCGGCGCGCTCGCCGCCGGTGTCCGTCGAGCGGGTGACGTGTTCGTCTCGGTCGGCACCTCCGAGTCGATCGTGCAGCTGATCGACCGCGCCCGGCTGCGGACGATCGAGGATCCCGGCGAGCACGGGTTCTACGTCGTCGGCGGGCTGGGCTACCTGCACCGATCGCAGCCCTCTGGCCGCGAAATCGCGGGCCTGCTCGAGACGCACCGCGGTCCCGACATCGCCGACCTCTACGCCGAGATCGCCGGCTCCGGCGGCGCGTCGATCTCGCCCGCCGCGACCGCGCTCGACGCGGCGCTCCGCCGACAGGCGCAGAGCTCGGCCGAGCTGGTCGCCGTCCTCACGAGGACCTCCGGCGTGCCGGCCCGACGCATCGTCATCGGGGGAGTCCCGGTGACCTCTCCGCACTGGCGGGAGCTACGTCGCCGCGCACTCGACGGAGAGGTCGAATTCATCTACGAGCCCGAGCTTGCGGGCACGGGTGCGGCGATGCTCGCGGCCACGACGACGGAGAACGAACGATGACCGTGCACACCACGGCCGCGCTGATCGAGGGATCGGCGGATGCCGGCCGCGCGGCGGCGGCGTTCAACGTCGTCCAGCTCGAGCACGCGCAGGGGATCGTCGACGGAGCGGAGCGCGCCGGGCATCCCGTAATCCTCCAGCTGAGCGAGAACACGATCGGCTACCACGGAGGCCCCCGGGCCATCGCCCGTGGCATGCGCGAGGTCGCCGAGTCCGCCGGGGTGCCCGTGGCGCTGCACCTCGACCACGTCACGAGCTACGAGCTCTGCGCCCGCACGGCCGACCTCGGATTCTCGTCGTTCATGATCGACGCGGCCTCGCTGCCCTACGACGACAACGTGGCGCTCACGGCTCGCACGGTCGAGATGGCGGCGGCGGACCGACTCTGGGTCGAGTCCGAGCTCGGCGAGGTCGGCGGGAAGGGTGCGCATCAGTCCGGTGCGCGCACGTCTCCCGACGAGGCCGCGGCGTTCGTCGCAGCCACGGGCATCCACGGTCTCGCCATCGCGATCGGCTCCTCGCACGCGATGAGCGAGAAGACCGCGACGCTTGATCTCGATCTGCTGACGCGCATCGGCGCGCAGGTCGAGGTGCCGCTCGTGCTGCACGGCTCTTCCGGCGTGCGCGACCAGGATCTGCTAGCGGCGACCCGCCGCGGCATCCGCAAGGTGAACGTCGGCACCCAGCTCAATCTGGCGTTCACGCAGGCCGTGACCGACGTGCTCGCGAAGCAGCAGCCCCGCGGGGGCGACCCCCGCATCTACATCGGCGCCGGTCGCGCCGCCATCGCCCATCAGGTGGAGCGCGTGCTCCACCTGCTCGCCGCCGAATCCGCGGCGTGACCACGAAAGGAACCCCTATGACACCGTCACTGCCCACCGTCCCGCTCGGGACGACCGGGATGGAGATCACCCGCGTCGGCCTCGGCGCGTTCGCGATCGGCGGCCCTGCCTGGTCCTATGGCTGGGGAGCGCAGGACGACGACGACTCGATCCGCACCATCCGCGCGGCGGTGGATCGCGGGATCAACTGGATCGACACGGCGGCGGTGTACGGCCGCGGCCACTCCGAGGTCGTCGTCGGTCGCGCCCTGCGCGATCTGCCGCAGAACGAGCGGCCCTGGGTCTTCACCAAGGGCGGACTCGTGTGGTCGGAGGACGACGCGCTGCAGACCGGCGAGCGCAAGGTGGGCGATCCCGCCTCGCTGCGGCGCGAGGTGCAGGACTCGCTGCGACGGCTTCAGGTCGAGCAGATCGACCTTTACCAGATGCACTGGCCCGCCGAGGACGGATCCGAGGTCGAGGACTACTGGGGCGCTCTCGTCGAGATGCGCGACAGTGGACTGCTGAAGGCGATCGGCCTCTCGAATCACGACGTCGCCCAGCTGGATCGCGCCGAGGCCATCGGACATGTCGACACCCTCCAGCCGCCGTTCTCGGCCATCTACCGCGACGCGGCGGCCGACGTGCTGCCGTGGTGCGCGCACCATGCGACCGGCGCGATCATCTACAGCCCGATGCAGTCGGGCCTGCTCACGGGGCGCATCACCGAGGAGCGCGTGGCGCAGCTCCCCGCCGACGACTGGCGCTCCCGGCATCCCGACTTCTCGGGCGATCGCCTGCGGCAGAACCTGCGGGTGACGGCTGCGCTCGCCGAAGTGGGCGAGCGGCACGGCATCTCCACCGGGGCAGCCGCGATCGCCTGGGCGCTAGTCTTCCGGGGCGTCAGCGGCGCGATCGTGGGGGCGCGGACGCCGGAGCAGATCGACGGCTGGGTGAACGCCGGGTCCGTGGAACTGACCGCCGACGACATCGCCTCCGTGGCTCGTGCGATCCGCGATTCCGGAGCGGGGTCGGGCCCGGACGCGCCTCGCTGAGGAGTCTGCTCCGCGCAGACGGGTCCCGTCCCTCCCGAGGGGGGCGGGACTCCCGCCGAGCCTGCGGATGCCGGACACCTACCCCTGCTAGCTTGTCCGTATCCCAGGACGGCAGTGCGGAGCAAGACCATGAAACCAACGTTCGACGTGAGATCCGCTCCGGAGCGGCAGAACGTCATCCTCGACGTCGCCCGACGGGATGGACGCGTCGGCGTCCGTGAAATCGCGGACGTCCTCGGCGTGACCGCCGAGACGGTGCGCAAGGATCTCGACGCGCTGCAGGCGAACGGGCTCATCCGTCGCGTCCATGGCGGGGCGCTCGCCCTGGAGAGCCTGGCGTTCGAGCCCGGGCTGCACAGCCGCACCGCGCTGCGCGAGGAGAAGACGGCGATCGCCTCCGCCGCCCTCTCGATGCTCCCGTCGGAGGGCGTGGTCCTCATCGAGGCGGGGAGCACGACGTACCGGCTGGTCGAGCTCGCGCCGCCGGACCTCCGCCTCACCGTGGTCACGAACTCCCTGCCGATCGGGATGCTGCTCAGCAGTCGTCCCTCGTGCACCGTCGTGATGATCGGCGGAAGGCTACGTTCCGTGACCATGGGCACGGTCGACGCCCTCGCGGTGCGGGCACTCGCCGACCTGTACGTCGATGTGGCGTTCCTCGGAACGAACGCCCTGAGCGTCGAGAAGGGGCTGACCACGCCCGACTTCGCGGAAGCTGAGGTGAAGCGCGCGATGCTCGGTTCCGCGCGTCGGTCGGTGCTGCTGGCCGATCACAGCAAGCTCGGCACGGTCTCTCTGTGCAAGTACGGCGACCTCCGCGATGTCGACACGGTCATCACCGACGACGGCGCCTCGGAGGAGGATGTGGCCGCCCTCCGCTCGGAGGTCCAACGCGTGATCGTGGCTCCGACTGTCTGACCGACACCAATCGGGTTCGTTTTTTATTTGCTTGATCGTCTATCGGTTGTTTTAGACTGGTCTCACCACTTTGAGAGCGGTCGATGTCGAGCGTCTCGGCGTCTGCCATCGTCCGCCGCAGAACCACGCCTCCCACGGAAGGTCGAGCATCGGATGGAAGAAGTAGCCGTCGTCGGCTTGGGTGCAGTCGGCAGCATGGCCCTCTGGCGCCTCGCCTTGCGCGGGGTCCCCGTCGTGGGCTTCGAACGTTTCGGCCCCGCGCACAGCCGCGGATCGTCGCACGGCGAGACCCGGATGAACAAGATCATCGGCGACCAGCCCGCGCCCTACAAGCCGCTCGCGAAGCGCGCCGACGAGCTGTGGCACGACCTCGAGCGGGAGACCGGTCTGGAGCTCGTGGTCGAGAGCGGGGGCCTCGTCATCGGCCCGAAGCGCGGTCCCTACGTGACCCGGGCCCGCCGGCTCGCCGAGGCGCAGTCCATGCCGTACGAGGAGATCGACGCCGCCGAGGTCCGCCGGCGCTACCCGGCACATGCCGTCGAGGACGGCGACGTCGCGCTCGTCGACCCGCACGCCGGGTACCTGCGCTCCGAGGACGGCATCCGCGCCGCCCTGACCCGCGCCGAAGCCCTCGGAGCGGAGACGCACTTCGGCGCCGCCGTCCGTCTGGTCAGCGATGACGGCGCCGACGGGGTGCTGCTGAGCATCGACGGGGTGGAGCGTCGTTTCCGCCGCGTCGTGCTGAGCGCGGGCGCCTGGATCCCGCAGGACCTCCCCGGCGCCGTGCCGGTCGCTCCCGTGCGCATCAACGCGACGTGGTTCCGCCCCGAGGGGGGCGACGTGCCCCTCGACGCGGAGCACTTCCCCGTCTTCATGCGCGAGCTGCCGGACGGACGTATCGGCTGGGGCTTCCCGCAGGTAAGCGACCGCGGCGTGAAGATCGGGCTGCACGGCCGCTACGGCACCCCGGTCGCCGATGCGACCGCCAACGACAGACCGGTCGAGGCCGCCGAGGTGCGGGCGATCTCCGCGTACGTCCGCGACGCGTTCCCCGGCCTCGAATCGCTGCCGTCGACGGCTGTGCCGTGCATGGTCACCTGGGCTCCCGACGAGACCTTCGCGATCGGCTCCCCGCGAGACTGGCCGAACGTCGTCGTGATGTCGGCGTGCTCCGGCCACGGGTTCAAGTACGCCCCGGCATCCGGCGAGCTGGCCGCGCAGCTCGCTCTCGGGGAGGAGCCGTACGCGGACATCTCCGCGTTCGATCTGACGCGGTTCGAGCCCGAGCAGGAGGCCCGCGCATGACCCTGTCGATGGAGCAGATGACCGGCACGAACTTCCTCTACCAGCGGTTCACGTTCGCCCGCTTCCTCGACGACATGGAGACCCTGGGACGGCGGAAGCTCGAGCTCTGGGGCATCGCCCCCGAGCTCTACGTACCGGCACTGTCCGACCAGGACGTGTCCCGCATCAGCGCGGCCATCAGCGAGCGCGGCATGGAGGTGCACTGTTTCACGCCAGAGCAGATCATGTACCCGATGAACCTGGCGTCGGAAGCGCGGTGGGAGCGCGAGGGTGCCGTCGCCACTTACCGCCGCGCCGCCGAGATCGCGGCGGGACTCGGCGCCCGGTTCCTGTTCCTCGTGCCGGGGACCGGTCGCGAGGATCTGCCCCGCGACGAGGCCTGGGAGCGCTCGGTCGAAGGACTCGCGGAGGTCTCTGCATACGCCGCCACGCTCGGGATCGAGTGCCTGCTCGAACCGCTCCAGCGTCGCGAGTCGAACCTGGTCAACGACGCCGAGTCGCTGTCGGCGATGCTCGGCGACGTCGACAGTCCGAATCTGTTCGTCGTGATCGACACGGTCGCCATGGCCTGCGCGGGGGAGGACATCGCGCGGAGCTTCCGCGTGCTCGGCGACCGCATCCGCCACGTGCACCTCATCGACGGCACCCCCGCCGGGCACATGCCCTGGGGCCGCGGCGAGCTGCCGCTCGCGACCTACCTGGAGCAGCTCGACGCCGCCGGGTACTCGGGCATGATGACCCAGGAGCTGTTCGGCTCGCTGGATGCGCTCGACCCGCTGCCTGCACACCGCGAGAGCCTCGAGCGCATCGAGGCGACCCTGCGCGCGATGTCATGAGATCGATCGTCATCGGGGCGGGATTCGCCGGCCTCGCCGCGGCCACTCGTCTCGCCGCCGCGGGCCGGGACGTCACCGTGCTCGAGGCGCGGGGCCGGGTGGGCGGGCGTGCCTGGTCGGAGAAGCTGGGCAACGGCGTCGTCGTGGAGCGCGGCGCGGAGTACATCTTCCCCGGAGAGCACGCCGTACGCGCGCTCGCTGCGGAGTTCCGGGTGCCGATCGTCTCGCATGGCGTCTCGTACGAGCGGCGCACGCTCGACGGCCGGCGGATCTCCTGGCCCGATCTCCTCGACACCGAGCGACGGGTACACGTCGCGGCGCACCACCTTGCGGCGGAGCGATCGGAGGCGTCGGTGCAGGACGCGTTCGCGGCGGCGCTCGGAGAGGAGTTCGCGCGGCATCCGTTCGTGCGTCGCTTCCTCACCTCCGTCGCCGCGAGCGCGGACGAGATCGGCGTGCACGCGCTGCTCGGCTCCGACCCCGAGAAGCTGATCGACGACGGCGGGCGGCTGCTCGGCGGCAACCAGAGCCTCGCGACCGCGATGGCGGAGGCGTTGGGCCACGCGGTCCGGCTGTCCTCGCCCGTCGTCGCGGTGCGGCTAGGGTCCGCAGAGGTGACCGTGGTCACCGCGGGCGCGGAGCGCTTCGCCGCCGAGGAGCTGGTGATCGCCGTCCCGCTCCCGCTGCTCGACGAACTCGGAATGGACTTCGCGCTTCCGAAGGGCATCGTCGAGGCGCTCGCCATGCGGGGGATGGGCGATGCCACGAAGTGCGCTGTGGCGCTCCAGAGGGATGTCGAGGACCCGGCGGTGCAGTCGCCGTCTGAGTTCTCGTGGAGCTGGCAGTCGCGCGACGTTTCCGGAACGGCGCGGGTACCCGCGTTGACCGGGTTCACGGGTGGACCCTCGGCGGCGCGCTACGCCGGACCGGACGGCGGGGATCTGTGGCTCGACGACGTGCGCGAGCTGCGTGGCGACCTCGAGACCTCCGGCGCTCCCCTGGTCACCGCCTGGAGCCACGACCCCTGGGCTCGCGGCGCCTACAGCCACCCGCTGCCCGGCTGGCACTCCCGCGACATCGTGGCGTTCGACGAGGTGATCGGAGGCCGGGTGACCTTCGCCGGAGAGTACATCTCGACCGCCGCGAGCCTCGACGGCGCGGCATCCTCCGGGCGTGCCGCGGCCGAGCGGCTGCTGCGGCGTCGTGATGCGCTGCGCGCGCCGTAGGTCATGATCGACCCTCGCACGGGCGCTCCGCGACCGTGCGGTAGCCTACGAGGCGTGTCCCGCCAAGCCCCGACCCTCGTGGAGGTCGCCCGCGCGGCGGGCGTCTCCACCGCGACCGCGGCTCGTGCGCTCGGCAACTACGGACGCGTCAAGGACTCCACGCGGGAAGCGGTGAAGCTGGCCGCCGAGCGTCTGAACTACCGTCCGAACGAGCTCGCGCGCAGCATGATCACCGGCCGCACGCGGTCGATCGGCGTGATCTGCGGCGACGTGCATATCCCGTTCTTCGCGGGCGTCGTGCGAGGCATCACCGACGTCGCCCGCGGCCGCGGCTACACGGTGCTGATCACGAACAGCGACGAGGACTGGGAGACCGAGGTCGAATCGCTCGGCATCCTCGAGAGCAGCCGCGTCGACGGCATCATCATCTCGCCCAGCGACCCGAACCGTGTCGACCACCTCCGGCACTGGGGCGAGGGCGGCCGGCCGCTGGTCATGGTCGACCGCGCCAGCGCGCGGTTCGAGACGGATGCCGTGGTGATCGACGGGCCGACGGCCATCGAGGCGGCGGTCATCCGCCTCTTCGACCTCGGGCACGAGCGCGTCGCCATCGTCGGGGAGTTCTCCCCGGACTCCGAGGTCGATCGGCTGTTCGAGGCCCTCGGCTCGGAGGTCGACGGGGTGGGCGCGTTCGACTTCTCGCCGAGCATCACGCGCCTGATCGGCTACGTGCGGGCGCACCGCACGCGCGGGATCCCGCTGGACGAGTCGCTCATCGTGCGCAGCGGCGCGTACTCGATCGACGCGGCCGAGCGGGCGACCACGGCGCTGCTCGCCGGTGACGCCGCTCCCACCGCGATCGTCACGACGGACAACTCCATGTCGCTCGGGGCGTACCGCGCCGTGCGCAGCGCCGGCCTCCGCGTGCCGGAGGAGCTGTCCTTCATCGGATTCGACAATCAGGACTGGACGGAGTTCGCGGCGCCGGGCATCTCGGTGATCGATCAGCCCTCCTATGCCATGGGGCAGGCGGCGGCGCGCATGCTCCTCGACCGGGTCGACGGCATGGACGCCCCGGCCCGCATCCTCACAGAGCCCGCGACCTTCATCGAGCGCGGCTCGGTCGCTCCGCGCGGCTGAGACGCGTCGGGCGCCTCTTCGCTACCGGACCGAGTCGGCGCGGGATCGTCAGGATCGGACCCGATGGTTACCGATCCGTGACCGTCTGGTTTCTTGACGTCGTCCGGACGCCTCTGTTAGTTTTCATCGAAAGTGAGAACGTTCTCACAAGATGATCTCCCGGAAGGTTCGCAATGACTAAGGTGCTCACGCCGCTTCGCCCGATCGAGGCCGACCTCGTCTCCACGCTGGAGGGCGCCGTCTCCCAGCGAGGTCTGACGCAGCAGATCGCCGCCGACGTGCGCGGGCGCGGCATCACCCGCATCCTGTTCGTCGGCATGGGTGGCTCCTGGGCCTCGTCGGTGCCGGTCGCCCTGCAGTTGCAGCTCTCCCGCCTCCCGATCCCGACCTTCAACCTCAACGCCGCCGAGTTCAACGCCCAGTACGTACTGAACGTGGGTGCCACCGACCTCGTCGTCGCAGCCTCGCACTCCGGCGGCACCCCCGAGACCGTCCTCGCCGCCCAGACCGCCAAGGAAAAGGGCGCACTCGTCGTCTCCCTTGCGATCGGCGCCGACAACGACCTCGCCGCGGCCGCGGACCACTCCCTCGTCTACGGCAGCGACCGCAGCATCACCAGCGCCAAGTACGTGCTGCTGACCGAGCTCGCGTACTCGATTCTGGAGGCCGCCGGCATCTCCGACGACGTCGAGGCGGGGCGAACCGCTCTCGACGGCATCCCGCAGGCGACGCTCGACGCGACCGAAGCCTACGAGGATCACCTGGCCGAGATCGCCGCCTCGTACGGATTCGCCGACAACGTGTTCGTGCTCGCATCGGGCAACCTCACGGGCCTCGCCTACCTGCTCTCGGTCTGCTACCTCGTCGAGATGCAGTGGAAAAAGTCCACGCACTTCACCACCGGCGACTTCTTCCACGGCCCGTTCGAGCTCGCGCAGAACAACCAGCCGTACATCCTCTTCTCGGGCCAGGACGCCACGCGTGCTCACGCCGAGCGGGCGATCACGTTCCTCGACCAGTACAACGCCAACTACCGGGTGCTCGACGTCGCGCAGTTCGAGCTGCCGGGCATCGAGGCGTCCAGCCGCGCCCTCGTCCAGCACATCCCGACGGCCTCGATCACGATGCGCCTGGCCGACCACTTCGAGTCCGTGACCGGGCACGACCTGGACGAGCGTCGCTACATGCACCGGGTCGCGTACTGATCCATGACGCTCTCGATGTGCGCGATCGGCGACAACGTCCTCGATCGCTATCCCCAGGAAGGGCTCGCGTTCCCCGGAGGCAGCGCGACCAACGCTGCGGTGTTCGCGAGCCGCCTGGGGGTGTCGTCCGCCTACATCGGCATCGTCGGCTCCGACGCCAGCGCCCGATTCATCGAGGAGTGCCTCGAGGCGGAGGGCGTGGACGCCTCGCGCGTGCAGCGTCAGGATGGCCCGAACCCGACGACGGACGTTGTGGTCGACGACGACGGCAACCGCCGATTCATCGCCCACACGCCGCCCGAGGCGACGCTGCGCCTGAGGGATGACGACCTGCAGTTCCTGCGGGGGGTGGACTGGATCCACACGGGTCACAGCAGCTATGTGGAGCACGAGCTCGACCGCATGGCGACGCTGGCTCCGATCTCCTTCGACTTCTCGAAGCGGGATCTGGACTACGCCGCTCCGCTGCTGCCGCTGGTCGCCGTCGCCACGTTCTCGCGGGACGACGTCGCGTACGACGAGTGCGTCGAGCTGCTGCATGCGGCCGTCGGACTCGGCGCGGGGTTCGCGCTCGTGACGCGCGGTGCGCAGGGCGCCGTCGCGATGACGCAGGGCACGGTGGTCGAGCAGGCCGCGAAGCCCACCCGGGTCGTCGACACGATCGGGGCCGGCGACGCGTTCCAGACCTGCCTGCTGACGGAGCTGCTGCGGGGCCAGGACCCGCAGGCCGCTCTGGACTCCGCAAGTTCGTTCGCGGCTGAGACCTGCACCTATCGTGGATCGTTCGGCCACGAGCGGATGCTGTCGGAGTTCGCGACGAGGGCCGGTAATGGCCCTATTGACAGGGCTTGAATTAACGTGTTTATCTTTGTTTCAGTTTGTTTTACCAGCGGCGCAAGGTAGCGCCGGGGGCTTGGAAAGCGTGATCGGAACCCGCTGACACGCGCGAAAGGTGAGGTATGCAATGAATGCACGAATGAGGAAGGGGCTCGCCGCCACCGGTCTGGCGCTGACGACCGCCGTCGTCCTCGCCGGATGCTCGACGGGCGGCGACGCAGGAGCCGATCAGGAGCTCGACCTGGCACCCGCGGTCGCCGGCGAGATCGAGTCGGACGTTCTCGACGGCATCACGCTCGTCTACGCCGGGAACGGCGGCATCACCCAGGAGGGTCAGGACACGGCGATCTGGCAGCCGTTCGGCAAGGAGTCGGGCGCCGTCGTCGAGCAGGACGCCTTCGAGCTGACGAAGCTGCGTGCGATGGTCGACTCCGGCAACGTGGACTGGAACATGGTCGTGTCGTCGGCGATCGAGGTCGAGCGTTACTGCGGCGAGCTCTACGAGGAGATCGATCCCGACAAGGTCGACCTGTCGAAGGTGCCCGAGGGCACGCTGGCCGGTGACTGCATGGTTCCGAACATCTTCTACGGCTACGTCGTCGCGTACAACGCCGACACGTATGGCGACAACGCCCCGCAGACGGCGGCCGACTTCTTCGACACCGAGAAGTTCCCCGGCAAGCGCGGTGTTCCCGTGACGCCGTGGATGGAGGCTCCGGCGGTCGAGTTCGCGATGGTCGCGAACGACGCAGACTTCGACGACCTGACTCCGGAGGACTTCACCGCCGGTCTCGAGGCCTACAGCGCGCTGGGCTCCGACCTGGTGCCGTGGACCAGCGGTGCGCAGTCCCAGCAGCAGCTCGAGAGCGGCGAGGTCGACATGGCCCTCGTCTGGAGCGGTCGGGGCTATGGGGCGGCCAACGCCGGCGCACCCATCGTGCCGATGTGGGGCGAGTGGGTCATCGCGGTCGACGGCATCGCGGTGCCCAAGGGCTCGGCGAACGTCGACGCGTCGTTCGCGGCGATCAACTACATGCTCGGCGCCGACCAGCAGGCCGCAGCGAGCGAGCTGACCTCGTACGCACCGGTCAACGTCGACGCGAAGCCGGCGGTGTCCGAGCCCCTGACCGACTGGCTCGTCTCCGACCACCTCGACACCGGTCACGCGGTTTCCATCGACTACTGGGTCGAGAACTGGGACCAGTTCTCCGCCGAGTGGGCCGACTGGGTCGCCGGGAGCTGACACACGTGAACGTCACGGCGAACCAGACCGAGACCGAGCGCATCCAGCTCGTCGGCAAGGCAGGCTCCGGTTCACCGCGCGGACGGGAGGGGTGGCGCGACGCATCGCGTCACCTCTTCCTCACAGCGCCGGCCTTCCTGCTCATCACGCTGTTCTTCATCTTCCCGATCATCGTGGTGATCGTCGTGAGCGTGACCGACCCGGAGTTCGGCTTCCAGAACTACGCCTGGGTGTTCACCTCGCCGCTCGCGCTCAACTCGGCGCTGACGACGTTCGTGATCTCCCTCAGCGTCACCCTCATCTGCCTGCTCCTGGCCTACCCGTACGCGTATTTGATGACCATCGTCTCGGATCGGACGCGGGGGATCATGACCATGCTGGTGATGGTGCCGCTGTGGACCAGCATCCTGGTCCGCACGCTGGCCTGGGTCGTGCTGCTGCAGGACTCCGGCCCCATCAACGCGTTCTTCGAATCGGTCGGCATCGGGCACGTGCAGCTCATCCGCACGCCGCTCGGCGTCGCGATCGGCATGGCCCAGGTGCTCATGCCGTTCATGGTCATGCCCCTCTACTCCTCGCTGTCGCGCATCGAGCCGAGACTCGTCCCGGCCGCGCAGAGCCTGGGTGCGAAGCCGCTCGTCGCGTTCTTCAAGGTGTTCCTGCCGCTCTCGAAGCCGGGCATCTTCTCCGGCTCCATCACCGTCTTCATCCTGGCGCTCGGCTTCTACATCATCCCGTCTCTTCTGGGGTCGCCGAAGGACCCGATGTTCCCGTCGCTGATCCAGCTCCAGGTGAGCGGATTCCTCCAGTGGGGGCGCGGTACGGCCCTCGGCGTGTGCCTGCTGGCGGCGGCGCTGCTCGCGCTGTTCCTGGTGACGAAGCTCACCAAGAGCGGCTTCACGATCCCGGGAGCGCAGAACCGATGAGACTCAAGAGCGTCCTCTCCGTCTTCGCTGTCATCCTCGTCGCGTGGCTGATCCTGCCGACGCTGGTGCTCGTGCCAATCTCGTTCAGCGAGAAGGCGTCGTTCAACTTCCCGTCGCAGGGATTCTCGTTCCAGTGGTACGAGAACTTCTTCAACGACCGCTCCTGGGTGCGCTCCACCGTGCTGTCGCTCCAGATCGGCCTGACAGTGACCGCGATCTCCGTGGTCGCCGGGACGCTCGCGGCGTTCGGCCTATCGAAGCTGCGGTTCCGCGGCCGCTCCCTGATCGAGAACTACCTGCTGACACCGATGATGGTGCCCGGCGTGGTGCTGGCGATCGGCCTTTACTCGGTCTTCCTCCAGTACGGGCTGCTGGGGACCTTCGCCGGCTTCGTCCTCGCGCACACCGCCCTCGCACTGCCGCTCGTGATCCTCAACGTCGGCACCAGCATCCAGGGGCTCGACAACCGCCTCGAGCTCGCCGCGGCGAGCCTGGGCGCGAACCGCGTCACGACGTTCTTCAAGGTCACTCTGCCGCTGATCGCGCCCGGTGTGATCGCGGGCGCCGTGTTCGCTTTCGTGACCTCCTTCGATGAGGTCATCGTCTCCCTGTTCATCCAGTCCCCGGGGCTCCAGACCCTTCCCGTCAAGATCTACCGAAGCGTCACGCAGGACACCGACCCGACGGTGGCTGCGGTCGCCGTGCTGGTGACGGTGCTCTCCGTCGTCATCATCGGCATCGCGCAGTCCCTCACCGGACGCAAGAGAAAGGCTCGGTCATGAGCAACACCTCGATCAAGGCCGCCGTCGTGGACGGCGCGCAGGACGCAGATGCCGCGCGCGCCGATGCGAGCAGGGGCATCACGCTCCTCGGCCTGGAGAAGAAGTACGGATCGACGGCGGTCGTCAAGTCGATCGACCTTGAGATCCGCCCCGGCGAGTTCATGACGTTCCTCGGTCCGAGCGGCTCGGGGAAGACCACGACGCTCAACATGATCGCCGGCTTCACGACCGCGTCGAGCGGCAGGTTGGAGATCGACGGACGCTCGGTCGCGAACGTTCCCCCGCACAAGCGCGACATCGGCATGGTGTTCCAGAGCTACGCGCTGTTCCCGCACATGGACGTGTTCGCGAACATCGAGTTCCCCCTCCGCCGTCGCCGGGTGCCGAAGGCGCAACGCACGGCCATGGTGCGGGACGCGCTCGAGATGGTGCGCATGACGGAGTACCGGGACCGTCTTCCCTCGGAGCTCTCGGGCGGGCAGCAGCAGCGCATCGCCCTGGCCCGCGCCCTGGTGTATCAGCCCGAGGTGCTCCTTATGGACGAGCCTCTCGGCGCGCTCGACAAGAAGCTGCGGGACTGGCTCCAGTCGGAGATCAAGCGCATTCACCAGGAGGTGGGGTCCACGTTCGTCTACGTGACGCACGACCAGGAGGAGGCCCTGTCGCTGTCCGACCGCATCGCCGTGTTCAACAACGGCAACATCGAGCAGGTCGGGACGGGCGAGGAGCTGTACGAGCGCCCGAAGACCCTGTTCGTCGGCACCTTTTTGGGGGAGTCGACCGTGTTCCGCGGCACCGTCGTCTCGCGTGACGCCGGCGAGGTCGACATCCAGTCCGGCCCCGCCCTGCTGCGCGCCCGAGGAACGATCGAGGGCGACGACGCGGCGATCCTCGTCCGTCCCGAGAACCTCCGGCTGCTCCCCGCCTCGGCCGTGCGCGCCGCCAGCGCGACGGGCGACGGCGTGGAGGTCACGGTGCTGTCGGCGACCTACCTCGGTTCGGCCTGGCGCCACACGGTGCGGCTGCCCGACGGCAGCACCGGCCTCGTCCGCGGGCCGCGAACGAGCGACGACCTCGCGGTCGGCGACCAGGCGTGGCTCGAGTGGGACACGGCGAACGCCGTGCTCCTCCCCGCCGACTGACCATCCCACCGAACGGACGACCACTGTGACACTCGACGCCTCGCAGATCACCGGAACGAACTTCGTTTACCAGAACTTCGCCTTCGAGCGCTGCCTCGACGACATGGTCGAGCTCGGGCGCGAGCGCATCGAACTGTGGGGAATCGCGCCGCACCTGCACATCCCGGTCGCGACGGATGCCGATGTGCGGCGCCTGCGTCAGCAGATGTCCGATCGCGGGCAGCGGCTGTACTGCTTGACCCCGGAGCAGGTGATGTACCCGGTGAACCTTGGGTCGGACGTCGGGTGGCTGCGCGAGTCCAGCATCGCGATGTTTCGCCGCGCCGCGGAGATCTGCGCCGAGCTCGACGGAGAGGTGCTGTTCCTCACGCCGGGGCGTGGCCGGGAGGACGAGGACCCTGCCGAGCCGTGGAAGCGCTCGATCGACGGTCTGCACCAGGTCGTGGAGTATGCCTCGACCCTCGGCATCCGCTGCGTCGTGGAGTCGTTACAGCGCAGCGAGTCGAACCTCGTCTTCGATCTCGAGTCGCTGGTGCGCCTCGACCGCGACGTCGACCACTCGAACATGACGATCGCGCTAGACACGGTGGCGATGGCCGCAGGGGGTGACACGGTCGAGGGGTACTACGCGGCGTTCGGCGACCGCATCACCCACGTGCACCTCGTCGACGGCGCACCCTCCGGGCATCGCGCCTGGGGTGATGGCGAACTGCCCCTCGCAGATTACCTGCGCGTTCTCGAACGGCACGGCTACGACGGGATGATGTCGTTCGAGATCTTCGGTGCGGCGTACTCGCGGGAGCCGCTCGCCGCGCACCGCCAGTGCCAGGATGCCGTGAGTGCCGCCCTGGCGTCCTGGCCATAGACAAGCCCAGCCGCGACTTCACGTATGTGAGGATGACGAGGCTGAGAAACTGCGGCCGATGCCACCAACTTCGACGGGAGGAATGCCATCGCGATCGGTCGCACCGAAGCACTGCGTGGCGGCGAGCGTTAGGGAAGCACAGTTGAGCCAGACACGGGTCGGGTCATCGGGGAGCGCGACACGTTGACCGTTTCCGCCTTTGGCTTCGGCATCAACGAGGTAGTCGGGCCTGACGGCGTGGGATTGACGAGTCGAACTGGCCGCCGCGCAGATCGATCCTTTACTGCTGCAAGGAGGTTGTTGGCTTGGGCGGATGCCAGTTGCGGTCCCCGGAACTGCGGTGTGTCAAGGTTTCCGGTTGGCCCAGGCCTAAGAGCGTCAGCGACTTACGGCGTCGATGATCCGTGGGGGAGAGGGGCGGGCGCGGAGAGCTGCGGCCAGTGGCCGGAGCCGATAGCGAGCCCCTCGATGTCCTGGATCGCGTGGTGTTGTCCGTCGCCAACGCCGCGCCGTTCCGACGGCAGCAAGACTGGACAATCGAAGAGTAGCCCCGTTTCGCGCCAGGTGAACGAGAATCAGTCGAACTGTTGCACGCAGGGTCAAATAGTTTGAGCGATATGCCGGGTCTTGGAAAGGACTAACGTGCGCAAACACGCGGGTCAACTGTACGATCCCGGGTCGGCTCCAGTGACGACGTACAGTCCACCAGCACATCGCTGCGGTGAAGGCCCCCGGTGCGGCTCCTCGAGAGCGGCACCGGGGGCCTTCGCATCCTCGCCTGCGCACCGAAGAGGCGGGAGAGTGTCGTTGCTCGCGTCCCTGCCGCTCGGGGCCGTAGAGTCGAGGGATGGGAACCATGCAGTACGGCTCCGGCAGCGAGATCCAGATCGAGGACCGCGCCCTGGCCCATCTGAAGGTCGCGATCGCGACCAAACTCCGTCGGAACGAGAGCTTCACGCTGTCCTGGCGGCACCCCGAGGGCGACGTCCCTGGGCGCTCGACGATCTGGCTGCATCCGTCGATTCCGCTGCGCTTCACCTTCGGGGAGCCGGAGACGCCGGAGCTGAACGTCAAGTGGGTCCAGGCCCTGATGGTCGAGGCGAGCTCGTCGGGAGGCATCAGCCTCGTGGACGAGGTCGTCGACGGCCCGGCCGACTGAGCGCTTCCGCTACTCGGCGGGGTACGCCTGTGCGGTGAGCTGCCGCGCGAGGTGCGCCGCGTTGCGCGTCGCCGTCGCGATCGCAGAGCTCACGGCCTCCGGCGTCTCGTCGAGGTCCTTGTAATCCACGGTCTGCATGGCCTCGCCGTTCCAGTAGACCGAGGTCTGCGCGGGGATCGTGTAGCCGATGTCGTTGAGCGCCTGGAAGAGGATCGCGGAGATGTGGTGCGCGCCGTCCTCGTTGCCGAGCACCCCGGCGAGGGCGACCTTGTCGAAGAGGATCGGGCGTCCCTGCTCGTCCGTCTCGCTGAGCTCGGCGTCGAGGCGCTCCAGCACGCGCTGCGCGACGCTGGAGTGCTGGCCCATCCAGGTGGGCGTGACGAACACGAGGATGTCGGCGTCCAGGACGCGCTGACGCAGGGTCGGCCATTGGTCGCCTTCTCCCATGTCCTTCTCCACGCCGGGGCGGATGTCGAAGTCCACGGCGCGGACGAGGTCGCCCGTCACCCCGTGCTCGCCGAGGTCGTCGAGCAGCTGGCGCGCGAGCAGATCGGAGCTCGACGACGCGGGGGAGGGCTTGAGCGTGCAGGAGATCGCGAGGGCGGTGAGCGGAGTGTCCATGCTCCGACCCCACCAGAGATCCGGGCGGAGGCACAGGGCCTTTCCGCGTCCGGGCTATCCTGGTAGAGCACCGACGACAGGAGATCCCGTGATCCTCAGCTTCCTCTTCTTCATGATCATGTTCCTCGGAGGCTTCTGGCTGCTGGGGATCGCCCACGAGATGCCGGACACGCTCGCCGCGCTCACGTTCGTCGGCGGCATCCTGCTCGTCTCGCTCGCCCTCGGGTTCGCGATGCGCCAGCGCGGATCCGCGACTCGCCGCTCCAAGAACTGGACCGGCAGCCCGACCGAGTGACCACCGCGGGGCCGCGCCCCGCGTTCACCGTCGCCGGGCGAGCCTCGCTTCGAGGTTCGCCCGCACCGCCGGCCACTCCGGCTCGATGATCGAGTACTCCACGCTGTCCCGCAGTGCACCGTTGCGGTAACGGCTCATCGCTCGCATCACACCGTCCTGCTTCGCACCGAGCCGCTCGATCGCCGCGCGGGACTGGAAGTTCACCCACTGGGTCGTCAGGCCGACCCGGAAGACGCCGAGCGTCTCGAACGCATGCCGCAGTAGCAGCAGCTTCGACTCGGCGTTGGTGCCTGTGCCGTGCGCGGACGGGCGGTTCCAGGTGTAGCCGATGTGCAGCCGGGGGACGTCGGCGACGATGTCGTAGTACGACGTCAGGCCGAGGATGCGCCCGGCGGCGTCGAAGGCCGTGAACGGCACCATCTCGCCGGAGGTGACGAGGCCGAGACGGCGGTCGACCTCGGCCGCGACGCCCTCCGGCGCCGGAACCGAGGTGTACCAGGCGTTCCTCCACAGGTCGCCCTCCGTGACCGCCTCGATGAGACCGTCGACATGCGACCGGTCGAGGGGACGCAACTCGACGAGCTCGCCGGTGAGAGTGACGGGGGCGGGGGTCTGGAGGAAGGCCATGGGGCCATTCAACCAGCGCCGGGGGCCCTGCCCGGTCGTCAGGCAGCCGTGACGACCGTTCCCTGCCGTCGGAGCAGGCGCTGGAAGGCGAGGACGATCTCGATCGTCACGTCCAGTTCGAAGGCCAGGCTCGCCACGTGCGGTCCGCGGAGCTCCTCCGCCGCGGCATAAGCCGCCGGAGTGATCAGGCGCCGGGCGGCCCACTCGTCGGCCTGTCGCTCCTGCCGCGCGCGGACGGCCGGCTGCCGGGTCGGCTGGTGACCGAGGTGCGCGTGGCCGAGTTCGTGGGCGAGGATGCTGCGCGTGGTCCGTCGGCTCATCCCGGGAGCGAGCCGGATCGTGCGTGTCAGGGGCTGGAAGCCGCCGGGGGTCGCCCCGGCACGTTCGATGACGCGGAGTCCGAGGTCGTCGGCCAGGCGGAGGAGCTGCTGCATGGGCCTCCGTCCGGTCGATCTCGTCTACTCGTAGAGGTCGTCGGTGTCCGTGTCGCGGGTGGATCCGGATTCGAAGGCGACCTCGCGGGCATTATCGCGCGGGGTGGCGACATCGGTGCGGCGCCGGAGGGGAGTGACGACCGCCGACATGCCGTCGGCTGCCAGGCGCTCCTCGGCGCGGGCGACGAGCACATGCGGTTCCACGCCGAGCGTGGCGCACACCGCGTAGACCACGGGCACGGGGATCGAGCGCTTGCCGGTCACGTAGTTGTCCAGGGCGCTCCGGGCGATGCCCACGTCGCGCGCCATGGCGGCGATGCTGCTGCGCGCGGCCGCGATCTCCGCACGCATCTGACGGCCGACCGCCTCGTTGAACTGTTCGGCTGCTGTCTTCATCCGGCTCACCTTAGCAGCGAGGCGAGCGCAGGATGCCGTCATATCGCCTTGTTTTCCTCGGCGGAGTGTCCGTGCGTGAAGGTATCGTAGGCGCATGGGGACAGAATTGCGTCATCTGATGGCATCGGCGGTAGAGGCCGCGCGGCTGCACGCCGGAGTGTCGTTCATCGAGCTCTCGGAGCAGACCGGGATCGCTCCGGCCGCGCTGGGCGACCTCTTGGAGGAGCGAGCGGATTTCACGATGGAGGATGTGGCGGGGATCGCCGCCGCCCTCGGCGTCCCCGTGACGCGGCTGCTGCCCTGCGCGCCCTGAGATGATGCTCGCCCGCGCCTCGGCCGGGGCGGTGCCATGAAGTAGCGTGGGCGCATGAAGACCGTTTCCTTCGGATCGACGACCGCTCCGGCCCTGATCGCCGGGATGATGCGCATCGACAGCCTCGACGACGAGCAGATCCGCGACCTGTACCGGACGGCACGCGACGCGGGGATCGACTTCTTCGATCACGCGGACATCTACGGCGGGCGGATGCACCACTGCGAAGGGCGGTTCGCCGATGCCCTGCAGCTCGGTGCCGCGGAACGGGACGAGATCGTGCTGCAGACCAAGTGCGGCATCGTGCCGGCGCAGGGCATGTTCGACTTCTCCTACGACCACATCGTCGGGCAGGTCGAGGGCTCGCTCGCGGCCCTCCGCACCGACCGCATCGACGTCCTCCTGCTGCATCGGCCGGACGCCCTGGTCGAGCCGGACGAGGTGGCCCGCGCCTTCGATCACCTCGAGTCCTCGGGCAAGGTGCGGGCATTCGGGGTGTCCAACCACACACACTCGCAGATCGAGCTGCTGAAGACCGCGGTGCAACAGCCCCTGGTCGCGAACCAGCTGCAGCTGTCCCTCACGCACGCGCCGATCATCGCGCAGCCCGTGGCGGCGAACATGGCGGGCCATGACCAGAGCATCGGACGCGACGGCGGGGGCATCGTCGACTACTGCCGGATCCACGGCATCACCGTGCAGGCGTGGTCGCCGTACCAGAGCGGCTTCGGCGGCGGCGTCTTCCTCGGGCACCCGGACTACCCCGAGCTCAACGCCGTGATCGAGCGTCTGGCGGAGGCCCATGGAGTCACCCCGACAGCGATCGCCACGGCCTGGATCACCCGGCACCCCGCCGGAATGCAGGTCGTGCTCGGGACGACGACACCGCACCGCGTCCAGGAGGCGGCGGCCGGGGCGGAGGTCGCGCTCACCCGTGCCGAGTGGTACGAGCTGTTCCGCGCCGCCGGACACCTGCTGCCGTGACCCCTCCGCTCCGATCCGCGCGTCGTCTACCCTGAACCCATGCCGTTCCTGTTCTCGCTCCTGGTCATCGCGCTGATGATCGGTGCGCTGATCGACATCATCACGCGCGACGACGCGCAGGTGAAGTACCTGCCGAAGATGATCTGGATCATCATCGTGATTTTCCTGCCATTGATCGGCAGTGCGCTGTGGTTCGCGATCGGCCGGGAGTACGGGGACGCCGGCGTCCCGCTCCCGCGGATGCGGCGCGCCGAGCGCCCGGCGACCCCGACGGCCGCGGTCACGCGCCCCGCGCCGCCGGTCGACGTCCGCTCCACCGAGCAGCAGATCGCGGACCTCGACCGGGAGATCGAGGAGTGGCGGCTCCGCGAGGAGATCGAGAAGCGTCGTCGGGAGCGCGGAGACGACGCTCTTCCTTCGTCCTAGCCGCCGAGCGGTCCGGCCTGCCAGGATGCCGTCATGAGCATCCTCGTGAACGTCGACAACTTCACCCTCGCCGAGACTCACCGCATGATGCGCGATCTCCAGAAGGAGGCCGGGGGTGTGGATCGGTTCCTCCACAACAGGGCTCCGGCCGCGATCGACCGGCAGACCGTGATCCGGCTGAACCGGGACACCCTGTACAGCTTCGCGGTCCTCGACATCAGCGAGGGGGCGACGTTCACCATCCCGGAGCACGGCGACCGCTACCTTTCGGCGATGGTCGTCAACGAGCACCATTACGTCGATGCGATCTTCCACGAGGCGGGCGAGCACACGCTGTCGGTGGCGCAGTTCGGGACGCCGTACGTCGTGCTGGCCGTGCGCATCCTCGTGGACCCCGCGGACCCGGCGGATGTGGCGGAGGTGGGGGCGCTGCAGGATCGCATCGCGCTGCACGGCGGTTCCGCCACGCCGTTCGCGATGCCGGCCTACGACACCGTCAGCCTCGACGAGACCCGCCAGGCGCTGCTCGCGTTGGCGCGGAACCTGCGCGGCTTCGACCGCATGTTCGGCAGCGAGGACGAGGTCGATCCGGTGCGGCACCTCATCGGCACGGCGGCGGGCTGGGGCGGGCTGCCGTCATCCGAGGCGAGCTACATCGGCGTCGACCCGCGTCTGCCGGTGGGCCGGTACGAGCTCACGGTCGGCGAGGTGCCGGTCGACGGTTTCTGGTCGATCTCGGTGTACAACGCGGACGGCTTCTTCGAGCCGAACGATCGCGACGCGTACACGATCAACGACATCACCGGCGTCCGTAACGACGACGGCACGATCACCGTCCGCTTCGGCGACCATCCGGAGGGGGTGCCCAACGTGCTGCCGATCACGGAGGGATGGAACTACCTCGTTCGGCTCTACCGCCCCCGCCCCGAGGTGCTCGACGGCAGCTGGACGTTCCCGACGCTCCACGAGTCGGCCTGACGGCCTCTTCGCGCGGCCGCGGTCAGGCCGCGTGCGCTCGGGGATCCGCGTCCGCCGCGGCGAAAGAGGCGCGGACGGCTTCCTCCAGGTCCGGGTGGCGGAAGGTGAAGCCGGCGGCCGTGAGCTTCTCGGGCAGGACCCAGCGGCTCTTCAACACGAGCTCGGTCTCCGTGCGGATGCCGATGGCGCCGAGCTCGAGCATCCAGCGCGGCATCGGCGGGCCGATCTTCGCCCCCAGCACGCGGCGCACGGTGGACATGAAGGTGACGTTGTCGACGGGGTTCGGTGACGCCGCGTTGACGGGGCCGTCCAGAGCCGGGGTCTCTTCGAGGAAGTCGATGATGCGCGCCACATCCTCGATGTGGATCCAGCTGAAGCGCTGCCGACCGCCGCGGGCGCCGGGCAGGTGTGCGGTGCCGGCGGCGCGGCGTCCGGGGCCGACGGGCCAGAACCCGTCGTACTGCGGGCCGCCGAGGCCCAGCCGGGTGAGGGTGCGGAGCGGTTCCAGCACGCCACCGTCGCCGAGGACGATCGCGCTGCGGAGCGCCACGCGGCGAGTCCCGGGAAGGGCATCGGCGAACAATGCCCGCTCCCACGCCTTGGCGACCTCGACCGAGAACCCGGTGCCGATCTCGCCGGTGGACTCCGTCATGGGCCGGTCCTCGGCATGCCGGTAGATGGTGGCCGTCGAGGAGTTGACCCAGAGCGGCGGCGGGGTGGCTGCGCGGGAGATGGCGCGGCTGAGGGCTGCGGTCGTGTCCAGCCGGGAGCGGAAGATCTCGGCCCGGTTGCGCGGCGTATAGCGGCAGTTCACGCTCTTGCCCGCCAGGCCGATCACGAGGGACGCCCCGTCGACGGCGGCGTCGATGCCGTCCTGGTCAACCCAGGTCAGGTCGCTTCCGGAGCGGGAGATCGTGACGACCCCGCGGCCGGCGTCCCGCAGGCGCGCCGCGAGGTACCGCCCCATGAAGCCCGTCGCTCCGCCGATGACCACCCGGTCCGTGCTCATGCGTCGTCGTCCTTCCGATCGGGTTCCAGGATGTAGCTGAAGTCGCCGCGGTATTCGTAGAGGCGCCCGAGGAGCGGCGCATCCACGGTGAGCCGAACGCGCTGGCGCTCGGCCTCGTCGTCCCAGCGCTCGACGAGCCGGACGACAGGAGCCACGACCCGTGGGATGCGGAGCCGGAAGCGCCCGATACGAATGCCCACTGCGCGGCTCGTCAGGTGCAGGGCCCCCGCGCGGGGTTCCACGTCGAAGCAGGCCACGATGAGGCCGGGCTCGCCGAGCTCGTCGACGATGCGGCCGTGCCTCGTCGGAGCGACGGCGTCGCGCATGACCCACGGACCGTCCGCGAACCGGAACGTGCGCTCGGCGATCGCCCGGGAGGCGATGGTGCGGTTCTCGATGTGGAACGGCACGTCGCGCTCCCAGCGGGCCGCGATCACCCCGCGCCGTTCGAGGCGGCGGAGGAGCGGCCAGAGGGCGCGACGAGGCGTGCCGACGCGCTGGAAGGTGCCGTCGCCGACGCCGACCATCCCGTCGGGCACGGCCTGGAAGTAGGCCCGCAGCCGTGGATGCAGCTCGGTGAGGCGCGCGCCGAGAGCCCTCGCATACGGGGACTGCGGCACGGGCGTCACGCTTCGAGCCTAGCCCTCGGAGGACCCCGCCCGGCCCGCGTCGTCGGTCGGCCGGAGCAGGCGGCCGAGGAGGGCGAGGGCCTCATGCTGGGGAGCGGCGTCGTCCAGGAGCCATTGGGTCTGCAGGCCGTCCGAGGCGGCGATGACGAGGGCGGCGACCGCGAGCGGATCGACGTCCGCGCGGATGTGCCCCTCCGTCTGCTGCTCGCGGACCGTCTCGGCGATGTCGGCGCGCAGGCGCGCGAACCGCTCGGTCGCGAAGGCGCGGGCGGCGGGGTGCCCCTCCTCGAGAGCGCTGGCGACGAGCGTGGAGTAGAGCTGCACCAGACCGGGCACCTCGCGGTTGGCCCTGGCCGACCGGATCATGCCCTCGACGGGGTTCGCGGGTTCCGGGTCGGTCTTCCGTTCCGGCGCGTTGCTCTCGACGTAGACGGCGACGAGCAGCTCCTCCAGCGACCCGAAGTAGTGGGTGAGGGCGGCATGCGTCACCCCCACCTCCTTCGCGATCGCCCGCAGGCTCGTGCGGTCGGCGCCCCGCGCCGCGAACACCTCGATCGCGCGGTCCAGGATCTCCTGGCGGCGTGCGATGCCCTTGGCGTAGGCCCCGCGGGGACGCGGATGCTCGGAGTCGTCGGAAGGCATGCGCCGAGTCTATCGACAAGAAACTTCCACGTGGAGGTATTCGGTGCTAGCGTGCTCGTGGGGGCTCGACGCCCGCCTGTCACCGATGACCCGAGGAGCACGACCGATGACGATCCAGACCTCTCTGCAGCTGTTCACGATCCGCGAGCAGCTGGAGGCCGACCTCGAGGGCACCCTCGCCGCGGTCGCAGCGCGCGGGTTCACCGCGGTCGAGCCCTACGACTTCGTGCGCCGCGCCGAGGCGATGGCCGCCGCGGTGGCGGCCGCCGGGCTGACCGCCCCCTCGGGGCATGCGTTCCTCGCGTCGCCGACCTTTGTGCGCCCGGACGGATCCGGCACGACGGCCCCCGTCCCGCCGCCCGCGGAGGTCTTCGCGGCCGCGAAGACGCTCGGCATGGGCACGGTGATCGACCCCTACACCGAGCCCGCGCGCTGGGAACAGGTCGATCAGATCGTCGAGACCGCCCGGCTGCTCAACGAGGCGGCGGAGATCGGTGCCGAGGCCGGTGTCCGCGTCGGCTACCACAATCACGCGCACGAGCTGGAGGCGGTGTTCGACGGTGTGACCGGGCTGGAGATCCTCGCGGCGCACCTCGACGAGCGCGTCGTTCTGGAGGTGGACCTGTACTGGGTCGCCCGGGGCGGCGTCGACCCGGTGGCCCTCGTGGAGCGTCTCGGCGAGCGCGTCATCGCGGTGCATGCGAAGGACGGGACGCTCGACCCCGCGCTGCTGGACGCGTACCCGCCGGCGGATCAGGTGTCCGCCGGTGAGGGAACGGTGCCGCTGCGGGAGGCGATGGCCGCCGCGCCCGCGCTCGAACTCGCCATCGTGGAGTTCGACCACTACGACGGCGATCTGTTCGACGCCATCGAGCGCAGCCGGGCCTTCCTCGACGCCGAGGCGGCGCGCTGATGGTGCGCGGGGGTGGAGTCGTCGGCGTCGGCCTCATCGGCGCGGGGAACATCAGCGACCAGTATCTGCAGAACCTCACGCGCTTCCCGGACGTGGAGGTGCGGGCGATCGGCGACCTCGTCGAGGAACGGGCACGCGCGCAGGCCGCGACGTACGGCGTGCCGCGGGCCGGCGGTGTCGAGGCCGTGCTCGATGATCCCGACATCGACATCGTCGTGAACCTCACGATCCCCGCCGCGCACGTCGCCGTGTCGGAGGCGATCGTCGCCGCAGGGAAGCACGTGTGGACGGAGAAGCCGCTCGGCGTGGACCGCGAGGAGGCGCGACGCCTGCTGGAGACGGCGGCCGCGGCCGGACTCCGGGTCGGCGTCGCGCCCGACACGGTCCTCGGTCCCGGTGTGCAGACCGCGAAGCGCGCCATCGCCCGCGGCGACATCGGCCGCCCGCTGTTCGGGCAGACGACCTTCCAGTGGCAGGGGCCGGAGATCTTCCACCCCAACCCCGCGTTCCTCTACGCGAAAGGGGCGGGGCCGCTCCTGGACATGGGGCCGTACTACGTCTCGACCCTGGTGCACGTCTTCGGGCCGGTGGCTGCCGTCGCCGCCCTCGGGCTGCAGGGGTCGCCGACCCGCCGCGTACAGGTCGGCGACCGTGCCGGTGAGGAGTTCCCGGTCGAGATCCCGTCCACGCTCAGCGTCCTGATGGACTTCGAAGGCGGCGGTCAGGCGCAGAGCCTCTACAGCACGGACTCGCCGCTGGTGCGGCAGGGGATCGTGGAGATCACGGGAACCGAGGGCACCCTCGTCATCCCCGACCCGAACACGTTCGGCGGGCCGATCACGATCACCCGGCCGCTGTCCCGGCACTTCGTGCCGCCGGAGCCGGTGGTGCAGGAGGTCATCGATGTCGCGCCGGAGGGGGTGCTCGCGGGACGCGGGCTCGGGCTGCTCGACATGGTGCGCGCGATCGCGGAGGACCGACCGCACGTCGCCACCGGCGAGTTCGGATACCACGTGCTCGACACGCTCCTCTCGATCGAGGAGGCCGCGGCGCGGCGCACCTTCGTGGAGGTCGCGAGCACGCTGGATCAGGTGGCGGCGCTGCCCGCGGACTTCGATCCCTTCGCGGCGACGTAGCGGTCCACGTTCGCGGGGGAGAGCACCTCGCGGGCGACCATGATCGCCGCCCCCAGCACCGCCGCACGGTTGCCCGCCTGAGACTGGACGATCGCGAGGTGCTGGGTGGCGAGCGGGATCGAGCGGCGGTAGACCACCTCGCGGACCCCGGCGAGCAGGTGCTCGCCGGCGCGGGCGATGCTGCCGCCCAGCACGATGATCGACGGGTTGAGCAGGTTCACGACGGTCGCGAGCACCTCGCCGACGTCGCGACCCGCTTGGCGGGTGGCCTCGATGGCCGCCGCGTGGCCGGCGCGGACGAGGTCGACCACGTCGGAGGCGCTGTGCACGTCGTGACCTTCGGCGCGCAGCGCGACGGCGAGGGCGGAACCGCTCGCGAGCGCCTCGAGATCCCGTTCGTCGCCCGGCTCCCGCCCCGAGCCGGCGCTCATCGGCACCTGGACGTGCCCCATGTCGCCCGCCGATCCCTGGGCGCCGCGCTGGAGCTGTCCGCCGGCGATGATGCCAGCGCCGATGCCGGTCGAGACCTTCACGAACACGAGGTCGTCCACTCGCGGCCAGCTCGTGGCCTGCTCGCCGAGGGCGAGGATGTTCACGTCGTTGTCGACGAGGACCGGCACGTCGAACGTGCGCTGCACGTAGCCGGGGACGTCGAAGCGGTCCCAGCCCGGCATGATCGGCGGATTGGTGGGGCGCCCGGTGGAATGCTCGACGGGCCCGGGGACGCCGATGCCCACGCCCACGAGGGGAAGGCCGTCGGCGGTCGCGGCGAGCAGGGTCGTCCCCTCCGCGAGGATCGCGTCCAGGAGGGCCTCCGGTCCGTCGCCGATGTCGATCGCGCGGGTGCGCGCGTCCAGGATCACGCCCGCGAGGTCGGCCACGGCGACGGTCGCGTGCGTGGCTCCGAGGTCCACGGCGAGGACGAGACCGGCCCGCGGATTGAACGCGACCCGCGCGGGAGGGCGGCCACCGGTCGATACGGCCTCTCCGGCCGGGCGCAGGAGGTCGGCGGCCAGCAGCGCGTCGACCCGGGAGGCGACGGTGGAGCGAGCGAGCCCGGTGAGGGCCGCGAGCTCGGCCTTGGTGCGCGCGTGGCCGTCGCGGAGGATCTGGAAGATCTCGCCCGTCCCGGGGGAGGGCGTCGCGAGCGGCCTCAGCACGTCAACCATGGCGTCAGTAAAGCACAGCACTTCTCGCAGTCCGCTGTGCGACTTCGGATTCGTTGCAAACAACTTTTGACGAAGTACTAGCAAAAGTCCGTGATGCTGTGTCAGACTCGCCGCCATGACAACGGATGTCACTGGCACCGGTCTCGGGACGATCCGAACCGGGATCCTCGGCGGGGGCTTCATGGCCCGCGTGCACCGCACGGCCGCCCGAGATGCGGGCGGCGCGCTGCGCGCCGTCGCCACCCGTTCCGCGCAGGGCGCCAGGGAGGCTGCGCACCTGCTCGGCGCCGCACGGGCCGACGACGTGGAGGCCTTGCTGGACGCCGACGACATCGACGTCGTCCACATCTGCACCCCCAATGCCACGCATGCCGACCTCGCTCTCCGCGCGCTGAGGGCGGGCAAGCATGTCGTGTGCGAGAAGCCGCTCGCCACGACCGCCGCTGACGCCGCCGCGCTCGCCGCGGAAGCCGCCGAGAGCGGGCTCGTCGCGGCCGTCCCCTTCGTGTACCGCTACCACCCCATGGTGCGGGAGGCCAGGGCCCGCATCGCCCGGGGCGAGGCCGGGGAGCTGCTCACGCTGGACTGCTCGTACCTGCAGGACTGGATGCTGCGGCCCACCGACGACGACTGGCGGGTGCATTCCTCGACCGGCGGCGCCTCCCGTGCCTTCGCGGACATCGGTTCGCACCTGTGCGACCTCCTCGAGTTCGTCACGGGGGACCGCATCCGCGCCCTGAGCGCGCGTACCCGTCGGGTGTTCGCCGAGCGGGCGGGGCAGGCCGTCGACACGGAGGACATCGTCGCCGTGCTCGTCGAGACCGCGGCGGGGGCCTTGGGGACGCTGCTCATCTCGCAGATGGCGGCGGGCCGTAAGAACGCCCTCACCCTGGAGCTGCACGGGACGCGGCAGAGTCTGCGGTTCGAGCAGGAACGGCCGGAGGAGCTCTGGGTCGGCATGCGGGAGGAGTCGCGGCTGCTGCTGCGCGACCCCGTCACGGCCGACCCGGAGTCCGCCCGCCTGCAGCGTGTCCCGGCTGGCCACGCCATGGGATATCAGGACGCCTTCAACGGCTTCGTCGCCGACGTCTACGCCGCGATCGCAGGTGACGCGCCCGACGGCCTGCCGACGTTCGCCGACGGTCACCGGGCGGCCGTGCTCACCGAGGCTGTGCTCGATTCCGCCGCCCACGAGGGCCGCTGGACGGAGGTGCCGGCATGACCGCGACGACGACGCAGCCGGTGCTGCGGGTGGCGGGGATCCGCAAGGCGTTCTTCGGCGTGGAGGTGCTGAGAGGCATCGACTTCGACGTGCGGCCGGGGGAGGTGCACGGGCTCGTCGGGGAGAACGGTGCGGGCAAGTCCACGCTCATGAAGATCATCGCGGGCGTGCAGCCGGCTGACGAGGGGACGATCACGTACCGCGGCGTGGAGGTGCGCCACGCGCACCCGCGGCAGGCGATGGACGCCGGCATCGTCACGGTGTTCCAGGAGTTCACCCTGCTGCCCGAGCGCACGGTCGCGCAGAACGTCTACCTCGGCCGGGAACCGCGGCGCGCGGGACTCATCGACGTGCGCGCGATGAACGAGCGCACCGCGGAGCTGCTGAGCGACCTCGGCGTCTCCTTCATCGACCCGCAGGCCAGGGTGGGCTCGCTGACGGTGGCCGAGCAGCAGATCGTCGAGATCGTGAAGGCGCTGTCGTTCGACGCGCAGGTGATCTCGATGGACGAGCCGACCGCAGCCCTCAGCGACCGCGAGGTGGAGTTGCTGTACGCGATCATCCGCCGGCTCACCTCCCGCGGTGTCGCGGTCATCTACGTCTCCCACCGGTTGAAGGAGATCTTCGATCTCTGCGACCGGATCACGATCCTCAAGGACGGCGCCCTCGTCTCCACGGACGAGACCGCGGCGCTGACCACCGACGAGCTCGTGCGCCGGATGGTGGGGCGGTCGATCCAGTCCTACTTCCCTGACCCGGTCGCCGGTACCGCGGTCGGCGCCCCCCGGCTCGAACTCGACCGCTGCGGCAACGCCTACGTGGACGGGGTGTCGCTGACGCTCCGTGCCGGGGAGATCGTCGGGGTGGCGGGTCTCCAGGGGTCCGGACGCACGGAACTCGTGGAGGGGGTGTTCGGCATCCAGGCCTTCACACGCGGCGCCGTGCGGATCGACGGGAAGCCGGTGCGGATCACCGGGCCGCGCGCGGCCGTGCGCGCCGGACTCGCCCTCGTCTCCGAAGACCGCAAGGCGCAGGGGCTCGCGCTGGGGCAGTCGATCCTCGACAACGCCCTGCTCGTGGTGCGGAACGTGTTCGCGGGGCGCACCGCGGCGTCACGCCGGGAGGTGCCGGGGGTGCTCCGCACACTGGAGGTGTCGTCGCGCGGCCTCGACCAGGAGGTGCGTTTCCTGTCCGGGGGCAACCAGCAGAAGGTGGTGCTGGCGAAGTGGCTGCTCACGCAGCCGCAGATCGTGCTCTTCGACGAGCCGACGCGGGGTATCGACGTGGGGGCGAAGTACGCCGTCTACCAGCTGATGCGCGAGCTGGCGGCGCAGGGGAAGGCCGTGCTCATGGTCTCGAGCGAGTTGCCGGAGGTCATCGGCATGAGCGACCGCATCCTCGTCATGCACGACGGCGAACTCGTCGCCGAGCTGCCGGCCGGTGCGGCCGAGCACGAGATCCTCGCGGCGGCCACCGGCGCCAGCGGTCCTTCGACGAAGGGAGGCACGCGATGAGTCACCGCACCGGGGCCCGGCTCCGCATCGACTCGACCGTCATCGTGCTCGGCATCCTGCTGCTCGCCCTCGTCGTCGGCGCGATCCTCGTCGCCACGGTCGGACGCAACTTCCTCAGCCCGGGGAACATCCGCGACATCCTGACCGGGATGAGCGTGCTCGGTCTCGTGGCGATCGGGCAGACGCTCGTGGTGCTCGGCGCCTCGCTCGACCTCTCCGTCACCTACGTCATCAGTCTGTCGAGCCTGCTCGCGGCGACGATGATGGCCGGGAACGCCGGCAACATCCCGCTCGCCGTGATCGTGACGCTCCTGGTGTGCGCGGGGATCGGGCTCGTGAACGGGCTCATCGTGACCGTGCTCAAGGTCAACGGCTTCATCGCGACCCTCGGCATCGGGCTGATCCTCCAGGGCATCCTCAACACGAACTTCGAGGGATCGGCGGGCGAGGTCCCTTGGGCGTTCCAGCTCATCGGCGCGACGGGCGTCGGCCCGGTGCCGGTGTCCACGCTCATCATGATCGCGCTCGCCGTGCTGGTCTGGGTGCTGCTGAACCGCACCCGCACCGGCGCGCACCTCTACGCCGTCGGCGGCGACCCCGAGATCGCCCGGCTCTCCGGCGTCCGCACCCGCATGCCGCTGATCTGGGCGCACGTGCTGTGCTCGGTGTTCGCGGGGCTCGCCGGTCTCCTGCTCGCCAGCCGTCTCGGCGTCGGCAGCCCGACAGTCGGTCAGCAGGGCGGCTACGCGCTGCTCTCCATCGCCGCGGTCGTGCTCGGCGGCACGCTGCTCCTCGGCGGACGCGGCTCGATCTGGGGCACCATCGGCGGTGTCGCCATCCTCGCCGTCGTCGACAACGTCATGAGCGTGCTGCAGGTGAACCCGTTCCTCAAGGACGTCGTGCGCGGCATCGTCATCGTGGCCGCCGTCGCCGTCTACAGCCGGCGGGCCATCGTGCGTCGCCGTCCCCGCTTCGGCGCCGGCGGCACGCGCACCGGGGGAGACGACGCCGCGAAGGCGGCCGAAGCGGACATGGCGGTCGCGGCCGCCGAACTCGCCGATCCGACCACCGAGGTCGCCGCCGTCGACAGCGCCGGGGATACCGCCTCCGCGCGGGAAGGAGGGCGCTCATGAACGCGCTGCGCACGCTCCTCAGCCCCCGCGGAGCGGTCTTCCTGCTGCTCGTGATCCTGCTCGTCGCGGTCGCCGTGCTCAACCCGAGCTTCGCCGAGCCCGGCCAGTTCATGCGGTACCTGCAGCGCGTCGCCCCCATCGCGATCGTCGCGATCGGACAGTACTTCGTGATCATCACGGGGGAGTTCGACCTCTCCCAGGGTTCGCTCATCACGGCGCAGGTCATCATCGCCGGCAACCTCGTCGGCCAGGACGACGCCCGCACCCTTCCCGTCCTGCTGCTCATGATCGTGTTCGGCGTGGTCGTCGGGCTCGTGAACGGCGTCCTCACGACGCTGTTGAAGGTGCCGTCGTTCATCGTGACGCTGGGCATGATGCTCGCCCTGCTCGGCGGCGTGATGTGGTGGACGGGCGGCGCGGCCACGGGGAACCCGGCCGACAGCTTCCGGGAGATCGGCCGCGGCGGGATCCGCGACCTCCCCGTGCTGGAGTTCCTGCCCTGGGCCGTGCTGCTGCTCGCCGCGTGGCTCGCCCTCGGCATCGTCATCACCAAGCGCCCCCTGGGCAAGACCCTCATCGCGATCGGCGACAACGCCCGCGCGGTGGACTACGCCGGTGCCCGCCGGGCCTGGGCCACGACCCGCGCGTTCGTCCTGTCCTCCCTCTCCGCCACGCTCTCCGCCGTCCTGCTCGTCGGGTACGCGGGGGTGCACCCGTCCGTCGGCCGCGGCTACGAGTTCACTGCGATCACCGCGGTGGTGCTCGGCGGCGTCGTGCTCGGCGGCGGGCGCGGCTGGATCGTCGGGGCCGTGGCCGGCGCCTTCGCGCTGGAGGCGCTGTTCCTGCTCCTGAACATCGCGGGCGTCCCCTCCACCCTCCGCGACGCGGTGCAGGGCGTCATCATCATCGCGGCCGTCGCCTATGCGGGTGTCGCCTTCCGAGCCCGCCGCCGGCGCGGTCCCCAGCCGACGGACGTCCCTACCGCGGGGACCGAGAACGCCGAGAACCGCACCACCGCATCAAGCCCTACAACCAGAGGAGATTAGCAATGCGACGATCGATGAAGATCGCCACCGCAGGGGTGGCCCTCTTCGGCCTCATCGCGCTCGCCGGGTGCACGACCGACCCGTCCGTGGCGCCGGCGGAGTCGGAGAACCCCGAGGAGGCGGCCGAGACCACGGAGTGGTTCGACCAGGAGCTCTTCGACAAGCAGGACGAGGAGCGTGGCATCGACCCCCAGGGTCCTGCCGACCAGCCCTACCTCCAGCACATCAACGCCGAAATGGTCGACACGTCGGAGTTCGCCAGCACCGGGGCCAAGAAGGCCTGCTTCGCGAACGCCTCGATCTCGAACCCCTGGCGGCAGACGGGCTGGATCACGATGAACGAGCAGCTGAAGGTGCTGCAGGAGTCGGGCGCGATCAGCGAGATGGAGACCCGCGACGCGCAGGACTCCGACGACACCCAGATCGCCGACATCGACTACTTCATCTCCGAGGGGAACTGCGATGTCTTCCTCATCTCGCCGAACAGCACGGCGGCGATGACACCCGCGGTCGAGCGGGCGTGTGAGACGGGCAAGCCCGTGGTCGTGTTCGACCGGGGCGTCAACACCGACTGTCCTGTCACGTTCATCCACCCGATCGGCGGCTTCGCTTGGGGGATCGACACCGCGGAGTTCCTCATCGACAACCTCGAAGAGGGCGACAAGGTCGTGGCTCTCCGGATCCTCCCGGGCGTCGACGTGCTGGAGCACCGCTGGGCCGGAGCCGAGAAGCTGTTCGAGGAGGCCGGGATCGAGGCCGTCGACCACTTCACCGGGGCCGACCCCGCCGAGATCAAGAGCATCATCAGCGACGAGCTCGCCAAGGGGGACGTGCACGGCATCTGGATGGACGCCGGTGACGGCGCCGTCGCCGCCATCGAGGCCTTCGAGGACGCCGGTGCGGACTACCCCGTGATGACGGGTGAGGACGAGATGAGCTTCCTGCGCAAGTGGAAGGACACGGGTCTCACCGGCCTCGCTCCGGTGTACTCGAACTTCCAGTGGCGCACTCCACTGCTCGCGGCGCAGATGATCTTCGCGGGTGAAGAGGTGCCGAAGGAGTGGGTACTCCCGCAGAAGCCGATCACCGAGGCCGAGCTGGACGACTACCTCGCGGCGAACGAGGGGATGCCCGATGGCCACTACGCCAAGTTCGGCGGAGAGGACCTTCCCGGGTACCCGACGGTCTGGCAGGAGCGCCAGATCCCGTAACCCCGTGCGCTCCCGCTCTTCCGCTCCGCCTGTGCGGAGTGGGAGGGTGGGAGCGCCCGCACGATCACAAGGACAACGATGCCCCGCACGATCGCCGTCAACACCTGGGTCTGGACGTCTCCGCTGACGGACGACACCCTGGAGCCGCTCGCCCGCACGGCGGCGCGGATGGGCTACGACGCCCTGGAGCTGCCGCTGGAGAGCGTCGGCGACTGGGACCCGCTCCGGGCCCGGGCCGTGCTGGACGGCCTCGGCATGGGCGCGGTCGTGGTCGGCGCGATGGGTCCCGGCCGCTCGCTGCTCGCACGCGCCGGAGACGTCGCCGCGACGCAGGACTACCTCCGCGCGTGCCTGGACGCCGCGGCCGTGCTCGGGGCCTCGGTCGTCGCCGGACCCTTCTACGCCCCGACCGGCGTCACCTGGCGCATGGACGAGACGGAGCGGGCGGAGGTCGTCGGCGAGCTCCGGGAGAACCTCGCTCCGCTCGCCCGGGAGGCCGCGGCGATCGGCGTCACGTTGGCGGTGGAGCCGCTCAACCGCTACGAGACCAGCGTGCTGAACACGGTCGCGCAGAGTCTCGACGCGCTGGCGCCGCTGCTCGGTGCCGGGGTGGGGCTGGCGCTCGACACGTACCACCTCAACATCGAGGAGAAGCGCCCCGCCGACGCGATCCGTGCGGCCGGCGCCGCCATCGCGCACGTGCAGGTGTGCGGCAGCGACCGCGGTGCCGTGGGCGACGACCACACCGACTGGCCGGAGCTGCTCCGCGCGCTCGACGACGCCGGCTACCGCGGCGCCCTGGGGCTGGAGAGCTTCACCGGGGAGAACGCGACGATCGCCGTGGCGGCCTCCGTGTGGCGGCCGCTCGCCGCCAGTCAGGACGACCTCGCCGCCCGCAGCATCGCCCACCTCCGCGCCCTCGGCGCTTGAACCCCCTCCCGCGATATGAAGCCCCGCGATACGAAGGAGTATCCATGAGCAGTCACCCGGTCACCCTGTTCACCGGCCAGTGGGCCGACCTGCCGTTCGAGGAGGTGGCCCGCCTCGCCGCGGAGTGGGGATACGACGGGCTGGAGATCGCCGCGTCCGGCGACCACCTCGACCTCCGTCGAGCGGATGAGGACGATGCCTACGTCGCCTCCCGCCGGGAGATCCTCGACCGGCACGGCCTGCAGGTGTTCGCGATCTCCAACCATCTCGCCGGGCAGGCGGTGTGCGACGACCCGATCGACTTCCGCCACGAGGGCATCCTGCGCCCGTACGTCTGGGGCGACGGCGAGGCCGAAGGCGTCCGGCAGCGGGCGGCGGAGGACATGAAGCGTGCGGCGCGCGTGGCCGGGAAGCTCGGCGTCGACACCGTCGTCGGCTTCACCGGGTCGGCCATCTGGCCCTACGTCGCGATGTTCCCGCCGGTGCCGGAGGCGGTGATCGCCCAGGGCTTCCAGGACTTCGCGGACCGGTGGAATCCGATCCTCGACGTGTTCGACGGCGAGGGCGTGCGCTTCGCCCACGAGGTGCATCCGGGGGAGATCGCCTACGACTACTGGTCGAGCGTCCGCGCCCTCGACGCGATCGACCACCGCGACGCGTTCGGCTTCAACTGGGACCCCTCGCACATGATGTGGCAGAACATCGACCCCGTCGGTTTCATCGTCGACTTCGCGGACCGGATCTACCACGTCGACTGCAAGGACACCCGGCTGCGGCCGCGGAACGGCAGGGCGGGTGTGCTCGGCTCACACCTGCCGTGGGGCGACCCGCGGCGCGGCTGGGACTTCGTCTCCACCGGCCACGGCGACGTGCCGTGGGAGGACGCCTTCCGTGCGCTCGACGCGATCGGCTATGACGGCCCGATCTCGATCGAGTGGGAAGACGCCGGAATGGACCGCCTGCATGGCGCCCCCGAGGCGCTCGGCTTCGTGCGCTCCCTGCTGTGGCCGCCGCCGGCCGCCGCCTTCGACGCCGCGTTCCGCCACCAGTGAGAGACCGGGCCATGCCGATCCAGCACACCGTCGTCTTCCGCCTGGTGCATCCCGAGGGCTCCGCCGAGGAGCGGGAGTTCCTCGCCACCGGCCACGCCGTGCTCTCCGCGATCCCCGGGGTCGGCGATTTCTCGATCCGTCGTCAAGTCAGCGCGAAGAGCGCCCTGCGCCACCAGTTCTCGATGGTGTTCGCCGATCAGGCTGCGTACGACGCCTATGACGCGCACCCCGCGCATCGGGCGTTCGTCGCGGAGCGCTGGCTCCCCGAAGTCGCGGAGTTCCAGGAGTACGACTTCGTGGAGTGACGGGCCGGCCGGCTCAGGGCTCCCGCAGGCGGACGAGGCGCTCGTGCCCGGTCTCCTCGAGCTCGGCGATGTCGTCGCGCGACTTGAGGAAGTCCGAGAACGAGCGGTAGCCGAGGGCCTTCTCGCTGAAAGACGGGTCCATGCGGCGCATGTGCGTCTTGACCGCGGAGCTGTGCAGCCACTCGTCGGCACCCGCCTTGTCGTGACCGAGACGCAGCGCCCGCTCCAGGAGCCGCGTGGCCTCGCCCTGGTCGTCGATCTTCTCCTCGACCTTGGGTTCGTCGGCGGTGGTCTTCGTCTTGACCTTCGCGCGCGACTTCGACGCTGTCTTGGGCTTCGGGGCACCCGTGTCCGCGGCGGTGGGGGTGGAGGGCTCGGCTGGGGCCTCGACCACAGGGGACTCCGCCACAGGCGCGGGTGCCGCCTTGGTCGGACGCGCCACGCCGGGGAGCGAGTCGTACGACTCGAACTCGTCGCAGGCGGCCGCGAGGGATTTCGCCGTCGACCCGGCGACGCCCACCCCGATCACGTAGCGCCCCAGGCGCTTGCAGCGCTGGGCGAGCGGCACGTAGTCGCTGTCGCCCGCCACGATGACGACATGGGTCAGGTCCGGCAGCCGGAACATGTCCTCGACCGCGTCGACGGCGAGCCGGATGTCTGCGCCGTTCTTGGCGTACGCGGCGGCGGGGAAGAGCTGCACGAGGTCCACCGCGCGCGCCACGAGCTGCGAGCGGTACTCGGCGTTGACCGGCGACGACCAGTCCGCGTACGCCCTCGTCAGCACGAGCGTGCCGAAGGACGCCGCGTAGTCGATGATCGCGCCGACCTCGATCATGGCTCGGTTCAGCCGCTCGGCGACCTCGGGGTCGTTCGGGTTCTCCGTGATGCGCTGGCGGTCCTTGCCGTAGGAATTGCGGCCGTGGACGCGGTCGTACCAGGAGATGACGATGTTGTCGAAGTCCAGGTACACCGCCACGCGGGCGTCGGTCGTCTCAGCCACGGTCGTCCTCCTCGCCGGGGTACCGCACGCCGATCTGCGCGCGGATCTCGTCGAGGGTGCCCATGATGGCGACGCTCTCCGCGAGGGGAAGGATGTCGCCCTCGAGGATCCCGTCGCGGACGAGGCGCTCGGCGGCGAACGCCTGGTACTGCATGCCGCGGCCCTCGATGGATGAGATGTACTCCTCCTGCACGGTGCCGTCCGGCAGCACGAGACGGAAGGTGGTGGGCGCGTACCAGACCCGATCGATGTCGATGCGGGCTTCGGTGCCGACGATGCTCGCGGCGTTGGGGCCGGCGCCGCGCGAGGAGGACAGGCTCGTGGAGACCGCGCCGCCCTCATGGGTCATGACGGTGGCGACCTCGGAGTCGGCTCCGGTCTCGACCAGCCGCCCGACCGCGCGGATGGTGGTCGGCGCCCCGAGGACGTCCCAGATGAACGAGATCGGGTAGATGCCGAGGTCGAGCAGCGCGCCGCCGCCGAGCTCGAGCGCGTTCAGGCGGTGCGCGGGGTCGGTGGGGAGCTGCTGCGTGTGGTCGGCGCTCACGGCGCGGATCTCGCCCAGCGCCCCGTCGGCGAGGAGTTCGCGGATGCGGACCATGTGCGGCAGGTATCGGGTCCACATCGCCTCCATGACGAGCAGTCCGCGCTCGGCGGCGAGCCGCTGGAGGTCTTCCGCCTGGGCGCGGTTCACGGTGAACGCCTTCTCGACGAGCACGTGCTTGCCATGCTCCAGCGCGAGCCGGGCGTTCTCGTGGTGCATCGGGTGCGGCGTGGAGACGTAGATGATGTCGACGTCGGGATCGGAGACCAGCGCCTCGTATGACGGATGCGCGCGCGCGATGTCGAACCGCGACGCGAACGCGTCGGCCGACTCCTGCGAGCGCGAACCCACGGCGACGAGGTCGAGGCCGGCCGTGCGCAGATCGGATGCGAAGGCGCCGGCGATGCCGCCGGTCGCGAGGATTCCCCAACGAAGTCCAGTCATCCTCTCAGCGTAGAGGGTGGCGCGTGTGACCGTCTGTGACATCCGGTGACTCCCGGCTTCCTCCCCGTGGCCCGGGTGGTGGCCGCGCTCCTACCGTGTCGGTATGACGGAACCCCTCGTGATCGGCGCCATGGTGCGCACCCTCGGCGCCTATCCCTCCGGGTGGCGGTACCCCGGAGCGCACCGCGACCCCGCGGCGGACGCTGACATCCTCCGCCGCATCGCGCGGGAGGGGGAGGGCGCGGGTCTGGACTACCTCTTCTTCGGCGACTGGCTCGCAACCGGACCCGACCTGGAATTCCGAGACCCCTACCTCCTGGCACGCATCGATCCACTGAGCGCGGTGCTGTTCCTCGCCGGGGTGACGTCGCGGATCGGGCTCATCGCGACGGTGAACACCACCTATGCCGACCCGTATGCCACGGCGCGGGCGCTGGCCTCGCTCGACGTCCTCACCCGGGGCCGGGCGGGGATCAACCTCGTCACCGGTGCCGAGCCGCGCGCGGCAGGGAACCACGGTCGCGAGGCCCACGCCGACACCGCCACCCGCTACGACCGGGCGGAGGAGTTCGTCCTCGCCCTCCGACGGCTCTGGGACTCGTGGGATGAGGACGCCTGGATCGCGGACGCCGAGCGCGGTGTGCTCATCGACCCGCGGGGGCTCCGCGCCGCCGATGTCGCGGGCGCACACGTGCGGGTCACCGGTCCGCTCAACGTCGCGCGTCCACCGCAGGGCCGCATCCCGATCGTGCACGCGGGGACCTCGCCGCGGTCGCGGGCGCTCGCGGCGACCGCCGCCGACCTCGCGCTCATCGCCGCCCCGACGCTCGCCGACGCCGTGGCCACGCGGCGGCTGCTCCGGGAGATCGCGGCGGACGCCGGCCGCCCGGCGGAGGAGTTGAAGGTCATCGCCCCGGTGCTGCCCGTCGTCGCGGAGTCCGACGCCGCCTCCCACCTGATCGTCCGGAGACTGCTGGAACTGGTGCCGCTCGCGGAGAGGACGCAGCAGGACCGTCCCGGGTTCCCGCCGAACCGCACCGTGGACGCCCTGGCCGACGCGCTGGAGGTGGCCGCCGACGACCCGCTGCGCGCCGCGGCCTTCGATGCCCCCGTGACGGCCGCCGAAGAGGCACGCCTGGGAGAGAGGGGCGCCGGGCTCGTCGAACGGCTCGCGCGGATCGCCGGACTCGCGGTCGGGGCGGAGCCGGCGCTGACCTGGCGGCATCTCGTCGCCGCGCACGCCGTCCCTGCGGCCTTCGTCGTCGGCGATTCCGGCACGATCGCCGACCATTTCGAGAGCTGGCGCGACGAGGGGGCCGCCGACGGCTTCAACGTCCTGTCCGCGTTCCAGCCCGCGCAGTTCGAGGCATTCACCCGCCTCGCGGCCCCCGAGCTCCGCCGTCGCGGCCTCCTCCGCACCCCGGACGAGACCGGCGAGGGGGTCGGCGCGGAGACGCTGCGCGACCGCCTCCGTATGACGTCGCATGTCGGCGCGTGACCACGGGTGTCGTCTCGCGACATCCGGAGTCCGCCACCTCGCCCCCGCCCCCTGCCGCTTCCTACCGTGAACACCACCCGCACCCCGCACCCTGCCTTCCGAACCCGAGGAGTCCCCCGCATGAACCGCCGCCTCATCCGCACCGCCGCCGTCGCGGTCCCGCTCGTCCTGGCCGGCGGCCTCGCCGCCTGCGCCTCCTCGCCTGCCCCGGGGAACACTCCTGCCGACGCGGGGGACCCCGTCCCCGGCGGCACCCTGACCTACCTCGAGCACCAGCCCTACACGAACCTGTACCCGCCGCAGGCCGGCTTCTACCCGAACGGTGGCATCGTCAACAACATCGCCGCGCGGCTCACCTGGCAGAACCCGGAGACGCTCGAGATCGAGCCGTGGATCGCCGCGGAGTGGACCGTGAACGACGACGCCACCGAGTACACCTTCGACCTCAATGCGGACGTGACGTTCTCGGACGGCACGCCCGTCGACGCCGCCGCCGTGGCGAAGAACTTCGACACCTACGGCCTGGGCGATGCCGAACGCGGTCTCACCGTCTCCGAGGCCATCAACAACTACGCCGGCAGCGAGGTCGTCGACGAAGACACCGTGACGTTCCGCTTCAGCGCGCCGGCGCCCGGATTCCTGCAGGCGACGTCGACCATCAACTCGGGACTGCTGTCCCCGGAGACGCTGGACGGCACGATCGAGGACTTCGGCGCCGGCAGCGCGGAGGAGATCATCGGCTCCGGGCCGTTCACCGTCACCGGCGAGAAGCTCGGCACCGAGTACACGCTCACCGCCCGCGACGACTACGCCTGGGGCCCGGACAGCGCAGAGAACGACGGTCGTCCGTACCTCGACGCGGTGCACGTGCTGGTCACGCCCGAGGATTCCGTCCGCATCGGGTCGCTGCTCGCGGGCCAGGCCGACTACGTCCGCTACGTCCAGGCGTTCGACGAGGACCGCGTGGAGGGGGCCGGGTTCACGCTGTACGCGCCGCAGACCCGCGGCGTGAACAACTCGATCGCCCTCCGCCCGGAGAACCCGCTGCTGTCCGACATCCGCGTGCGTCAGGCGATCATCGCCGCGGTCGACGCGCAGGAAGTCGTCGACACCCTGTTCACCGAGAACTACCCGGTGGCGACGTCCGTGCTGTCCTCGCAGGCCGCGGGTTACAAGGACGAGTCCGCGCACTACGCCCACGATCCGGAGAAGGCGGAGGCGCTGCTCGACGAGGCGGGCTGGGAACCCGGCTCCGACGGCGTCCGCGAGAAGGACGGCGAGCGGCTGTCGATCACGGTCTATGAGGCCAAGCCGCAGCCGCTGTCGAAGCAGACGCTGGAGCTCGTGGCGCAGCAGCTCGCGGAAGCCGGTGTCGAGCTCATCGTCAAGCCGGGCGACGCGGGCAGCTACGCGGAGGACACGCGCGATCCCCTGAAGACGGGGTTCTACCACTCGATGGTCGGCCGTGCCGATCTCGATGTGATCAAGAGCCAGTACTTCACGACGAACCGCGACGTGCTGATCTCGCAGGATGCGACGCTCGACGAGCTGCTGCTCGCCGTCGCCTCCGAGCCGGACGCCGAGAAGCGGGTGGCCGCTTCCCAGGCCGTGCAGGACTATATCGCGGAGCAGGCGTACGTGATCCCGCTCTTCGAGGAGCCGCAGGTCTACGGTGCGGCCACGTACGTGCACGGCGTCGCGTTCGAGTCGGTCGGCCGGCCCACGTTCTCCGGCGTGTGGCTCGCGGAGCACTGAGGATCACGGTGACCCCATGACCTTCGTCCTCCGACGGGCCGGGCAGGCCGCGATCGTGCTGATCGCGGCCTTCACGGCCACGTTCTTCCTGCTGCAGCTGCTGCCGGGAGACGCCATCCTCATCAAGTTCTCCGACCCGAGCCTGGGGCTCTCCGCCGCTCAGCTCGACGACATCCGCGCGACCTACGGTGCCGACGTGCCCTGGGGGGAGCAGTATCTGCACGCGGGGCTCGGCTTCCTCGCCGGCGACTTCGGATACTCGACCCAGTACGGCACCCCGGTGCGGACGATGCTCGCCGAGGCGCTGCCCGCCACGCTGCTGCTCGCGGCGCTCGGACTCCTGGTCGCGGTCGTGCTCGCGGTGCTGATCGCTGCGCTCTCCACGCTCGCGCCCTTCGCCTGGCTGCGGGACGGTCTGCGGCAGGTGCCGGGACTGTTCGTCGCGGTGCCGGTCTTCTGGCTCGGGATCCTCCTCATCCAGGTGTTCTCGTTCGGTCTCGGCTGGGTGCCGATCGTGGGGGCCGATCCCGTGAGCGGCCTGATCCTGCCGGTCCTCACGCTCGCCGTGCCGATCTCGGCGCCGCTCGCCCAGGTACTGGTCCGCTCCATCGACCGGGTGCAGGCGCAGCCGTTCGTGACCGTGGTTCGGGCGAAGGGCGCGCCGCCGGCGTGGGTGCTCACGCGGTCGGTCGCGCGCAACGCCGCCGTCCCGACCCTCACCATCGCGGGGGTGCTGTTCGGAGAGCTCGTCGGAGGCGCGGTGGTCACCGAGACGGTGTTCGGCCGCACGGGCCTCGGACGTCTCACGGAGCAGGCCGTCGCGAACCAGGACATCCCGGTGCTGCAGGGGGTGGTGCTGCTCTCGGCCCTGGGGTTCGTAATGATTAGCTTCGCCGTCGACCTGGCCACGCCGCTGATCGATCCGCGGCAGCGGCGATCGGCGCGCGCCGCCCGGTCCCGCCCCGTCCGTCCCGCCGCCCAGGAGGTACCCGTATGACCGCTCCCGTGATCGCGGAGACGTCCCTCGAGACGCCCGGTGCGCTGCCCGCGCCGGCCGCACCCACCCGCGTCTCCCCATCCCGTCCGCGACGACGCTTCCGCGCCTGGGGCCTGTATCTGGCGTTCGCGGTCGTCGCCGTGGCGGTGCTGTGGGCGGTGATCCCCGGGGTCTTCGCACCGGGCGATCCGCTGACCGGCGTCCCCGCCGACAAGCTCCTGCCGCCGAGCGGCGCGCACTGGTTCGGGACCGACGCGCTCGGCCGTGACCTGTTCGGCCGGGTCGTGCACGGCGCGGTGCACTCCCTGTCGGGGGCGCTCATCGCCGTGACGGTCGGCCTCGCGCTGGGGACGCTCCTCGGGGCTGTCGCCGGCGCGACCGGCGGCGTCGTGGACGACGCGCTGATGCGGATCGTCGACGTGCTGCTGGCGATCCCGGGGCTGCTGCTGTCGCTCTCCGTCATCATCCTGCTCGGCTTCGGCACCGTGAACGCGGCGATCGCCGTGGGCCTCGGCAGCGTCGCCGCCTTCGCCCGGCTCATGCGCGCGGAGGTGGCGCGGGTGCGCCGTACCGAGTACGTCGAGGCGGCCTTCGGCAGCGGCGGCACCTTCGTCGCCGTGCTGCGCCGGCATGTGCTCCCCAACGCGCTCACCCCGATCATCGCGCTCGCCGCCTTGCAGTTCGGCACGGCGATCCTCGCCATCTCCACCCTCGGCTTCCTCGGCTACGGGGCCCCGCCGCCCACCCCCGAGTGGGGGCTGCTGATCGCCGAAGGACGCAACTACATCGCGACCGCCTGGTGGCTCACGGCGCTCCCCGGCCTCGTGGTCGTCGCCGTCGTGCTCAGCGCCAACCGCATCAGCCACCGGCTCGGAAGGAGCACCCGATGACACTGGACACACCTCCGACCGCGTCCTCAGCCACACCCGTCCTCACGGCGACGAACCTGCGGGTCTCGTACGCCGGCCGCGAGGTCGTGCACGGCCTCTCCTTCGCCATCGCCGAGGGGGAGACCCTCGCCCTCGTCGGCGAATCGGGCTCGGGCAAGTCCACCACGGCGCACGCCCTCCTCGGTCTACTGCCGGAAGGGGGACGGGTCGAGGGCGGCCGCGTCCGGCTCGGCGACCTCGAGATCTCCGGATGGTCGGATCGGTCGTTCCGCAGTATCCGCGGGTCCGAGATCGGACTGGTGCCGCAGGACCCGACCACGTCGCTCGACCCGGTGCGCCCCGTCGGCGTGCAGGTCGCGGAGGTCCTGCGTCTGCACGGGTATCGCGACCGGCGGTCCCGGAACGCCCGGGTGCTCGAGCTCCTCGACCGCGTCGGGCTGGACGACCCCGACCTGCGCGCCCGACAGCATCCGCACGAGCTCTCCGGCGGCATGCGGCAGCGGGTCCTCATCGCGGCCGCGATCGCCCTCCGCCCTCGGCTGCTCATCGCGGACGAGCCCACCAGCGCCCTCGATGCCACGGTGCAGCGCCGCGTGCTGGATCTGCTGGACGAGCTGCAGCGCGAGGACGGCACGAGCATCCTGCTCGTGACCCACGACCTCGGCGTCGCCGCGGACCGCGCGGCGCGGATCGCGGTGCTGAAGGACGGCCGCATCGTGGAGCAGGGACCGAGCGCGCGGGTGCTCGCCGAACCGGCGGACCCGTACACGCGGCAACTGCTCGCCGACGCGCCCGCCTTCACGACCGGCTTCCGGCGTCCCGACACGCCGCCGTTCCTCCGGGATGCCGCGGCGGTGGCCGCCGAGAAGCCGTATGAGGTCGTGGCCGCGGGCCTCGTGAAGGAGTTCCGGGTCGCGGGTCGTGAGCGCTTCCGCGCGGTCGACGACGTCTCCTTCCGGGTGCGGCGCGGGACGACCCATGCGCTGGTCGGCGAGTCCGGATCGGGCAAGTCGACGACCGCACGCCTGGTCACGCGCTTCCTCCGTCCGGACGCCGGGACCGTGGAGCTCGCGGGGGCGGACGCGACGGCCGTCGAGGGGGCGCGATTGCGTGTGCTGCGCCGGCGGATCCAGCTCGTGTACCAGAACCCGTTCGCCTCCCTGGATCCGCGGCAGCAGATCGCCGACATCGTGGCCGAGCCGCTGCACAACTTCCGCATCGGGGGCCGGTCCGAGCGTCGGGATCGCGCGGTCGCGCTGCTGGAACGCGTGGCGCTGCCGGCGGATGCCGCCCGCCGCACGCCGAGCGAGCTGTCCGGCGGGCAGCGACAGCGGGTCGCGATCGCGCGGGCGCTCGCCGTCGACCCGGAGATCCTCGTGCTCGACGAGGCGGTGTCGGCGCTGGACGTGACGGTGCAGGCGCGCATCCTCGAACTGCTCGCCGCGCTCCAGGCCGAGCTCGGACTCACCTACCTCTTCATCTCGCACGACCTCGCCGTGGTGCGCCGCATCAGCCACACCGTCTCGGTGATGCACCGCGGGCGCATCGTGGAGGACGGGCCGACCGAAGAGCTGTTCCACGACCCGCAGCACGAGAACACCCGGGAGCTGCTGGCCGCGGTCCCCGGTCGAACGGAGATCATCGCATGAGCACCCTCCCTCGTCCCACCGTCGCGTTCTTCACGCGGCTCCTCGACGACGCGTCCCCGGCCGACCGCTACCGCCTCGCCCTGGCGCAGATCCAGCACGCCGAGGAACACGGGGTGGGGCGCGCGTGGGTGGCGCAGCACCATTTCCGGGCGGCGGAAGGCGGGCTGCCCTCGCCGCTCGTCTTCCTCGCGCACGCAGCGGCACGCACCTCGGGGATCCGGCTCGGCACCGGGATCATCACGCTTCCCCTCGAAGACCCGGTCCGGGTGGCTGAGGACGCGGTGGTGGCCGACCTGCTCGCGGACGGGCGGATCGACCTCGGCCTCGGCAGCGGCGGCACCCCGTCATCCTTCGCGCCCTTCGGGGAGGACGTGCGCGACAAGGGGCCCACGTACGACCGCAAGCTCGGCGTCCTGCTCGACGCTCTCCTGGGCCGCGACGTGGGTGCGGGGAACACGCTGTATCCGGACGCGGGGTCGCTGGCCGCGCGGATCTGGCAGGCCACCTTCTCGGCATCCGGCGGCCATCGCGCGGGCATCCACGGCCACGGGCTCCTGCTGTCCCGCACGCAGCCTCGCCCCGCCGACCGCCTGCACGCGCCGCTGTCCGCGCTGCAGGACCCCATCATCGACGCCTACCTCGACGCGCTGCCCGCCGGGACGACGCCGCGGATCACCGCCTCCCGCACCGTGTTCGTGGCGGACGACCGCGCCGAGGCACTCCGGTTCGCCGAGGTCGGGTTGCGGCGAGCGGCCGAGGGCTTCCGTCTGCAGGGCCAGACCATCCCCGGAGACGACCTCGACGACCTCATCGCCGCTCTCGACACGCATCTCGGCACGCCCGAGGAGGTCGCCGCCTCGCTCGCCGCCGACACCACCCTGCACCGGGCGACCGAAGTGGCGTTCCAGGTGCACTCGGTCGACGCGCCGCACGCCCACGTCCTGCGGTCGATCGAGTTGTTCGCAACGGAGGTCGCTCCGGCCCTCGGCTACGCGCTGACCCCGCCCGACCCCGAGACCACCCGCACGTCCGAGAACACCCCCACCGTGAAGGAGAACGCATGACCGCCGACATCGTCGACCAGCTGACGGGGGTGACGCCGGAGCTGGATGCGCTGCGTCGTCGCCGTCCCGTGACCAGGGAGCAGCTCCAGGCGAGCTTCGACGCGCTGTTCCACCCGGTCTCCGTGGCTCCCGTCTCGCTCGCGGAGCGCGCGCTCATCGCGGCGTTCGCGACCGCTCTCGCCGGTGCCGACGACCCCACCGGAGAGTTCTACGCCCGGAGGGCCCGCGAGATCGACCCGAAGCGCGCCGTGATCGTCGCGCGGGAGGCAGAGTCCGCCGCGACCACCGGACCGTTCGGCGCCTACACCGAACGCGGGCTGGAGGCGGAGAGCACCGACGGCGCGCGCTACCTCCCGGACGAAGCGGCAGCGACCGCCCTGGGGGAGCGTCTCGCGGCGGCTCTCGCGCACACGCACCTGCTGGTGTTCCGTCCCCGCGAGGCATCAGGCGCCGACCTCGGCCGCCTCCACGACGCCGGCTGGTCGGCGGACGGCATCGTGACCCTGTCGCAGCTCGTGGCGTTCCTCACCTTCCAGCAGCGGGTCGTCACCGGCCTGCGAGTGCTCCAGGACGCCGGACTCACCGCCACCGCCACCGACACCGCCGCCGACCCCGACACGGACACGGACACCGCCACCGACACCGCTACCGACACCGCCGAGGAGGCCGCATGACCGCCGCCGACACCGTGCTCCGGCACGATGACGCCCCCTATCCCGACGCCTTCACCCGCGCCGAGGTCGGCTGGACGCCGCACCTCGCGCCGCTGGCGGAGGAGGATCTCACCCCGCGGCATCTCGACGGCCTCGTCGACGCCGCCCGCGCGAAGAACGAGTACTTCCGGCTGCTCGCGCGCGACCCCGAGGTGCTCCGCGCGCGCACCCTCGTCGACAAGGACATCTTCTACAACACCGCGGAGGGGCTTCCCCGCGCTGAGCGGGAGCTCGCCGCGACGGCCGCCTCTCGGCGCAACGGCTGCGTGTTCTGCGCCTCCGTGCACTCCCGGTTCGCGGCGCACCACGGCAAGCGGCCGGAGGACGTCGATGCACTCCTCGCCGAGGGCGTGGACGCGGATCTCGGGGAGCGCTGGAACGCGATCGTCGCCGCCGCGGTCGCGCTGACCGACACGCCCCGCGCGTTCGGTCCCGCGCATATCGCGCGCCTCCGTGCGGCCGGACTGGACGATCTTGAGATCGCGGACGTCGTGCACGGCGCGGCCTTCTTCAACTGGGCGAACCGGCTGATGCTCTCGCTCGGCCGCGCCGTCGCTCCCGCCTGACCTCGCAGGCGGTCAGGCCCAGCCAGCTGCCCAGCCAGCTCTTCGGAGGACGTCACCAGAGACGTCGACCCACCGTGAGGTTCACGGTCGTGCCCTATTCGTCGCAGGTTGCGATATCGGTGGGCGCGGCATCGACGACCGAGGTCGTCACGGTCGTCCAGCTCGTCGTCGTCCCCGCGGGGAAGCTGGCGAACGCGGTGAGTGTGACTTCGCGTTCGCCGATGTACCGCCCGGTATCGGGGTCGATGATGATGTCGTATTGGACATGGTTCGTCGGTTCGAACCGGCCGATCGCGATCCCGGTGGTGCCGTTCAAGGTCGCTTGCTGATCCGTGATCGTCACTCCCGGGATCAGCGCGGCTGCTTTGTACAGCGCTGCCCGGAACTCGGCGGGCGCGGTCCCTCGCTCGAGAGCGCTCGTGATCCACTCGAGCGCCTGTCCGTCGCGAGACTGCCCGGAGGTGCCGTTCAGCTCGTGGATCTTGCTGAGGAGCTCGGCCGGGTCGCGCGGGAGGGCGTCGTCGTCGACTCTCGCGGCCGTCATGGTCCGATACCCCGCCAGGCTGTGCCCATCGGGGCCGATCCCTCCAGGGAATCGCCGGATGACGCTCGAATCGGCCGGGTAGAAGTTCACTGCCTGTTCGCTGGCGAAAGCCTCGGACCTGGGACCGAAGGTCTGCAGTGGCCACCGTCCGCATTGGATCCATACCCAGTCGTCGTCACGATCAGCGGGCACATAGAGTTCGTCGTGGTAGCCGTCGATCATGGAAACGTCGCCTTCCGTCACCGTGTTTCCGTTGTTCGCTCTGATCTTCTCGGCATCCGCTTCGAGAGTTCCGACGGCACCGAAAGCGCCGTCGGTGCGAACGAACAGGTACTGCCCCGGTCCGACGGCCGGGTCGCTGACCTCCATGGTCGCGAGCGCTGCAGAGTGGAGCGCACTCGCCGCGGCGGGATCGGCTCCGCCATTCCACTCGGCGACGCCCAGAACGTCTGTGGCCACCAGCGCGGCCACGAGACCTGCGGCGCCCAGCATGGAGAATCCAGCCCACGCAAACGTGCGTCGACGTGTCGGCGCGGGACGAAACCTCGTGTTGTCCCCCAGGTGCGAGAAAAGCGCCACAGCCATTTCGCCGCCGATGCGTTCGGCGAGAGCGTCTCGTCCGCGCGTCAGCGCCGCGGCGCTCGGTGCACGGGAATCGTCACGCGTGCTGCGGAGCAGCGTCAGCTCGTCCATGATCCGTCTCCTGTTCGATCGAGGTGAGGGCGGCTGCGCGACGGAGCTTCCGTCGCGCCCGGTTGAGTCGTGAGCGCACGGTGCCGACGGGCACCTGCATCGCCTGAGCGATCGCCGCATAGTCGAGATCTCCCCACGCATAGAGCAGCAGCGTGTCTCGGTCCGCAGCCGGCAGACGTCGAAGTGCTTTCGTCAACCGGTGGGTGAGCCGCTCCGCATCGATGCGCGCTCCCGCTTGCTCGATGAAGTCCGGCGCGACCTGAGCGGCGAGATCCGCTGACATCCCCTTCCACGCGATCGCCTCCACACGGGCATGCTTGCGCATGAGCCGGGTTGCGATCCCGAGCAGCCACGGCCTCGCGCTCCGCACGGTGACGTCGTACGCCGCACGTCGGTCGAAGGCCACAAGAAACGTCTCGGACATCACGTCATCCGCCGCGTGGTCACCCAAACGCTGGGCGGCGTAGCGATACACCGACGTCGAATGGCGCTCATACAGCGCCTGGAAGACAGCCGGATCGTGGATCGAGCGTTCAATCACCTCGTTATCGGGGCTCACGTCCGTATTGCTCGATTCCGCTGATTCGGTTCACACCAATATCGCAGCACGCGGAGCAGTAGCGCGGCACCTGGGGTTCTCGGCAAGCTGATCATCGACGCCGTGAGCAGCTGACACTCCGAGACCGGGGCCAACCGAAAACGGCTGCCACGCCCCAGTTGGGCCGGCGGATGCGCGACTCTTCGTGCCATCCCTTTTGTACGGGCGTTCGCTCGTCCGCCACCGCGCGAGTCAGGGCCGTCGATCGCGGACGTCGTGCACGGCGCGGCCTTCTTCAACTGGGCGAACCGGCTGATGCTCTCGCTCGGCCACCCCGTCCCCCCGCCTGACCGCGCGGGCGGTCAGGGTTTCCTGGGCGCGACGGGACCCGTCGAACGCCGTGTGCGGGCCGACGCCCGACGCTCTGTCAGGCTCGAGCCGGTGAGGAACGCGAGGAGACCGATCAGCAGATACGCGGACAGTTCTTCCAGGTCAGCGGTACTGCTTCCGCCCCAGACGGAAATCCCCAGCACCGAGAACCAGGCGACGACGGCCAGGACGGCCAACGTGGTGCCCAGCTTCGGGCCGACTCGCCCGACGATCGCACCGAGGGCGAAGAGAGCTGCTCCCACTGTGGCGTAGATCATCTCACTCCTAACAGTCCCTGAACCACGGCCACCATATGCCCGCGGGTCCGCCGACACCGACGACGTAATGGATAGAAACGCATTTGCCTCCGGCGAGGTTTGCGGTGCTGAAGCCGGCAACCGTCGTGCACGCGATCTGGAGAGCCTTCGCGAATGGAACCGGTGATTTACTCAGCACGGCCGCGCACGTGGCGTAAGTCGCGACGGCCGCTACGCTCTCCGTCTTATTCAGATGGACCTGAATATACGGACCAAAGAAGTTAACAGTCGGATCGGCGACCACGGGGAACGAAGCTCCGGTGGTGTCCACGATCTGAGTGAGCGTTGATCCGGACACTTCATAATGAGTAGGCAACGAACGGCCGTCAGCATCGACTGCCCAAGGCGCGTCGATGCCGCCGAGGAAGCTCGTGGCGTTCGAGATACTCACTGTCCCGTTGTCGAGGAGGGTCAACCGGATGTCGTGTTCGAAGGTCCACTCGGGCGGCCCATCGGTCGTGGAGTCAAGGATCGCCGCGAACCGCGTCTTTCGATCGTCCGGATGGCTGACCGCATACGTAACGGAAGAGCCGTGAGCGAGGGTGTACTGTCCGGACCTTGAGATCGAGCCGCTTCCGGTGGCGTCGCCCAGCGAAACTCGAAGGTCTCCCGCGGGTAGATCAGCAGTGATGGCTCCGCCGTTCTCGTGAAGAACCGCGGGATCGGCGTGAGTCGGCGTAGGCGCGCCGACGCCGATCATCTCCGCTTGTTCAAGCATGCTCTCGACCGCGTCATTATCACCCGAGCTTGCGGTAGGTGTGCCGATCGACGAGAGGATCGTGATCATCGAGACCATGATGACGCCCCCGTGTCTTGCCAGCTTCATTGCTTCTCCAATCCCTCGAGTAACCAAGACTCGCGGGTTAAAGGTAAAACATTAGAGAGCTGAATGGCTGATTCAATGCCGGTATACCGCCCGCCCTGCTGACCGCCCAATTCAGGGGACGAGGATGATCTTCCCCGAGGCGGCGCCGGTCTCCATGAGTTCATGGGCCCGTGCCGCCTCGGCGAGGGGCAGCTCCGGGCCGAGCTCGATGGTGAAGTCGCCCGCGGCCAGGAGGTCCACGGTCTTCTGCAGCGCCTCGGCGCGCCACCCCAGCTCCTGCGGCGTGAGCGGTTCCGGGGAGCCGCCGGAGAACGCCCGGATGCCGAAGTCGGCGGCGTCGGGACCGCGAACGATGGTCGCGATGCGGTCGCGGTCCGCGACCAGGGCGAGGGAGGTCTCGATGGCCTCGTCGGTGCCCGCACAATCCAGGACGACGGTCACGGGGGAGGGGGCCGCGGCGCGGACCCGGTCGAGCAGGCCGTCGCCGTAGGCCACGGGGATCGCGCCGAGCTCGCGGAGCTGGTCGTGCCGGGCGGGACTCGCGGTGGCGATCACGGTCGCGCCCCAGGCGACCGCGAACTGCACGGCCGCCTGGCCGACCGAGCCGGATCCCGCGTGCACGAGGAGCACGTCGTCGGCCGTCACGGCGAGCGAGCGGAGGGACTGGTAGGCGGTGCCGGCCGGGATGCCGATCGCCGCCCCCTCGGCGGCGGTGACGGCGTCCCGGAGCTTCACGAGCTTGTCGGCCTCGACCACGAGGGCGGAGGCATACGTGCCGAGCGCGTCCCGGATCGCCACGCGGTCGCCGACCTCGAACCCGTCCACGCCCTCGCCCAGCACCTCGATCACCCCAGCGCCGTCGAAGCCGACCGGACGCGGCTCGGTGATCGGCGCGGACGGGCGCTTGCCGCCGCGGAGCTTGGCGTCGATGGGGTTGGCGCCGGCCGCCTCGATGCGCACCAGCGCCTCGCCGCGGACGGGCACGGGGTCCGGCACCTCCATCAGGTGGAGGACAGCAGGGGATCCGAACTCGGTGTAGACGATCGCGCGGGCCATGCCCTCAGGCTACCCGGCGGGGATCACTTCCCCGCGAGCGCCTTGGTGATCCGCTGCGGCGACACCGGCTGCGCGGTGCCGAGACGCTGGGCGAAGACGCTGACCCGGTACTCCTCCAGCAGCCAGCGCACCTCGACGATCGCGGGCGGAGCGTCGGGCGCGAGGGGGATCGTGCCGCCGGCGTCCGCGAACAGCACCGCCATCCGCTCGAACTCCGTCATCCGTGCGCGGTCCTTGCCCGGTTCGTTCGCCAGGGTCTTCAGCCGGTCGATCATGCCGTCGAGGTACCGGGGGAAGTGGGCGAGCCGGTCGACCCCCGCCGCCGCGACGAAGCCGGGGTGGAGCAGTCCGGAGAGCTGGGTGCGGATGTCGTTCAGCGGGCCGAGCAGCGCAAGCGCGTTCTGGGACTTGATGCCGCGCTCCACCTCTCGCGCCTTCGTGAGGATGCGCGCGACGAGGGAGACGCAGGCGAAGAGCTCGTCGACGAGCACGGCGGACACGGCGTCGCGCACCCGGGCGAACTCGGCTTCGGTGCGTACGACGCCGCGGTCCCGGCCGTCGGCGCCGCCGGTCGAGGCATCGATCACGCGACGGGCGACGGCGGCCCGGCAGTCCTCGATGAGCGCGGCCGCTGACGGGTACGGTGAGGCGGCGAGTGCGAGCTTCTCCGCGCTGGTGAGGTGCTGCTGCACGTACGAGGACGGCGAGGGCACCGCGAGCAGGACGAGACGGAGAACGCCGTCGCGTGTGGCGGCGGCCGCGGCGTCGGGGGTCGCCTCGACCCGCACCGACACGCTCGTGCCGGCATCGACGATCGCCGGATACCCGCGGACGACGCCGCCCGCGACCTTCGTGTCGATGACCGCCGGAAGGTCGCCGAACGTCCACGCCGTCAGCCCGGTCTGCTCGACCGGAGCGGCGGCCACGCGCTCCGCCCCGCGCGGTCCCGGTGCCTCCGCACGCCCGGGGCGCGCGATGGAGCGCGCGACGCTGCTGCGCGCGCGGTCGGAGAGCTGAGCCTGCAGCACCCGGAGATCGCGCCCTGAGCCGACCACGCGTCCCCGCTCGTCCACGGCGCGGAAGTTCATGCGCAGGTGCGCCGGCACCCGTTCGTCGTCGAAGTCGGCGGCCGTGACCACCTGGTTCGCGAGCGGCTGCACGAGCCGTGCGAGCGCCTCCTTGAGGGTGCGCGGGGGGAGACCGCCGTGCACCTCCGGACCCTCGTCGGCCAGCGCCGCCCCGAACTTCTCCGCCCAGTCGGCGGCGGGGACGACGTGGCGGCGGATGGCCTTGGGCAGCGCGCGCAGCAGTCCGGTGACGAGCTCGGCGCGCAGCCCCGGCACCTGCCAGTCGAAGCCGCGATCCTCGATCTGGGCGAGCAGCGGCAGCGGCAGCACGACGCTCACGCCGTCATCGGGGGCACCCGGCTCGAACCGGTACGCGAGGCCGAGCACCTGGTCGCCCTGCGTCCATCGGGTCGGGAACTCGCGCTGGTCGGCGCGGTCCTCGTCGTCGATGAGGTCGCTTTCGCGCATCACGAGCAGCTTCGGCGTCGTCGTCAGCGCCTCGCGCCACCACTTCTCGAACGACCGCACGTCGAACACGTCGGCGGGGATGCGCTCGTCGTAGAAGCGGAAGACGGCCTCGTCGCCGGCCAGGATGTCGCGGCGCCGCTCGCGCTCCTCGAGCTTCTCCAGGCGGCGACGGAGCTCGGCGTTGCTGCGCCAGAACGCACTGACCCGCTTGTCGATGCGGGACGGGTCCCATTCGCCCTCGACGAGCGCATGACGCACGAAGAGCTCGCGCGAGGCGGCCCGGTCGATGCGGGCGAACTGCACGCGCCGGCGCGGGATGATCTCGACCCCGAACAGCGTGACCTTCTCGAACGCCACTGCGGCTCCAGCGTCCTTGGACCAATGCGGCTCGGTGACCTGGCGCTTCGCGAGGTCGCCGGCGAGGGGCTCGGCCCAGGCGGGGTCGATCGCGGCGACGGTGCGGGCGAAGGTGCGGGAGGTCTCCACGATCTCGGCGGCCATGACCGCCCGGGGACTCTTCTTGCGCAGCCCGGACCCCGGGAAGATCGAGAAGCGGATACCCCGCGCGCCCCGGTACTCCGTGATCCGGCGGCGGGCGTCCTTCGCGGGAGAGTGGGCCTTCCCCGCGGGGGCGGTGCGCTCGTCGAGGACGCCGATCTGCGACAGCAGGCCGGACAGCAGCGCGCGGTGGATGGCGTCCGGATCGGCCGCGCCGCCCGGCTCCGCCCCGCGGTCGGGGTTCTTCACGAGCGTGCGCAGCTGCCTGTGCACGTCGAACCACTCGCGGACCCGCACGTAGTTGAGGTGCTCGCTGCGGCACAGCCGGCGGAACGCGCTGGACCCGAGCTCTCGCTGCTGTTCGCGCAGGTGGTTCCAGAGGTTCAGGAGGGTGAGGAAGTCGCTCGTCGGGTCCACGAAGCGCGCGTGCAGCCGGTCCGCTTCCTCGCGGCGCTCCTCGGGTCGCTCCCGCACGTCCTGGATGGACAGCCCCGCCACGATCGCGAGCACGTCCCGCAGCACCGACGGGGTCCCCGACCCCCGCTGGGTCCCTGAGCGTGTCGAAGGGCCCGCCTCGATGAGCATCCGCGCGAACCGCGGGTCCATCGGCATCCGGGCGATGTCGCGTCCGATCCGGGTGAGCCGGGGGCCGTCGTCCGGCCCCTGCGCCGGCCGGAGGGCGCCGAGCTCGGTGAGCAGGTCGAACGCCGCCTTCACGCCCCGGGAGTCGGGTGGGGTGAGGAACGGGAACGCGGTGATGTCGCCGAAGCCCAGCGCGAGCATCTGCAGGATGACGGAGGCGAGGGAGGTGCGCAGGATCTCGGGTTCGGTGAACTCGGGACGCCGTGCGTAGTCCTCCTCGGAGTACAGGCGGATGGCGATGCCGTCACTCGTGCGGCCGGCGCGCCCGGAGCGCTGGTTCGCCGAGGCCTGGGAGATGGCCTCGACGGGCAGCCGCTGCACCTTCGAGCGGTTGCTGTACCGGGAGATGCGCGCGGTGCCGGTGTCGATGACGTACTTGATGCCGGGCACCGTGAGGCTCGTCTCGGCCACGTTCGTCGCGAGCACCACGCGGCGACGGACGCCGGCCACGGTGCTGCGCTCGAACACCCGGTGCTGCTCCGCGGCCGAGAGCCGGCCGAACAGGGGGAGGACCTCGGTGGGCGAACGATCCTTGGCGTAGGCGGCGCGCACGGCGTCGGCCGCATCGCGGATCTCCGCCTCGCCCGGCAGGAACACGAGCACGTCGCCCGGGGCCTCCCGGTCGAGCTCGCGGAGCGCCGTCACGATCGCGCTCACCTCGTCCTCCGGCTCGCCGGCGGCGTCCTGCTCCGCGTCCTCGTCGACGAGCGGGCGATAGCGGATCTCGACGGGATAGGTGCGCCCCGACACCTCGATGACGGGCGCGGGTGTGTCGTCGGCGGCGGCGAAGTGCCGCGCGAAGCTCTCCGGATCGATCGTGGCGGAGGTGATGATCACCTTCAGGTCCGGGCGCTCCGGGAGGATGCGGGCGAGGTAACCCAGCAGGAAGTCGACGTTGAGGGAGCGCTCGTGGGCCTCGTCGATGATGATCGTGTCGTAGCGCGTGAGCAGCCGGTCGCGGTGGATCTCGTTGAGGAGGATCCCGTCGGTCATCAGCGCGATGCGGGTCTCGTCGGACACCTTGTCGGTGAAGCGCACCTTGTAGCCGACGAGCGTGCCGAGCTCGACCCGCAGCTCCTCGGCCACACGCTCCGCGATCGTGCGCGCGGCCAGTCGTCGGGGCTGCGTATGAGCGATGCGCTCGCGGCCCAGTTCCAGCGCGATCTTCGGCAGCTGCGTGGTCTTCCCCGATCCGGTCGCGCCGGCGACGATGACGACCTGGTGGTCCCGGATGGCGTCGGCGATCTCGTCCCTGGCCGCGCTGACGGGCAGCTCCGGGGGATAGGAGATCACGGGGGAGGACATAGCCCTCCATCGTATGCCGGGATGCACGCCGGGGTTGCCGCGATCGCCGCGCTCGCCGCATACGATCATCGGGTGACGACTGCTCTCGCTCCCGTGCGCTGGTTCCGTGATTTCGGGCGGCCGCCGCGCATCCTCGGCCTCGACGTCGCGCGGGGCCTGGCGATCCTGGGCATGGCCGGCGCCCACGTCGGCATGACGGAGGCTTTCCACTGGGGCGACCCGACCACGTGGACCGACCTCGTGCACGGCCGCTCCTCGATCCTCTTCGCGCTGCTCGCCGGCGTCTCCATCGCCCTCATGACCGGGCGCGACGTGCTGCCGGAGCGGGAGCGCCTCCCGAGCATCCGGCTCAACCTCGTCGGCCGTGGCGCGGTGATCTTCGTGATCGGTCTCGCCCTGGAACTCCTCAACACACCGATCGCCGTGATCCTCACCCTCTACGGCCTGCTCTACGTCGCCGTGATCCCGGTGCTGCGGTGGCGGCCCCGGCAGCTGCTCCTCGGCGCCGCCGTCCTCGCCCTCGCCGGCCCCGCGCTGCTCGCCCTGATCAGCGCGGTCGCCCTGCAGCCGTTCGGCGCGGGTATCGGCTTCGTGCTCTACGGCACGTATCCCATCACCGTGTGGCTGGCTCTCGTGCTGGGCGGCATGGCTCTGGGACGGCTCCGCGTCCAGCAGCTGCGCACGGCTGTCGTCGCCCTCGTCGTCGGAGTGGTCCTCGCCGCGATCGGCTACGGAATGGGCGCCCTCGGAGTGAGTGCGGGCCTGGACGCGGAGGGCTCGATCGCCTCCTCGACGAGCGTGTCCTCCGGGAGCGAGAGCCTGGACAGCCTTCCCAGCGAGAGCCTGCCGTCCTTCGTCCCGGACGACGTGATGCCGCCCTCCGGCTGGGAGAGCTACCCTGAGGCCCTCGCCGCGACCGATCCGCTCGGTTCCATGATCCGCGCCGTCTTCGCCGTCGATCCGCACAGCGGCGGAACCGCGGAGATCCTGGGCTCCGGTGGCTTCGCCCTCGCGGTGATCGCCTTGTGCCTGCTGCTGAGCCGTCCGCTGCGCTGGCCGCTGCTGCCGCTCGGCGCTCTGGGCTCCATGCCGCTCACGGCATACAGCCTGCACGTCGTCTCCGTCGTCCTCGTCGCCGGCCCCGGCGGCTTCATCGCGGACAACGCCTTCTGGGCGCTCACCGCCGTGGCGCTCCTGGTACTCACGACGCTGTGGTCGATGTTCCTCGGCCGCGGCCCTCTGGAGCGCCTCGTCGGAAAGGGCGCCGCCGCGATGGCGGCCGTCCCTCGGCGCTGACGCTTTTCGTCATCCGCACGGCCGCACCTGTCATCACAGGTCCTAGGCTGGGGGGATGACCATTCCTGCACTCGAACTGAACGACGGCAACTCCATCCCCCAGCTGGGCTACGGCGTCTTCAAGGTGCCGCCGGCAGAGACCGAGAAGGCGGTGAGCGAGGCCCTCGAGATCGGGTACCGCCACATCGACACCGCCGCGATCTACGGCAACGAGGAGGGCGTGGGCGCGGCCATCGCGTCCTCCGGCATCCCCCGCGACGAGCTCTTCGTCACCACGAAGCTGTGGAACGACCGCCACCACGACGATGAGCCCCGTGCCGCCATCGGCGAGAGCCTCGAGAAGCTCGGCCTGGAGCAGGTCGACCTCTACCTCGTACACTGGCCCACCCCGGCGAAGGACGACTACGTCCACGCGTTCGCGAAGCTCATCGAGCTCCGCGACGCGGGCCTGACCCGCAGCATCGGCGTCTCGAACTTCCTCGTGCCGCACCTGGAGCGCACGGTGAAGGAGACCGGCGTCGTCCCGGCTGTGAACCAGATCGAGCTGCACCCCGCGTACCAGCGTCGTGAGGAGGTCGCCTGGGCCGAGGCCAACGGCGTCCGCATCGAGGCCTGGGGTCCGCTCGGCCAGGGCAAGTACGACCTCTTCGGCACCCCGGCGATCGCGGAGGCGGCCGCCGCTCACGGCGTGACGCCCGCACAGGCCGTCCTGCGCTGGCACCTGCAGAAGGGCATCATCGTCTTCCCGAAGTCGGTGCGCCCCGAGCGCCTGCGCGAGAACCTCGACGTGTTCGGCTTCGAGCTGACCGATGCCGAGATCGCCGCGATCGACGCCCTCGACCCGCTCGACGGCTCGGGCCGCGTGGGCTCGCACCCCGACGAGGTCAACTGACCGCAGCCCTCGCTCCGGAGCGGGCACGCTCCTGAGTCCGTGCTCACCGCAGATGACGCCCCGTGTCGCTCCCCGCGACACGGGGCGTCCGCGTGGGTACCGTCGAGCGCATGACAGCCCCGCTCCGCGTCGTCGCCGTCTCGGGCTCCCTGCACGAGCCGAGCAAGACCACCGCCCTCCTCCGAGCGATCACCGCCGCGGTCGCCGAGCGCGCCCCGGTCGAGGCGCAGCTGATCGAGCTCACGCAGATCGGGCCGTCGCTCGCCGGTGCTCTCCGCCGGGATCAGCTCCCGCCGGAGGTGGAGGCGCAGCTGCAGGCGATCGAGACCGCCGACCTGCTCATCGTGGGCAGCCCGGTGTATCGCGCCTCGTTCACCGGCCTGTTCAAGCACCTGTTCGATTTCGTGGACCAGTACGCCCTGGTCGGCACACCGGTCCTCCTCGCCGCGACCGGCGGGGGCGAGCGGCACGCCCTCATGATCGAGCACCAGCTCCGTCCGCTCTTCGCGTTCTTCCAGGCGCTCACGCTGCCGCTCGGCGTGTATGCGAGCACCACCGACTTCGACGGCTACGAGGTGGCGACCGACGTGCTGCGTGCGCGGATCGCGCTCGCGGCCGAGCGAGCCCTCCCGCTCGTCGGCTACACGGCGGCCCGTCCCGCGGAGCTGCTCGTCGGCTGATCCGGGTCTGCCGGTCCCGCGGAGCTGTTCGACGGTTGCCCCTGCCCGTCCCGCGGAGCTGCTCGTCGGCTGACCCGGGCCCGCAGCCCTCGTCCCCGGCGTAGCGTGGGGACATGACGAACCGTCTCGCCGACACCCTCAGCCCCTATCTGCGGGCCCATGCCGACAACCCCGTCGACTGGTACCCCTGGGGGGAGGAGGCTTTCGCCGAGGCCCGCCGCCGCGATGTCCCGATACTGATCTCGATCGGGTACTCCACGTGCCACTGGTGTCATGTGATGGCGCGCGAGTCGTTCGCCGACCCGGAGACCGCCACCCGCATCAACGAGGGGTTCGTCGCGATCAAGGTCGACCGCGAGGAGCATCCGCACGTCGACGGGGCCTACATGGCCGCCGCCTCGGCGTTCACGCAGAACCTCGGCTGGCCGCTCACGGTGTTCACCACGCCCACCGGGCGCGCGTTCTACGCTGGGACGTACTGGCCGCCCGAGGCGCGACCGCCGATGCCCGCGTTCCGCGATGTGCTGGCCGCGGTCCGCGAGGCGTGGACGACGCGGCGCGCCGAGGCTGAGGAGTCGGCGGACGCGGTGACCGCGGCCCTCGCCGAAGCGGCGCAGGCCACGCCCTCCGACCTCCCCGATCCGGCTGCGCTGGCGGAGGCCGCCCGCGACCTCGCCGCCAGGGAGGATGCGGAGTTCGGCGGCTTCGGCGGGGCTCCGAAGTTCCCGGTGGCCACGACCCTGCGGTTCCTGCAGGAGCCCCTCATCCGCGAGGCCGCGCCGGAGGCGGCGGCTGCGGCCGAGCGTGCCCTCGCGGCGATGGCGGACTCGGACCTGCGTGATGCCGACGGCGGGTTCTTCCGCTATGCGACCAGGCGCGACTGGACCGTGCCGCACTACGAGCGCATGCTGACCGACAACGCCCAGCTGCTCGAGGTCGCGCTCGACGCCGGCGACGAGGAGACCGCCCGCGGGACCGCCGGCTTCCTGCTCCGCACACTGCGGCGGGAGGGCGGCGGCTTCGGTGCCGCTCAGGACTCCGAGTCGTGGATCGACGGGGCGCGCAGCGAGGGCGGCTACTACCTCCGCCCCATCGCGGAGCGCGCCGCCGTGGAGCCGCCGGCGGTGGACGGCAAGGTCATCACCGGCTGGAACGGCCTCGCGATCGCGGCACTCGCCCGCGCGGGTGCGGCCCTCGGCGAGGACGCGTGGATCGCCGCCGCTGCGGATGCCGCCGCTGCCGTGCTCGGCATCAATCGCGGGCCGGACGGTGCTCTCGTGCGGGCATCGCTGGACGGCCGGGCCTCGGACGCGGTGGCCACCGCGTCCGACCTCGCGCTGCTCGCCGAAGGCCTGTTCGCGCTCGCGGCGGCGACAGGTGACGTCGCCCCGGCGGTCACGGCCCGTGACCTCCTCGACGGGGTGCTGGAGGGCGCCGCGGGGGACGACCCGGTGCTCCGCGCGCAGGGCATCGCCGCCTCGCCCGACCACACCGACGGCGATCTCCCCTCGGACACGGCGGCGGTCGCGCAGGCCGCGCTGACCGCCTGGCGGCTCGGGGCGGGGGACCGCTACCGCGCGGCGGCAGCCGAGCGGGTGGAGGCTCTCGCCTCCCGGGCGCTCGCCCAGCCCTTCGCCCGCGGCAGCCTGCTCCGCGTCGCCACCGGACTCGCCGCCGCGCCGCGGCAGCTCGTCGTGGTGACGGAGGATCCGGGTGGGGCGCTCGCCGCCGCCGCACGCGGAGCCGATGCCGAGGTCATCGCCGTCGTCAGTCCGGCGCAGGCCGCGGCGTTCGCCGCCGCGGGTTTCGAGCTGTTCGAAGGCAAGGGGGCGACCGCCGAGCGCGCCTACGACTGCCGCGCCTTCGTGTGCCGCCTGCCGGTGAGCGATCCGGCCGAGGTGTCGCGGACCCGCTGAGACGCGGACCCGCTGAGACGCGGAGTCGCCCGCACGGTGAGGCGCGTTCCCCGGCACGATACTGTGCATTCTGCCTAGCCTGCGGCACCCAGGTGGGGTTCGATTGCGCGCGATGCGCAGCACTGAGTGCACGGTTTGCCCAGCGCCCGGCATCCGTTCTAGGGTGACGCGACCCCTCTCGGATCACAGCAAGGATGCTCTGACGATGACCCTCTCCGCCCGCGCCGGCCTTGACGCCGTGCCCGCCTACCGACAGGGGCGCTCCGCTCCGGCCGGTGCCTCCAAGCTCTCCTCGAACGAGTCGCCGCACCCGCCGCTGCCGTCCGTCGTCCGCGCCGTGCAGGACCGGGTGGCCGGCATCCACCGCTACCCGGATATGAGCGCCTCCGCGGTCCGGGAGGCACTCGCCGACCGTTATGCGGTGGACCTGGCGCAGGTGACCGTCGGTGCGGGCTCGGTGGAGATCGCCGCCCAGCTCATCCACGCGGTCGCCGGTGAGGGGGACGAGGTCGTCTTCGCCTGGCGGTCGTTCGAGGCGTACCCCTCGCTCGTCCATATCGCCGGCGCGACGCCCGTCGCCGTGCCGCTGGACGCCGACCATGGACACGACCTCGACGCGATGCGCGCCGCGATCACCCCGCGGACGCGTCTCGTGTTCGTGTGCAACCCCAACAACCCGACCGGCACCGTCGTCGACGCCGAGGCCCTGGAGCGCTTCGTCGCCGCAGTGCCGCACGACGTGCTCGTCGTCATCGACGAGGCCTACGTGCACTTCGACCGCACGGACAGCCGCGGTGCCGGGATCGAGCTGTTCCGCCGCCACCCGCACGTCGCGGTGCTGCACACGTTCTCCAAGGCCTACGGCCTGGCCGGCCTCCGCATCGGCTACGCGATCGCCCCGACCACGATCGCCGAGGCACAGCGCAAGGTGGCCGTGCCGTTCGGAGTCACCGACCTTGCCCAGGCGGCGGCCCTCGCCTCACTCGCCGCGGAGGACGAGCTCGCCGTCCGCATCGACGAGGTCGTGGCGCAGCGCGACCGGCTGTACACCGTGCTCACCGCCGCCGGCTGGCCCGCCGTCCGCTCGCAGGCCAACTTCGTCTGGGTTCCGGCGGGGGAGCGCACCGCCGACCTCGACGCCCTCCTGCACGCCGGCGGCGTGGTCGCCCGCGCCTTCCCCGGCGAGGGCATCCGCATCTCGTCCGGCTCCGCCGCCGACATCGACCGGGTCGAAGCCGCCCTCGCTGTCTCCGGCGACGCCGCGCACGATTCCGACCACGATTCCGACCTGATGGAGGTGGGCGCATGAGCACCGAGGTCCCCGTCACCACGACGACCACGAAGGGCCTGCACCCGGGCCTCACCCGCCGCCAGATCTCCATGATGGGGCTCGGCGGCGCGATCGGCGCGGGGCTGTTCGTCGGCTCCGGGCAGGCGATCAGCATCGCCGGACCCGCCGTCCTCATCTCCTACCTCGTCGCGGGCGGCATCGTCGTGCTCGTGATGGCGATGCTCGCCGAGATGGTGGCGGCCCGCCCGAGCTCCGGCGCCTTCAGCTCCTACGCCCAGAAGGCCATGGGGCGCAGCGCCGGCAGTGCGGTGGGCTGGCTGTACTGGATCCAGCTCGTCGTCGTGATCGCCGCCGAGGCGACCGGCGCGGCCGGGATCGTGGCGAACTGGGTGCCGGGGATCCCCGCGTGGATCTGGGTCCTGGTCTTCGTCGTGGCCCTCACTGCGGTCAACCTCTTCGGCGTGCGCAACTACGGCCGTTTCGAGTTCTGGTTCGCCGCGATCAAGGTCGCCGCGATCATCGCCTTCCTCGTCGTCGGCGTGTGCGCGATCGTCGGACTCATCCCCGGCGTGCCGGCGACCGGGATCTCGAACCTCGTGGACGAGGGCGGCTTCGCCCCGCACGGGATCACCGGCATCGCGGCGGCGCTCCTCATCGTCGTCTTCGCGTTCGGCGGCACCGAGGTCGTCGCGATCGCGGCGGCGGAGTCCGACGATCCCGCCCGCAACATCCGCCGGATCGTGCGCGAGGTGCTCGTGCGCATCCTCATCTTCTACGTCGGCTCGATCTTCGTCATCGTCGCGGTGCTCCCGTGGGACGACCCCGCCGTGCAGGCCGGTCCGTTCTCGGCGGTCCTGGACACCCTGAACGTGCCGGGCGTCGGCCTCGTCATGGACCTCATCGTGGTGATCGCGCTGCTCTCGGCCATGAACGCCAACATCTACGGCGCTTCCCGGATGGCGTACTCGCTGGGCGAGCGGGGACTGGCGCCGCTGTCCGTCACCCGCACGAGCCTCAAGGGGGTGCCCTTCGTCGCCGTGCTCGCCTCGGTGGCCTTCGGGTTCGTCACGGTGGGGCTGAACTGGGCGTTCCCCGACGTGGTGCTCCCGGCCCTGCTGAACGTCGTGGGGTCGACCCTGCTGGTGATCTGGACGGCGACCGCGATCTCGCAGATCGTGCTGCGACGGCGCGCCGACCGCGCCGGCGAGGCGATGCCGATGCGGCTGTGGGGCTTCCCCTGGGTGTCGTGGCTCTGCCTGGTGCTGCTCGCCGCCGTGATCGCGCTCGCGATGATCGATCCGGCCGCACGCATCCAGCTGCTGCTCACACTCGGGCTCACCGCCGTACTCCTCGTGGTCGCCCGACTGACCCGGGGTGTCTCCCGCCCCGGCATCGTCAAGGAGTGACGTGCGGATCGATCGTCTCGACGCCGCGCTGATCCGGCTGCTGACGGAGTCGCCGCAGCTGCCTCTCCTCGAGTGCGCGCGCCGGCTGGGCATCGCGCGGGGAACGGCTACCAGCCGTCTCGCGCGCCTGCACGAAGGTGGCGTGATCGAGGCGATCGTGCCGCGCATCGATCCCGCCGGCTTCGGCTATGGCGTCGTGGCGTTCTGTCTCGTCGAGATCGATCAGAAGGTGGGGCACGACGACGTCGCGACCGCCCTGGCGGACGCGGTGCCGGAGATCGTCGACATGCACACGGTGACCGGCGCGAGCGACATGCAGCTCCGGCTCGTCGCCCGCGATGCGACACGGCTCCAGGAGGTGCTGGACCGGGTGGCCCTCGTGCCGGGCGTCGCGCGGACCGCGTCCTCCATCGCCATGCGCACGCACCTCTCCGGTCGCGTGCTCCCGCTCGTGGAGCACGTGGCCGACGAGGTCCCCTGACCCCGGCTGGGGGCGTCGGTCAGACCCCTGGTCAGACCCAGCCGGGCAGCCAGTTGTGCAGGCGCCAGAAGTCGTAGGGAACGCTCATCCCCGTCCACAGCGGCAGGAAGAACGCCGAGACGAGGACGACGACGGCGAGGAAGATCAGGACGGTCCGCTGTCCCGACTGGCGGCGCGACAGCGGGTCCTCCCGGCGCCCGGCGATGATCCGCAGCGTGACGGTGAGCGCGAGCACGAGGAACGGCATCATCACCACCGTGTAGAACTGGAAGATCGTCCGGTCAGGGAACATCAGCCACGGCAGGTACGTCACCGCGAGGCCCACGAGCGGGAGGCTGAGCGCCGGGCCGACGGGCTGCCGCGTGATCCAGCCGCGGATGAGGCGGTAGAGCAGGTACACGCTGGCCGCGACGCCGCCGTACCAGATGAGCGGGTTGGGGACCGCGGAGATCACGCCGATGCAGTGGTCGACGCCGCAGCCGGTCGGGTCGCTGTCCACCCACACCGCGGTCGGGCGGAGCAGGAAGGGCCACTCCCACGCGGGGCTCGCGTACGGGTGTCCGCGGGTGAGACCCACGTGGAAACCGAGCATGGCCTCGTGGTAGTTCCACAGAGCGACGAACGGGTTCGGATCGCTGCCGCGGTCGTAGCCGTTCGCCGTCACCAGCCACCCGGTCCAGCTCGCGAGGTACACCGCGAGCGCGGGGAAGACGAGGAGGATGAACGACACCGGCCCCTGGCGGAAGACCGCGGACGCCGGCCACACGACCACCCCGCCGCGCCGCCGCGCGAGAGCATCGGTGATGACGACGTAGAGTCCGAAGCCCGCGAGCACGTACAGCCCCGACCATTTCACCGCGGCGGCGGCGCCGAGCGCGAGGCCTGCGGCGACGAGCCAGGGGCGGCGCCAGAGGATCGGTCCCCACAGCGGGTTCTCGTCGTCGGGGGCCCGGCGTTCGAGCAGGGGGATCGTGCGCTGGCGGTCGATGAGCACGAACAGCACGCCCAGCAGCACGAAGAAGGTGAGGATGCCGTCGAGCAGCGCGATCCGGCTCATCACGATGCTGAGGCCGTCGATCGCGAGGAGCGTGCCCGCCACGGTGGCTGCCACCACCGAGCCGGTCAGGCGGCGGGCGATCAGGTAGACCAGCAGCACCGACGCGGCACCGAGCACGGCGGTCGCGAGACGCCAGCCGGCGCTGTTGTCCGGCCCGCCGATGGCCATGCCCAGGGCGATGAGCCACTTGCCCAGCGGCGGGTGCACGATGAAGGCGCCCTTGTTCGTCAGCGGGAGCTCCTGCAGAGTGACGAAGGCGTCGTTCGCGTTCTCACCCCAGACGCCCTCGTAGCCGAGGCTCCACAGCGACCAGGCGTCTTTGACGTAGTAGGTCTCGTCGAAGGCGAGCTGGTGCGGGTGGCCGACGTTCGCCAGGCGCAGCACCGCGGCGAAGGCGGTGAGCAGCAGCGGGGCCAGCCAGCCGATCGCCCGGCCCCAGTCCGGGGCGTGCAGCACGCGGTCGCGGAGCCGCTCGTAGCGCGTGAGCCGCTCCTCGGGGGCGGGCAGCAGGGGCTCGGGCGCGGTCACCGGTCCAGCCTAGACAACTCGGCTCGACGCTCCCGGTATGCCGGCTCCGGTCCCGCCTCGACCGTCTCCCCTCAGGCCCGCGCCTAAGCTGGGCGGGTGATCATCCTCGCCGCGACCCCCATCGGAAACCTGGGCGATGCGTCGCGGCGGCTCGTGGAGGTGCTGGAGAACGCGGAGATCGTCGTCGCGGAGGACACCCGCACGACCCAGCGCCTCCTGCAGGCCCTCAAGATCGAGAACCGCCCCCGGCTGATCGCGCTGCACGACCACAACGAGAAGCAGAAGGCCGGAGAGCTGGCCGCGCTCGCCGCGGAGACCGACCTCGTGGTGCTGAGTGATGCGGGCATGCCGACCGTGAGCGACCCGGGATACGGCCTGGTCGCCGAGGCCGTGGCACAGGGGGTCACGGTGACCGCGATCCCGGGGCCCAGTGCCGTCCTCATGGCCCTGGCGATCTCGGGGCTCCCGACGGACCGCTTCACCTTCGAGGGGTTCCTGCCGCGGAAGCCGGGGGAGCGCCGGGCGACCCTCTGCGCTCTCGCTGCCGAGCCGCGCACGATGGTGTTCTTCGAGTCGCCCTCGCGTCTCGCGACGACTCTGACCGACATGGGGGCCGCGTTCGGCGCGGACCGCCGCATCGCCGTGTGCCGGGAGCTGACGAAGCTGTACGAGGAGGTCCGTCGCGGCACCGCGTCCGAGCTCGCCGCCTGGGCTGCCGACGGGGTGAAGGGTGAGATCGTCGTGGTCGTCGAGGGCGCGCCGCGGCGGGACGCCTCCCCGGAGGACGCTCTCGCTCAGGTGCAGGCCCTGGTCGCGGACGGGACTCGGCTGAAGGACGCGGCGTCCGAGGTCGCGGCCCTGACGGGTCTGTCCTCCCGTGACCTCTACCAGGCGGCCCTCGCGGCGCGGTCGCGGTGAGCTCCGTCGCGAGGTCCTACGACGAGAGGGCCGCGGAGTACCGGGAGGTCGCCGGAGACCTGGAGCTGATGGATCCGCGGGACCGGGAGCTCATCCGCCGGTGGCGCGACGAGACCCCCGGGCGGCTGCTCGACGCGGGCTGCGGGCCGGCGCACTGGACGGCCTTTCTGCACGGGGGTAGCGGTGCAGAGCCCGGGGCTGGACGCGACGTCGAGGGGATCGACCTCTCGGCGGCCTTCGTCGAGGGGGCGAGGACGCAGTATCCACATCTCACGTTCCATCACGGGTCGTTCCAGACGCTGCCGCAGGCATCGGGCACGGTCGGCGGCGTCCTCGCCTGGTATTCCGTGATCCACACGTCTCCGGCGGAGCTCCCCGCCGTGTTCGCCGAGTTCGCGCGGGTGCTCGCCCCGGCAGGGAGCCTGCTCCTCGGCTTCTTCGTCGGCGAACCCCGCGTCGCCTTCCCTCATGCCGTCGCACCCGCGTACTTCTGGACCGCGGAAGCCCTCTCCCCGCTGCTCGCCACCGCCGGTCTGCACGTGCAGTGGTCCGAGACCCGCGAGCGCGAGCCCGGTGAGATCAGCTCCCGCCCCCACGGCGCCCTCCGCGCCCGCCGCTCCTGATCTGCCCGCGTCGCAGATCCGCGACGTGCTCTGCAGACTGTCCTACGCTGACAGAACCAGAACCAGAACCAGAACCAGAACCGGGACCAGAACCCCCACCGTGCCGAGAGGAGCACCCGTGAGCAAGGCCGCGACGGTGTACGACGTCGCCGACCGCGCCGGAGTGTCGATCGCGACGGTCTCGCGCGTGCTGCGCTCGCCGGAGGCCGTCCGCCCGGTGACCCGCGAACGGGTGCTCGACGCGGTCGCCGCGCTGGGCTACGTCCCCAGCGGCAGCGCCCGGGGTCTCGCGGAGCGCCGGACCGGGGTGCTGGGGCTGTACTTCCCGGGCTTCGACGCCGCTGAGGACGCTCCGCCTCTCGATGTGCTGTCGGTCGCCGCCCGCCCCCCGTTCACGGTGCTGTCGGATGACCAGGACGCGCCGCACTCCCCGATGCTGTTCCTCGACGAGGTCCTCCGGGGTGCGGAGCTGGAGGCGTGGAAGCAGGGGTTCGTGCTCATGGTGGGCGTCGGACGTGACGACCCCGACCGCTCGACCGTCCGCGACATGGCCGGCCGGGTGGACGGGCTCATGGTGCTCGCGCGCAGCGTTCCGGACGAGGTGCTCGCGCGGCTGGCCCGCCGGATTCCGGTGGTCGTGCTGTCCGGGCCGCCGCGGGGCGACTCCTACGACCATGTCACGGTGAGCAATGCCGAGGCGATGGGGGAGCTGACCCGCCATGTGCTGTCTCAGGTCGGCGAGGGGGAGATCGTCTTCCTCGCCGGGCCGGTCGACTCGCCGGACGCCGAGCAGCGGTGGCAGGGGGTGTCGGCCGCGCTCGCCGCGGCGGGTCGCGACCCGCGCGCGGTGCGCGCGCTGCGGGGCGACTTCACCCGCGCCTCCGGCCGCAGAGTGGGGGAGGACCTCCTGCGCGATGGCGTGCCCGCCGCGCTGATCGCCGCCAACGACCAGATGGCCCTCGGCGCCATGGACGTCTTCCGGAGCGCGGGCGTACGGGTGCCGGACGACGTGCTCCTGACCGGCTTCGATGGCATCGAGGCGGCGACTCTGGCCTCGCCGCCGCTGACCACGATCCGCCAGCCGATGATCGATCTGGGTCGCGCGGCCGTGCAGGTGCTCGCGCGGCGACTGGAGCACCCGGATGCCCCGCCGCTGACCGCGACTCTGCCCCTGCAGGTCCTGCTCCGCGAGAGCTCCAGACGCCCGGTCTGAGCCGTCGCGAACGCGCCGCCCGAGAGCATCCCCGGGCCGTCAAGGGGTTGCCGATTCGAAATGTATGCGCTTACAATCTCGTGTACGGCTTCGGCCGGCAGGACTCCCCACCCCCCGGGGCGCCCTTCATGACAGAGACGACATGAGGTCATCCAGTGGCAGAGACGCACACCTTCCGACGCTGGCGCCGCGCCGCCGTCGTGGGGCTCGCGGCCGCAGCGGTCGCGCTCAGCGGCTGCAGCATCCAGATCAGCTCGCAGCCCGACCCCTCGATCGGCGACGACACGATGCTCATCAACGCCGACAAGGGCAACCCGTTCTTCACGCAGAACTTCAACCCCTACCTCACGAACACCCGGACCGCCTCGCGGTGGATCTACGAGCCGCTCATCCTGGTGAACCCGCTCGATGGCGAGCTCACCCCGTGGCTCGCGTCCGAATGGACCCAGCCCGACGCCCGCACGATCGTGATGACGGTCCGCGACGGCGTGGAGTGGAGCGACGGCGAGCCCCTCACCCCGGAGGATGTGGCCTTCACGTTCCAGCTCATCAGAGATGAGCCCTCCCTCGACATCAAGGGCGCGTGGCAGCACATCGACCGCATCGAGGTCGACGGCGACGACGTGATCTTCCACCTGCAGAGCGACGACGCGCCTTCGCTGTCGATCCTCGGGCAGACCATGATCGTCCCCGAGCACCTGTGGGCCGACGTGGAGGATCCGGCCACCTGGCGCAACGAGGAGCCGGTCGGCACCGGACCGTTCGTGCTCGGCAACTACAACGACCAGCAGTACTCGATGGACCGCAACCCGGACTACTGGCAGGCGGACAAGATCGAGATCGAGCACATCATCCTGCCGGCCACGAACACCCAGCTCGACACCGTGACCCGCGGGTACGACTGGGCGTACTCGTTCATCTCCGACGTCGAGGGCACGTGGGGGGCGGCGAGTCCAGACAACACCTGGTGGTTCCCGCCGGGCGGCGTCATCTCTCTCGTGCCGAATCTCGAGGTCGCCCCCTTCGACGACGTGAACGTCCGCCGGGGCATCGCGTTCGCGCTCGACCGGGAGGAGATCGCGGAGACCGCCTCCGAGGGGTACATGCAGCCCGCAGGTCAGACCGGTCTCATCCTGCCCAACCAGGAGCAGTACCTCGACCCGGAGATCCCGGATCAGGGCATGCTCACGCAGGACCGCGACGCCGCGCTCGCGGCGTTCGCCGAGTCCGGCTACACCCTGCAGGGCGACCGGCTCGTCGGCCAGGACGGTGAACAGCTCGCGTTTTCGCTGACCACCGCCAACGGATTCTCGGACTGGACGCGCGCCGCCCAGACCGTGCAGCGCCAGCTCGCTGACATCGGCGTCAAGGTGTCGCTCAAGCTCCCGCAGCCCGCGGGGTACCAGAGCGCGATCGGTACCGGCGACTTCGAGATGGCGATCGGCGGCATGGGCAACGGCGACGTGTACCAGGCCTACAACAGCCTGCTCTCCAGCGACTTCTACGTGCCGGCCGGGGAGGTCACCACCAACAACTTCGAACGCTACCGTTCCCCGGAGGCCGATGCCCTCCTGGAGGAGTACCGCGCGACGATCGATCCCGACCGCCAGACCGAGATCGTGCATGAGCTGCAGAGCATCGTGTACGAGGAGGTCCCCGTGATCGGCATGTACTACGGCGGGATCTGGGGGCTGTTCAACGACGCGAAGTTCACCGGCTGGCCCTCCGCGGACGATCCGTACATGATCCCGCAGAACTACGACTCGGCGCCGCTGGGGATCTTCACCCATCTGAAGCGCACGGACGGGGGAGACCAGTGAAGTACGTCCTCCAGAAGATCGGCCTGTTCGTGCTCACCCTGTGGGCCGCGATCACCCTGAACTTCTTCCTCCCGCGACTCATGCCCGGCTCTCCCGCCGACGCCGCGATCGCGAAGCTCTCCCAGAACGGTCCGGTCTCCGACGCCACGCGCGCGGCGATCGAGGCCCAGCTCGGGGTGCCGACCGGCTCCGTGTGGGATCAGTACGTGGCCTACCTCGGCCAGGTCGTGCGCCTCGACTTCGGCGTCTCGTACACGTTCTACCCGCAGACCGTGTCGAGCATGGTCTCCACCGCGCTGCCCTACACGCTCGGCCTCGTGGGCATCGTCACGATCCTCGCGTTCGTGATCGGCACGCTGATCGGCGTGATGGCCGCCTGGCGGCGCGGGACCTGGCTGGACTCGCTGCCGACGCTGACCGGGTCGTTCCTCAGCACGTTCCCGTACTTCTGGACGGCGCTGCTGCTGCTGTTCTTCCTCGGCTACGTGCTGCACTGGTTCCCGACCACCGGCGCCTACTCGGCGACGACCACCCCGGGGTTCACCTGGGACTTCATCGTCGACCTCGTCCGGCACGCGTTCCTTCCGGCGCTGACGATCCTCCTCACCTCCCTCGGCGGCTGGATCATCGGCATGCGCAACGCGATGATCAACACGCTCGGCGAGGACTACATCACCTTCGGCGAGGCGAACGGCCTCCGCGGCCGCACGATCGCCCTCCGCTACGCGGCCCGCAACGCGATCCTGCCGAACCTCACCGGCTTCGGGCTCACGCTCGGCGGCGTGGTGGGCGGCTCGATCCTCGTCGAGCAGGTGTTCGGATACCCGGGCATCGGCTACCTGCTGTTCAACGCCGTGATCGGGCAGGACTACCCGCTCATGCAGGCGCTCTTCCTGATGATCACCGTGAGCGTGCTCATCGCCAACTTCCTCGTGGACATCCTCTACGGGGTTCTCGACCCGAGGACTCGACGATGACGACTCCGAACCCCACCCCCAGCACCGTGACCGTCAAGGTCCCCACCACCCGCATCGCGGCGCCCAGCCCCTGGCGCGCCTTCGGCCGCATGGTCGGCACCCTGTGGTCCAACGGCAAGGCCCGCATCGGCCTCTGCCTCCTCGCGTTCTTCGTCCTCGTCGCCGTGTTCGCCCCGCTCCTGGCGCCGTACGGACCGAAGGAGAACGGGTTCCCGCGCAACGCCGACGCCTCGTGGAAGCACTGGCTCGGCACGACCGCGGCCGGGGAGGACGTGCTCAGCCAGCTCATCTACGGCGCGCAGGTCAGCCTCCTCGTCGGCTTCGCAGCGGGACTCCTCTCCACGATCGTCGCCGTGCTCATCGGCCTGAGCTGGGGGTACATGCGCGGCTTCGCGGGCGAGGTCGTCGGGTTCATCGTGAACCTCTTCCTCGTGATCCCCGGACTTCCGCTGATGATCGTGATCGCGGCCTACCTGCAGAACGGTGGCATCCTCATGATCATCGCCGTGATCGTCGTGACCGGATGGGCCTGGGGGGCCCGTGTGCTGCGCAGCCAGACCCAGTCCCTCCGCGGCAATGACTTCGTCACCTCGGCGCAGTTCTCCGGAGACAGCAGGGCGCGCATCGTCTTCCGCGAGATCCTGCCGAACATGACGTCGATCATCGCCGGCACGCTCTTCGGGGCGGCGACGGCGGCGATCCTCGCGGAGGCGGGGCTGGAGTTCCTCGGCCTCGGCGACTCCAGCATCGTCAGCTGGGGCACGATGCTCTACTGGGCGCAGAACTCGAACTCCCTGCTCACCGGCCAGTGGCTGCTGCTGTTCGCGCCCGGTCTGTGCATCGCGCTGCTCGCCCTCAGCCTCACACTCATCAACTTCGGCGTGGACGGCATCTCCAATCCGCGCCTCCGCGAAGGGAAGGGCCGATGAGCGCTATGGAGCACGACGAGATCCTCCTCGATGTCCGGTCGCTCTCCGTGGAGTACGCCTCCCCGGGGCAGGAGCCGGTGCCGGCCGTGCGCGACGTGTCGTTCACGCTCCGGCGCGGCGAGTTCGTCGGGCTCGTCGGCGAGTCCGGGTCAGGCAAGTCCACGCTGGGCTTCGCCCTCACGCGGCTGCAGAAGCCGCCGGCGCGCATCAGCGGCGGACGCATCCTCTTCGACGGTCGCGACATCCGCGAGCTCGATGCCGAGGAGCTGCGACGTCAGCGGCAGGGTGGCTTCGCGATGGTGCTGCAGTCCGGCATGAACGCGCTGAACCCTGTCCGCACCGTGGGCAACCACTTCCGGGACATCTTCGCCGCGCACGGTCATGTGCCCGCCGAGCAGCGCCAGGCCAGGGCGCGGGAGCTCGTCGGCAAGGTGGGGCTGAAGCCGGAGGTGCTCGACCGGTACCCCGGTGAGCTCTCCGGCGGCATGCGGCAGCGCGCCTCGATCGCCCTCGCCCTCTCGCTCGAACCCCAGCTGATGGTGTTCGACGAGCCCACCACGGCGCTCGACGTGCTCGTCCAGCATGCGGTCATGGACACGATCCAGGAGCTGCAGCGGTCCGAGCGCTTCACGGCGATCCTCATCAGCCACGACCTCGGCATCGTCCTCGAGGCGACCGATCGGGTGATGGTGATGCACGAGGGCCGCATCGTGGAGGACGCCCCCAGCCAGGACATCCTGCATCGCCCGCAGGATGACTACACCCGGATGCTGCTGAGCCACTACGCCGACCCGCGCGCCGAGAAGATCGAGATCCCCGGGTTCGTCGATCTCGGCACCCGCCGCCGGGAGGGACGCAGCCGCACGGACGTCACCGAGACCCTGCCGACCGTGTCTCCGCGGGACGCCCGCCGGGCCGATGCCGCGATCGTCGTGGACGGCGTGACCAAGCGCTATCCGGCACCGCGCCGCGGTCAGGATCCCGTCGTCGCGGTCGACGACGTGTCCTTCCGCCTGGAGCCGGGAGAGGCGCTGGCGCTCGTCGGTGCCTCCGGATCGGGCAAGTCGACGATCGCGAAGATGCTCACCGGTGTCGAGAAGCCGACCTCCGGCAGCATCCGGTTCGGCGATACCGACGTCGCGTCCCTGAAGCGCCGAGGCCTCCGCGACCTCCGCAAGGACGTGCAGATGGTGTTCCAGGATCCGTACGCGGCCCTGAACCCGCTGCACACCGTCGAGTACGCACTGACCCGTCCCGTCGTGAACTACACGAGGCTGCGCGGGGCGGAGGCCAGGGCCCGTGTGCTCGAACTGCTGGAGACGGTGGGCCTGACGCCCGTCGAGCAGTTCGCCGCCAAGCTGCCGCACCAGCTCTCCGGCGGGCAGCGGCAGCGCGTGGTGATCGCCAGGGCGCTCGCGAGCGACCCGCAGGTGCTCATCGCGGACGAGCCGGTGTCGATGCTCGACGTGTCGCTCCGCGCCGGCGTGCTCGCGCTGCTGGAGGACCTCCGCGAACGGTGGGGCATCAGCATGCTCTACATCACCCACGATCTGCTGAGCGCGCGGCTCGTCACCGAGAACATCCTCGTGCTCAACAGCGGCCGCGTCGTCGAGCGAGGCGAGACCTCGCAGGTGCTGCAGCATCCGGAGGACCCGTACACCGTCGAACTGCTCGACGCCGTGCCGAACCCCGCCCGCGCCCGCTGACGCGCACCGAACGACTGCAAGAAAGAGAGAGGAGCGCATCCGTGCTCGCATTCCCCGACGGCTTCCTCTGGGGTGCCGCGACCGCCGCCCATCAGGTGGAGGGCAACAACACCACGAGCAACTGGTGGGCGATGGAACACGCGCCCGACTCGCCCATGGCCGAGCCCTCCGGTGACGCCGCCGACCATTTCCACCGCTACCCGGAGGACATGCGGCTGCTCGCCGAGGCCGGGCTGAACTCCTACCGGTTCTCGGTCGAGTGGGCGCGGATCGAGCCGGAGCGCGGGTTCGTCTCGCGGGCGATGCTCGACCACTACCGCCGCATGATCGACACCGCCAGGGAGAACGGGCTGGACCCGACGGTCACCCTCATGCACTTCACGGTGCCGCAGTGGTTCCAGAAGGACGGCTTCTGGCGTGCCGACGACGCGGTGGACCTGTTCTCCCGCTACGTGGAGACCGTGCTGCCGATCCTCGACGGCGTGCGCTACGTGTGCACGATCAACGAGCCGAACATCGCGGCGATGCTGGCCGGGGGAGAGGACGCGGCGAACCTCGTCGCCTACGGCCTGCCGAACCCCGACCTCGGCGTCGCGGACACCCTGCTGACGGCCCACCGGCGCGCGTCCGAGATCCTGCACACGGTGCCCGGGGCGCAGGCAGGCTGGACGATCGCCACCCAGGCCTTCCACTCCACCGGCGAGCCCGGCGCGGACGAGATGCTCGCGACGTACGGCGACCCGCGCGACCACTGGTACCTGGAGCAGTCCGCCGGAGACGACTTCGTGGGCGTGCAGGCCTATACCCGCACCTTCATCGGTCCGGAGGGGCCCCTGCCGGTGTCGCCGGACGTGGAGACGACGCTCACGGGCTGGGAGTTCTTCCCCGAGGCCCTCGAGCTGGGCGTCCGGAGCGCGTGGGAGCGCAGCGGCGGCGTTCCCGTGCTCGTCACGGAGAACGGCATCGCGACGGCCGACGACACCCGGCGCATCGCCTACACGCAGGGAGCGCTGGAGGGGCTGCACCGCGCCATCAGCGATGGCATCGAGGTCCGCGCCTACCAGCACTGGAGCGCGCTGGACAACTACGAGTGGGCGAGCGGGTTCCGGCCGACGTTCGGTCTCATCGGCTTCGACCACGAGACCTTCGAGCGGTTCCCGAAGCCCTCGCTGGCCTGGCTCGGCGAGGTCGCCCGCCGCAATGGGCTCTGACGGGCCGCACGGCGTAACCACGGGCATGGGGGCACCTAGAATTGTCCCCATGCCCGCTGGCGACTCCTTCTACATCACCACGCCCATCTACTACCCCTCCGATGTGCCGCACATCGGCCACGGGTACACGACGGTGGCCGTCGACACCCTCGCGCGGTGGCACCGCCAGGCGGGGGACGACACGTGGATGCTCACGGGAACGGACGAGCACGGTCAGAAGATGCTGCGGGCCGCGGCGGCGAACGGCGTCACCCCGCAGGAATGGGTCGACAAGCTCGTCAGCGAGAGCTGGTTCCCGCTGCTGAAGACCCTCGACGTCGCGAACGACGACTTCATCCGCACCACGCAGGAGCGCCACGAGACGAACGTGCAGACGTTCTTCCAGCGGCTCTATGACCGTGGCTACATCTACGCCGGCGAGTACGAGGCGCTCTACTGCGTGGGCTGCGAGGAGTTCAAGCCGGAATCGGAGATCGTCGACGGCACGGGCCCCTTCGAGGGGCTGAAGGTCTGCGCGATCCACTCCAAGCCGCTGGAGCTGCTGCAGGAGAAGAACTACTTCTTCAAGCTCAGCGAGTTCCAGGATCGCCTGCTCGAGCTGTACAAGACGGAGCCCGACTTCGTGCGCCCCGACTCGGCGCGCAACGAGGTCGTCTCGTTCGTGAGCCAGGGCCTGAAGGACCTCTCGATCTCCCGCTCGACCTTCGACTGGGGCATCCCGCTGCCGTGGGACGAGTCGCACGTCATCTACGTGTGGGTCGACGCCCTGCTCAACTACGCCACCGCCGTCGGCTACGGCTCCGACGAGGAGACCTTCGCGCGGCGCTGGCCGGCCTACCACGTGGTCGGCAAGGACATCCTGCGCTTCCACGCCGTCATCTGGCCGGCTCTGCTGATGGCGGCGGGGCTCGACGTGCCGAAGGGCGTATTCGCGCACGGCTGGCTGCTCGTCGGCGGCGAGAAGATGTCGAAGTCGAAGCTCACCGGCATCGCGCCGACCGAGATCACCGATGTCTTCGGCTCCGACGCCTACCGCTTCTACTTCCTGTCGGCGATCGCGTTCGGTCAGGACGGCTCCTTCTCCTGGGAGGACCTCTCCGCGCGGTACCAGGCAGAGCTCGCGAACGGCTTCGGCAACCTCGCCTCCCGCACGACCGCGATGATCGAGAAGTACTTCGAGGGCATCGTGCCCCCGGCGGCCGAGTACACCGAGGCCGACCTCGCGATCCAGCGAATCGTCGCGGACGCTGCGACGAAGGCGGACGCCGCGGTCGGCCAGTTCCGCATCGACGAGGCGATCTCCGCGATCTGGACCATCGTCGACGCGCTCAACGGGTACATCACGGAGAACGAGCCGTGGGCGCTCGCCCGCGACGAGGACCAGCGCGAGCGTCTGGGCACCGTGCTCTACACCTGCGCCGAGGGGCTGCGGGCGCTCGCCGTGCTGCTGTCGCCGGTGATGCCGCAGTCGACCGAGAAGCTGTGGATCGCGCTCGGCGCCGCGGAGACCCTCGGACGGCTGCAGGACCAGCCCATCCGTGAGGCGGGAGCCTGGGGTGCGCTGAAGCCGGGCACGAGCGTCAACGGCCTCGCGCCGCTGTTCCCGCGCGTGGAGTCCACGGCCTGACATCCGGGTAGGACACATGGCGGAGACCTACGTGCGCGAGCGCTCGGGCGACGGGCGCAAGGACCGGAGCTACCCGGCGGCCCCGGAGCCCCTCGTGGTGCCAGTGTACGACAACCACGCGCATCTCGAGATCGCCGATGGCCCTTCGACAGGCTCAGGAACCCAGGGGCTCTCGCTCGTCGAACAGCTCGACCAGGCCGAGGCCGTCGGCGTCATCGGCGTCGTGCAGGCGTCCGGCGACATCGAGTCGTCCCGCTGGGCGGTCGAGGCCGCCGCGTCGGATCCGCGGGTCCTCGCCGCGGTCGCCATCCACCCGAACGACGCCCCGACGTACGCGGAGGAGGGCCGCCTCGATGAGGCGCTCGCCGTGATCGACGAGCTCGCCGCCCATCCGCGCACGCGCGCGATCGGCGAGACGGGGCTCGACTTCTTCCGCACCGAACCGGAGCGCCGCGCGCCGCAGTTCGCCTCCTTCGAGGCGCACATCGCCCTCGCCAAGAAGCACGGCATCGCGATGCAGATCCACGACAGGGATGCGCATGAGGCCGTGCTCGAGACGCTGACACGGGTCGGCGCCCCGGAGCGCACCGTGTTCCACTGCTTCTCGGGCGACGATGCGATGGCCCGGGTCTGCGCCGAGGCCGGGTACTACCTGTCCTTCGCCGGGAACGTGACGTTCAAGAACGCCCAGAACCTGCGTGACGCGCTGAAGGTCACCCCGCTCGACCGCCTCCTCGTCGAGACGGACGCCCCGTTCCTCACGCCGGTCCCGCTGCGGGGTCGCCCGAACGCGCCGTACCTCGTGCCGCTCACGGTGCGCTTCCTGGCCGGCGAGCTCGATCTGGATGTGGACGAGCTCTCCGCGCAGCTCGCCGAGAACACGCTGCGGGTCTACGGCTCGTTCGCCGACTGACCGTCCGGCTCGACGTCCTCGGGTCCGGTCTCGGCGACCGGCTTCGCGCTGACGATGTGCGAGATGGGTTTCCACACCAGCAGCAGGGTGATCGCCGCCCCGCCGAAGGCGAACCACCAGGGCGCCGTCAGCCCCCAGGTCTGCGCGATGACGCCGCCGAGGGCCTGGCCGACGATCATGCCGCCGAACACGCCGACCATGTTGACGGAGGCGACGCGGCCCTGCAGTTGCGCGGGGACGAGGCGCTGCCGCACGGTCGTGGAGATCGTGCCCCAGACGAAGGCGTACGCGCCGAAGAAGAACATGATGACGAGGGCGACCGCGCCCGTGGTGGTCAGGGCGAAGGCGAGGTGCATGAGCACCTCCAGCGAGAGGACGACGCGCATCAGGGTCGCGAACGACACGTGCCGTTCCAGCCAGCCGAAGCTGAGGGTCGCGACGATGCCGCCCGCCGCGGAGGCCGTGGTGAGGGCGCCGTAGCCCACCGGCCCCATCTGCAGGTGCTCGGTGGCGTACAGCACGAGCACGCCCCACGGGGCGGCCCAGGTCACGTTGAAGACGAGGATGATGAGCACGAGCATCCGCACCGGCGGGTTGCGCCACAGCCAGCGCAGCCCCTCGGCGATGTCGGTGTGCACGGGCGGGTGGGTCTCGGTCTCCCGCGGCGGGACGGGCGTGCGCGCCATGCGGGATATCAGGACGATCGCGAGCGTCACGCACAGCACCTCGACGAGGAACGGCCACGCGCTCCCGGCCGCGAAGAGGAACGCGCCCAGCGGCGGTCCGGCGAACTGGTTCGCGACGAGGTATCCCGCCTGCAGGCGGGCGTTCCCGATGCCGAGGTCGGCGGGCTTCACGAGCATCGGCAGCAGCGTGCTCCCCGCGGTGTCGACGAAGACCTCGGCGGTGCCGTAGAGGAAGGCGACCGCCAGCACGATCCCGATGTTCGCGGTGCCCGTCACGAGGAAAACGCAGAGGGCGGCGAGCACGACGGCGCGTACGGCGTTGGCGGTCATCACCAGGCGCCGCCGATCGAAGCGGTCGGCGATGGCCCCCGCGTGCAGACCGAAGAGCAGCCACGGCAGGAACTGCAGGATGGCGCCGGAGGCCACGAGGATCGGCGACGACGTCATCGACGCGATGAGCAGGGGAGCGGCGGCCAACGCCACGCCGTCTCCGATGTTGCTCGTCCACGACGATGCGAGCAGCCAGCGGAAGTCCCTGCCCAGGCGCCGCGGAGCGATCAGTTCACCGAGGGAGGGCACTCCCGAAGGATAGCGATGATGACGGACTTCGCCCAGGAACCGGGCACGGCCCGTCATCCGGGAGAATGGGACCATGACCGTCACCTTGCTCGGGGCCACCGAGATCCGCCGTCTGGCCGCCGCGCTCGATGTCACCCCCACCAAGAAGCTCGGACAGAACTTCGTCGTCGACGCGAACACCGTCCGCAAGATCGTCCAGGCCGCCCGCGTGCAGCCGGGGGAGCGGGTGGTCGAGGTCGGACCGGGACTCGGGTCCCTGACCCTCGCGATCCTCGAGGCGGGGGCCGCGGTCACCGCCGTGGAGATCGACCACCGCCTGGCGGCCCGCCTGCCGCAGACCGCGGCCGAGCACGGCGTGCCGGAGGGGATGCTGACGGTGGTCGACGCGGACGCCCTCCGCGTGACGGAGCTGCCCGGCGAGCCGACCGTCCTCGTCGCGAACCTGCCGTACAACGTCTCGGTGCCGGTGCTGCTGCACTTCCTGGAGACGTTCCCGTACCTGCAGCGGGGCGTCGTCATGGTGCAGGCGGAGGTGGCCGAGCGGCTCGCCGCCAAGCCCGGATCGAAGATCTACGGCTCGCCCAGTGTCAAGGCCGCCTGGTACGGCGAGTGGAAGCTCACCGGGAACGTCTCCCGTCAGGTCTTCTGGCCGGTGCCCAACGTGGACAGTCTCCTCGTCGGCTTCGACCGCTCCGAGGGGGAGCGCGGGTCGGTGGAGGAGCGCCGGCGCACCTTCGCCATCGTCGACGCGGCCTTCAACCAGCGGCGCAAGATGCTGCGGCAGGCCCTCTCCGCTATCTTCGGCAGCTCGGCCGCGGCGACCGAGGTGCTGACCGCCGCCGGCGTCGCCCCGACAGCGCGGGGGGAGGACCTCACGGTCGACGACTACCAGCGGATCGCCCAGCACGCAACGGCGATCGAGGGTTCCGGCGTCAGCGGCTAATCTGGCACCGTGACCGACTCCCCCCGCTTCCGCCCCGATGTCCCCGAGCTGCACCGTCCGTACGCCGCCGACGAGGGCCGCTACGGACGATTCGCGTACCGTCAGGTCGGTTCCTCCGGCCTCTACCTCCCGCCGATCTCGCTCGGGCTCTGGTGGAACTTCGGCGACAACATCCCGCTCGACAACCAGCGGGCGCTCCTCCGCCACGCGTTCGACAGGGGGATCACGCACTTCGACCTGGCGAACAACTACGGTCCGCCCTACGGCTCGGCAGAGAAGAACTTCGGCCGGATCTTCGCGGAGGACCTGCGTCCGTACCGCGACGAGCTGATCATCTCGTCGAAGGCCGGCTGGGACATGTGGCCCGGCCCGTACGGCGACTACGCGAGCCGGAAGTACATCCTCGCGAGCGCCGAGCAGTCCCTCACCCGCATGGGGCTGGAATACGTCGACATCTTCTACTCCCACCGCGTCGATCCGGTCACCCCGATCGCTGAGACCGTTGGAGCGCTGGACACCCTGGTCCGCCAGGGCAAGGCGCTCTACGTCGGCATCTCCTCGTACAGTGCGGAGCGAACGGCCGAGGCCGTCGCGGCGGCGAAGGAGCTGGGCACGCCGCTCGTCATCCACCAGCCCGCGTACTCGATCCTCAACCGCTGGATCGAGGACGGCCTCACGCAGACCTTGGAGGAGTCGGGTCTCGGCGCCATCGCCTTCACCCCGCTCGCCCAGGGGCTACTCACCGACAAGTACCTCGGCGACGGCACGGCCGAGCGCGCGCAGCAGCGCCGTTCCCTTCCCGAGGGCAAGCTGACCGACGATGCCGTCCAGACGCTCCGCGCGTTGAACGAGGTCGCGAAGGGACGAGGACAATCGCTCGCGCAGCTCGCGCTGCAGTGGACGTTGCGCTCCCCGGTCGTCGCCTCGGCCCTCATCGGCGCCTCCCGCACGGAGCAGCTCGACGAGAACCTCGCGGCCCTGGACGGGCCTGCCTTCACCGAAGAGGAGCTCCGCCGCATCGACGAGCTCGCCGGCGCCATCGACGTCAACTTGTGGGCGACCTCGTCCGACCTGTGATCCGCTCATGAGCCTCGCCGCGTCCTCCGGATCCGTGCACGTGCGCGCGCCCGGGAAGATCAATGTCTACCTCGGCGTCGGCGGGCGCCATGACGACGGCTATCACGCCCTCGCGACCGTGTTCCAGGCGGTGTCGCTCTACGAGGACGTGATCGCCAGGGAGGCCGACGACTTCTCGATCACGGTGACAGGGGTGGAGGATGACGGCTCGGTGCCGCTCGACGACCGGAACCTCGCGATGCGGGCCGCGAAGCTGCTGGCGATGGCGACCGATCACCCGGGTGGGGTCGCGCTGCAGATCCGCAAGAGCGTTCCGGTCGCCGGCGGCATGGGCGGTGGCTCCGCGGACGCGGCGGCCGCGCTGGTCGCGTGCGATGCCCTGTGGGGCACGGGACTCTCGGCCGCGCGGCTGCACGACCTCGCCGCGCGGCTCGGCGCCGATGTGCCGTTCGCGCTGCACGGCGGAACCGCCGTCGGCACCGGCCGCGGCGATCAGCTCAACCCGGCTCTCGCGCGCGGGCGGTTCGACTGGCTGCTCGTGACCAGCGACGAGGGGCTGTCCACCCCCGCCGTGTACACCCGGCTCGACGAGCTGCGCGAGGAGGAGGGCGCACTCGCCGACGACCCGCCGCTTTCCCTCGACGTGCCGATCCCCGTGCTGCAGGCGCTGCGCACTGGAGACGCCTGGCAGCTCGCCGACGCACTCCACAACGACCTTCAGGCGGCTGCGCTGGACCTGCGACCGGATCTGGCGCAGACCATCGAACGCGGGGTCGCGGCCGGTGCGCTGCACGGCCTCGTCTCCGGGTCGGGGCCCACCGTCGCCCTTCTCTGCGCCGATCCCGAGTCCGCGCAGGCGGTGCAGACGACGCTTCGCGACGCGGGACTGGACCCCCTGCACGTGCACGGCGCTGTTCCCGGCGCCCGCATCATCGGCTGAACCCTCGAGGCCCAGCGTGCGGCGGGCGCGAGGGGTGCGCGCGCGTTCGAGGTGCATCCGGCACGTCATGGCAGACATAATGAAATGGTCATGTGACCGTGCACACGCGAGGAGGCTGGATGTCCACCTCCTCTGAGCGTGCCCGCATGCCGAGCATCCGCGACGTCGCGCGCCTCGCCGGCGTCTCGCATCAGACCGTGTCGCGGGTGCTCAACGATCACCCCAGCATCCGTCCGGAGACGAAGGCGAAGGTGCTGGACGCGATCGCCGTCCTCGACTACCGCCCCAACCTCGCGGCGCGCGCGCTCGTGACGAGCAAATCCAACATGCTCGGCATCCTCTCCGCGACGATCGGGGAGTTCGGGCCGACGTCATCCATCGCCGGCATCGAAGACGCGGCGCGGGAGGAGGGCTATTCGGTCTCCACCCTCAATCTCCCTGCGACGACACCGGAGGCGATCGGCAACGCGGTCCGCCAGCTCGAACGTGAGCAGGTCGACGGCATCGTGGTGCTCGCCCCGCAGGTGCGCGTCTTCCATGTCCTGCGCGGCATGAACGTCACGATGCCCTTCGTCACCCTGCAGACGGCCTCGGGATCCGATGGTGTCAGCCTCTCCGCCGACCAGGTCGCCGGCGCGAAGGCGGCGACGGAACACCTGATCGCCCTGGGTCACAGCGACATCCTGCACCTCGCCGGCCCGCAGGACTGGATCGAGGCGGAGTCGCGCATGCGGGGGTACCTCGATGCGCTCCGGGACGCCGATCTGCCCACGTTCCCCCCGATCCGCGGCGACTGGACCGCCGACTTCGGGTACTTCGCCGGCAAGGAGCTCTCCGCCCGGCGGGACTTCACAGCCGTCTTCGCCGCGAACGACCTCATGGCGATCGGGCTGCTGCACGGCTTCCGCGACGCGGGAGTGCGCGTGCCGCACGACGTGAGCGTGATCGGCTTCGACGACATCCCGGTCGCGGCGCACGTGGCGCCGACGCTGAGCACCGTGCATCAGGATTTCCCCGAGCTCGGCCGACGCGCCGTGCGCATCCTTCTCGCCGAGATCCGCGGCGAGAAGACCCCCGCGTTCGGTCCGCTGCAGACCCTTCTGCGGGCGCGCGAATCCGCTGCATCACGGTAGCGACACGAAAACACGCCGCGGACTTGACACCGCTCCCGCGGAAGACGACGATATACCGATGTGAACGGTCACATCGAAGGTGACCGCACGTCGCGAGGAAGATCCGTGAGCACTACAGCAACGTTGCCGACCGTGTCAGGCCCGATCCTGGAGATGCGCCGCATCACCAAGGAGTTCCCGGGGGTCAAGGCGCTCGCCGACGTCTCGATCACCGTCCGCGCCGGCGAGATCCACGCGATATGCGGCGAGAACGGCGCCGGGAAGTCGACGCTGATGAAGGTCCTCTCGGGGGTGTACCCGTACGGCAGCTACGACGGCGAGATCCTCCTGTACGGCCAGGAGCAGCGCTTCAAGGACATCGCGGCCAGCGAGCAGGCCGGCATCGTGATCATCCACCAGGAGCTCGCCCTCATCCCGGAGCTCTCGGTCACCGAGAACATCTTCCTCGGCAACGAGATCCGTCGCTTCGGGCGCATCGACTGGCAGGCGCAGAAGGAGCGCACGATCGAGTTGCTCGCCCGCGTCGGCCTGGACGAGGACCCCGACGTCCCGATCAAGACTCTCGGCGTCGGCAAGCAGCAGCTCATCGAGATCGCCAAGGCGCTCAACAAGGACGTCAAGCTCCTCATCCTTGACGAGCCGACCGCCGCGCTCAACGAGAACGACTCGCAGCACCTCCTCGACCTCATCCTCGGCCTCAAGGCCAAGGGCATCGCGTCGATCATGATCAGTCACAAGCTCAACGAGATCGAGCAGATCGCCGACGAGATCACCATCATCCGCGATGGCCGCACCGTCGAGACGCTGGACATCTCCCGCGGCGAGATCAACGAGGACCGCATCATCCGCGGCATGGTGGGCCGGTCGCTGGAGAGCCGGTACCCGGACCGCACGCCGGAGATCGGCGAGGTGTTCTTCGAGGTCAAGGACTGGTGGGTGCAGCATCCCACCGTGCCGGAGCGCATGGTCGTGAAGGGCTCGAACATCAATGTCCGCCGCGGCGAGGTGGTGGGTATCGCCGGGCTCATGGGAGCGGGCCGCACGGAGCTGGCGATGAGCATCTTCGGCCGCTCCTACGGCACGTTCCTCTCCGGCACGATCATCAAGGACGGACAGGAGATCGAGCTCCCCGACGTGGCCGCCGCGATCAAGCACGGGCTCGCCTACGTGAGCGAGGACCGGAAGGTTCTCGGGCTCAACCTCCTCGACACGATCAAGCGCTCCATCGTCGCGGCGAAGCTCTCGAAGATCGCGCACAACGGCGTCGTCGACTCCCGCGAGGAGTTCTCGGTGGCGGAGCGCTACCGCAAGGCGCTGCGCATCAAGACCCCGTCGGTGGAGGAAGGCGTCGGCAAGCTCTCCGGCGGCAACCAGCAGAAGGTCGTCCTGGCGAAGTGGATGTTCACCGACCCCGACCTGCTGATCCTCGACGAGCCCACTCGCGGCATCGACGTCGGCGCCAAGTACGAGATCTACGCGATCATCAACGAGCTCGCCGCTCAGGGCAAGGGCGTGATCGTCATCTCCAGTGAACTGCCCGAGCTGCTCGGCATCTCCGACCGCATCTACACCGTGTTCGAAGGCCGGGTGACCGACTGCATCCCGGCCGACCAGGCGACCCCCGAGGACCTCATGCGCAGCATGACCTCCGCGACCCAGAAAGCATCCGCATGACCACCGACTCGACCACCGCGAAGCGCGGCTTCCACTTCAAGGACATCACGAAGATGTTCGGGGGCGGCGGCACCTCGAGCCTGCGCCAGTTCGGCATCCTCGGCAGCCTGATCGTCATCATCCTGCTGTTCGAGATCCTGACCGTGCTGCGGAACCCGGCCGGTGCCACGCTCACCCCCGGGAACCTGATCAACGTCATCAACCAGTACTCGTTCATCCTGATCCTGGCGATCGGCATGGTGATGGTCATCATCATGGGACACATCGACCTCTCGGTGGGATCGGTGGCGGCCTTCACGGGCATCATCGTGGCGAAGTCGATGGCCGACTGGGAGCTGGCCTGGCCGCTCGCGATCCTGCTCGGCCTCGGGGTGGGCGTGCTCGTCGGCGCCTGGCAGGGATTCTGGGTCGCGTACGTGGGAGTACCCGCCTTCATCGTGACGCTGGCCGGCATGCTCTTCTTCCGCGGCGCCCAGCAGTTCATCGGTGATGCGCAGACGATCCCCGTGCCCAAGGGGTTCCAGTACATCGGCACCGGCTATCTGCCGGAGATCGCCCTCCCGCTGCCGTTCAACGTGCCCACCATGATCCTGGCGCTGCTGGGCGTGGCCTGGCTGGTCTTCTGGGAGATCCGCACCCGTCGCGTGCAGCACAAGATGGGTTCCGACAGCGCGCCGGTGTGGGTGAGCGCAGTCAAGGTGACGCTGCTGTCGATCGTCGTGTTGGCCGCCGGCTGGATGTTCGCGACCGGCCGCCCCGGCACGAGCTTCCCGGTCCCCGGCCTCATCCTCCTCGCGCTCGTCATCATCTACTCGTTCGTCACGAGCAACACCGTCTTCGGACGCCACATCTACGCGGTCGGCGGCAACCGCCAGGCCGCGCGGCTGTCCGGTGTGAAGGACCGCTGGGTCGACTTCTTCGTGATGATGAACATGTCCGTCCTCGCCGCTCTCGCCGGCATGATCTTCGTCGCCCGCTCGCAGGCCTCCGGCCCGAACGACGGCACCGGCTGGGAGCTCGACGCGATCGCCTCGGTGTTCATCGGCGGCGCGGCCGTGTCCGGCGGCATCGGCACCGTGATCGGTTCGATCATCGGTGGCCTCGTAATGGCGTTCCTCAACAACGGCCTCGCGCTGCTCGGCCAGGGTGCCGACGTCGTCGCCATGATCAAGGGCCTCGTGCTCCTCTTCGCCGTCGGCATCGACGTGTGGAACAAGCAGCAGGGCCGTCCGTCGATCATCGGCTTCCTTACGCGCCGCTTGGGTCGCAAGCAGGATCCGGCCACCGACACGTTCGATCCCACGCAGACGAACTACCCCACCAGCCAGAAGTACGAAGCCCCCGCCGTCGAGGAGACGCGCGGAAAGTAAGGGTCGAGCCGCGCACCGCAGAGGCGGCGCGACCCACGCACACCACAGAGAAAGAGATCACATGAAGAAGATTCTTCTGTCGGCGACAGCGCTTGTCGCCGCAGGCGCTTTCGCCCTCACCGGCTGCTCCGCGGAGCGCGGCGGGGACACCGGTTCCGGCTCGGGCGAGGAGGCCTCGGGCTTCGCCGCCGACGCCACGATCGGTGTCGCCCTCCCGGACAAGACCAGCGAGAACTGGGTCCTCGCCGGCAAGCTGTTCACCGACGGGCTGGAGGAGGCCGGCTTCAAGGCCGACGTCCAGTACGCGCCGGCGAGCAACACCGTCGCCGAGCAGCAGAACCAGATCCAGGCCATGGTGTCGAACGGTGCCAAGGTCATCATCATCGGCGCGAAGGACGGCAAGCAGCTGGCCACGCAGGTGCAGGCGGCCAAGGATGCCGGTGCCTACGTCATCGCGTACGACCGCCTGATCGAGAACACCGAGGCCGTCGACTACTACGTCGCGTTCGACAACTTCAAGGTCGGCCAGCTCCAGGGCCAGGCCCTCCTCGACGGACTCGCCGAGCGCGCGGGTCACGAGGCGCCGTACAACATCGAGCTCTTCTCGGGATCGCCGGACGACGCCAACTCCGCGGTCTTCTTCGACGGGGCGATGGACGTGTTGCAGCCGAAGATCGACGACGGCACGCTGAACGTGGTGTCGGGTCAGACCGAGATCGCCCAGACAGCGACCGAGGGCTGGCTGGCGGAGAACGCCCAGAACCGCATGGACACGCTGCTCACGGGCTCCTACAGCGGCGACACCGTCCTGGACGGCGTGCTCTCGCCCAACGACACTCTCGCTCGCGCCATCATCACCTCGGTGCAGCAGGCCGGCAAGCCGGTTCCGGTCGTCACGGGTCAGGACTCCGAGGTGGAGTCGGTCAAGTCGATCATGGAGGGCGTCCAGTACTCCACGATCAACAAGGACACGACGCTCCTCGTCGAGCAGTCGATCAAGATGGTCGGCCAGCTCCAGAAGGGCGAAGAGGTGGACGTGAACGACACCGAGCAGTACGACAACGGCGAGAAGATCGTTCCCTCGTACCTGCTCGACCCGATCATCGTGACCAAGGAGAACGCGGCCGAGGCGTACGCCAACGTTCCGAGCCTCCTGGAGATCGTGAAGTCGTACGAGTAAGAAGAAGCGAGATCGTCCGGTTCGCGGAGAACATCGGACACGACGAGCCGTCCGGACCCTCGGGTCCGGGCGGCTCGTCGCCGTCGTCAGGCCTCAGCCTCGTGGCGTCAGTGATCGGGGCGCCTGCGTCGCGTGATCACGCCGAGGACGAGGGACATCGTGGTCAGGGCGGCGGCGACCGCGACGGGGGAGAGTGGACCGGCGCCACCCGCAAGCGTCCAGCCTCCCCACGCCGGGCCGATCACGGCGCCGAGGTTGAGGGCTGCGGTCGCGTAGGACCCTCCCATGGTCGGGGCGCCGGAGGCGGAGTACAGCACCCGGGCGATCAGGGTGCTTCCGACGCCGAACGAGACCAGGCCCTGCACGAAGACGAGGATCAGCAGTGCGATCGGCTGCGACGCGACCGCCGCCAGGACGATCCAGCCGCCCAGGAGCAGCGGTCCACCGACCCCGAGTAGCAGACCGGCGTGTCGATCGGCGAATCGACCGGCGATGGTCACGCCGAGGAACGAGCCGAGCCCGAACAGGACCAGCGCGACGGGGACCGCGGCGTCGGGCAGGCCGGCGACGTCGGTGACCACCGGCGCGAGGAACGTGAAGGCCGCGAAGGTCCCCCCGTTCACCAGGGCCGCCAGGGTCATCGCGAGGGCGAGGCGCGGTGTCACCAGGAGCGCGAGCTCCGTGCGCAGGGTCGGTTCCTTCCGGGAGAGTGATGCCGGCGTCCGGTCGGGCTCCGAGCCCGCGATCGCCTTCGGCACGCCGCGGAGGATTCCGACGAGCGCCGGGAGACAGAGGAGCGCGACAGCGGCGAAGGTCGCCCGCCAGCTCAGCGCGGCGCCGAGCACGGCACCCGCAGGGACGCCGACGATGGTGGCGACGGTCGTCCCGGAGAGCAGCACCGCGAGCGCTCGTCCGGTGCGCTCGCGGGGGACGAGGAGGGTCGCCGTGCGCAGGGCGACGGCGAGGAAGCCCGCGTTCGCGAGCGCGCTGAGGACGCGCGTGACGAGCAGAAGCTCGAACACGGACGTCACCGCGCCGACGGCATGGCACGCGGCGAAGAGCGCGAGGCAGGCGACGAGCGTGCGGCGCGGGGGCCAGCCGCGCGCGAACGCGGCCATGGCGGGCGCGCCCACGACCATGCCGACGGCGAAGGCGGAGGTGAGGAGGCCGGCCGTGCCGACCGGAACGTCGAGCTCGTGCGAGATCGCGGGGAGGAGTCCCGCCAGCATGAACTCCGAGGTACCCATGACGAAAACCGCCAGGGCAAGGGCATAGAGGGGGAATGGCATCGAGTGCTCCGAGGTGAGAGGGAAGGGGTGTGCTTCTCGTCACCACGGTCAGCGCCCGGGTCACCGGCGCGCGTCCGCCGAAAGGGCGGACGAAGGGATCAGCGGTTCGCGGGGCTGACGGTGTGACCGGCAGCCCCCGACCTGTCTGATTCGGGGCTCGACATGCCCTCCACTCTAGGGCTGTCGGCAGCAGACCACGGAGGTTCCTCGGCGAAGGTGACGGTGTGCGGAGGCGGCGGTCGGTCGATGTAGGTCCGGCCGGTGGGGCTCGTCCACTCCAGAACACCGCCCGGACGCTGCTCGACGTGCCACGGGGAGTGGTGCTTGAGCATGTGATGTCGACGGCAGAAGGTCGCGAGGTTGTCGTGCACGGTCTCTCCGCCGAGCGCCGCGTCGTGATTGTGGTCCAGGTCGCACTTCCGCGGTGCGAGGCCGCAGCCGGGGAAGCGGCAGCGTTGATCGCGGACCCGCAGATGCCGGCGGAGGTCTTCGCTCGGGCGATACCGGTCGACGGCCAGCAGTGCGCCGCTGATCGGGTGGGTGAGCACCCGGTCCCAGCCGCTCGCCGCGCCGGCCAGTCGGCGAGCCGTGGCCGGATCGATCGGAACGACCCCGTCGAGCTCCGCGGGGAGGATCGGAGTGCCGCCCGCCGCCCCGTTCCGCTCGCCGTGCATCAGCGTCAGCACCGGCACGGTGACCTCGATCCGCGCGCGAAGCTCGGAGAGCAGTCCCTCTTCCGAGTCATGCCCCGCGGGAGCCCCGGTGAGCACGAGATCGGCGAGCAGATCCGCGCGCAACTGATCCACTGTCCTGTCGTCGCGGACACTCTCCTCCGTCTCTCGGTGCCCTGCCCGCGCGTTCTCCTCCCGCACGGCATGCGCCATCTGGGAGAGCCGGTCGTACATCCCGTGCACAAGGGCCGCCGGGCCGCGCGCGCCGAGTTCGGCCATGCCGTCTTCGAGATCGGTCACCCAGACGCGGCGCAGTTCCCTGGCATCGCGGTGTCGCTCGACGAGCGTCTGCTCCTGGAACCGGTCGGCCAGTCGGCGCACGAGTCGGCGTATCCGGTTCGGAGACTCCGCAGCGGCCACCTCGATCGCCTCCGTCGCGAAACGCGACCGGTCGTCCGGGTCATTGAGATGAGCGCCCGCCTCCACGATCAGCCGCGCGCGCGCGGCGCTGATCCGCCCGGCGCCCTGGGCTTCCCAGACGGCGGGGAACCGCTCGACCAGCCAGGAGGCGTCGGACATCCGCCGCTCGATCGTGCGGTCGCTGACGCGCTGTGCGGCCCCGATCTCCGCGGCGACCGTGCGGATCGCCATGTCGCCGCCGTCCGGATGCCGGGCCTGGCGGGCAATCTCCACCGCAAGGCGCCCCGCCATCGCGAGAAGCCCATCGCGAGCCGCCTGCATGCTGCTCAATGTCTTCTCCGCCGCTTCCAGCCCCTCCACCAGATCGGCGAGCATCGCCATCTGGGAGTCGGTTGCGTCGAGCAGTGCGGGCATGACGTCAGTCCATCACCGACCACCGACATTCGAACGAAGATTCGAAGGAATCTGGCCGAAAGTCGGATCACGAAACGATAACGACCGTGGTTGACTGACTCCGTGCTCCTGAACGTCATCGAAGCCGGGGAGGGCGACCGCATCGCCGTGCTGTTGCACGGCATGATGGGGTCCGCCGAGAGCTGGCACCGTGTGGTCCCGCTGCTCGTGGAGCGGGGCTTCCGCGTCCTGGCGCTCGATCTGCCGGGTCACGGCCTCTCGCCGCGCGACCCGGAGCTCACGATCGAGACGGCGGCCGATGCCGTCGTCGAGACTCTGGCGCAGATGGCGGCCCGCTGCGATTCCGGGCGCACCCCGGGCGAGGGGGCCGCCTCCCCGCTCGCCGTCGCCGTGGGGCACTCCTTCGGCGCCACGGTGCTCGCCGCCGCCGCGCCCCGCCTCGAACCCGGCCTCGCGGTCTACGTCGACGCGCCACTCGCCCTGCAGGGCGGTCAGGACCGCGCGGCTCTCGTGTCGCAGTACGAGCATGACCGCCGCGAGCGGATGTCGCCGGCCGAACTCCGCCGCCTCCGCCCGTTCTACTCCGTCGACGACGCCACGGTCGAGGCGCGGGCGGCCGAGCGGTTCGACCCGCCGACGGCAGCCTCGGTCTCCTGCGGAGCCGACGGCCACTGGACCGCCGCTCCCGGCTCCATCGTCGTCCGCGCGGAGCCCAGCGCCTGGGTCACCGACGAAGACGCGCGGCGGTTCGAGCACGGCGGTGTGACGGTGCGCAGCATCCCCGGCGCCGCCCACACCGTCTGGTACAGCCACTTCGAGGTCTTCACCGCCGCGCTGCCGGAGCTCTTCGCCCCGTCCCTCGTCTGACCGGGCGACCGTCCGGCGAGGCGCGACTACCCTGGAGAGGACATGGCACATCTTCTCGGGGCCGAAGCCCTGCACCTCGAATACCCGACCCGCGTCGTCTTCGACGCCGTGACCCTCGGCATCGAGGAGGGCGACCGCATCGGCATCGTCGGCCGGAACGGCGACGGCAAGTCGAGCCTTCTCGGCATGCTCGCCGGCACCAAGGAGCCGGATTCCGGCCGCGTGACCGTGCGCGGCGGCACCCGTATCGGCGTGCTCGACCAGGCCGACACGCTCCCCGACGACATCACGATCGGCGCCGCCGTGGTGGGCGACATGGCCGAGCACGAGTGGGCCGGCGACGCCCGGGTGCGCGACGTGATCGAGGGGCTGCTGACCGATCTGCCGTGGGACGCGCAGCTCGGCTCCCTCTCCGGAGGACAGCGCCGCCGCGTGTCCCTCGCGAAGCTGCTCACGGGCGACTGGGACGTCATCGCGCTCGACGAGCCGACCAACCACCTCGACGTCGAGGCGATCACCTGGCTCGCCGGGCACCTCAAGAAGCGCTGGCCGGCGAATGCCGGCGCTCTCCTCGTCGTGACCCACGATCGGTGGTTCCTCGACGAGATCTGCACCGAGACGTGGGAGGTGCACGATCGCATCGTCGAGCCCTTCGAGGGCGGCTATGCGGCCTACATCCTGCAGCGGGTGGAGCGCGACCGGATGGCGGCGGCGACCGAGGCGAAGCGGCAGAACCTCGCCCGCAAGGAGCTCGCCTGGCTGCGCCGCGGTGCTCCCGCGAGGACCAGCAAGCCGAAGTTCCGTATCGACGCGGCCAACGAGCTCATCGCCGACGTGCCCGAGATCCGGGACAAGGTCTCGCTGCAGTCGCTCGCCGTCTCGCGGCTGGGCAAGGACGTCGTCGATCTGCTCGATGTGGGGGTGACGTACCCTTCGACGGGCTCAGGGACCCAGGCGGGCTCAGGGACCCAGGCGGGCGGGAAGACCGTGCTCAAGGACGTCGAGTGGCGGATCGCCCCGGGCGAGCGCACGGGCATCCTCGGCGTGAACGGTGCCGGGAAGTCCACCCTCCTGGGGCTCATCTCCGGCACGGTCGAGCCCACAGAGGGCCGGATCAAGCGGGGGAAGACCGTGCAGGTGCGCACGCTCACGCAGCGCCTCGACGAACTCCTCCCGCACTGGAACGACCCTGTGCGCGTGGTCATCTCGGGTCTGCGCACCTCGTACACGCTCGGCGCAGGATCGAAGGCGCAGGATCTCACGCCCGGGCAGCTCCTGGAGCGGCTCGGCTTCTCGTCCGCCCAGCTCTCGACGCCGGTGAAGGATCTCTCCGGTGGCCAGCAGCGCCGGCTGCAGCTGCTGCTCGTGCTGCTCGACCAGCCGAACGTGCTCATCCTCGACGAGCCCACCAACGATATGGACACCGACATGCTCGCCGCCATCGAGGATCTCCTCGACTCCTGGTCGGGCACGCTCCTCGTCGTGAGCCACGACCGGTACTTCCTGGAGCGGGTGACGGATCAGCAGTATGCGATCCTCCCCGGTCCGGACGGCGCGGGACGTCTGCGGCATCTCCCCGGCGGCGTGGACGAGTACCTGCGCCTGCGGCAGCGCGTCGAGAGCGCTCCGGCGACCCCGGCGGCGGCCTCTGCCTCGGCAGCGAGCGGGCTCGACGGCGCCGCTCTCCGTGCCGCCCAGAAGGAGGCGGCCGCCCTGGAGCGCCGCATCCAGAAGCTCACGCAGCAGGTCGATGCGGCCAAGCACGCCCTCGCCGACCACGACCAGTCCGACTACGCGGGCCTGGGCGAGCGGATGAAGGCGATCACGGCGCAGGAGGCCGAGATCGAGGAGCTGGAGCTGCGTTGGTTCGAACTCACGGAGCAGATCGGCTGACGGAGGAATATCCTTCTCCCACGACTGTTGGGAGTAGCGATGGAAGGCCTCGAAGTAACCGTCCTGCTCGGACTCACGATCCTCGTCGGAACCCTGATCGCCCCGCGCGTGCGTCTCGCGCTGCCCCTCGTCCTCGTCGTCCTCGGTCTGGCGCTGGGATTCATCCCGCCGCTGCGTGAGGTCCAGCTGCCGCCGGAGACCGTGCTGCTGCTCTTCCTGCCGGTGATGCTCTTCTGGGAGAGCCTGACCACGTCGCTGCGCTCGATCCGTCGCGACTTCCGGTACATCGTGCCGATGAGCACTCTCCTCGTCGTCGCCTCCGCGTTCGCGGTGGCCGGCATTGGGGTGGTGTTCGGCATGCCGTGGGAGATCGCGCTCATCCTGGGCGCTGCGGTCGCGCCGCCCGATGCCACGGCGGTCGCCGCGCTCGGCCAGCTGCTGCCACGCCGGATGTTCATGAAGCTCAAGGCCGAGAGCCTGACCAACGACGGCACGGCGCTGGTGCTCTACGCGATCGCGGTCTCCCTCGCCCTGGGCGGCCAGGTCACGCCGCTCTCGGTCACGTGGGACGTGCTCGTGTCGTACGTGGGCGGGATCGCCGCCGGTATCGCGGTCGCGGCCCTGGCCACGCTGCTGCTCCGCCGGATGTCCTCCACCATCGTCATCAACGTGACGCTGCTGCTCGTGCCGTTCTCCGCCTTCCTCATCGCCGAGCTCGTCCACGCGTCCGGCGTGCTCGCCGTGGTCGTCGCCGGACTCATCGTCGCCTGGGTGTCGCCGCGGGTGACGACCGCGGCTTCGCGCCGACAGGCCGACGCCGCCTGGCCCTTCGGCGTCTTCCTCCTCAACGGGGCGCTGTTCGTCCTCATCGGCCTCGAGGTGCAGTTCGTCGCGCACGAGATCTCCGCCGCCGCCATCGGCCGTCTGGTGCTCGTGACGCTCGCCGTGTGGGTGACGCTGTTCGCCGTCCGGTACGTGTTCCAGCTCCTCAACGCCCTGTTCCAGCGGCGGCCGTCCGAACGCCCGCCCCGCGGAGCCCGCTCCCGCGCCCGGCTCGTGTCCACGGTCGCCGGCATGCGCGGCGCCGTCTCCTTGGCGATCGCGCTGTCGGTGCCGACCGGGGTCTCCGGGGGGAGCGTCGTGGGTGGGCGCGACGAGATCGTCTTCGTGACCGCGGGGGTGATCCTGCTCAGCCTTCTCGTGCAGGCGCCGCTGCTTCCCACGCTCGTGCGGTGGGCGCGGTTCCCTGTCGACCATGCCGAGGACGAGGAGTACGAACTCGCCGAGCGGGCGATCTCCGGAGCGGCCCTGGCCGCGCTCGACGACCTCGCCGCGGAACACGGCATCGGGCAGGAGGTGCGCGACCGTGTCCGCGCCGAGGGGTACCAGGCGCTGGAGTTCGCGAACGCCCGGACACTCGCGCGGGAGCAGGCGCTCATCGACGCCGAGGCCGACGCGCTGGACGAGATGCTCGGCCAGCCCGATCCTTACGGCACCGGGGGAGACGCGCGCCCTGAGGGGGACGAAGAAGGCGACGGCGCGGTCTCGGCCGGGACCGCCCCTGACCCGCAGGCGACGGACGGCACGACGCTGCAGATGATCGCCACCTCCGCCGACGTCGACCTCGCCCAGCGCTCGCCGCTCGTCCGGCACGAGGAGCACACCCGGCTCAAGCTCGCGCTGCTCGACCGCAAGCGCGAAGTCCTGCTCGGGCTCCGCGGCGCCGGAACCGTGGACGACATGGTCGTCCGCCGGATCTCCGCCCGCCTCGACCTGGAGCAGGTGCGCCTGCAGGGCATCGAAGAGCTCGACTGACCCGGGCCGGGAGGCGTGCCGCCCGCCGGGACGGTGATCGGGATACCCTGGCGCCGTGAGCCCCCGCACCTCCCCGTCCCGACCCGATGCCCTGGCGCGCGCGCGTGCCCGACGCCTGCGCGAGTTGCGTCGCCGCCACGGCCGCCGCGCACCCGGTGCGCCCTCGACGCCGCGGCAGCTCCAGCGGGCGTGGGGCATCGGAGCCCTGGCCGGCATCGCCCTGTTCGGTGCGGGCATGATCGCCGTGCTCGTGAGCGAGATGGTCGGCGTCGACACCCGGGGACCCTGGGCCACGGTGCCGATGCTCACGGGCGTGATCCTTCTCGCGGGGTGCGGACCGGTCTGGGCGGTGTGGATGATTACCCTGGACCGCGCCGAGCGGAAGAAGAACGCGCCCACAGAGCGGACCACCGTGATGACGCTGTGGGCTCTGGCGGCGTTGGGCATCGGCGTGATGCTGCTGGTCGGGTCCGCGGTCGCTCTGGCCGTGGCGGAGGTGCTGCCCGATGGCCTCTCCGTCCTGCTGCTCGTCCTCGTCGTCCTCGGCGCCGCGATGATCGGCATCGCTCTCGCCGGATCGGCCATCGCCGGGGCTGTGGTCATGGGCGGCGCGCGGTGGTGGTGGGTCGGAGCGGTCTTCGATCTCGCCTTCGCGACCCTCGTGTGGGCGATCCTCGCGGAGAGCCCGCTCTGGGTACTGGGCGCGGGCGGACTGGCGTTCTCGGTCTGGGGGTACAACGCGGCGTCCCGCGCCGGTGTCCGGGCAGGACGGGCGGACGCGCTGGCCGCGCAGCATCAGCGCATCGCGGGGCCTCTGGGCTGAGCGTCGCCGGCTTCGGCGACCTGTGACGCCGTGTGACATCCCGATTCCGCGACAACGCGGCCTCCTGCCTAACGTTGTCGAGTCCAGCCAGGAAGGAACCTCTGATCATGTCCCGCCGCACCACCTCCGCCCTCGCCGCGCTCGCCGTGGTCCCGCTGTTCGTCGCCCTCGCCGGGTGCGCCACCTCGTCCGACGCGGGCTCCGGCGACGGTGGTTCCGAGAACGAGACCGTCAAGATCGGCGTCGTCGGGAAGGGCGACGCGCAGTGGGCGCCCTTCGTCGAGGCGGCCGCCGAGGAGGGCATCACGGTCGAGCTCGTCGACTTCGGATCCTACGAGCAGCCGAACCCGGCGCTCACCGAGGGTGAGATCGACCTCAACCAGTTCCAGCACATCGTGTACCTCGCGGAGTACAACAACGCCTCCGGCTCCGACCTCACGCCGATCGGCTCGACCGCGATCTACCCGCTCGGCCTGTACTCGACGAAGTACGACGATGTCGACGACATCAAGAAGGGCGACACGGTCGCGGTTCCGGACGACGCTTCGAACCAGGCACGCGCTCTCAACGTGCTGCAGCAGGCCGGCCTGCTCGAGCTCAAGAGCGGGGGCACGCCCTACTCCGATCTCGCCGACATCGATGCGGACAAGTCGAAGGTGAAGGTGACGGCCCTCGAGGGTGCGCTCATCCCGACGTCGCTCCCCGATGTCGCGGCCGCGATCATCAACAACGACTTCGTCGAGGATGCCGGACTGACGTTCGACGACGCGATCGCTCAGGACGACCCGGAGGACCCGAGCGCCCTCCCGTACGTGAACATCTTCGCCGCACGTGCCGAAGACGCGGACAACGAGACCTACCAGAAGCTCGTCGAGATCTTCCAGACGAACGAGGATGTGCAGGCAGGGCTGCTCGAGTCCTCGGGGGACACCGCGGTGGCGCTCCGCACCCCGGTCGAGGACCTCGTGGCTTCGCTGGAGAAGGTCCAGAAGGACGCAGAAGAGAAGTAACCGGACCGGGGTGTGATCCGCCCCCTGTTCGATGAGGGAGAATCGGGTGGCGCTTCGTGCGCCGCCCGATTCTCCGTTTCCCGAGAACCAGACCGGAGCAGCACATGCCGATCGTCTCCCTGACGAACGTCTCCAAGACCTATCCCGCCCGCACCCACGGCGACCGCGAGATCGTCGCCGTCGACGACGTGACCCTCTCGATCGACAAGGGCGACGTCTTCGGCATCATCGGCTACTCCGGTGCCGGAAAATCGACCCTCGTGCGTCTCATCAACGCGCTGGAGCCGGCGACGCGCGGCACCATCACGGTGGACGGCGTCGACATCACGGCGCTCAAGGAGAGCGAACTGCGCGCCGTGCGTGGCGGCATCGGGATGATCTTCCAGCAGTTCAACCTGTTCTCGTCGCGCAGCGTCAAGGCCAACATCGCGTACCCGCTCAAGCTCGCGGGGTGGTCGAAGCCGGACATCGAGGCGCGCGTGACGGAGCTGCTGTCGTTCGTCGGGCTCTCCGACAAGGCGAAGGCGTACCCGGAGCAGCTGTCCGGCGGGCAGAAGCAGCGCGTCGGGATCGCCCGCGCGCTCGCGACCAAGCCCGCCATCCTCCTCGCGGACGAAGCGACGAGCGCCCTCGACCCGCAGACCACGCACGAGGTCCTCGATCTGCTCAAGCGCGTGAACGAGGAGCAGGGCGTCACGATCGTGGTGATCACCCACGAGATGGACGTGATCCAGACCATCGCCACTCGGGTCGCCGTGATGGAGAACGGCCGCGTCATCGAGCAGGGCGACGTGTTCGACGTCTTCTCCGCGCCGCAGAATCCGGCATCGCAGCGGTTCGTCGGAACCGTGGTGAAGGGCGTGCCGTCGCCCTCGGAACTCGCGGTCCTGCGGGACCGGCACATCGGTCGCCTCGTCACCCTGTCCTTCCGCGACGGTGATTCCTCTCAGGCCCAGGTGTTCCTCGACCTCGCGTCGGCGGGACTCGACTTCGAGCTCGTGTATGGCGGGATCAACGACATCCGTGGTCGCGCCTTCGGCCACCTCACGCTCGCCATCCGGGGGGACGCCGGCGCGATCGACCAGGCCCTGGCGCGCATCGCGGAGCGCGTCGAAGTCACCGTGATCGCCGGAGAGGAGGCCCGCTGATGGATCGGTTGAACGAACTGTGGCCCGAGTTCTGGCAGGCGGCCCTCGAGACCCTGTACATGACGTCGTTCGCGCTCGTCCTCGGCGGCATCCTCGGGTTGGCGGTGGGCATCCTCCTGTACGTCACCCGACCCGGCGGCCTGATGCCGAACCGCTTCGTCTCCGGGCTCATCAACTTCGCGGTGAACTTCTTCCGCCCGATCCCGTTCGTCATCTTCATGGCGGTGGCGCAGCCCTTCGCGCGCCTCGTCGTGGGCAGCGGCATCGGCACCACGGCGGGAGCCTTCATCATCGGCCTCGCGGCCGCGTTCGCGATCGGCCGCATCGTCGAGCAGCATCTCGTCTCGGTGTCGCCGGGCGTGATCGAGGCGGCACGGGCGATGGGAGCCGGCCCCTGGCGGATCCTCTTCACCGTGGCGATCCCCGAGTCGCTCGGCCCCCTCATCCTCGGTTACACGTTCATCGTCGTCGCGCTCATCGACATGACCGCGATGGCCGGACTCATCGGCGGCGGCGGACTCGGCGCCTTCGCGCAGATCTACGGTTTCCGACAGTTCGAGCCGCTCGTGATGTGGGCGGCGATCATCCTCATCGTGGTGTTCGTGCACCTCGTGCAGCTTTTCGGCACCCGGCTCGCCCGGAAGGTCATGCGCCGCTGAGGCCGGTCAGCGCGCCGGGGCCTCCTGCAGGCTCCGGCGCGTCGTGAACGTGCGCTCCTGCCCGCTCAGCGGGTCGGTGAAGCGGAGTTCGCGGGCGAGGAGCTGAAGCGGGCGCGTGAAGTCATCCGGACGCTCCGGCTGCAACACGGGGTAGAAGCCGTCGTGGAGAATGCCGAGGCCGAGCGCGGCGAGGTGCACGCGGAGCTGATGCATCTTCCCGCTGTGCGGGCGGAGGAGCGTGTGCACGACGCGTTCGTCGGCGGCGATGATCTCGATGAGCGTCTCGGAGTTCGGCGCGCCGTCGTCGTCCACCTGCACGCAGACCTGGCCACGGAGCTTCTCGATGCGGTTGCGGTAGACGAGCGGGAAGCGCGACGGATCCCAGTCCGCCGGGCGTGTGGAGACGGCCTCGTACACCTTCTCCACACGGCGGTCCTCGAACAGCAGCTGGTAGGCGCCACGCGTGGCCGGGCGGGCGGAGAACATCAGCAGGCCCGCCGTGGCCCGGTCCAGGCGGTGGATGGGGGTGAGGTCCGGGTTGCCGAGACGGTTGCGCAGCCGGACGAGGGCGGAGTTCTGGAGGTACTTGCCGCCGGGCGTGGTGGGGAGGAAGTGCGGCTTGTCCACGACGACCAGGTGCTCGTCCTGGTGCAGGATCTCCTCGGTGAACGGGATCTCCTTCTCGACCGGAGGCTCCCGGTAGTACCAGACGAACTCCTCGGCGCCGAGAGGCGTGTCCCGGGAGAGCGGGCGGCCGTCGCGCGCGACGATCTCCCCGCGGTCGAAGCGCGCGAGCAGCCGCTCCGGATCGAGGTGGAAGAACCGTTCGACCATGTAGGCGGCGACGGTGGGCCACGCGCCCGTCAGCGGCACATGCAGCCGGGTCGCCCCGACGCCGTCGCGCACGGGGAGCGGGGAGGGCATGCCCATGTCTCGGCCTTCGTAGCAGGGGTCGCGGGGCTGCGACCGGGTACTCCCAGCCTAGGCGACCGGCCAGGCCTCCCTGGGGCCCCGCTGACCCCGGACCCGGCTCCGCGGTCAGCGGGTTTCGGCGGCGAGCCAGTCGTCGAAGGCCGTTGGTGCCAGGCGCGCGCCGTCGCCCGGAAGCAGGACTTCACCCGCGAACTCGACGCCGAGTGCGGCACCCTTCCACGCGGCGCGCAGCGGAAGATCACGGCTCCAGGCGGCGAGGGTGCGGCGGGCCATGTCGACGGCGTCCTCCGTGCGAGGCCCGGCGATGTCGAACGAGCCGCCGAGCGCCGGCGACTCCGCCGCATCGACGAGGGCGACGGCGACGTCCGCGGGCGCGATGGGCTGCAGGAGCAGAGGGGGCACGATGCCCTCGCCGTCTTCGATGCTCCACTCCGCGATCATCGCGGGGAAGTCGTGGAACTGTGTGGCCCGGACGATCGTGAACGGCACGGCGCCGCGGGAGACCTCTCGCTCCTGAGCGCGTTTGCCCGCGTAGTGCGGGTTCCCGCGCACGCGGTCGAGCGCCGCGATGGAGAGGACCACGTGATGGCCGACTCCGGCTTCGCTCTCGGCGGTGAGCAGGGTGTGACTGAGCGTCGTGAACACCCGCTCGGCTTCGGCGACGTCGGCTACCGGGGGGTTCGTCGCGTCGATGACCGCATCCATCCCGCGCAGCCGGGTGGCGAGGCCTTCGCCCGTGGTCAGATCGACGCCCTCCCCACGGCTGAGCGACAGCGGATCGTGCCCCCGCCGCCGGGCCTCCTCGACGACCAATCGTCCGATCCGTCCGGTTCCTCCTGCGACCGCGATCCGCATGCCCGCTCCTCAAATCATGGATATTGTGTGTCCACAATAGGGTGGCACGGATACGATGGGCAAGTGAAACTCCCCGAGACCTCCGAGTGGGTGCTGCACACCGTCGCGGTGATCGCTCAGCTTCCCGCGGGGTCGACGGTGTCCGGAGCGCAGCTCGCCGAGCACTTCGGGGTGCCGGGGCCGTACCTGTCGAAGCAGCTCGCAAAGCTCGTCCGCGCCGGTATCCTCACGGGGAGCACGGGGCCGCGCGGTGGCTTCCGCCTTGCCAGGGAGCCGGAGCGCATCAGCATCCTCGACCTCGTCACCGCGGTCGACGGTGCCGCCGACCCCTACGTCTGCCGCGAACTCCGGCAGCAGGGAAGGGGAGCCGCCCGGCCGGAGGACTGTACGAACCCCTGCGGCCTCGCCGTCGTGATGCGCCGCGCTCACGAGGCCTGGCGGGCTTCTCTGGAGGCGGTGTCCATCGCCGAGGTCGTCGGCACGCTCCCGGCCCGTGTCCCTGCCAAGAACCGGCGTCTCCTCCTCGGCGGCTCCTGACCCTCCGCCGGCGGGGTCCGGGTCTCTCCGGAGAGGCTGCACGACCCCGGTCCGATTGCACGACCATGCGGTGGTTCCCGTTCGGCATCCGTTCTCAGATCGTGCAGGCGGAACAGGTGGAGCCGGCCGAACCGAACCGGGACGTGACCGGGTCAGGTGTCGAAGCTGAGGCTGAGCTTGCGCAGCAGGGCGGCCAGCCGGTCGCGGTCGGCGCGGGAGAGCGCACGCAGCAGATCAGCCTCGGCGTCGACGAGCCGGGTGATCGCGGCGTCCACCCGGACCCGGCCGTCGTCGGTCAGAGTCACGAGCACGCTTCGGCCGTCCGCCGGATCGGCTTCGCGGCGCACGAAGCGGCGGCCGACGAGACGGTCGATGCGGTTGGTCATCGTGCCGCTCGATACGAGGGTCTGCTGGAGGAGCTGCTTGGGCGAGAGCTGGAACGGGGACCCCGCGCGGCGCAGCGCCGACAGAACGTCCCACTCCCACGGCTCCAGGTCGCTGCGGCGGAAGACCTCTCGGCGCGCACGGTCGAGATGGCGGGAGAGGCGATCCATCCGCGACAGCACTTCGAGAGGCGAGAAGTCGAGGTCGGGGCGCTGGGTGTTCCACGCGCCGACGATCCGGTCGACCTCATCCGCCTCACTCATCCGTTCATTATCGCGCGCGAGGGTGCAGCCGCGGACGCCGGGGGCAGGGCCAGGGTGAGGAAGGCGCTGTGCGGGTCGGGGAGGTAGGAGCCGAACGGGAGGCCCTCGCGGAAACCGGCAGCGGCGTACATCGCCCGGGCGGGAGCGAAGAAGGCGTCCCTCCCGGTCTCCAGCGAGACTCGCCGGATGCCGCGCGCGGCCGCATCGTCGAGGAGGTGGCGCAGCATCGCTCGTCCGAACCCGCGGCCGCGGAAAGCCGGGTCGGTGCGCATCGACTTCAGCTCCTCATGCTCGCCCTCGACGGCCGCCAGAGCCCCGGTCGCGGCGATCCGGCCCTCGAGCACTCCCGTGAAGAACCGGACGCGCGGTGCGAGCAGCCGATCGAGCGGGAGGGCGTGCTGGCTCTCCGGCGGAGCGGTCCCGTCCATCTCCGCGTGGTGCGCGCCGATGAAGGCTGCGATCTCGGGGGTGGCGACGGTGACGCGCTCGATCACGATGCTCATCGCGCCAGCATCGCAGAGCTGTGTTTCACGCGGATGACGGGCGACGCGACGTGCGCCCCACGCACAGGAAGACGGGCGAGGACGTGGCAGACTTATCGGGCGGTGCCCCCGGGCTCCGCGGTCCGCCGTGGTGTAATGGCAGCACGACAGCCTTTGGAGCTGTGAGGTCTAGGTTCGAGTCCTGGCGGCGGAGCATGACTGGGAACAACCTCGCCGTCGTCGTCCTCGCTGCAGGTCAGGGCACGCGCATGAAGTCCCGCCTGCCCAAGGTGCTGCACCGGATCGGCGGGCGTCCGCTGGTCGGACACGTGCTGACGACGGCGACCCGCCTGCACCCCTCGCATATCGAGGTGGTGGTGCGGCACGAGCGCGATCAGGTCGTCGCAGCGCTGCAGGAGGACTACCCGACCGCGGTCTTCGTGGATCAGGACGACGTGCCCGGCACCGGGCGTGCGGTCCAGGTGGCCATCGACGCGCTGCCGGCCGACTTCGACGGCGATGTCCTCGTGCTGTCCGGTGACTGCCCGTTGGCGGATGCGGACACGCTCTCGGCCTTCCTCGCCGAGCACCGCGCCTCCGGGGCGCCGGCCACGCTGATGACCGCTGTGGTGGACGACCCGACGGGCTACGGCCGCGTCATCCGCGATGCGGACGGCGACGTCGACCGCATCGTCGAGCAGAAGGATGCGACCGAGGAAGAAGCAGCCGTCAGCGAGATCAACGCCGGCATGTACGCCTTCCGCGCCGCCACGCTGCGCAGCTACCTGCCGCGGATCGGCGTGGACAACGCGCAGGGCGAGATGTACCTCACGGACGTACCCGGCCTGGTGCGCCGTGACGGCGACCGGGTCGCGGCCTCGGTCGTCGCGGACGTCGAGGTCACGTTCGGCGTCAACGACCGGGCTCAGCTGGCCGAGGTCGGCCGCCGCCTGAACGCCCGCATCGTGCGCCGGTGGCAGCTCGAAGGGGTCACGATCGTCGACCCCGTGACCACGTGGATCGACGACGACGCGACGCTCGCTCCGGACGTCACCGTGCTCCCGAACACCCAGATCCTGCGCGCCACGACGATCGCCGCCGGTGCGACGATCGGCCCGGACACCACGCTCGTCGACTGCGAGGTGGGTGAGGATGCCGTCGTGCGCCGCACCGACGCGACCCTGGCCGTGATCGGTGCCGAGGCGACCGTCGGCCCGTTCTCCTACCTCCGCGCGGGCACCGTGCTGGGTCCGAAGGGCAAGATCGGCGCCTACGTCGAGACGAAGAACGCGGAGATCGGCGAGGGCAGCAAGGTCCCGCACCTCTCCTACGTCGGCGATGCGACGATCGGCCGCGGGGTGAACCTCGGCGCGAGCACGATCACGGCCAACTACGACGACGTGAACAAGCACCGGACGGAGATCGGCGACGAGGTGCACACCGGCTCGCACACGGTGCTCGTCGCGCCCGTTAGGCTTGGTGCTGGTGCGAAGACCGGCGCCGGTGCGGTCGTCCGCAAGGACGTCCCGGCCGGTGCCCTGGCCATGAGCGTCGCCCCCCAGCGCAACGTCGAGGGGTGGGTCGAGAAGAACAGAGCAGGGACGGGCGCGGCGGATGCCGCGGCCCGGGAGAATTCGGCGGAATAGGCGGAGCATGGCCCGGAAGAAGAAGACGGTCGACCTGGATCGCGACAATGGCGTGGCCCCGGGCCTCGTCGCCAAGACGAAGAAGCGTCTGGTCATCGCGGGCGGTCGATCGCATCCCGAGCTGACGGCGGCCGTCGCCGCCTCGCTCGGCACCGAGATCGCTCCGGTCGAGCACCGCACTTTCGCCTCCGGTGAGATCTACGCGCGATTCGAGGTCTCGATCCGCGGCTGCGACCTCTTCCTCGTCCAGACGTTCGGCGAGCCGGTCAACGAGTGGCTCATGGAGACGCTCATCATGATCGACGCCGCCAAGCGCGCCTCGGCCAAGCGCATCACCGTCGTCGCGCCGTACTATCCGTATTCGCGTCAGGACAAGAAGGGCCGTGGCCGCGAGCCCATCAGCGCCCGCCTCGTCGCCGACCTGCTGAAGACCGCCGGCGCCGACCGCGTCATGAGCGTCGACCTGCACGCCGCCCAGATCCAGGGCTTCTTCGACGGCCCCGTCGACCACCTCTTCGCCAAGCCGGTGCTCCTCGACCACTTCGAGCGCACCCTCACCACGGAAGACCGTGAGATCCTCACGGTCGTCTCCCCGGACATGGGTCGCGTCCGCGTGGCCGACACCTGGTCGGACAGCCTCGGCGCGCCGCTCGCGATCATCCACAAGCGCCGCGACCCGAAGGTCGCCAACCAGGTCTCCGTGCACGAGATCGTCGGTACCGTCGAGGGACGCACCTGCCTCCTCGTCGACGACATGATCGACACCGGAGGCACGATCGTGAAGGCCGCGCAGGCGCTGAAGGCGAACGGCGCGCGCCGCGTGATCGTCGCGGCGACCCACGCGATCTTCAGCGACCCGGCCTCGGAGCGCCTGCAGGATGCGGCGATCGACGAGGTCGTCGTCACGGACACCATCCCGCTGTCGGCATCGCGTCGCTGGGAGAACCTCACGGTGCTGCCGATCGCGCCGCTGCTGGCTCGAGCGATCCACGAGGTCTTCGAGGACGGCTCCGTCACGAGCATGTTCGGCGGGGACGCGTAACGCATCGGGTCGGCACAGCCCGCGCATAGCCGGGCTGCCTACGGTCGAGACATCGACGGAAGAGTCGACCGACGACGACCACGGAGGACCCCATGATCCGCACGACCGTTCCGACCTCTGTCCGCACCGGCTCCGCCCTCCTCGGGGTCGCCGGACTCTTCGTGCTCGCCGGATGCTCGTCGACCGGCGATGCCGCCGACACCTCGAACGGCGCCGACGAGACCTCCGGGTCGAGCTCGTCCTCGTCCGGCGCCGATTCGTCCGGCACGTACACCGACGGCACCTACACCGCCGATGGCTCGTACCAGACGCCGGAGACGGTGGAGGAGATCACCGTCACGCTCACGCTCGCGGACGGCGTCGTGACGGAGGTCGAGGTGACCGGCGACCCGCAGGCCCCGGAGACCGAGCGGTACCAGGGCGAGTTCATCGACGGCATCTCGGACGAGGTGGTCGGCAAGCCGATCGACGAGCTGAACGTCAGCCGCGTGGCGGGCTCCTCCCTGACGAGCGGCGGCTTCAACGATGCGGTCGAATCCATCAAGGAGCAGGCCGCCGCCTAGGCGCAGGGCGTCCTCATGGCGGAGTGGCGGTTCGAGGCGATCGGCACCGGGTGGGAGATCGAGACCGGTGTCCCGCTTGCCGCTGATGTCCGTGCGGGCGTGACGGCGGAGATCGAGCTGTTCGATCGCACCTGGTCCCGGTTCCGCGACGACTCCGACGTGGCTCGGCTCGGGCGGTCGGGCGGACCGCTGTCCTCGCCGGACGCGGGGCCGATGCTCGACGCCTATCGGGAACTCGACGCTGCCACGGCCGGCGCGGTGAACCCCCTCGTCGCCGACAGTCTGGACGCCCTGGGCTACGACCCCGCGTACTCGCTGCGGGCCGGGGAGCCCCGCCCCGCTCCCGCGTCCTGGGCGTCGTGGCTCACCTGGTCGGAGCACACGGTCGAGGCGCACGAGCCCGCACTCCTCGACGTGGGCGCCCTCGGCAAGGGGCGCCTCGTCGACCGCGTGATGGCGGTGCTGGCCGACGTCCCCGGGGACGTGGTCGTCGACGCGGGCGGGGACATCCGCGTGCGCGGCGCCAGCCAGCGCATCGCGCTCGAGCACCCGTTCGATGCGCGGAAGGCGATCGGCGTCGTCGAGGTGAGCGACGGCGCGCTGTGCGCTTCGGCGGTGAACCGCCGCGCCTGGGGCGAGGGGCTCCATCACGTGCTCGACGCCCGCACCGGACACCCCGTCCGCACCTGGGCGGCGACCTGGGCGCTCGCCCCGGAAGCCATGACGGCCGATGCCGTGGCGACCGCTCTGTTCTTCGACGGCGGCCCGGAATTGGCCGCTCGCTGGGGCGTCGAGTGGGTGCGCATGACCACCGATGGGCGGGTGCAGCGGTCGCCCGGCTGCCGCGCCGAGCTCTTCACCGCGGCCCCCGCTGGAGCCGCCGGAATCGTGGGAGACAGGACACCGTGACCACCGCCTTCGCCGCCGTCCGCCAGCGCGTCCTCGCCGTGCTCGGTTCGCTGTCGATGTACCGTCTCGTGCTGTTCGCGCTGACGGCACTCGCGGTCATCGCCCTCGTGCTCTCGTTGTTCGGCGTGATCGTCTCACCGACCCCGATCGAGCTGCTGGCGTCCTTCGCGGTGCTCGCGGTGGTGATCTCCGCCGTGGACGCGGTCGCCCAGCGCCTGCTCCGGCTTCCATGGCGTGTGGAGTCCTCGATCGTCACCGCCCTCATCCTGCTGTTCGTGCTGCGTCCGGGTATCGACCCGTCGGCGCTGCTCGGCCTCGCGATCGCCGGCGCGGTGGCGAGCGTGTCCAAGTACCTCATCGCCTGGCGAGGCCGGCACATCTTCAACCCGGCCGCGTTCGGCGCCGCAGTGGTGTCGATCCTCGGAGCGTTCGGCGCGTTCAGCTGGCTCGGCACGTCCTCCTCCTGGTGGGTGGGCACACCGGTTCTCGCGATCCCGGTCGTCCTCCTCGGGCTGGCGGTGCTGTGGCGCACGGAGAAGGTCGGAGTGGTGCTCCTCTTCCTCGTCGTCGCCGTGGCCACCTCGATCGTGCGGCAGGCGGTGCAGGCCGTGCAGTTCGACGTCTCCTTCGACCTTGTGACGGCGCTCTCCTTCGCGGTGCTCCAGTCGCCGTTCCTGTTCCTCGGCGCGTTCATGCTGTCGGAGCCCTTGACGCTCCCGCCGCGTCGTCGACAGCAGCTCGTCGTCGCCGTCGTGGTGGGCGTGCTCGCGGGGTGGCCGATCTCGGTGGCCGGTCTGTTCACGCTGGGGCAGGAGCGCGCTCTGCTCATCGGGAACCTCGTGGCCTTCGCCTTCGCGCTCCGCGGGTCGGTGCGTCTCGTCCTGGAACGCCGGACCTTCGTGACGCCGACCGCCCAGGAGCTCACCTTCCAGGCGAAGGGCCGCGTGCGGTTCCTTCCCGGGCAGTACCTCGAGCTCGACGTGCCGCACCGACGGCCTGACGCGCGGGGGACGCGCCGCGAGTTCAGCATCGTGTCCGCTCCGGCGGATCTTCCGACCCTCCGCATCGCGTACAAGAACGGCGACCAGCAGCACCCGTCGAGCTACAAGCGGGCTCTCGCGGCAGCCGAGCCCGGTGCGACCTTCGCGGTGACCGGAACCTGGGGCGACTTCATCCTCCCGCGCGGCGAGCAGCCGGTGCTCATGGTCGCGGCGGGCATCGGCGTGACCCCGTTCGTGTCGCAGCTCCGGCAGCTCCAGGCGACGGGGGAGCGGCGCGACATCGTCCTCGTCTACGTGGCGTCCTCGGCGGAGGAGCTCGCTTTCCGCGACGAACTCGCCGCGACGGGTGTGCGCACGGTCGTGTTCACCCGCGACGAGCCGGCCGACCTTCTTCCGCACTGGACCTGGGCACAGGGGGCACGACTGGACGCGAAGACTCTGGAGCAGGCGGTGGGCGACCTCTCATCCAGACACGCCTTCATCTCCGGACCGCCACGGCTCATCGCCGAGCTCGCGCCCGCCTTGCAGAAGGCCCGTTCCCTCACCACCGACGCCTTCGCCGGGTACTGACCTGGCCCAGTTCCTCCCCTTCGGGGCCCCGGGTCAGGCGTCGGGGGTCTCGCCCGGAGGAGTCATCGGGATTCGGACCGTGAAGGTCGTGTCGCCGGGCTCGCTGTCGACCGAGATGCGGCCGTGGTGGCCCTCCACGATGGCCTTGACGATCGCGAGACCGAGCCCGGTCCCTCCGGTCTGCCGGGCGCGCGAGCTGTCGCCGCGGGCGAACCGCGCGAAGAGCTCGTCGCGGAGGGCGGGGTCGATCCCCGGACCGTCGTCGTGCACGCGGAGCACGGCGTCGTCGCCCTCCCGGGCCACGCTCAGCGTCACGGTCGTCCCAGCGGGGGTGTGCGTGCGGGCGTTGGCGAGCAGGTTCGCGACGACCTGATGCAGCCGTCCCGCGTCGCCCACGACCGTCACAGGCTCATCCGGCACCTCGATGTTCCAGTGATGATCGACCGCCGTCGGCCGCGCATCCGAGAGGCCCTCCAGGGCGAGCTGGGCGAGGTCGACCGTGCCGTACACGAGTTCGCGTCCCTCGTCGAGACGGGCGAGGAGCAGGAGGTCCTCCACGAGCCGTGTCATGCGCAGCGACTGCGCCTGGATGCGCTCCAAGGAGGAGGTCGTGCCCTCGATGACCGCGTCTTCCTTCGTCGCCTCCGGTGCCTGACGCAGCGCTCGCAACGAAAGCTCCGAGTAGCCGCGGATCGAGGCCAGCGGCGTGCGCAGCTCATGGCTCGCGTCGGCGACGAACCGGCGCATCTGCTCCTCGTTCTTCTGGCGCGCCGCGAGGGACGTGTCCACGTGGTCGAGGAGCTTGTTGAGCGCGGCGCCGACGAGCCCGGTCTCCGTCCGCGGATCGGCCTCGCTCGCCGGTACGCGCTCGGTGATGCTGACCTCGCCGCGGTCGAGCTGCTGATTGGCGACTCTCGTTGCGGTCGCCGCAACCGCCCGCAGCGGCCGCAGCCCCACGCGGATCGTGACCGCCGTCGTCAGGGCGAGGAGGATCAGGCCGCCCGCCGTCGCGAGCAGGATCACGGTGAGGAGCTGCGTGAGCTGATTCTGGATCTCGTCGCGCGGGAGCCCGGTGACGACGACGACGCCGTTGCTCGCGGTGGTCGCGACGACCCGATACGAGCCGAGGCCGTCGAAGGAGACCGTGGCAGGGGTGCCGAGCGCGACCGTGCCGTACAACCTCTGCAACTGCTCGGGGGTGAGCGGCTGCGGCGTGCTGTTCAACGCCCCACGGCTCTCCTGGAACGTGACGCCGCTCGGTCCGGCCACGGGGCTCCCGAGCGAGAGCAGCAGCCCGGGGACGCGGGAGTTGAGGAGGGGGAGGATGTTGTCGACGGTGGCCTCGGAGGGCGCGACTCGCTCCACGATCCCGTCCCGGATCGTCGCGGCGTAGGTCTTCACCTTGTTGTCGAGCTGGTCCTCCAGCGTGCTGCCGAGGGTGGCGCTGGTGATGACGGCGACGATGACGAGGATCAGCGACACGAACCCGATCACCGCGGTCATCAGCCGCGTCTGCAGGCTCATGGGCCGTCGCGCCACCGCCGCTCGGGTCACTGCGGGGCCTTGATCATGTAGCCGACGCCGCGCACGGTGTGCAGGAGGGGCGTGCGCCCGGCGTCGATCTTCTTCCGGAGGTAGGAGATGTAGAGCTCCACGACGGACGACTTGCCGCCGAAGTCGTAGCTCCAGACCCGGTCGAGGATCTGCGCCTTGGACAGCACCCGGCGCTCGTTGCGCATGAGGTAGCGCAGCAGCTCGAACTCGGTCGCGGTCAGCTCGATCTCTACGCCGTCCCGGACGACCTCGTGGCTATCCTCGTTGAGCGTGAGATCGGCGACCCGGAGGATCGACTGCCCGTCGTCGGCGCTGGCGTGTCCGGTGCGCCGGATGATCGCTCGGAGTCGGGCGATCACCTCTTCGAGGCTGAACGGCTTGGTCACGTAGTCGTCGCCCCCGGCGGTGAGCCCGGCCACGCGGTCGCCCACGGCGTCCTTCGCCGTGAGGAAGAGGACGGGGACGAGGTTGCCGGCTTCGCGGAGACGCTTGAGCACGGCCATCCCGTCGAGATCGGGCATCATGATGTCGAGCACGAGGGCGTCGGGCTCGAACTCCTTCGCGACCTGGATCGCCTCGAGGCCGGAGGACGCGGTGCGCACCTCCCACCCCTCCATGCGCAGGGCCATGGCGAGCAGATCGGTGAGCATCTGCTCGTCGTCCACGGCGAGGATGCGCAGAGGGGAGCCGTCGGGGCGGCGCAGTTCGGGCAGGTCGCTGGTCATGCCTCTATTTTGCGGAACTTCCTATGTGATTTCTATGGAGCGGGCTATGGGTTCTCTGAGAGATGTCCGCCTCATAGAACCCTCATCATCCATCCCTCGAATCCGCATAACGGTCGTCCCTAGCGTCGGTTCCGCGCCGCGATCGTCGCGGCGGGAGGAGAGATATGTACGGACGATATCTGCGGCGCGAACTCGCGGGCCGCAAGAAGCAGACGGCGATCGTGGCCATCGGGCTCGCGATCGCGATCGGACTGGTGATCGTGGTGAACGCCCTGACGGCCGGTGTGCGCGACGCCCAGGCGCAGTCGCTCGCGGCGGTGTACGGAGTCGGGACGGATCTCACCGTCACGGGTGCCGCCGCGGAACCGGGCGAGGGGACGGGGCCGCGGTTCGAGTTCGACGAGGACGCGGGGGAGAGCGACGGTGAGACCACGACCCTGGAGCAGTCGGCCCTGCGGACGGACTTCGGCCGGGCGACGCTCGAGGCCTCGGTGCTGGACACGGTGGCCGGCACTGACGGCGTCGCGGCCGCGACCGGTGCGCTGAGCCTGACGAACTCGACCTTCTCCGGTGAGCTGCCGAGCGGTGGCTTCGGCGGGCAGGACGGCGCGGAGAACGGGGAGGCGCCCGCGGTGGGTCAGGCTCCTCCGCAGGGTGGCGGAGGCGGCGGAGGCGGTGCGTTCGGCATCGACTCGTTCACCGTCCTGGGCATCGACCCGTCCGCGTCGGAGGTCGGCCCGCTGGCCTCCGCCGAGATCGGGGAGGGGCGCGGGCTGGACGCCGACGACAGCGGAGAGCTTGTCGCGCTGGTGGACAGCACGTACGCCGCGACCGAGGACATCGCCGTCGGCGACACCCTGGACGTCGCGGGCTCCGACGTCGAGGTCGTCGGCCTCCTCACCTCGGCCTCGGATGCCGCAGACACCGCGGCGGACGTCTATCTCCCACTCGACACCGCGCAGGAGCTGGCCGGGGTGGAGGACGTGATCTCCACCGTGTACGTGCAGGCGGATTCGGCGTCGTCCATCGACGAGGTGCAGACGGCCCTGGCGGAGGAGCTTCCCGACGCCACCGTCTCCTCGCAGTCCGAGCTCGCGGCGACCGTGTCCGGCTCGCTCTCGAACGCGACAGCGCTCGTCACGAACCTCGGCACCTGGCTGTCGATCATCGTCCTCGCCGTCGCCGTGCTGCTCTCGGTGCTCCTCACCCTCTCCGGCGTCGGCCGCCGCACCCGCGAGTTCGGCACGCTCAAGGCGATGGGGTGGTCGAACGGTCGCGTCGTGCGCCAGGTCGCCGGGGAGTCGATGGTGCAGGGCCTCCTCGGAGGAGCGGCAGGTCTCGTGCTCGGCCTCGCCGGGATCCTGATCATCACCGTCGTGCAGCCGACCGTGGCTGCCGGTTCCACGGCCGTCGGCGGAGGCCCGGAGGGAGGAGGCGGCTTCGGCGGCCCCGGCGGCATGGCCCCGGGCGCGGAGACCGCCGACATCGTGCTGCAGGCACCGCTGACCCCCTGGGTGCTCGTCGCCGCCGTGGGCCTCGCGGTGCTGGGCGGGCTCGTCGCCGGCGCCTTCGGAGGTTGGCGGGCCGCGCGGCTGAGCCCCGCCGAGGCCCTGCGGTCCGTCGCATGAGCGACGTCGCGAACCACACAGGAGAGAAGGAGACCGAGATGACCACGATGACGGATTCCGAGGCCCGTGTTCCGGCCCCGTCGGCGGCGCCCCCGCTGTACCGGGCGACGGGCGTCACCCGCACCTATACGCGGAGGGGACGGACGGTGACGGCGCTCACCGGCGTCGACCTGGAGATCATGCCCGGCGCCTTCGTCACGATCCAGGGGCCGACCGGAGGGGGCAAGTCGACGCTGCTGCAGCTGCTGGGGGCGCTCGACACCCCGACCTCCGGGACGCTGCAGCTGGACGGCCGTGAACTGTCGTCGGCGTCGCCGTCGGAGCTGGGGCGGATCCGCGCGCAGGAGATCGGCTTCGTCTTCCAGGGGTTCAACCTGATCCCGACGCTGACGGCGGCGGAGAACGTCGACATGGCCCTGGAGCCGCTCGGCATCGACCGGGCGGAACGACGGACCCGCGTCGCCGCCGCTCTCGCGCACGTCGGCCTGGAGGACCGCGGAGACCATCGCCCCGCGGAGTTGTCCGGCGGACAGCAGCAGCGTGTCGCGATCGCGCGGGCGATCGTCAAGCGCCCCCGGGTGCTGCTCGCGGACGAGCCGACGGGCAACCTCGACGAGAGGATGCGCGACGAGATCCTCGACCTCCTCGAGCGGCTGTGCGCGGAGGGCATCACGATGGTCGTCGTCACGCACGACTCCGCGGTGGCGCGACGCGCGACGAAGCGGCTGCGTCTGACGCAGGGGACGGTGAGGGACATCACCCGATAGCCGGCGGCGCGGGGGAGGGGCGGACGGCGAGCGCCCCTCTTCCGCGATGTCCGACCCCGGGTCTACCGTGTGCTCATGGTCGACCACGTCGAATCCGCACAGCCCGCCGTCCACCGTCCCTCCACCGTCTCCGAGGTCGCCGCGCTCGTCCGCGCCGCCGGTCAGGAGGCAGTCCCCCTGACCGTCGTCTCCGGCGGCCACGGGCCCTGGTCCCACGCCCCCGCTCCCGGTCTGCGTCTCGAACTCGGGGAGCTCTCCTCGATCGAGGTCGACGGCACGGCCGTGCGCATCGGCGGCGGTGCCGTCTGGGGCGATGTCGCGAAGGCCCTCGCCGCCCACGGCCTCGCCCTGAGCTCCGGTGACACGGCCGGCGTCGGCGTCGGCGGCCTCACGCTCGGCGGCGGCATCGGCTGGATGGTCCGCGCCTGGGGCCTCGCCGTCGATCAGCTCGTCGGGGCCCAGGTGGTCACCGCGACAGGGGACGTGGTGGAGGCGTCCGCCACGGAGCATCCCGATCTCTTCTGGGCGCTGCGCGGCGGTGGAGGAAACTTCGGCATCGTCACCCGCTTCGACTTCGAGGCGCATCGCCTCCCGGGGATCGCGCTGGCCGAGTCCGTCGTCGAAGGCGACGCAACGGCCGTGCTCCGGGCTGCGCGCGAACTGCTCCGCGATGCCCCGCGCGAACTCACCGTCACGTACATGGACGTGCCGCCGATGGATCCGAGCGCTCCGGCGGGTGCCCGGCTGACCGCCGTGTGGGCGGGACCCGACCCGGAAGCGCTCCGCGTGGAGCTCGCGCCGATCACCGCGCTCGACGGTGTCACCACAGAGATCACCGAGCCCGCCTATCGCGACATCCTGATGGAGATGCCGCAGCCGGAGGGCGGCGAGGCCCCTGCTCCTCCCGGTTTCCTCGGCGGGAACGGTCTCGTCGCCGACCTCGACGACGAGCTCATCGATCGGCTGGTGGCCTATCGGCGGGAGTTCCCCGCCTCGGTCGTCTTCCTCCGGTCGCTCGGTGGGGCGTTCGGCGACGTTCCACAGGAGGAGACGGCCTTTCCCGCGCGCACCGCGACGTGGTTCGTCATGGCCGGCGCCTTCGACGTCCCCGGGCTGCTCGACGAGCAGGGGCGTGAGAAGGCCGCCGCCGATGCGCAGCGGATCGTCACCGGCCGCCTCGCCGAGTACAGCAACTTCGTCGACGCCGAGCGGCCGGAAACCGTCTCCGGCATGTACGACAGCGACGGCTACGAGCGCTTGCGGGCGGTGAAGGCGCAGTGGGATCCGCAGAACGTGTTCCGCCGCAACCACAACATCCTCGTCTGACGCGCGAAGGGCCGGGCACCCTGCGGGTGCCCGGCCCTTCGCGGCGTGAGGTCAGTGCGTGTCTTCGGCCTCGATCTCGGAGCGGTCGCCCGACCACAGCGTGTGGAAGGTGCCCTCCTTGTCGATGCGCTTGTAGGTGTGCGCGCCGAAGAAGTCCCGCTGACCCTGTACCAGAGCCGCAGGCAGGCGGTCAGCGCGGATGCCGTCGTAGTACGACAGCGACGACGAGAACGCCGGCGCCGGAATGCCGGACTGTGCGGCGGTCACGACCACGCGGCGCCAGGCCGCCTGGCCGCGCGTGAGGGCCTCGGCGAAGTACGGCGCGGTCATCAGCACGGGAAGGTCGGGGGTCTCGGCGTAGGCGTCGGCGATCCGGTTCAGGAACTGCGCACGGATGATGCAGCCGCCGCGCCAGATCTTCGAGATCGCGCCGAGGTCGATGTTCCAGCCGTACTCGGCGGCGCCGGCGCGGATCTCGTCGAAGCCCTGCGAGTAGGCGACGATCTTGGAGGCGTAGAGCGCCAGACGGACGTCCTCGACGAAAGCCTCGACCTCGTCGGCGGGAACCGTGAACTCCTCGTCCGGACCGGGAAGCGTCGCGGCGACCGCACGCTGCTCGGGGTGTGAGGAGAGGGAGCGGGCGAAGGTCGCCTCGGCGATGCCCGAGACCGGGACGCCGAGCGAGAGAGCGGTCTGCACGGTCCAGGCGCCGGTACCCTTGGCGCCGGCCTGGTCGAGGATGACATCGACCAGCGGCTTGCCGGTAGACGCATCGACCTGCCGCAGCACCTCGGCGGTGATCTCGATGAGGTACGACTCGAGCTCGCCGCGGTTCCACTCCGCGAAGATCTCGGCGATCTCCGCGGGCGTCTTGCCGGTCCCGCGGCGGATGAGGTCGTAGGCCTCGGCGATGAGCTGCATGTCGGCGTACTCGATGCCGTTGTGCACCATCTTGACGAAGTGGCCGGCGCCGTCGTGGCCGACGTGCGTCACGCAGGGCTCGCCCTCGGCGACCGCCGCGATGGACTTCAGGATGGGCCCGAGCGTGACCCAGGACTCGTCCGAGCCGCCCGGCATGATCGACGGTCCGGTGAGAGCGCCCTCTTCGCCGCCGGAGATGCCGGCGCCGACGAAGTTGATACCGGTCTCGCGGACCGCCTTCTCGCGACGGATGGTGTCGGGGAAGTACGCGTTGCCGCCGTCGACGATGATGTCGCCCGGCTCGAAGACCTCGACGAGGGAGTCGATCACGGCGTCGGTGGGAGCGCCGGCCTTGACCATGATGATCGCGGTGCGCGGCTTCTGCAGCGAGTCGGCGAACTCCTGGTACGTCTTCGCCGGGATGAAACCCGCCTCGGGATGCTCGTCGAGGAGGGTCTGCGTCTTCTCGTAGCTGCGGTTGAAGATCGCCACGGTATTGCCCTCGCGGCTCGCGAGGTTACGGGCGAGGTTCGACCCCATGACGGCGAGTCCGACGACTCCGATGTTCGCTGATGCTTCGGGCACGGAAGGCTCCTCGATCGTGAAGAAGGGTTGTCTTCAGCGTATCGCTGACCGGTGGATCGAGGCGCACCCGTGACGCATCGCCGTCAAGGACCGCCGCGCCGGGCGGCGGGGATGCTCCGGCCCTCTACGCTGAGGGGAGCAGAGGAGCTGGAGGGAGTCGGTCGTGACGGAGTCCGAGAAGAAGGTCCGCGCCGTCGTCGCGGTGCCGTTGGCGGAGGAGTTGTGCGGTCTCATCGAGGAGCTCGAGCCGCGCCTCGAAGTCATCCGGGATGCGGCACTCGTCCCGCCGATGCGCGGCCCTGCCGACTGGTCGGGGGATCCGGACTTCCGTCGGACCCCGGAGCAGCAGCGGGCGTTCGATGACCTCGTCGATTCCGCCGACGTCCTCTTCGGCATCCCCGACGTCGACCCCGAAGCCCTGTCGCGGACGGTGGCCGCCAACCCGCGGCTGCGGTGGGTCATGACCACGGCGGCGGGCGGGGGCAGCACCGTCAAGGCCGCGGGACTCGACCGCGCCGACCTCGACCGCATCGTCTTCACCACCAGCGCGGGTGTCCACGGCGGCACCCTCGCCGAGTTCGCCCTCTTCGCGGTGCTCGCCGGTGCGAAGGACCTCCCGCGCCTGCGTGCGGATCAGGATCAGCGCGTGTGGCCCGAGCGGTGGGAGATGCGCCAGGTCGACGAGATGACGGTGCTGGTGGTGGGACTCGGCGGCATCGGGGCGGAGTGTGCCCGTCGTTTCCACGCTCTCGGCGCTCGGGTGTGGGGGACCAGCCGCTCCGGGCGCCCGGTCGAGGGCGTCGACCGCCTCATCGCGCTGGATGAGCTCGTGGACGCGGTGGGGGAGGTCGACGCGATCGTCGTCACGCTGCCCGGCACGGAGCAGACCAGACACCTCATCGGAGAGGACGTCCTGCGGGCGGTGAAGCCCGGCGCCATCCTCACCAACGTCGGGCGCGGCAGTGTAGTCGACGAGGCGGCGCTGCTCGGTGCGCTCGACGACGGCAGGGTCGGCTTCGCCGGGCTGGACGTCTTCGAGGAGGAGCCCCTGCCTGCCGACTCCCCGCTGTGGGCGCACCCGCGCGTCCTCGTCAGCCCGCACACGGCGGCGCTCAGCTCGAAGGAGGAAGAGCGCATCGCGCGGCGGTTCGCCGAGAACGCCACCCGGTTGCTCGACGGCCGGGAGCTGCGTGCGGTGGTCGACACGGTCGAGTTCTACTGAGGATCGGCGGCAGGGGAGCATGAGCGTGCGCATCGTCGTGATGGGGCCGAGCGGCTCCGGGAAGTCGACGGTGGGCGCGGCGCTGGCGGAGCGTCTCGGAGCGCGTTTCGTGGACGGTGACGATCTGCATCCGCTGACCAATGTGGACAAGATGGCGGCGGGCATCCCTCTCGACGACGAGGATCGGATGCCGTGGCTCGGTGTGGTCGGGCGGACGCTCGCCGCCGAGACCCGCATCGTCGTCGCCTGCTCCGCGCTGCGACGGCGGTACCGCGAGGCGATCCGTGCGGAGGCGCCGGACGCGTTCTTCGCGGAGCTCTGCGTCGAAAGGGAGACGCTCGCGGAGCGGCTGGGCGGGCGGCCCGATCACTTCATGCCGGCTTCGCTCCTGGATTCCCAGCTCGATGCGCTGGAACCGCTGGCGGACGACGAGTCCGGGGTCCGGGTCGACGCCGATCTTCCACTGGCGCAGGAGCTGGCGACGATCCGTGAGGCGCTCGCCGCCGTGACGGGAACGCCGGGAGAGGCTCAGTCCTTGCGGTAGCTCGAACGGCCGAGGGAGAACAGGGCCGCACCCGTGGCGACGGCCGCGCACACCGACATGGCGCCGATCAGCCAGAGGAGGACGTGAGAGAGGAAGGCGCCGTCGAGCATGGGGGTACTCCGAATTTCTGCAGTGGGGACCGGTGTCCTCAGCCTATCGGGTCATCCGGTACCATGGAGGCGTACCTCGGCGAGGGACGCTTCTGCGCGTGCGCGGACGTCCGTGATCGACGCGGCGAAGCAAGCCCGGTGGCTTTCCTCACGCGTCCGCGTTCGAGTCCACAATTCCAAGACCACCGCGCGGCGCCTTCGCTGCGTGCCCGAAGGAGAACCTCATGTCTGAAGACACCACGGTCCACGCCGAGCTGCGCAGCAGCTTCGGCAAGGGCTTCGCCCGCCGTCTGCGCGCCGCCGGCAAGATCCCCGCGGTCATCTACGGCCACGGCACCGAGCCCGTCCACGTCGCCCTGCCCGGCCACCAGGTCTCCCTGATCATCCGTCGCGCCAACGCGCTGCTCGACCTCGACATCGAGGGCACCTCGCAGCTCGCGCTCGTCAAGGACGTGCAGAAGGACCCGGTGCACCAGATCATCGAGCACATCGACCTCCTGGTCGTGAAGAAGGGCGAGAAGGTCGCCATCGACGTTCCTGTCGTCGTCACCGGTGAGCCGGCTGCCGGCACCATCGTCAACCTCGACGCCACGACCATCCAGGTCGAGGCCGAGGCCACGCACATCCCGGAGAACATCGAGGTCTCGGTCGAGGGTCTGGAAGAGGGCGCGCACATCACCGCCGCCGACGTGACCCTCCCGAAGGGCTCGACGCTCCTCACCGACGGCGAGGTCCTCGTGGTCGCCATCTCCGTCCCGGCCGCTCCGGTCGAGGACGAGGAGACCGAGGGCGAGTCCGCGGAGGGCGAGTCCGCTGCGGCGTCCGAGGAGGCCGCCGCGGAGTGATCTCCGCCTGCTTCATCACGGAGGGGACGCGATCGGATCGCGTCCCCTCCGTCGTATCCTGACCGGGGCGACGGCTCCGGCGAGAGAGGACGAGGAATGGCAGCGACCTGGCTGGTGGTCGGTCTCGGCAACCCGGGACCCCGCTATGAGGCGACCCGCCACAACATCGGCCAGATGGTCGTCGACGAGCTCGCGGCCCGCCGCGGGGAGAGCTTTCGGGAGCACAAGGGCGGTGCACGGGTCGTCGAGACCTGGTTGCGCCCCGGCGCCGACAAGCTCGTCCTCGCGAAGCCGAACACCTTCATGAACGTCTCGGGCACGCCCGTCGCCGCCCTCGCCCGGTTCTACTCCGTCCCCCTCGACCACGTGATCGTCGTGCACGACGAGCTCGACATCCCGTTCGACACGGTCAAGCTGAAGACCGGGGGAGGACACGGCGGGCACAACGGGGTCCGCGACATCGCCAAGGCGCTCACGAGTCCGGACTTCCCCCGGGTGCGCGTGGGTATCGGCCGGCCGGTGGGACGACAGGACCCGGCGGACTGGGTGCTCTCCCCGTTCGGCAAGGACGAGCGCGCGAACCTGCCGCTCCTCGTGGGCGATGCCGCAGACGCCGTCGAGCTCCTCGTCGACGAAGGGCTGCTCGCCGCCCAGCAGAAGCACCACGCCCCTCGCTGACGCGGCGGCCCGCCGCGAGGGTCAGGTGGTGAACGTGGCGTAGCCCGCGGCTCCGCCGACGGCGAAGGCCGTGAACACCGCGACGAAGAAGACGACCGCGCCGAGCACGGCGACGATGAGTGCGGCGATGCCCGCTCCGCGCCCCTGCTTCTTGCGGATCGCGATGATCCCCAGCACGATCGCGGCGATGCCGAGCAGCGTGCCGGCCCAGAACGACAGCTCCGTCCACAGCACCTGGTCGCGCGCGGGCGACAGGAATCCGAGATCGCTCGTCGACCCGCTGATGCCCTGCGGGAGGCGGCGGCCGACCTCGAACGCGCTGACGCCGCCGATGATCGGCACGATGACGGCGGCGAGGATCGAAAGGCCGAGGGCGAGCAGGCCGAGCGCGCCGGAACGTTTCGGCGTCGTCTCCGGTGCGGTGTACGTTCCCGCGGGGGCGGCATAGCCGCCCACGGGAACCTGGTATGCCCCCGGAGGCGCGGCGGGAGCCGCCGGCTGGCCGTAGCCGCCCGCAGGGGCGTACGGGGCGACCGGTGCGGATGCATACGCCGGCGGAGGCGGCGGGACCGCACCGGCGACCGACTCCTGCGGGAACGAGGGCGCCGGGGGTACCGGCGGCACGGCGCCGGGCGGAGGGGGCAGCTGCGGATCGGTCACGTTGTCATCCTAGGGTGGTCGGGTGGTCAGACCCGGCGCAGCAGTCCGACCCGGTCGTACACGTCGGACAGCGTCCGGTCGGCGACGGCATCGGCACGGGCGGCGTTCTCGGCGAGGATCCGGTCCAGCTCCGCCGGGTCGTCGAGGAGCTCGAGGGCACGGCTGCGCACGGGAGCGAACTCCTCCACGACGACCTCGGCCAGGCCCTTCTTGAAGTCGCCGTAGCCGCGGCCCGCGTACTCGTCCTCGATCGCGGGGATCTGGCGTCCGGTCAGCGCGGCATAGATGGTCAGGAGGTTCGAGACGCCGGGCTTGGCTTCCCGATCGAATCGCACGGTGCCCTCGTTGTCGGTCACCGCGCGCATGATCTTCTTGGCCGACTTCGCCGGGTCGTCGAGCATCCACAGCACACCGGCATCGCTCTCGGCCGACTTCGACATCTTGGCCGTCGGGTTCTGCAGGTCGTAGATGCGCGCGGTCTCCTTCTGGATGACCGGGACCGGCACCGTGAAGGTCTCGCCGAACCGCGAGTTGAAGCGCTCGGCGAGGTCGCGGGTGAGCTCGACGTGCTGCTTCTGGTCGTCGCCGACCGGTACGACGTCGGTCTGGTAGAGCAGGATGTCGGCGGCCATGAGTACCGGGTAGGTGAAGAGGCCCACGCTGGTCGCATCGGCGCCGTAGCGGGCCGACTTGTCCTTGAACTGCGTCATCCGTCCGGCTTCGCCGAAGCCGGTGATCGTGCTGAGGATCCAGGCGAGCTCGGCGTGGGCGCGGACGTGCGACTGCACGTACAGCGTCGACTGCGACGGCTCGATGCCCGCGGCGATGTACTGCGCGGCGGTGCGGCGGGTCTTCTCGCGCAGCTCCGCCGGGTTCTGGGCGACGGTGAGGGCGTGGAGGTCGACGACGGAGAAGAACGCGTCGTACGAGGTCTGGAGCTCCCGCCACTGCAGGAGTGCGCCGATGTAGTTGCCGATCTGGAGGGAGTCGGCGGAGGGCTGCATTCCGGAGTAGAGGCGAGGCTTGTTCACCCGTCAATCCTATGCGCCTGCGCCGCGGTGCCCGGCGCCGTCGCATCCTTTACGCTGACGTCATGACGGACGGCATGCCCCTGACGCGAGGACAGGTGTTCCTCGACGCGCTGGGCGTGGAGGCGGAGCGCCTGCACCCGGAGATCCTCGCGCAGTACCGTGCTCCCGTCCCGGCGGGGCACGCGGAGGGGGTGTTCGCGGTCGCGGGGAGCCGGTTCGGCCGCTGGGCGGCTCTCGCGCGTCCGATCGTGGGACCGGGGCTGCTGGTGCCGATGTCGGGGCGGGACGTGCCGTTCGTGCTGCGCACGACGACCGGGCGCGCGGCGACGGGCCGCGCGACGCTCGACTCCACGCGCGAGTTCCTCTTCCCCGGGCGGACCGCACGGATCGTGGATCGGCTGACGGTGAGCGTGCGACCGGGACTGGTCCGGAACCTCCTCGGTGCCCGGGGCCGCGTCGAGCTCATCGAGGAGTGCAGCGTGACGGCGGAGGGCTTCCTGCGGATGCGTACCGTCCGGGTCGCCCTGCGGCTGTTCGGGCGGCGATTCGCTCTGCCCGGACCGCTCGGCGTGCGCGTGGACCTCGTCGACGGCTGGGACGCCGAGCACCGCCGGCGCACGATCGACATGCGCGCCGTGAACCCCGTGCTCGGCACCGTGCTGCAGTACCGCGGCTGGTATCGGGAGTCGGATCCGTCGCCCTCCGAGCGTCCGGACCCGGGTCAGTAGGTGTAGTCGACGACGACCGGCGCGTGGTCGCTCCAGCGCTGGTCGTACGCGGCCGCACGGGCCACGTGGTACGCCTGGACGCGCTCGGCAAGTGCGGGCGTCGCCAGGTGATAGTCGATGCGCCATCCCGAGTCGTTGTCGAACGCCTTCCCGCGCATGGACCACCAGGTGTACGGCCCGTCCACCTCGCCGTGGAAGCGACGGCCGACGTCCACCCAGCCGAGGCCCGTGCCCACCGAGCCGTCGACGCCGGTGACCGAGGTCCCGGCCTCACCGAGGAAGCGATCGAAGTAGGCGCGTTCGCGCGGCAGGAAGCCGGCCTTGGTGCGGTTGCCGCGCCAGTTCTTGATGTCGAGCTCGCGGTGCCCCACGTTGAGGTCGCCCGTGACGAGGGCGAGGGCGTCGTCGGTGTTCAGGCTCGCCAGACGTGCCTCGAACGCGTCGAGGAACTTCCACTTCTCGTCCTGCTTCGGGGTGTCGGCCTCGCCGGAGTGCACGTAGGCGCTGACGACGGTGAGCGGACGGTCTCCGATCAGGAAGTCGGCCTCGATCCAGCGGCCCTTGGAGTCGAAGTCCTCCGGGCCGAAGTCCGCCCGGGAGGCGAGTGCGGGGAGGCGGCTGGCGATCGCGACACCCGCGCGCCCCTTGACCGTGGCCTCATCGTGCACGAAGGTCCAGCCGGGGAGGGCGGCCTCGATGTGCTCGTCCTGCCCGCGCACTTCCTGCAGCGTGAGGATGTCGATGTCGGCGGCGTCCAGCCAGGTGCTCATCCCGTTGCGGGCGGCCGCCCGGATCCCGTTGACGTTGACCGAGGCGATACGCAGGTGAGGCATTCCTCCAGCTTAACGAGCACCGCCGACATCGCGGTTCTGGCGGCGGTCGAGCTCCGACAGCAGACGCTGAGCCAGGGGGGAGGCCGGGGGTGCAGGCGGGGGAGCGGAGGCCACGAGCCGGGCGACCTCATCTTCCGCCTCGCGGACGGCGTGACCCGCCGCCCAGCTCCGATACCAGGGGGCCGCGTCGCGCGCCGCCTCGGCGTCGCGGAGGCGGATCCGTGCGGCCGAGAGCAGCGTGGCGTGCTCGGCCACGCGCCGCTCGGCGTCGGTCGGCAGCAGAAGTGGGAGGTCGCGGTCCTGGGCGGCGACGGCGATCCAGGACGCGGCGACGAGCGTGACCACCCCGTTCACGCGGAACCACAGCAGGAGGCCGACGAAGATCGCGAAGGTGGCCAGCAGGGGATTCGAGGGCGTATAGCTCAGCAGGAACCCGACTCCGAACTGCAGCACCGTCATGGCCGCGCCGCCGAGGAGGGCACCGGGCCAGATGGTGCCCCAGTGCAGCGAGGTGCCGGTGAGGAAGCGCACCATCGCCGCCAATGCCCCGGTCAGCAGGACGAACGACACGAGCACCGTGCCGATCCGGATGCCGAGGTTGAGGCCGTCCGATCCGGCGTCCCAGCCCAGAAGCGAGAGCACCCAGCTCAGCACGGCGGCGCTGGCGGAGCTGAGCGCGGAGCCGAGGACCAGCGAGACGCCGAAGATGAGGGCGGCCAGCAGATCCCTCGCTTTGAGGAGCAGGTAGCTGCGTCGGTCGGGTTCCAGGCCGAAGATGTCCCGGACGGCCCGCCGGGAGAAGGTCACCCAACCGATCGCGGTCCAGATGACCGTCCCGAGCGCGATGAGTCCGGTCACGCCGAGCACTCCCGTGGTGCTCGCGGCGATCTCCTGCACCTGAGCGGGCGTGAAGACGCCGCCCTCGTCCAGGATGAGGTTCGGGATGTAGTTGTTGATGATCTCGATGAGCCCGTTCACGGCCTCCTCGCTGCCGCCGAGCCAGAGACCGGCGATGGCGAACGCGAGGTAGATCGCCGCGAAGATGGCGAAGAGCGCCTGATAGCTCACGCCGGCGGCCAGCAGGAAGCCGTTGTGCTGCAGGAAGTGCCGCCACACCCGCACCGGGAAGAGACCGAGGGTGCGTCGGGTCAGCGCGGTCGCGCGCTCGACCGCGGCATCGAGGCGACCGTCGGTCGCCGAACCGGGCTCGGACACGCCCCCACCCTACCCAAGCGCTGGCCCGCCTTCGCGCGCCAGGCCTGCCTCCGCGAGAACAGGCGCAGACGCGAGAACAGGCGGCCCCGTCCGGGACCGCCTGTTCGCGCGTGGATGCCTGTGTCGTCGTCAGGGACGGCCGCGGAGGACCGCCTGCTTGACCTCGGCGATGGCCTTGGTGACCTCGATGCCACGGGGGCAGGCCTCGGAGCAGTTGAAGGTCGTGCGGCAGCGCCAGACGCCCTCCTTGTCGTTGAGGATGTCGAGCCGCACGGCGGCGTTGTCATCGCGCGAGTCGAAGATGAAGCGGTGCGCGTTGACGATCGCGGCCGGGCCGAAGTACTGGCCGTCGGTCCAGAACACGGGGCACGACGAGGTGCACGCGGCGCAGAGGATGCACTTGGTGGTGTCGTCGAAGATCTCGCGGTCGGCGATGGACTGTGTGCGCTCCTTGCCCTTCTCCGGCACGGAGTTCGCGACGAGGAACGGCTGCACCTCGCGGTACGACGCGAAGAACGGCTCCATGTCGACGACGAGGTCCTTCTCCAGCGGCAGGCCCTTGATGGCCTCGACGTAGATCGGCTTCGAGATGTCGAGGTCCTTGATCAGCGTCTTGCAGGCCAGACGGTTGCGGCCGTTGATGCGCATGGCGTCGGAGCCGCAGATGCCGTGGGCGCAGGAGCGGCGGAAGGTCAGCGAGCCGTCGACCTCCCACTTGATCTTGTGCAGGGCGTCGAGCACGCGATCGGTGGAGTAGAGCTCCACGTCGTAGTCGACCCAGTGCGGCTCGGCGTCGACCTCGGGGTCGAACCGGCGGATGTTGAAGGTGACGATGAAGGACTGGATCCCGGTGTCTTCGGTCGTCTCGGCCGGCGCTTCGGCGATGGCGTTCGACATGCTCAGTACTTCCTCTCCATCGGCGGGTAGTTCAACTCGCCCTTGTCGTTCTTGGTGAAGACGACCGGCTTCCAGTCGAGCTTGATGTGATCGCTCGGGTCGGAGGAGTGCGGGTCGCCCGTGAGGTACGCCATGGTGTGCTTCATGTAGTTTTCGTCGTCGCGCTTCGGGAAGTCGTCGCGCATGTGGCCGCCGCGGCTCTCCTCGCGGTTCTGCGCGGCGTAGACGACGACTTCGGCGATGTCGAGCAGGAAGCCCAGTTCGACGGCCTCGAGCAGGTCGGTGTTGAACCGGTGGCCCTTGTCGTCGACGTGCACGTTCTTGTAGCGCTCGCGGAGCTCCGCGATCACTCCGAGGACGTGCTGGAGGGATTCGTGCGTGCGGAACACCTGCGCGCCCTTGTCCATCTCGTCCTGCAGCGTCTTGCGCAGCACGGCGATCCGCTCGGTGCCCTGGTTGTTGCGCAGGCCCTCGAGCATGTCGGAGACGAAGGCGGCGGGGTTCTCCGGCAGCGGGACGAACTCGGCCGTCTTGACGTACTCGACCGCGTTGCGGCCCGACCGCTTGCCGAACACGTTGATGTCGAGCAGCGAGTTGGTGCCGAGGCGGTTGGCGCCGTGCACCGAGACGCAGGCGCACTCGCCGGCGGCGTAGAGCCCGGGGACGACGGTGTCGTTGTCCGCGAGCACCTCGCCGTTGTTGTTCGTGGGGATGCCGCCCATGGCGTAGTGCGCGGTCGGCATCACCGGGACCGGCTCGACGACCGGGTCGACACCCAGGTACGTGCGGGCGAACTCGGTGATGTCGGGGAGCTTCGTCTCCAGGACCTCGGCACCCAGGTGCGTGCAGTCCAGCAGCACGTAGTCCTTGTGGGGACCCGCACCGCGGCCTTCCGCGACCTCCTGGACCATGCAGCGCGCGACGATGTCGCGGGGCGCCAGGTCCTTGATCGTCGGGGCGTACCGCTCCATGAAGCGCTCGCCCGAGGCGTTGCGCAGGATCGCGCCTTCGCCGCGGGCGCCCTCGGTGAGGAGGATGCCGAGGCCGGCGAGACCGGTCGGATGGAACTGGAAGAACTCGAGGTCCTCGAGGGGGAGGCCCTTGCGCCACACGATGCCGACGCCGTCGCCCGTGAGGGTGTGCGCGTTGGAGGTGGTCTTGAAGATCTTGCCGAAGCCGCCGGTCGCGAAGATCACGGCCTTGGACTGGAAGACGTGCAGCTCGCCCGTGGCGAGGTCGTAGGCGACGACGCCCGCGATCTGCGTGGCACCCGCCGCGTCCTTCACGGTGATGAGGTCGAGCACGTAGAACTCGTTGAAGAAGTTGATGCCGAGCTTGACGCAGTTCTGGAACAGCGTCTGCAGGATCATGTGACCCGTGCGGTCGGCGGCGTAGCAGGCGCGGCGGACCGGGGTCTTGCCGTGCTCGGCCGTGTGGCCGCCGAAGCGTCGCTGGTCGATCTTGCCCTCGGGGGTGCGGTTGAAGGGGAGACCCATGTTCTCGAGGTCGATGACCGCGTCGATGGCCTCCTTCGCGAGGATCTCCGCCGCGTCCTGGTCGACGAGGTAGTCGCCGCCCTTGACGGTGTCGAAGGTGTGCCACTCCCAGGAGTCCTCCTCGACGTTCGCGAGGGCCGCCGCCATGCCGCCCTGCGCGGCACCGGTGTGCGAGCGCGTCGGGTACAGCTTGGAGATCACGGCCGTCTTCGCGCCGGGTCCGGCCTCGATGGCCGCCCGCATCCCGGCGCCGCCGGCGCCGACGATGACGATGTCGAACTGGTGGTAGTGCACGCCGTCACGGACGACGGAATCCTGCGTCTGGGTAGTCACTTCTCGTTTGCCTCTTCTTCTAGCCCTGCGCCTGGCAGGTCTCCCACAGCGTGCTCGACTCGGTCACACCCAGGCACGGGTCGAACGTGAAGACGACCAGGGTGCCGAGGAGGATGAGCAGGCCCGCGGCCAGGCTGAGCGCCCAGATGAGCGCCTTGCGTGCGGTGGGGTTGGTCACGTAGTCGTTCACGATCGTGCGCATGCCGTTGGCGCCGTGGATGAGGGCGAGCCAGAGCATCAGCACGTCCCACCACTGCCAGAACGGCGTGGCGAACTTGCCGGCGATGAACGCGAAGTCGAGGGCGTGGATGCCCTCGCCGACCATGAGGTTGACGAAGAGGTGGCCGAAGATCAGCACGACGAGCACGACGCCCGAGACGCGCATGAAGACCCAGCCCCACTTCTCGAGGTTGATGCCGCGCTGACGGCGGGCGGGAGCGGCGACGGTCTGCGCGCTCATCAGTGTCCTCCTCCGAAACCGGCGAACGCGAGCATCAGGTGACGCGGCACGAAGCCGGCCATGATGATGCCCCACACGAGCAGCACGCCCCAGAAGAGCTGGCGCTGGTAGCGCGCGCCCTTCGACCAGAAGTCGACGGCGATGATGCGCAGACCGTTCATGGCGTGGAACACGATGCCCGCCACGAGCACGACCTCGCCGATCGCCATGACCGGGTTCTTGTACGTGCCGATGACCGCGTCGTACGCCTCCGGCGACACCCTGATCAGCGCCGTGTCGAGCACGTGCACCAACAGGAAGAAGAAGATGGCGACTCCGGTGATGCGGTGAAGCACCCACGACCACATGCCTTCGCGACCCCGGTAGAGGGTGCCGCGGGGGGTCTTGGACGTGGTTTCCGAAATCGACGGTGTCAAGCGAGCGCTTGTGGACACGGTCGTCCTCCCTGGATCGATGTGTTTCGGTCGCGTGCGCTGCTTCGTCCACATCCGACCTGGAGGAGGGTCAGGCACGCCCGATCGGTGTCCATCCTATTCCCGTGCGGACGCCCCGGGCGACGAAGGGGACCCTAAGTCGGGCCCGCCGGTACGCTGGCCTGCATGAGCGAGCCGATCCAAGACTTCTACGCGGTCATTCCCGCCGGCGGCGTCGGCAGCAGGCTGTGGCCGCTGTCCCGGGCGGACGCCCCGAAGTTCCTCCACGACCTCACCGGATCCGGCCATTCGCTGCTGCGCGACACGTGGGACCGATTGGAGCCCCTCGCCGGTCGGGACCGGATCGCGGTGGTCACCGGTCGCGCCCACCGCGCGGCGGTGGAGGCGGAGCTCCCGGGCATCGCCGACCTCAACGTCTTCCTGGAGTCGGAGCCCCGCGAATCCGCGGCGGCGATCGGGCTGGCCGCGGCCGTGCTGCATCGGCGCAACCCGGACGTCATCATCGGCTCCTTCAGCGCGGACCACGTGATCCGCGGCACCCGGGTCTTCGAGTTCGCCGTCCGCGATGCCGTCGAGGTCGCCAGGGAGGGTTACATCTGCACGATCGGCATCGCGCCGACCGAGCCGGCGGTCGGCTTCGGCTACATCAAGAAGGGCCCTGAGCTGGTCGTGGAGCGCGCCCGCGAGGCGGCGCTCGTCGAGAGCTTCGTGGAGAAGCCCGACCTGGAGACCGCCAAGTCCTACCTCGCCGAGCGCACCTACCTCTGGAACGCCGGCATGTTCATCGCGAAGGCGAGCGTCCTGCTGGATGAACTCGCCGCGAACGAGCCCGCTCTGCACGCCGGGCTCCTCGAGCTCGCCGAGGCCTGGGACGACCGAGAGCTGCGAGGACCCGCCGTCGACCGCATCTGGCCCCGGCTGAAGAAGATCGCCATCGACTACGCCGTCGCGGAGCCGGCCGCACGCCGCGGACGCCTCGCGGTGGTGCCCGGGCACTTCGACTGGGACGATGTGGGGGACTTCGCGTCGCTGACGAAGCTGATCACGAACGGCCGGAAGAACGATCTCGCGGTCCTCGGCCCTCGGGCGCGCGTGCTGACCGACGCGGCGAGCGGCATCCTCGTGAGTCAGACCACGCGCGTCATCAGTCTGGTCGGCGTGCAGGACATCGTCGTCGTGGACACTCCCGATGCGCTCCTGGTGACAACGGTCGAGAACGCGCAGCGGGTGAAGGGCGTCGTCGAGTCGCTCAAACTCAACGGACAGGGCGATGTGCTCTGATGAGCAGCGCCCCATGCTCATCGGCAGGGTTGATTTCAGCTTTGTAACCATTGGCCCGGGCGCCCGGGGCCGACGTGCACGATCGTCGAAACACTAGGTAACTTTGATCGATCCGCGATGGCCGCGGGTTCGTTGAGGGAGGCATCCGTGACCATCTCCACCACCAAGAAGCTGCTCGGCGCGACGGTCGCCGCCGGTGTCGTCTTCGCTCTTGCCGGCTGCGGTCAGGCGCCGACCGAGGAGTCCGAGGGCGGGTCCGCTCCCGTCGACTCCGACTTCAAGCCCTGCCTCATCTCCGACGCCGGCGGCTGGAACGACAAGTCGTTCAACCAGTCCGCCAAGGAGGGCATGGACAGCGCCGCGGAGGAGCTGGACATCAAGCCGCTGGAGTTCGAGTCCGCGAACGACAACGACTACGCGCCGAACCTCGAGACCGCCGTCTCCGAGGGCTGCTCGCTCATCGTCTCGGTCGGCTTCAAGCTGTCGGCCGCCACGGTCGAGTCGGCGCTGGCGAACCCCGACATCGACTACGCGATCATCGACGACTGGGCCGACAACGACTTCGACGGCACCACCGACGCCCCGAACATCAAGCCCCTCGTCTTCGACACCGCCCAGGCCGCCTACCTCGGTGGCTACGCGGCGGCCGCCTGGTCCGCGGAGGCCGGCGTGAACAAGGTCGGCACCTTCGGCGGCATGCAGATCCCGTCGGTCGCCGTCTTCATGGACGGTTACCAGCTCGGTGTCGAGAAGTACAACGAGGACAAGTCGGCCGACGTCCAGGTCTTCGGTTGGGACGCCGCCACCCAGAAGGGCTCCTTCACGGGCGGCTTCGACGCCAACGACACGGCCAAGCAGACCGCCCAGGGCGTGCTCGACCAGGGTGTCGATGTCATCCTGCCCGTCGGCGGCCCGGTCTATCAGAGCGCCGCAGCGGCGATCAACGACAGCGGCAAGGACACGCTGATGCTCGGCGTGGACAGCGACCTCGCCGTCGCCGACCCCAGCGTCGCCGACATCACGCTCGTCTCGATCATGAAGGCCATCGACGTGGCCGTCCGCGACGCGACGCTCGCCGCCGCAGCGGGCGAGTTCGACCCGGAGCCCTACATCGGCACGCTCGAGAACGAGGGCGTCAAGCTCTCCGGCTTCGGCGACTTCGAGGCAGACCTGCCCGAGGGCCTCATGGACGAGCTGTCCGCTTTGCAGGAGCAGATCATCTCCGGCGACATCACGGTGGAGTCCGAGAACTCTCCCACCCGCTGAGTCGGAACCGTACCCAGCACGGGGCGAGTGGCGCAGGCTGCCACTCGCCCCGCACTGTGGACGGCGACGATTCTCCTCGGTGACTCTTCTGGATAAGGTGCAGATATGAAGCTCGAACTTCGCGGCATCACCAAGCGATTCGGCAGCCTCGTGGCGAACGACCACATCGATCTCGTGGTCGAACCCGGTCAGATCCACGCTCTCCTCGGCGAGAACGGCGCAGGCAAGTCGACGCTGATGAACGTCCTCTACGGTCTCTACCAGGCCGACGAGGGCGAGATCCTCCTCGACGACGTCGTGCAGCACTTCCGCGGCCCCGGCGATGCCATGGCGGCCGGCATCGGCATGGTGCACCAGCACTTCATGCTCGTGCCGGTGTTCACGGTGGCCGAGAACGTCATGCTCGGTCACGAGCAGACCAAGGGGCTCGGCACGCTCGACATCGCGAAGGCGCGGGAGCATGTGCGCGCGGTCGCCGCGCGGTTCGGGTTCGACATCGATCCGGACGCGATCGTCGGCGACCTGCCGGTGGGCGTGCAGCAGCGCGTCGAGATCATCAAGGCACTCTCGCGCGACGCGAAGGTCCTCGTCTTCGACGAGCCGACCGCCGTGCTCACGCCGCAGGAGACCGACGAGCTCATGGCCATCATGCGCCAGCTCCGCGACGAGGGCACCGCCATCGTCTTCATCACGCACAAGCTGCGCGAGGTGCGCGAGGTCGCCGACCGCATCACGATCGTCCGGCTCGGCCGCGTCGTGGGGGAGGCCTCGCCGACCGCCACCAACGCCGAGCTCGCCTCGCTCATGGTCGGCCGCGCCGTCGAGCTGACCGTCCACAAGGAGGCACCGCGCGTGGGCGAGGGAGGCCTGGAGGTCCGGAACCTCCGGGTGCTCACCTCGACCGGGGCCATCGTCGTGGACGACGTCGACTTCACGGTCCGCCCCGGCGAGGTGCTCGCCATCGCCGGGGTGCAGGGCAACGGCCAGACCGAGCTCGTGGAGGCCATCGTCGGCCTCGCCGCTCGGATCGAGGGGAACATCATCCTCGACGGCACCGAGCTCGTGGGCAAGAGCGTCCGCGGCATCCTCGACGCCGGCGTCGGATTCGTCCCGGAGGACCGCACCGAAGACGGCCTCGTCGCCGGATTCTCGGTCGCCGAGAACCTCATCCTCGACCGCTCGGACGACCCTGCCTTCAGCCGGGCCGGCACCCTGCGCCGCGGTGCCCTGGAGGACTTCGCCAAGGAGCGCATCGCGGAGTACGACATCCGTACGCAGGGGCCGTACACCCCTGCAGGAACCCTCTCCGGAGGCAACCAGCAGAAGGTCGTGATCGCGCGCGAGATGAGCCGTGAACTGCGGCTCTTCGTGGCGGCCCAGCCGACCCGCGGGGTCGACGTGGGCTCGATCGAGTTCATCCACAAGCGCATCATCGAGACGCGCGACGCGGGCATCCCCGTGATCGTCGTCTCGACCGAGCTCGACGAGGTCGCCGCCCTCGCCGACCGGATCGCGGTCATGTACCGCGGCACCATCGTCGGCATCGTCCCCGGTGACACGCCCCGGGAGACACTCGGACTCATGATGGCCGGAGCGGCCGATACGGAGGTGACCGCGTGAGCGGCGCGACACCCGGGGCAGGAGACGTCACGAAGGGGCTGCCTCCCGAGCAGCTGCCGCCCAGCACGGGCCTGGCGGACGAGGTTCCCCCACCCCCGCGAGGCAACGTCGTCCTCAAGGAGATCCTCCGCGGGAGCGCGGTCACGACCGTCCTGGCGATCGTGCTCGCGCTCATCGTCGGCGGCATCCTCATCGCGTTCACCAACGAGGACGTGCAGGAGGCCTCCGGGTACTTCTTCAACAAGCCGAGCGACACGTTCGCCGCGGCCTGGAACGCCGTCTACAACGGCTACGAGGCGCTGTTCCGCGGGGCGATCTTCAACGCCCGCGGCGCCGACTTCGCCGCGCAGATCCGACCGCTGACGAACACGCTGGGCTTCGCGGCTCCGCTGATCGCCGCCGGTCTGGGTGTGGCGCTCGCGTTCCGCGTCGGCCTGTTCAACATCGGCGCCCGCGGCCAGATGCTCGTCGGCGTCGCGATCGCGGCCCTGCTGACGTTCAACCTCGACCTGCCGATCTGGTTCCACCTCCCGGTCACCCTGCTGGCCGGAATCGCCGGCGGCGCGCTGTGGGGCGGCATCGCCGGTCTCATCAAGGCGCGGACGGGCGCACACGAGGTGATCCTCACGATCATGCTCAACTACATCGCGTACTACCTGCTGCTGTGGATGATCCGGACGCCCGGCCTGCTGCAGAAGCCCGGCACGAACCAGGCACTCGGGTCGGCGACGCCGGCGAACGCGCAGTTCCCGACCCTTCTGGGCCCGCAGTTCCCGCTGCTCGACCTCGGCTTCGTCATCGTCGTCATCGCGACGATCTTCGTGTGGTGGCTCATCGAGCGCTCCTCGCTGGGCATGCGGATGCGCGCGGTGGGGGAGAACCCGCACGCCGCTCGCGCCGCCGGCATCAGCGTCAAGCGCGTGTACGTCTACGCGATGCTCTTCGCGGGTGCCCTCGCCGGCCTCGCCGGCATGAATCAGCTCCAGGGCGCTGTCACCACGGGCGTCACCGAGACCATCGACGCCGGCATCGGCTTCGATGCGATCACGGTCGCGCTCCTCGGCCGCAGCCGGGCGTGGGGCACGTTCGCCGCCGGAATCCTCTTCGGAGCGCTAAAGGCCGGCTCGTTCTCGATGCAGGCGCAGGACATCCCCGTCGACATCGTGCTCGTCGTGCAGTCGCTCGTCGTGCTGTTCATCGCCGCGCCGCCGCTGCTGCGCACGGTGTTCTTCCTCCCCAAGTCCGACGCAGAGAAGGCGGCCAAGGCGAGAGCCAAGGCTGCGAAGAAGGCGGTGACGGCATGATGTCGCTCGTGCAGACCGAAGCCGCCGACGGCACGGTGCAGCTCGCCACCGTCCGGGAGCGTCACCTCAAGGCGCCGATCAGCCTCGCGATCGTCACCGTGCTGCTGGCCGTGCTCTTCCTCGCGGTGCCGCGCAGCGGGATCAGCACCTTCCGCCTCGGCGACCGTGCGTCGGCCTTCGAGCTCCCCGACGTGGGACTGCCGACCGCGTCGACCTTCTGGGTCGTCTTCGCCGTGCTCGTCGTCCTCACGGTCGGTGCCTTCCTCCGGGCCTGGACCTACCGCGCCCCGTCGATCTGGCTCATGGTGGCCTACGGGGTGCTCGCGGTCTTCGCGTTCCTCGTCTGGGCAGCCGCCGGCGGTCTCGTGCCGGTCACGAGCCTGCTGTTCGGCGCGGTGTCGCTGTCGGTGCCCCTCGTGTTCGGCGCGCTCGGCGGCGTCATCGGGGAGCGCGCCGGTGTCGTCAACGTCGCGATCGAGGGACAGCTGCTCCTCGGCGCCTTCTCGGCGGCGCTGCTGTCCAGCATCACCGGCAGCCCGTTCGTCGGCCTGATCGGTGCCATGATCGGCGGCGTGCTCGTCGCGAGCGTGCTGGCCGCGTTCGCCATCAAGTACCTCGTCGAGCAGGTCATCGTCGGTGTCGTGCTCAACGTGCTCGTCACCGGCCTCACCGGCTTCCTGTACGGGGCGCTCCTCGCCCCCAACGAGAACGAGCTGAACAGCCCGGAGCGCTTCGCGCCCATCCGGATCCCGCTGCTCAGCGACATCCCGATCATCGGTCCGGTGCTCTTCAACCAGACGTTCATCGTGTACCTCATGTTCATCACGGTCGCCGTCGTCGCCTGGGGCTTGTACCGCACGCGGTGGGGCCTGCGGCTGCGCGCTGTGGGCGAACACCCGCAGGCGGCCGACACGGTCGGCATCAGGGTCAACCCGACAAGGTTCTGGAACGTGCTGCTCGCCGGCGCGATCGCCGGCATCGGCGGCGCGTACTTCACCCTCGTCTCGGTCCCGCAGTTCGGCAAGGAGATGACCGCGGGGCTCGGCTTCATCGCCCTCGCGGCCGTGATCTTCGGCCGGTGGGACCCGATCCGCGCCACGCTCGCCGCCCTGCTCTTCGGGTTCGCGACGAACCTGCAGAACCTGCTGTCGATCCTGAAGACGCCGATCCCCGGCGAGTTCATGCTCATGCTCCCGTACGTCGTCACCCTGCTCGCAGTCGCCGGTTTCGCCGGGCAGATCCGGGGACCCGCGGCGAGCGGCAAGCCCTACATCAAGTCGTAGAACCCGCAGGGAAGAAGGAACCATCACCATGACGGATATCGACTGGGACGAGCTGCGCCAGGTCGCCGCTGAGGCCATGACCAAGGCGTATGCGCCGTACTCGCGCTACCGCGTGGGAGCGGCGGCCCTCGTCAGCGACGGGCGCATCGTCGCCGGCTGCAACGTCGAGAACGCCTCCTACGGCGTCACGCTGTGCGCGGAGTGCGCACTCGTGAGCGACCTGTTCATGTCCGGCGGCGGCCAGCTCGTCGCGTTCGTGTGCGTCAACAACGACGGTGAGACGATCATGCCGTGCGGCCGATGCCGGCAGCTGCTGTTCGAGCACGCCGTTCCCGGCATGCTGCTGGAGACGGTCTCCGGCATCCGCACGATCGACGAAGTGCTGCCCGACGCGTTCGGGCCGCGCGCCCTTCGACAGGCTCAGGGACCCGAGGGAGAAGGACGATGAGTGTGGAACCGTTCGACGCGGTCGATGTGATCCGAGCCAAGCGCGACGGAGGCGTCGTCCCCGAGCCGGCCCTGCGCTGGATGGTGGACGCGTACACGCGCGGCTACGTGTCCGACGCGCAGATGGCGTCCTTCGCGATGGCGGTCTTCCAGCGCGGCATGGAGCGCGACGAGATCCGCGTGCTCACCGATGCGATGATCGCGTCGGGGGAGCGGATGAGCTTCGCGACCCTCGGAAAGAAGACCGTGGACAAGCACTCCACGGGCGGCGTCGGCGACAAGATCACGCTGCCGCTCGCGCCTCTGGTGGCCTCGTTCGGCGTGGCGGTCCCGCAGCTCAGCGGCCGCGGCCTCGGTCACACCGGCGGGACGCTCGACAAGCTGGAGTCGATCCCCGGCTGGCGCGCCGCGCTCAGCAACGAGGAGATGTTCGCCCAGATGCAGGGCGACGTCGGGGCCGTGATCTGCGCCGCGGGGTCGGGTCTCGCCCCCGCTGACAAGAAGCTCTACGCGCTCCGCGACGTGACCGGCACCGTGGAGGCCATTCCGCTGATCGCCTCCAGCATCATGTCGAAGAAGATCGCCGAAGGCACCGACGCGTTGGTCCTCGACGTGAAGTTCGGCTCCGGCGCCTTCATGCAGGACATCGACCGCGCCCGCGAGCTCGCCCGCACGATGGTCGCGCTCGGTACCGACTCCGGCGTCGCCACCACGGCGCTGCTGACGGACATGAACGTCCCGCTGGGCCGCGCGATCGGCAACGCCAACGAGGTCCGCGAGTCGGTCGAGATCCTCGCGGGCGGCGGTCCTGCCGACGTCCGCGAGCTCACGCTCGCGCTCGCGAAGGAGATGCTCGCCCTGGCTGGACAGCCCGATGCGGACGTGGAGGCGGCGCTCGACGACGGCCGCGCCATGGACACGTGGAAGGCGATGATCCGCGCGCAGGACGGCGACCCCGACGCGGCGCTTCCGGTCGCACGGGAGACGCACGTCGTCACGGCGCCCGCGGACGGCATCGTGACCCGGATGGACGCGCTCCCCTTCGGCATCGCGGCGTGGCGTCTCGGCGCGGGTCGCGCGCGCGCCGAGGACCCGGTGATCTTCGAGGCCGGTATCGACCTGCATGCGAAGCCCGGCGACCGGGTGTCGGCGGGGCAGCCGCTCTTCACGCTCTCGGCGGCGGACGAGGCGCGGTTCTCGCGGGCCATCGAGGCGCTCGAGGGCGCCTGGGAGCTCGGCGACGAGGCGCCGGCCGCGGGGTCGATCGTCCGCGAGCGCATCACGGCGTGAAGCCCGGGCGCTAGCCTGGACGCACACCCCGCCACCGAGGAGGATCCCCATGTCGATCGATGCGAACGGCGACATCGCCATCCAGGGCGTCTCCCTGCGGAGTCTGCCGAAGGTGTCGCTGCACGACCACCTGGACGGTGCCGTGCGCCCGGCCACGATCATCGAGCTCGCCGACGCGATCGGTCTTGAGCTGCCCGCGTCCGATCCGGCAGCGCTCGCGTCCTGGTTCGCGAAGAAGAGCGCCGCAGGCTCGTTGGTCGAGTACCTGAAGACGTTCGAGCTCACCACCGGGGTCATGCAGACCCGCGAGGGACTGACCCGCGTCGCGCGCGAGTTCGTCCAGGACCTCGCGGCGGACGGGGTGATCTACGGCGAGATGCGCTGGGCCCCGGAGCAGCACCAGGCCCGCGGTCTGTCGCTGGAGGACGCGGTCGACGCCGTCCAGCAGGGCATCGAGGAAGGGGAGGACGCCGCCGACCGGGACGGTCGCAGCATCCGCGTCGGTCAGCTTCTCACCGCGATGCGGCACACGGACCGCGCGCGGGAGATCGCCGAGCTCGCGGTCGACTTCCGCGGACGCGGGGCCGTGGGCTTCGACATCGCCGGACCCGAAGACGGCTACCCGCCGTCGGATCACCGCGCGGCCTTCGACTACCTCGCCGAGAACTTCTTCCCGGTCACCGTCCACGCGGGGGAGGCGGCCGGGCTCGCCTCGATCCGCTCGGCTCTGCTGGACGGCCGTGCGCTCCGACTCGGACACGGGGTCCGGATCGCCGAGGACCTCGAGGTCGTCACGCAGGAGGGCGACGAGGTGCAGGTGCGCTTCGGCGACCTCGCCCGCTGGGTGCGGGACCGAGAGATCCCGCTGGAGCTCTCGCCATCGTCGAACCTGCAGACGGGCGCCGTCGCGGCGTGGGGCGACAGCCTGGCAGACCACCCGTTCGATCTGCTCTACCAGCTCGGTTTCGCCGTGACGGTGAACGTGGACAACCGTACGATGAGCGCGACCTCTCTCACCCGTGAGCTGGCCCTCCTCGTGCAGGCCTTCGAGTACGACCTCGACGACCTCGAGGCGTTCCAGTTCAACGCGGCAGCAGCGGCCTTCCTCCCGGTCGAGGAGCGGGAGGAGCTCGTCGAGATCATCGGTGAGGGATTCGACGCCTGACATGCGCTCCGGGGGGAGAAAGCGGCGCGGACGCGCCACCGTCATCACGACGGTCGGTGTGGTCGCGGCCGTCGTCGTCGGAGGGGGCGTCGCCGCCGTCGTGTGGATGAACCGCACGGCGGAGAAGACGTTCGCGAAGGCGCACGACACGACGATCGCGCACCCGCTCACGCCGGCGCAGCAGATGGTGGCGGACGCGGACGACCTGCGAGCGTGCGCCGTGACGTTTCGGGGCGACGGTGCTCCCGCCGAGCCGATGCTCCAGCGTCAGGACGAACGGTATCAGGGGCTGCCCATCCCGCAGCTCGACGGTCGGGTATTCGCCGGCTGGTACGTCAGCGCCGACGCTGCCGCGGTCTTCGCCGTCGAAGGCAGGGTGAACGGCGCCGATCCTGTCGTGTGCGCGCAGCAGCAGGTGGAACTCTTCGCCGCATGGACGACGCCCGAGGCGAACGCGGACGCCGGCGTGCGCATCCCCATCCTGATGTACCACCAGTTCACCGCGGACCCTGAGGGCGCGAAGGGCTGGCTCCGCGGCAACCATGCGTACATCGGCGACTTCGAGGCGCACATGAACCACATAGCCACCACCGGCTTCTACCTGCCGACCTGGGACGAGCTCAGCGCGTTCATCGATGGGCGTCTCTCGCTGCCGCCGCGGAGCGTGATCATCACGGACGACGATGCCGATCAGTCGTGGTTCGATCTCGCGGTGCCGGTGGTGGACAGGTACAAGCTGCTCAGCACGTCGTTCATGGTCACGGCCTATCGTCAGGACCCCGCGCCGTCGGTGTACGTCCAGCGCCGCTCGCACACCCACGACATGCACCAGCCCGGCGATGACGGTAAGGGGCGCATGGTGAACTGGACCGCCGACCAGATCGCCGCGGACCTCAGCACGTCGGGCGATGTCCTCGGCGTCCGCGAAGTGGTGGCGTATCCGTTCGGACACTTCAACGACACCAGCAAGCAGGGTGTCGCGCAGGCCGGCTATGAGCTGGGGCGGACGATCGAACCGGGCTACGTGGAGATCGGGACGGACAAGCTCGCGCTGCCCGTCGTGCGCATCGACTATGGGATGGGCCTGGACGCGCTGGTGTCGCGCATCGGGTGACCGGTGCGGGGCGCGATGATGGGGGCATGCCCGCCTCCGTCTTCCTCGCCGGTCCGGTCTCCTGGAACCGCATGGTCCTGCTCGATCGGCTCCCCGATCCCGTGCCGCACATGCAGTTCGCGCGGGCGAGTTGGGAGACGGTCGGCGGTACAAGCGCAGGCAAGGCGCTGAGTCTCAGGGCACTCGAGCGGTCGGTCCTGCTGCGCGCCATCGTGGGGGAGGACGAGGACGGCCTCCGCGTGCGTGCGGCACTGGAGGCGGCCGGGGTGGTCGCGCAGTGGACGGACGGAACCACGGAGCGGCACCTCAACCTCATGACGGCGCAGGGCGACCGAGTGTCCCTGTACCTCTCCGCTCCGGCGGAGACCTCCGGCGTGGCGGATGCCGCTCTCGCCGCGGAGATGACCGCCGCCGATGCCGTCGTGCTCGACCTGGCTGCGGAGCCTCGGCGCCTGCTGCCCCTCGCCGCGGCGAGCGGGTCGCCGTTGTGGGTCGACGTTCATGACTACGACGGCCACGACGCCTACCACCGGCCGTTCCTCGCCGCGGCCGCGGCGGTCTTCTGCAACGCCGACCGACTGGACGCGCCCGTCGAGTTCCTCCGCGCCACGGTCGCGGCCGGCGCAGACTTCGCCGTGTGCACGCTCGGTGCCGACGGCGCGGTGGCGGTGGGACCGGACGGCATCGAGCTTCGGGTGCCCGCGGTACCGGCCACCGTGCTCGACACGAACGGCGCGGGCGACGCGTTCTTCGCCGGTGTCCTGGACGCACGGCTGGGCGGCGCCGACATCCCGGCCGCGCTGACAGCGGGTGCGCGGTCGGCCGCTGCGGTGCTGGGTACCCGGCACCTGCATCCGCTGCTCGATCCCGTCCTGGGCGGTCCGCGAGCGGTCTAGGGGACGACCTGCTCCAGGAAGGGGCCGACGACCTCGGTGACCTCGGCGTGCATCTCGTCGTCGTCGATGGTCGGGGTGCCGTCACCGGACTGGGGCCCGTAGTCGCCGAAGGAGGCGTGGGAGGCGCCGTCGATCTCGACGAACTCGGCATCCGCGGGGAGCTCGGATCGGGCGTCCGCGATCTTCTCGGGGGTGGAGAGGCCGTCCTCGCTGCCGGAGACGCTGAGCACCGGCAGGTCGCTTCCTGCGAGGTCGGTCGCGCAGTAGGAGGCGAACAGCACGAGGGCGTCGGCGTCCGCGGCGAGCTGGCACGCGCGCACGCCCCCGAGGGAGTGCCCGCCGACCGCCCAGACGTCGATGTCCGGCGCGGCGCTCGTGAAGGAGCCGAGGCCGCGGGGGTCGAAGAAGGCCAGATGGAGCCAGGGTCGCGTGATGACGACCGTGGTGCCCTCCTCCGCGAGGCCCTGGAGGATCGACGCGTAGGCCCAGGGATCGACCTTCGCGCCGGGGATGAAGACGAGCCCGCGGTCGGAGGCGCCGTCCGCGGGCTCCAGGACGATGCCTTCGTCCGCGTCCGTCACCGTGATAGCGGGGTTCTCGCGGACGGCGGCGAGCGGCTCGGGTTCCGCGGCCATGACGCCGACCTGACTCCAGACGAGGATGCCCCCGACGGCGAGGAGGATGACGATCGCCACACTCCACAGGACTCGCTTCAGGACGCGGCGTCGGGGCTTCTTCTGCACAGCAGCAACGCTACCTCGGCCCCGGACGCCGCGTCCCCTCAGCCGGCCAGAGCCGCCTGACGGAGGGCCACGGCGTCGCGGACGGCGGGGAAGAGCGGGTGCTCGGGATCGAGACCGGTGGTGCGGACGGTGAAGTCGCCCGCATCCTCGGTGCGCAGCAGGGTCTGCAGCTCGACCGACTGCTCATCGGCGCCATCGTCGAACTCCAGCGCCGCAGCGACGGCCGCCACGAGCGCGTCGGTCGGCAGCCCGTGCTCGGCCGCCATGGCGGCGGGGCCGATGAAGCGCTCGTGCCGGGAGATCTTCCGCAGCGGCTGCCGGCCCACGCGCTGCACGGTGTCCACGAGCGCAGGGTTGCGGAACCGCTCCAGGATGGTCGCGCGGTACTGCGCGAGGTCCGCGGGGTCGAGCCCGTGCTCGACGACCAGCACCGCCGAGGTCTCCTCGAGGGCGGCCGACACCTGCGCGGCGATCGCCTCGTCCGCGAGGGCGTCCGAGATCCGCTCGATGCCCGCACGCGCGCCGAAGTACGCGGTGGCGGCGTGACCGGTGTTCACCGTGAAGAGCTTGCGCTCGATGTACGGCGCGAGGTCGTCGACGAAATGGGCGCCGGGGATGCGCGGCGGGGTGTCGCCGAACGGTCGGGCCTCGATCGCCCACTCGAAGTACGGCTCCACCGTGACGTCGATGCCGCCGCCCTCCGGCTGCGCCGGCACGATGCGGTCGACGGCGGTGTTCGCGAACACCGCACGCGCGAGCAGCGTGTCGGCCTCCGGGCCTGCCGCCGCGACGATCTCCTGCCGCAGTTGATCGGTGGCGCCGATGGCGTTCTCGCACGCCATCACCTGCAGCGGCGCGGCATCGGGCGAGCGCAGGGCGAGCCCGGCGACGATCGATGGGGCGACGAACCGCAGCACGGTCGGGCCGACGGCGGTCGTGACGACGTCGGCCGTCGCCACCTCCGCCGCGACCACGGCGGGGTCCGTGCGGCTGTTCACCGCACGGAACCCGGAGACGACGTGGTCGGTCCCTCCGGGGCCGGCTTCGTGCACGGTGTACGAGCCCGCCCGGTCGATCGCCTCCACGAGCGCGTCGGCGACGTCGCTGAACACGACCTCGTAGCCGCCCTCGTGCAGGAGCAAGCCGACGAAACCGCGCCCGATGTTGCCCGCCCCGAAGTGGACCGCCTTCATCCCTCGTTCACCTCCGAGAGGAGAGCGAACAGCTCGTCCGGCGTGGCCGCGGCCGCCAGCCGGGCGACGTCGTCCTCCTCCGAGAAGAGGATCGCGATGCGGGACAGGATGTCGAGGTGCTCGTCGCCCACGCCGGCGATGCCGATCACGAACCGCGCCTGCTCGCCGTCCCAGTCGACGCCGCCGTCGTAGCGGACGACGGAGAGGGCCGAGGCGAGGATGGCGTCCTTCGCCTCGTTCGTGCCGTGCGGGATGGCCAGGCCGTTGCCCATGTACGTCGACACGGTCTCCTCGCGCTGGCGCATCGCGTCGACGTACGCCGGGGTCACCGCACCGGCGGCGACGAGGATGTCCGTCGCCTCCTGGAGCGCGTCGTCCCGCGACGCGCCTCCCGGGTGGATGCGGACCTGCTCGGCAGTGAGAACGCTCATTCTTCGTCCTTTCGCTGTTCCTTGACCATCTCGACGACCTCGTCGTACTTCGGCGAGTTCATGAAGTTGTCCACCGAGACGTGCAGGGAGTCCGGCGACTTCGCCGTGGCCCGGTCGGTCAGCTGCTGCTGTGTGATGACCACGTCGGCGGTGCCGTCGAGGTTGGCGATGGCGGCGTTCGTGACGGTGATGTCCTCGATACCGGCCTTCTTCAGCTTGTTGCGCAGCACGCTGGCGCCCATGGCCGAGGAGCCCATTCCGGCGTCGCACGCGAACACGATCGTCTCGATCGGCGCGGCGGCGGTCGCAGTGGCGGCGGGAGCCGGCGTGGTCTCCGGAGCCGTCGTCGCGGTCGAGGTCCGCAGGGCGTCCATCGCGGCCGACGACTTGCCCTTGTTCGCCTCGGTCTGCGCGATCGCGGCGCCGAACGTGTCGCCCTCGGCGGCGAGGTCACGCTTCCGGGAGGCGCGCAGGATGACGCCCGTGATGAGGAAGGTCACGGTCGCCGCGATGATGACGGACAGATACACGACCAGCAGGTTGGCGACGCCGGGACCCACGGCGGCGGCGGTCACCGCGATGATGCTGCCCGGGGCCGCCGGGAAGGCCAGGCCGCCGCCGAGGACCATGTTCGTGGTGACGCCGGCCGCTCCACCCGCGATGAGCGCGAGGATCGTGGTCGGCTTGCTGAGCGCGTACGGGAAGTAGATCTCGTGGATGCCGCCGAAGAACTGGATGATGGCGGCGCCGGGAGCGGAGGCCTTCGCGGCGCCCACCCCGAAGAAGGTGAACGCGAGCAGCAGGCCGAGGCCGGGACCGGGGTTCGCCTCGATGAGGAAGAGGATCGACTTGCCCGTCTCCGTGGCCTGCTCGATGCCCAACGGGGTGAACACACCGTGGTTGATGGCGTTGTTGAGGAACAGCACCTTGGCCGGCTCGACGATGATCGACACGAGCGGCAGGAGGTTGAGCGTCACGAGCCAGTCGACGGCCGCCCCCAGCGCGGCGCTGATGCCGAGCATGACCGGACCGAAGGCGAAGAACCCGACGATGGCGAGGATCATGCCCAGGATGCCGGCGGAGAAGTTGTTGACGAGCATCTCGAAGCCGGGGCGGATCTTGCCGTCCCAGAGCTTGTCGACCTGTTTCATGATCCAGGCGGCGATCGGGCCCATGATCATCGCGCCGAGGAACATCGGGATGTTCGTCCCGACGATCACGCCGACGGTCGCGATCGTGGCGACCACGCCACCGCGCTCGCCGTAGACCATGCGTCCGGCCGTGTTCGCGATGAGGAGGGGCAGCAGGTAGGTGACCATCGGGCCGACCAGGCCCACGTAGGCCAGGATGTTGCCGTCCGCGCCCTCGGCGACCGCGGTCATCGCGCCCTGCCAGCCGAGGACGGCGGAGTCGCCGCCGCCGCCGATGATCTCGGCGACGCCGGCCCAGTGCCAGCCGAACGGGCTCTCGGCCCCGAAGAAGCCCTTCGGGATGAAGAGCATCGTGATGAAGCCCCAGGCGATGAAGGCCGCGATGTTCGGCATGATCATGCCGGAGAGGAACGTGCCGAAACGCTGCACGCCCACGCGGAGGCCACCAGGGGCGGTGGCGGCGGGTGACGTCGTCGTCATGATGTGGTCTCTTTCTGATGAGGGGGGAGTGCCGTGGCGAGGGTCGCCGCAGCGGTACGGGCGGAGGGGGCGTCGTCCGCGGCGAGCGCGGCTTCCGCGAGGCGGACGGCGTCGTCGCGAGTGCGGCCGGCGAGCGCCTGGCGGACGTCGGCGAGGGCCGACGGCGCCATGGACAGGCTCGTCGCGCCGAGGCCGACGAGGACGACGGCGAGCAGCGGGTCGGCCGCAGCCTCACCGCAGATGCCCACCGGCTTGCCGAGGCGGGCGCCGGCCGCGCCGACCTCGCGCACCAGGCGCAGCACCGCGGGGTGCCAGGGGTCCTGGAACGACGCGACGGAACCGAGCAGCCGGTCCGCGGCCATCGTGTACTGGGTGAGGTCGTTGGTGCCGATGGATGCGAAGTCGGCGTGCGCGAGCACCCGGTCGGCGAGCAGGGCGCTGGCGGGCACCTCGACCATGACGCCGGCCGTCTTCAGCCCGTACTCGCGGGCGAGGCCGGTGAAGTACACGGTCTCCTCGACGGTGGCCACCATGGGCGCCATGACCCACAGATCGGCGTCGGTCGCGGCGTCGGCCTCGGCCAGCGCGGTCAGCTGCTCGCGGAGGATGTCCTCGCTCGCGCGGAGCGCCCGCAGACCGCGCAGCCCCAGGGCCGGATTCTCCTCGTGCGCGTCGTTGAGGAAAGCCAGGGGCTTGTCGGCCCCCGCGTCGAGCATCCGCACGACGACCTTCTTGCCGGGGAAGGCCTCCAGGAGTTCGCGGTAGGCCTCGCGCTGCTGGGCCACCGTGGGAGCCTGCGTCGCGGAGAGGAAGAGGAATTCGGTCCGGAACAGCCCGACGCCCTCGGCCCCCCGGGCGACCGCGTCGGCCGCGTCTGCGGGCTTCCCCAGGTTCGCGAGCAGCGCGACCGGCGTCCCGTCGGCGAGGGCGCCGGGAGTGAGCGGGGCGTCATCGGCGGCCCGGCGGGCGGCGGCGCGCTCGGCGGCGCGGCTGCGCTCCTCAGCGGTCGGCTCGCGGGTGATGACACCCGCGGCCGCGTCGACGATCACGGTCTCCCCGGTGGCCAGAGCGTGTCCGTCGCCGACGCCAACCACCGCCACGATGCCCTTCTCCCTGGCGAGGATCGCCGTGTGGGAGGTCGGGCCGCCGTCGGTGGTGACGAGGGCGAGCACCTGGTCGAGGTTCAGCAGCGCCGTGTCGGCGGGCGCGAGGTCACGCGCCACGAGGACGAACGGGTGCCCAGGATCGGGGACGCCGGGGGCCTCCACGCCGCGCAGCCGAGCGAGCACCCGCTGCGCGATGTCGTCGAGATCGGCGGCGCGCTCGCCGAGGTAGCCGCCGACGGCCTCGAGCGTGGCCCGGAAGCCGGCGAAGGCGTCGTGCACGGCCCACTCCGCGGTGGCGCCGGCGTCGATCCTGCTGTCGACCTCGTCCTGCAGGGTGGGGTCCTCGGCGATCATCGCCTGCGCCTCGAGCACCTCCTGCGCCGCGCCACCGGCGGCCTCGCCGCGCTGGGTCAGCTCCTGCGCCACGACGGCGACGGCCTCGCGGACCCGCGCGCGCTCGGCATCCGCCCCCGCGGTGCTCGGTGTGTTCTCGGGCGCGGGCAGCGCCTCGGTCATGCGGACGACCGGTCCCTGCGCGACGCCGAGACCGATCCCCACTCCTCGCAGCCCGCTCATCCGGCGGCGTCCTGGTCGTGGTCGGTCGTCAGCAGCTCGGTGAGCGTGTCCAGCACGCCCTCGGCGCCGTCGCCGTCTGCCGTGAGCGTCACGTAGTCGCCGTGCTCGATGGCCAGGGCGATCACCCCGAGGATGCTCGCGGCGTTGACCGGCTTGCCGGAGTCCTTGGCGATCGTGACCGCGAGGCCGGAGTCCTTCGCGGCCTGCGCGAAGATCTTGGCGGGCCGGGCGTGCAGTCCGTGCGAGGAGCCGATGCGGACGGTGCGGGTGGCGGCGGTCATGGTGTTCCTTTCGGGGCCCCGCCGGCGGCGGCGAGGGTCGACTGGGCGAGAAGAAGCGTGCGGCCGCCGTCGCGGTCGGCGAACACGTCGTCCGGCAGGACGGCGACGGGTGCGCGGGTCAGGTCGCGGATGGCGTCGAGGCGCTCACGCAGATGCGGGCCGACGAGGACGAGGTCGTGTCCGCCGGTGGGGACGGTGCTCTCGACACCGGCATCCGCATCCCAATCGAGGCCTGCCGCCGCGGCGGCGGTGCGCAGGCGCTGTGCGACGAACGTGCTCGACGCGCCGGCGCCGCAGACCACGAGAATCCTCATCGATGTCACCTTCCTGAGAACAGTCTGGGAAACACGGCCGCGGTGACACCAACACGTTCTCTTCCGCCCCCGCGGAACCCTCCTCGCCGCGCCCCGGCCGCTGGAGGCTGTCATCATGGAGAGCAGTCGGACAGTGCCGTCAGCACGGGAACTCGGAGGGATCATGTCGCGCCAGCGTCAGGACCAGCTCCTCGCCGCGCTGCTGCGCGAGGAGGGCTGGGCGACCGCGGGTACGCTGGCCGATCTCCTCGGCGTGACCCCGCGGAGCATCCGGTCCTACGTCGCGGCCCTGAACGCCCGCACGCCCGGTGCGGCGGTCGTCGAGTCCGGGCCCGCGGGCTATCGAGCGGGCCCCGGCGCGCGCGGCGCCCTGCGCGTGCGGCAGGGCGGCGACTCCGCCCCGCGCGAACGCCTGCACGCCCTCGTCCGGCTGTTGCTGGACGAGCCGGAGGGGATCGACGTCTTCGACACGGCGGACGCCCTGCACGTGAGCGAGGCGACGCTGGAAGCGGACCTGGTGCGCGTGCGCGGCCTCCTGGACGGCACCGATCTGACCCTCGAGCGCGCCCGCGAGCGGGTACGGCTCCGCGGCGACGAGGCCGCGCAGCGCCGTCTGCTCAGCCGCCTCGCCCACGACGAGATGGACGACGCCTCGTTCCATCCGGAGATCTTCCGGCGGGCCCTCTCCGGGACCGCGGTCGATGCGCAGGCGGTCGGCCCGTTCAAGTCCGCCTTGGTGGGCGAGCTCGGCGAACTCGGTTACTACGTCAACGAACTCGCGATCGCCGACGTGCTCCTGCACATCGCGATCGCCGCCGAGCGGGTGGCCGCCGGGCGTGCCCTCGACGCGCCACCGGTGGGGGCGCGACCGGAGATTCCGCGGGTGGGGGCGGTGATCGCCCGCCTCGCGTCCGAGCACTTCGCCGTGGTCCTCGGGGAAGGGGACAGCGGGCACCTCGCCTCCCTCGTCCTGACCCGGATCGTCGCCCCTGGTGGCGAGGCGGCGCAGGAACTCGCCCGCAGCGGCGTCGCCCCGGACGTGGAGGCGGCGGTCAGGGCGGAGATCGCGCGGGCTGCGGAGGACTACCGCGTCGACCTCTTCGACGAGACCTTCGTGCTCCGCCTCGCGCTGCACGTGCAGAACCTCCTGCGCCGCGCCGAGGAGAGCGCCCTCACCCGCAACCCGCTCACCCGCTCGCTGAAGACGACGTATCCGATGATCTTCGAGGTCGCGGTGTCGATCGCGAGCGGTCTGCACGACCGGCTCGGCACGCCTATCCACGACGACGAGATCGCCTACATCGCGATGCATGTCGGGGGACGGCTGGAACGGAGCCGCAAGGCGGAGTCCATCCTCACGGCGACCATCGTCTGCCCCGGCTATTACGAACTCCACGAACTCCTGCGCTCGAGTGTGGACCGCTCGCTCGGCTCCGCGATCGAGGTCACCAGCGTCGTCACGAACGTCGACCCGGACTGGGCGTCGTTCGACACCGACCTCGTGCTGAGCACGATCGAACCCGGTGCCCCCGGCGACCGCTTCGTGCGCATCCAGCCCTTCCTCACGGATGCGGACGTCGACCGCATCCAGCAGGCCGCGGGGCGCTTGCGCCGCGGGCGGCGGCTGGCGCGACTGCGGGAGGAGCTCGCGCGCTACTTCCACCCTGACGCCTTCGTGCATCCGCTCTCGGACGACGGCGAGGAGGCCATCATCCGGCGGCTCGGCGCCCCGCTCATCCGGGCGGGCCTGATCGGCGACGACTACGTGGAGAACACGATCGTGCGGGAGCGGATGTCCTCCACGGCGTTCACCGACGCGCTGGCCGTGCCGCACGCGCTGCAGATGACGGCGACCCGGACGGCGATCGCGGTCGGTGTCGCGGAGGGGTCGGCGGCCTGGGGCGACGGCCGCGTGCAGGTCGTCGCGCTGGCCGCCTTCAGCGAGAGCGACCGCGCCGCCTTCCAGACCGTGTTCGAGCAGCTCGTGGAGGTGTTCAGCGAGCGCGAGAGCGTGCAGCGGATCGTCCGGCGCAGCGCGACTTTCGAGGGCTTCCTCGACGAGCTCGTCGCCGTCATCGACGGCTGACGCTCAGGCGTCGGGGGCGAGCACCAGGGCGAGCTGCGTGAGGACGCGCTCGGCATCAGGGGCCGGTGGCGTCTCCAGGGTCACAGCGGCGCCGGGGGCGAGCGCGAGGTCCATCACCGCGAGGACGCTGCGGAGATCCACGGTCGTGCCGTCCGCTGTCCGCAGGGTGACCGGGAGCTCGTGCGCCTGCGCGAGGCGCACGAGCTCCGCGACCGGTCGTGCGTGCACGCCGTTGTGGGCGCTGACGACGACGTGACGGGCGGGCATGGTCAGGAGCGCTCGTCCAGCAGGACCCGGACGCCGCTCTCCAGCTCGGCGACGGCGGCTGCGGCCGCCTTCGCGGAATCCCCCGTGGCGTCGATGTACACCTTGAGCTTCGGCTCCGTGCCGCTCGGGCGCACGATGATCCGGGAGCCGTCCGAGAGCCGGTACCGCAACACGTCTCCGGAGGGCTGCCCCGGAGCGCTCTGCAGCAGGTCCTCGGCCGACGCGATCGAGCGCCCCGCGATCTGCGTCGGCGGGAGGGTGCGCAACGACATCATCACGGTGCCGATGAGCGACAGGTCCGCCACCCGCACCGACACCTGGGCGCTCGCGAAGTGCCCGTACGTGTCGCCGACCTCGCGGACGAGGTCGGCGAGGGTGAGCCCGCGTTCCTGCGCTTCCGCGGCGAGTCCGAGCACGGCGACCGCGGCGGAGATGCCGTCCTTGTCGCGCACGGTCTCCGGATTGACGAGGTAGCCCAGCGCCTCCTCGAACCCGAAGACGATGCCGGGGGCCCGCGAGATCCACTTGAACCCGGTGAGGGTCTCGTGGAAGTCCAGTCCGTGGTGGGCGGCGATCGCGCCGAGGCCGGGGGAGGAGACGAGCGAGCACGCGAGCGAGGCGCCGGGAGTACCCGCCGCGGCGCGCGCGGCACGGGCGCCGAGCAGCAGGCCGACCTCGTTGCCCGTGAGGCGTCGCCAGCCGTCCGCGGCGGTGTCGTCGGGGATGGCCACGGCGAGCCGATCGGCGTCCGGGTCGTTGGCGAGGATGAAGTCGGCCTTCGCCCGCCTGGCCTTCGCGAACGCGAGGTCCATCGCCCCCGGCTCCTCCGGGTTGGGGAAGGAGACGGTGCGGAAGGTCGGGTCGGGATGCAGCTGCTCGTCGACCACGACGGGCCGCGGGTAGCCCGCGGCGTCGAGGATGCGGGCGACCGTCTCCCAGCCGACCCCGTGCATCGCGGTGTAGATCCAGCGCAGCCGGCGGGCGTCGGCCGGAGCGGGGGCGACGGCCGCGGTGGCGGCGATGTAGGCCTGGACGAGGTCCTCGCCCGCAGTCTCGTACGCGGTCGACCGCGGCAGAGTCCGTACGTCCCCGCTGTCCGCGACGCGCTGGATGTGCGCGGCGATCTCGGCATCGGCGGGAGCGACGATCTGGGAACCCGCGTCGTCGCCGCCGAGATACACCTTGTAGCCGTTGTCGTCCGGCGGGTTGTGGCTCGCGGTCACCATCACGCCCGCGTCGGCATCGAGATGACGCACCGCGAAGGCGAGCACGGGGGTCGGCAGCAGGCGGGGGAGCAGGATCGCCCGCAGGCCGGCACCGGCGAACAGCTCGGCGGAGTCCTGGGCGAACACCCGCGAATTGCGGCGGCCGTCGTAGCCGATCACGACCGTGGGCGTCCCGCCACCGGCGCGCTCGCGCAGGTACGCGGCGAAGCCCGCCGCGGCCTGGGAGACGAGCACCCGGTTCATCCGGTTGCTCCCCGCCCCGAGGGCGCCGCGGAGTCCGGCCGTGCCGAACGCGAGGCGGCTGCCGAAGCGGTCGTCCAGGTCCGCCACGGCGGCCTCGTCCCCGGAGGCGGCACGGGTGACGATGCCCGCGAGCTCGTCACGGGTCTGCGGGTCGGGGTCCTGGCGCAGCCAGGCGCGGGCCTGGGCGAGCCGCTCCTCGCTCACAGGGCCTCGACCACCCGGGCCAGCAGGGCGGAGATCACCGGCTCCGCCTCACGTCCGGCCTCGATGACCTCGGCATGGCTGAGCGGGGTCTGCTGGATGCCCGCCGCGAGGTTCGTGATGAGCGAGAACCCGAGGATCTCCATGCCCGCCTCGCGCGCGGCGATCGCCTCGAGCGCGGTGGACATGCCGACGATGTGCCCGCCGATGTGCTTGGCCATCTGCACCTCGGCCGGGGTCTCGTAGTGCGGGCCGCGGAACTGCGTGTAGACGCCCTCGTCGAGCGTGGGGTCGACCGTCCGGGCGATGTCGCGCAGGCGCTTCGCGTAGAGGTCGGTGAGGTCGATGAACGTCGCGCCCTCCAGCGGGGAGTCGGCGGTGAGGTTGATGTGGTCGCTGATCAGCACGGGCTGACCGGGCTTCCAGGTCTCTCGGATGCCGCCGGCGCCGTTGGTGAGCACCATGATCTTCGCGCCCGTCGCCGCGGCGGTGCGGACGCTGTGCACGACCCGGCGCACGCCGTGGTTCTCGTAGTAGTGCGTGCGAGCGCCGATGACGAGGACGTTCTTCCCGCCCGGCGTCCGGATGCTGCGCAGGGTGCCGACGTGGCCCTCCAGGGCGGGCTTCGAGAATCCGGTGACCTCGGTCGCGGGGACGGTCGCGACGGTCTCGCCGATGAGGTCGGCCGCCTTGCCCCAGCCGCTGCCGAGCGTGAGGGCGATGTCGTGCTTCTCGACGCCGGTCAACCGTGCGATGTCGGCGGCGGCTTCGGCTGCGACCTCGAACGGGTTCGCAGAGGGGTCGTCGAGGGGGTTGCTGTGGGTTTCAGGCATGGATCCACTCTAGGAAGTGGCAGGCTCCGGTGCCAGGATTGCGGAAGAATGGAGAGCATGTCTTCCACCACTTTCGAGCGCACTCAGCGCGTCGCCGTCCTCGGCGGCGGACCCGGCGGTTACGAGGCGGCCCTGGCGGCGGCCCAGCTCGGAGCGGAGGTCACCCTCGTCGAGCGCGTCGGTGTCGGCGGATCCGCCGTGCTCACCGACGTGGTGCCCTCGAAGAGCCTCATCGCGACGGCGGATGCCGCTGTCGCCATCTCCGAGGCCAGCGACCTCGGCGTGAACTTCTACGCCAAGGGCGAGAACGGCAAGCCGCTCAAGCCGGAGATCGCCATCAACCTCGCCGCCGTGAACAAGCGCCTCGTGGCGTTGGCCGGCCAGCAGTCCGAGGACATGCGCACCACTCTCCTCGACGCGGGCGTCCGGATCCTCTCCGGTCACGGCCGGCTGGAGGGCCCGAACGCCATCGTCGTCTCCACGGGAGAGCGCGGCACCGACTTCGACCGCGTCGAGGCCGACACCATCGTCGTCGCGGTCGGCGCCTCGCCGCGCGAACTCGACTCCGCCAAGCCCGACGGCAAGCGCATCCTCACGTGGACCCAGCTCTACGACATGAAGGCGCTGCCCGAGCACCTCATCGTCGTCGGCTCGGGCGTCACCGGCGCCGAGTTCGCCTCCGCCTACATGAACCTCGGCGCGAAGGTCACGCTCGTCTCCAGCCGCGAGCAGGTGCTCCCCGGTGAGGACCAGGATGCGGCGCGGGTGCTGGAGAAGGTGTTCAAGCGGGGTGGCATGCAGGTGCTGTCGAAGTCGCGGGCCGAGAAGGTCGAGGTCGTCGGCGACGGCGTCACCGTGACCCTGTCGGACGGCCGCACGGTCGAGGGCAGCCACTGCCTCATGGCGGTCGGCTCGATCCCGAACACCGCGGGCATCGGCCTGGAGGAGGCCGGCGTCGAGCTCGACGACTCCGGTCACGTCCGGGTCAACCGCGTCGCGCGCACCTCGGTGCCGAACGTGTACGCGGTGGGCGACTGCACGAACTTCTTCCCGCTGGCCTCGGTGGCCTCGATGCAGGGCCGCACGGCGGTGTTCCACGCGCTGGGTGACATCGTCATCCCGCTCGAGCTCATCAAGATCACCTCGAACATCTTCACGGCCCCGGAGATCGCGACCGTCGGCTACGGCGTCAAGGACGTGGAAGACGGCCTCGCCGACGGCATGGTCTACAAGCTCCCGCTGGCCGCCAACCCGCGCGCGAAGATGATGGGCATCAAGGACGGCTTCGTCAAGCTCATCGCCCGCAAGGGCTCCGGCACCGTCATCGGCGGCGTGATCGTGGCGCCGAAGGCCTCGGAGCTGATCTACCCCATCGCGATCGCAGTGGAGCGTCGTCTCACCGTCGACCAGGTCTCCCGCGTGTTCGCCGCGTACCCCTCGCTCTCGAGCAGCATCACCGACGCGAGCCGCGCGATGCACCTCGTGAACATCTCCTGACCGAGACCCCGCGCAATCGCCGAGACCCCGCGCAATCGCCGAGACCCCGCGCAATCGCCGAGACCCCGGGCTGCAGACATCTGCAGCCCGGGGTCTCGGCGTGAAAGCGGGGTCTCGGGGTCAGGAGATCGTGAGGAGCTGGTGGCCGGCGGAGACCGTGGTGCCCGCGTCGGCGTCGATGTTGCCGACGACGCCGTCCTTGTGGGCCTGCAGCGGCTGCTCCATCTTCATCGCCTCGAGGACGACGACGAGGTCGCCCTTGACGACCTGTTGACCCTCCTCGACGGCGACCTTGACGACCGTGGCCTGCATCGGCGACTTCACCGCGTCACCGGAGGCCCCGGTGTTGGCGACCGTGGCGTGGCTGCGGCGCGACGGCGGGACGACCGCGGGGCGGCCGGTGGTGCCGGGAGCGACCGCGACGCGATCGGGCAGGCTGACCTCCAGGCGCTTGCCGCCGACCTCGACGACCACGGTGTGGCGGGCGTTCGTCGGCGCCGGCGCTTCGAGCTCGCCGTCCCAGGCGGGGATGTCGTTGTCGAACTCCGTCTCGATCCAGCGCGTGTACACGCCGAACGTCCCGTCCTCGGCCGTGAAGGCGGGGTCGCGGACGACCTTGCGGTGGAACGGGATGACGGTGGGCAGGCCGGCGACCTCGAACTCGTCGAGGGCGCGACGCGACCGTTCCAGGGCCTCGGCGCGGTCCTTGCCGGTCACGATGATCTTCGCGAGCAGCGAGTCGAACGCGCCGGAGACCGCGTCCCCGGCGGTGACGCCGGAGTCGAGGCGGATGCCGGGGCCGCCGAAGGTCTTGAAGACGTGGATCGGGCCGGGCTGGGGGAGGAATCCACGACCAGGGTCCTCGCCGTTGATGCGGAACTCGATGGAGTGGCCCTGCGGCTGGGGGTCGTCGTAGTCGATCGTGCCGCCGGCGGCGATGCGGAACTGCTCGCGGACGAGGTCGATGCCGGTGACCTCCTCGGACACGGGGTGCTCGACCTGGAGGCGGGTGTTCACCTCGAGGAAGGAGACCGTGCCGTCGGCGCCGATGAGGAACTCGCACGTGCCCGCACCGACGTAGCCGACCTCCTTGAGGATGGCCTTGGACGCCGAGTAGAGCTTCTCGTTCTGCTCGGGCGTGAGGAACGGGGCGGGTGCCTCTTCGACGAGCTTCTGGTGTCGACGCTGCAGCGAGCAGTCGCGGGTCGAGATGATGACGACGTTGCCCTCGGCATCGGCGAGGCACTGGGTCTCGACGTGGCGGGGCTTGTCGAGGTACTTCTCCACGAAGCACTCGCCGCGGCCGAACGCGGCGACCGCCTCGCGCGTGGCGGACTCGAACAGCTCCTCGACCTCGTCGAGCTCACGGGCGACCTTGAGGCCGCGACCGCCGCCGCCGTAGGCCGCCTTGATCGCGATCGGCAGACCGTACTCCTGCGCGAAGGCGACGACCTCGTCGGCACCGGAGACCGGGCCGGGGGTGCCGGGCGCGAGGGGCGCGCCCACCTTCTCGGCCACGTGGCGGGCGGTGACCTTGTCGCCGAGCGCCTCGATGGCCTCCGGGGAGGGGCCGATCCAGATCATCCCGGCGTCGATCACGGCGCGCGCGAACTCGGCGTTCTCCGCGAGGAACCCGTATCCCGGGTGCACGGCGTCGGCGCCGGCGCGGCGGGCGACGGAGAGGATCTTCTCGATCTGGAGGTAGGTCTCGGCGCTGGTCGCGCCACCGAGCGCATACGCCTCGTCAGCGAGGCGCACGTGCAGCGCGTCCCGATCCTGGTCGGCGTAGACGGCGACCGAGGCGATCCCGGAGTCACGAGCGGCACGGACGATGCGGACGGCGATCTCGCCGCGGTTGGCGACGAGCACCTTCGCGATTGCAGGCATGGTTGTCAGCCTAGCGAGTAGCATCCCGATACTTTTGACGACTCTCGACAAGAAAGAGGGAAAAACGTGGAGGGGAGTCTACGACCACAGATCCGTCCACCGCACTCCGAGATCGGCAGCGAGACGGCGCACGGTGGAGAGTGACATCCCCACGACGGTGGAGGGATCGCCCTCGACCCGGGTGATGAAGGCGCCGCCGAGGCTGTCCACGGTGAAGGCTCCGGCGACATGCAGCGGTTCCCCCGATGCCACGTACGCGGCGATCTCCTCATCGCTGATGTCCTCGGCGAACGTCACGGCGGCCTCCGCGACCGCTGTCGCCTCGACGGGCTCGGCGCCGGGGGAGACGCGGAACACGGAGTGCCCGGAGTGCAGCACGCCGGTGGCGCCGCGCATCTCCTGCCACCGCCGGGTGGCCTCCTCCGGGGTGTACGGCTTGCCGTACACCCGCTCCCCGAGCGCGAACATCGAGTCACCGCCGATCACGATGCCGTCGAACACGCCCTCGGCGGCCAGCCGCTCGGCGACGGCGGCGGCCTTGGCGCGGGCGAGCAGGAGCACGAGATCGGCGGGAGCGAGGGGGCCCATCCGCTCCTCGGCCGCCGCGGCGAGGGCATCCTCGTCCACCTCCGGCGACAGCGTGAGCGGTTCGATGCCGGCCTGACGCAGCAGCATGAGCCGGGCGGGGGAGGTGGAGGCGAGGCAGACGCGCATGTGCACCACCGTATCCTCGAAGGATGACTTCCTCCGCAGCCGACGTGCTCGAACTCGACATCACCGGCATCGCCCACGGAGGCACCTTCGTCGCTCGGCACGAGGGACGCGTCGTCTTCGTCTCGGACGCGATCCCGGGCGAGCGGGTCCGCGCCCGCCTCCTGGACCCCTCCGCGGGGGCCGGGGAGGCGGACACCCGGAGCTTCTGGCGCGCCGAGACGATCGAGGTCCTGGACGCCTCCCCGCATCGCCGGCCGCACATCTGGCCCGAGGCGGACGTCGCGCACGACCCCGCCCAGCGGCCAGGCGGCGCCGACCTCGGCCACATCGCGCTCGACCAGCAGCGCGTGCTCAAGCGACAGGTGCTGACGGAGGCGTTCGACCGCTTCGCCGGCCCGGGGCTCGAGGCGCCGGAGATCGAGGCCGTCGAGTCCGGAGACGGAACCGGCTGGCGCACGCGGGTGACCCTGCACGTCGACGACGCGGGGCGGGTCGGACCGTTCGCGGCCCGCAGCCACCGCGTCGTGCCCGTGTCGTCGTACCCGCTCGCCCGCCCCGCGATCGCCGAGGCGGCCCTCGCCCTGCACGGAGAGCAGCCAGGACGCATCGAGCTCGTCGAGCCGGCGGACGGCCGCGTGCGCATGCTCCGCCACCCCGAGACCGAGCGCCGGGCGCCCAAGGGCCGGCGCCCGCGGCCGAAGCCCGAGGTGGTGCAGGAGCGCGTCGGAGACCGCGCGTTCGACGTCGACGCCGGTGGGTTCTGGCAGGTGCACCCTCGCGCCGCCTCGGTGCTCGACGGTGCCGTGTACGGGCTGCTCGACGGGCACGTGGAACCCGAAGCGACGCATTACGACCTGTACGGCGGCGTCGGGCTGTTCTCCCGGACGCTCGCGGATCTCGGCGGTACCGACATCGTCACCGTCGAGTCCAGCCGCCGCGCGACGCAGCACGCCGCCGCGAACCTCGCGCCGCTCGAGGTGACCGCCGTGACCGCCCGCGTCGACCGCTACCTGCAGCAGCCGCGACGCGGGGGCGCGGCAGGGGCCGTCGTGCTCGACCCGCCCCGCTCCGGTGCCGGACGCGCGGTCGTGGAGGGTGTGCATGCGCTCGCTCCGTCCGCGATCGCCTACGTCGCCTGTGACCCCGTCGCCCTCGCTCGGGACCTCGGTACCTTCCGCGGCCTGGGCTGGCGGGTCGACGCCCTCCGGGGCTTCGATCTGTTCCCGCACTCCCACCACTTCGAGGTGGTCGCCCTCCTCACCCGGTGAGCGCATTCCCGGTCCCGGGTCTGCGACTCACTAGGCTGTGGGCATGAGCACCGTCGCCCTCATCGACGACCACGAGTCCGTCCGCCTCGGCCTCGAGGCTGCGTGCGCCAGGGACGGGCAGACGGTCGTGTTCACCGGGAGCACGGTCGGCTCCTATCTCGTGTGGCGGTCCTCGACGGGCGCCCCACCCGCCGACGTCGTGGTGCTCGATCTCACGCTCGGCGACGGGACGACCGTCACGGAGAACGTCGTGTCTCTGGTGGCCGACGGCGCCAGCGTCGTGATCCACAGCGTCGCCGACCGGCCGGCAGCGGTCCGTGAGGCGCTCGCGGCCGGTGCCGCGGGGGTGGTGAGCAAGTCGTCCGCGCTCGACGACGTGCTCGACGCCATCCGGACGGTCGCCCAGGGCGAGGCATTGAACAACGTCGAATGGGCGAGCGCGGTCGACGGCGATCGAGCCTTCGCCGATGCCCAGCTCTCGATGCGGGAGCGAGAGGTGCTGCGCCTGTACGCGACCGGCCTCCCGCTGAAGGCCGTGGCCGAACGTCTCGGTGTCGCATACTCCACGGCGAAGGAGAACATCACGCGGATCCGGGTGAAGTACGTCGAGGTCGGCCGACCGGCGCCCACCAAGGTCGACCTGCTGCGGCGTGCGATGGAGGACGGCATCGTGACGGCCGACGGGGCGCCGAGTGCCCGCTGAGCCGCTGAGCGTCCGCGACGCCTGGAGCAAGATCCCGTCTCCCGGCAGCGCGGAGAACGGCTTCGAGCGGTTCACCGGCAAGCGGATGGAGCGCATCCTCGCGATCGTCGTCGCGCTGGGCTCCGCGGTGCTCGGGGCGCAGGCGCTGATCGCGGCCGTGCACACGCTGTCCCGCGCGGACGTGCCGCACATCGCGATGCTCGTCGCCGTCTTCGTCCCGCTGACCGCGATGCTCGTGGCGTGCCTGATCGGCCGCGGCGTGCGCCTGACCGCCGGGGTCTTCGCCGTCGTCTACGTCCTCGCGCTCGCCGCGTGGCCGGTCGTCGTCGACCCCACCGACAAGGTGGCGGGCGACCAGCCGTGGATCTTCTTCCTCGTGAACGTCGGCGTGGTGGCGGCGATGCTGGCCTTCCCCGTGCGGTTGCAGTTCGCGTGGGCCGTCGGAGTGCCCTTCGTCTACGGCTACGTGCGGCTGGTGCAGGGCGAGTTCTCCCGCGAATTCTGGGTCACGACCGCGTTCGATGTGTCCTTCACCCTCATTCTCGGGGTCGTGATCGTCTCGCTCGGGTGGATGTTCCGCTCCGTCGCCGCGGGCGTGGACGAGGCCCGAGGGACCGCGGTGGCGTCGTACGCCACGGCGGCCGCCGCTGCCGCCGCGGAGGAGGAACGGGTCGCGATGTCGGCGCTCATGCACGACAGCGTGCTGGCTGCGCTCATCGCCGCCGAACGCGCGGAGGGGGAGCGGGCCAGAGAACTCGCGGTGGCGATGGCCCGTGAGGCCCTCACCCGGCTCGCGAACACCGAGGCGGCGGTGGCCGAGGAGGGCAGCGACGAGCCGGTGGGCGCCGCCCAGATCGTCGTGGAGCTGCGCCGGGCGCTCTCCGAGCTCGGTGCGGACGCGATCGTGGAGGAACGGGGCGGTAACGGCCTCATCCCCGGGCGGGCCGCGAGGGCCATCGTCCTGGCCGCACGCCAGGCGATCGGCAACGCGGCGACGCACGCGCACGGTCGCGGGCTGCACATCCTCGTCGTCGGACACGGCGACGAGGGCATCGCCGTCGTGGTGTCCGACACGGGCCCCGGGTTCGACATGGAGGCGATCGGTCCGGATCGCCTCGGCATCCGCGCCTCGATCCTCGCGCGCATGGCCGGCGTGGCCGGGACGGCGCAGATCTCCTCCGACGCGGGAGGCACCGTCGTGACCCTCGGGTGGGAGCGCTCATGAATCGGACCGTACGCAGCGTCGCGACCTCGCTCGCCGTGGGGTTCGCCCTGTACTTCGTCGCCCGCGGGATCTGGTGGATCGAGCAGCCGACCGCGCCGCTGCTCATGGTCCTCGCCATCGCCGTCTACCTCGTGGTGGTGAACATCGCCATCCTCGGGAGCCCTGCCACCGTCCGCATGCCGCTGTGGTCGGCGCTCCTCGCTCTCGGGGCGAGCGTGCTCATCCCCGCGCTCGTGACGCTCTCGCTGGATCCCGCCGATCGCACGGCGCCGTTCGCCACCTGGTACATCGGCGCGATCGGCCTCCTGGGCGTCGTCTGCGTGGTGCGGCGGCAGCCCTGGGTGGGCTGGGCGACGCTGGCCGTGCTCGTGATCGCCGCATCGCTGGCCCTCGGCATGGGCGTGGCGATGAATCTCGGCGTCGTGGGTTCGATCATGTGGGTGGCGGTCGCCCAACTGCTGGTGATGTTCTGGGACCGTGCCGTGAGCGACACCGAGCGGCTGTCCGAGATCCAGCAGGCGGTCTCGGCCTGGCACGCGACGCAGCGCGTCCGACAGCGCGAGCGTCGGCTGCGGACGCAGTTCGCCCTCGCGGTGGCCGGTCCGATCCTCAGCCGGGTGGTGGCGTCGCGCGGGCAGCTCGACGAGGACGAGCGCCTGGAGGCTCGACTCGCGGAGGGGCGCCTCCGCGACGAGCTGCGCGGCGCGGATCTCCTCAACGACGATGTCCGCAACGCGATCGATGCCGCTCGTCGTCGAGGCGCCTCGGTGACCGTGTTCGACGAGGGTGGGCTGGACGGGGTGGACGAGGGCCGGCGTATGGAGATCCGCGACGAGCTCGCGTCGGTCATGCGAAGCGCCGGAACCGGCCGCATCATCATCCGCTCGGCGCGGGATCCGCTGGTGGCGGTGACCGTCGTCGGCCGCGCGGGGCTGCGGGCTTCTGACGACGACTCCGTGGACCTCTGGCACGAGATCGCCAGGCAGCGGCGCGCAGCGCCCTCCGACATACGGAAGTGAGAGTGGGCGAGGGGCGGCGAATCCGCCTGCCCCTCGCCGTGCGGACAGTTACCCGAAAACCGTCCGCTGGTGGCCGATCAGCGTCTGTCTACCCTGGGACAGAGAGACCAGCCGAACGCGAAGCGTCCCCTTCAGTCTGCGGGGTCGCGCGACGGTTGTCTGTAGGTATTTTGGGGGACAAAATCCGTGACGGGCGTCAGCCGGAGAAACGTCCCCAGGGGATGTCCCGGCGCAGCGGTCGCCGCAACGGTCGCTGCGTACGGGTCCAGGCCGAGACCCGCGGCTCTTCGACCGTCGCCTCCGCCTGCTCGCTCGCGTAGGCATCGCCGAGCACGGCGATGAGGGCCGCGAGCTCCTCCTCCGTGGCGCTGCCGCGGGTGATCTCCAGCAGGAGCGGTGCCGGTGCCGTCTCGTCGCCGGCGGTTTCCTGAGCGCTCACAGCGGGATGTTCCCGTGCTTCTTCGGCGGCAGCTCGGCCCGCTTGCCGCGCAGCGCCCGCAGGGCCTTCGCGATCGCGACGCGCGTGTTCGCCGGCTCGATGATGCCGTCGAGCTCTCCGCGCTCGGCCGCCAGGAACGGCGAGGCCACGTTGTACGTGTACTCGTTCGCCAGACGCGTGCGCACCGCCGCGACGTCCTCGCCGGCCTCCTCCGCCTTGCGGATCTCGCCGCGGTAGAGGATGTTGACGGCGCCCTGGCCGCCCATGACGGCGATCTCAGCCGTGGGCCACGCGAGGTTCACGTCGGCGCCGAGCTGCTTCGAGCCCATGACGATGTACGCACCGCCGTACGCCTTGCGCAGGATGACCGTCACGAGCGGCACGGTGGCCTCCGCGTAGGCGTAGAGGAGCTTGGCACCGCGGCGGATGACGCCGGTCCACTCCTGGTCGGTGCCTGGCAGGTACCCCGGCACGTCGACGAGGGTCACGATCGGCAGCGAGAACGCGTCGCAGAACCGCACGAACCGGCTCGCCTTCTCGCCGGCCTCGATGTTGAGCGTGCCCGCCATCTGGGACGGCTGGTTGGCGATGATGCCGACGGAGCGACCTTCGATGCGCCCGAAGCCGATGACGATGTTCGGGGCGAACAGCGGCTGCACCTCGAGGAAGTCGCCGTCGTCGACGACGTGCTCGATCACCGTGTGGATGTCGTACGGCTGGTTCGGGGAATCCGGGATGAGCGTGTTGAGCGTGCGGTCGGCGTCGGTGGTCTCGAACTCGAACGCGCTCTCGTAGGAGGGCAGCTCCGCCATGTTGTTGTCCGGCAGGAAGCCGAGCAGGGTGCGGGCGTAGTCGATCGCGTCGTCCTCGTCCTCGGCGAGGTAGTGCGCGACACCCGAGCGCGTGTTGTGCGTGTAGGCGCCGCCGAGCTCCTCCATGCCGACGTCCTCGCCGGTGACGGTCTTGATCACGTCGGGGCCGGTGACGAACATCTGGCTGGTCTTGTCGACCATGATGACGAAGTCGGTGAGGGCGGGGGAGTAGACGGCGCCGCCGGCCGCCGGGCCCATGATGATCGAGATCTGCGGGATCACGCCCGAGGCCCGGGTGTTGAGACGGAAGATCTCGCCGTACTTGCCGAGCGCGACGACGCCCTCCTGGATGCGCGCGCCACCGGAGTCGAGGATGCCGATGCAGGGCATCCCGCCGGCCAGCGCGAATTCCATGATCTTGACGATCTTCTCGCCGGCGACCTCGCCGAGTGAGCCGCCGAAGGTGGAGAAGTCCTGCGAGTACACCGCCACCGTGCGGCCGTGGACGGTGCCGACGCCGGTGACGACGGAGTCGCCGTACGGGCGCGAGCGATCCATCCCGAACGCGGTGGTGCGGTGCCGCACGTACTCGTCGAACTCGACGAAGCTGCCGGGATCGACGAGGAGTTCGATGCGCTCGCGGGCGGTCATCTTGCCCTTCGCGTGCTGCTTCTCCTTCGCCTTCGCCTCGGCGTCGACGACGGCCTCGGTGTAGCGAGCGCGCAGGTCCGCGATCTTTCCGGCGGTGGTAAAGGGGTCGGGCTTGTCCGTCACGGATTCCACCCTAGCGTCGGGTCTGCGCCGTCCGTTGGATGATCAGCACAACGGGTCGGCGGATCCTTTGGTGAGGTGCGTGATCGCTCACTCCGCCGTCGCGGTGGAACCCGGGTGTGGCGGGAGATCGTGGTCGCCATCGGAGGCGGCTTCGATCTCGTCCGCCCCGTGCGCTCGCCGGCGCACGGTGAGCTCGCCGACCCGGTGTCCGACCCATCCCGCGCCCCGCGCCACGGTCCCTGCCGCGCCGGCCACCGCGTTGCCGGCGTAGCGCGCCCCGCGGAGCATCCGCAGTTCCATCTTCTCTGCGCCGGGTACGGGTTCCAGCTCCGCCGGAAGAGTCAGCGGCGCGGCACCGAACGCGCGGTGGGAGGTCGTGAGCACGCGCCGACCGAGGATGTGGTTGCCCGCGCCGCCGATCGCGGCTCCGATCCCGAACGGCATGGCCTTGCCGAGGAACGACGCCCCACCCCGCGCGGCGAACTGCTTCACGAACATGCCCTTGAGCTGATCCACCAGAGGGCCGACCGCGGCGCGGGGGAGCGACTTCGTGACCAGCTCGCCCCAGTACGCCGAGCGGCTGCTGCCGCGCCCCGCGACCTGCCGGGCGAGCTGGCCGACGAGGTCGACGCCCTCCTTGCCGAGCATCAGCGTCATCACGAGCGCCCGGGCGCGGTCGGGGTTGCCGACGGCGATGCCGTGCACCTCCGCCACGGACTGGGCGAAGAGAGCGGTCGACTCCACGAAACCCACGGTCTCGACGCCCGAGAGCGCGAGCGTGATGCCCGTCCCGATCCCCGGCACGACGGCGGTCGCGCCCACCGCGGCGCCGCCGGTCGTGACGGCGGCGAGGTAGCGCCGCTCCAGAATCCTGATGATCTCGTCCGGAGTGGCGTGCGGATTGCGGAGGCGGATGCTGCGGATGTGCGCGAGGACGAGCGGTCGCTGGATGGACAGCACCCGGTCGAGGCCGCGGACCATCATCGGGTGCTCGGCGGAGCCGACCGGCGGCACGCCTTTGTCCCAGGGGGAGTCGTCCGGCAGGGAGTGGATCTTGTGCACCTTGGGGGCCATGCGCCGATCCTATGAAGCTCGTCCGCGAAAACACCGAGAGCCCCCGTCCGCGCAGGACGGGGGCTCTCGGTGGATGATCAGATCACACGAAGAGGTTCGCGCGCTCCAGGTCCTCGGCGAAGTCGACCTCGACCGCGTACAGGTCGGAGACGTCCATCGGCTCGAGCAGCAGGCCGTCTTCGGCGATCGCCAGCTCGAGTCCGCGCTCGAAGTAGTCCTGGTCCTCGACGCGCTGCAACTGACGCATGAACGCCTTCTTGAAACCGGAGGAGATGTAGTTGATGCCGACCGCCTCGCCGAGGCCGCCCTTGACGGACTTGGACAGCTCCTTGATGAAGCCCTCTGCGGTGACGGTGTACTTCACCTCTTCGTCGCTGACCTTAGCGGTGTTGACCGTGACGAACGACTGGTCGCGCTCGATGTACGCGGCCGCGCGGCCGAGGATCATCGGGTCGAAGACGACGTCGCCGTTCATCCACAGCACGCCGCTCTTGCCGGTCGCGCTGAGGGCGCGGAGGAGGCTCTTCGAGGTGTTCGTCTCGTCGTAGCGGTCGTTGTGGACGTAGTTCACGGAGGGGAAGGCCTCGATGATGGTCTCCGCGCGGTAGCCCACCACGGTGGTGATGCGGGCGTCGGATCCGAAAGCGGCGCGGATGTTGTCGTGCTGCTGGCCCATGATCGTGCGGCCGTCGCTGAGCTCGGTGAGCGGCTTGGGCAGCGCGCGGCCGAGGCGGGAGCCCATGCCCGCTGCGAGGATGACGGTCTGAAGAGTCACGAATACTCCTAAAGGAAGTTGTGTTCACGGTCGGTTCACCGACCAGACACTTCGTCGTGCCGGGAATCATGCTAGCGATTCCCCCTGAGATACCCCGGGGCCTGGCGGGCCCCGTTGCCATTTCGTGACCGAGTACACACGCAACGCACAGGCACGACAACCCCCTTGCGAAATCCGCGGAGAAGGGACTCAGGGGGCGGATCGTCGCGTGGGACCTTGGCTCTCAGCCACCCGTTGGTACCGTAGGACGGTGACTTCCTCCCCTGATGACCCCACCTCCCAGGCAGAGGGAGCCGAGACTCCGACCGAGGCCGCCGCGCCCGTGCGGAAACCGGCCGCCAAGAGACCTGCCTCGGCCTCCACCGCGAAGAAGACGACCTCCTCCACGAAGCGGACGCCCGCGTCGTCGAGAGCCGGTGCGACCAAGACCGGGACCGGGAAAGCGACCGGGGCCGAGGGGGCGACGCCTGCGAAGTCCTCGCCCGCGAAGACGACGGCGGCGAAGACCGCGACGGCGAAGAGTGCAACAGCGAAGAGCACGACGGCGAAGACCGCGACGGCGAAGAGCACGACGGCGAAGACCACGACGACGAAGAAGCCCGCCGCGACGCCGAAGAAACCGGCCGCGCGAGCCGTCACGGCGGCGCCGACCAAGGCAGCGGCGGAGAAGGCCGCGCCCACCGCCGAGGTCGTCGTCGAGCCCACGCCCAAGGCCAGCGTCGATCCCGCCACCGCTCCGGCGGGTGCGCGCACGTCCTCGGCTGCTCGTGCCGCGGCCGCGAGGAACACCGCCGCCCGTTCGACCGGGACGAAGCGCACGACCGTGACGACCGCGAAGACGTCCGGCACCTCGGCCGCCAAGACGGCGGCCGCGAGAACGGCTGCCGCCAAGACGGCGGCAGCGAAGGCCTCGGCGGCGAAGACGGCAGCGGCGAAGGCGACGGCCGCGAAGACCACAGCCAAGACCACCGCGGCGAAGACCGCCGCGGCGAAGGCGGCTGCCGCCAAGGCCGCGGCTGCCAAGGCGGCGGAAGCAGAAGCGGCGGCGGCGAAGGCCGCGGAGGCGGATGAGGCGGAGGCGACCGTCGCGACGGAGGCCCCTGCGTCCGAGACCCCCGTTGCGGAGACCCCGTCGGATGAGTCCCCTGCGGCGCAGAGACCGGCCGTGGCCGCAGAGACCGTCGAAGCCGAGGTTCCGTCCACCGCGACGGACGCGTCCGCCGGCAGTGCTCCCTCCGAGGCGGAGGCGCTGACGGAAGAACCGGTGGCTGCAGACCCGGCGGTCGAGGTGTCCGACACCGCCCCCGCGGTGACGAAGGAGCCTGCGCCCGAAGAAACCCGCGTCGCGGACGTCGAGGTCGTCGAGGTCGTCGAAGCGGTGATCGCGGAGGAACCCCCCGGCAGCGTCGACGAAGAGGTGGCGGAAGAGCCGGCCACCGAGGCGATCCGGATCCGCGGACTCGTGAAGCAGTTCGGGGACAACCGCGCCGTGGACGGCATCGACCTCACCGTGCCCGCGGCCTCCTTCTACGGCATCGTCGGCCCCAACGGAGCCGGCAAGACGACGACCTTGTCGATCGTCGCCGGCCTCCTGCGCGCCGACGAGGGCAGCGTCCTCATCTGCGGCATCGACCAGGCGACCGAACCACTCGCCGCGAAGCGCGTGATGGGGGTCCTGCCCGACCGGCTGCGCACCTTCGACCGCCTCACCGGTCGGCAGCTGCTCTACTACTACGGCCTGCTCCGCGGGCTCGCGGCCGACGTCATCGAGAAGCGCACCGGGGACCTCGCGCGGGCCTTCGACCTCGGGGACGCCCTGAACCGGGTCGTGTCCGACTATTCGGCCGGGATGACCAAGAAGATCATGCTCGCGGGCGCCATGATCCACTCGCCGCGCGTCCTGGTGCTCGACGAGCCGTTCGAGTCCGTGGATCCGGTGTCGTCCGCCGTCATCCTCGACATCCTCCGCGCCTATGTCGCGCACGGCGGCACGGTGATCCTGTCCAGCCACGGCATGGACCTCGTCGAGCGCGTGTGCTCCCGGGTGGCCATCATCGTGAACGGCGAAGTCCTGGCCGAGGGAACGATCGACGAGGTGCGCGCGGGACAGACGCTCGAATCGCGCTTCGTGGAACTCGCGGGCTCCAGCGGAGAGGTGGAGGGGCTCGAGTGGCTGCACACGTTCTCCGACTGAGGGTCGCGCTCCTCCTGGGCGCCCTGCGCGGGGAACATCGGGCGCGGGTCCTGCTGTCCTTCGGCGCGGTCGTCGCCGTCACCGTGGTCGTCTGCGTGGCGGTGTTCAGTCTCTCCGACGCGCCGGTGCCTGTGTCCAGCGCGGTGACCGTGCTCGGGGGCGCGGCCGTCCTGCTCGGCTTCCTCGTCGGCCCGGTGCTCGTGGGCGCGGTCGATCAGCTCGATCCGCGGCGCTTCGCGGTGTTCGGTGTCGACGAGCGGAAGATGCCCTGGGTGCTCACCGTCGCGTCGCTCGTCAGTGTGCCGAGCCTCGCACTGCTCGCGGTGTACGTCAGCGTGGCCGCCGTCGCCATCCGTGCCGGTGCCCCCTGGCTGCCGACCGTCCTTTTGGCCGTGGTCGGACTGCTCACGACCGTCCTCGTCGCCCGGATCGGAATGGCGATCAACGCCCTCCTGCTTCCCGAGCGGCGCTCCCGCGAGCTCACCGCCCTGTTCGCCCTCGCCCTGATCGTCATCGCGTTCCCGGTGGCCGTGTTCCTCGGTTCGCTGCGCTGGGACGGGGAAGTGCCGGCGTCCCTGGCAACGCTGACGTCCGTGATCGGGTTCACGCCGCTCGCTGCTGCTCCGGGGGCGATGTTCGCCGCGGCGGCGGGCGAGACCGCCACCGCCTGGATCAGCGGTCTCGTGGCGGTCGCCACCCTCGCGCTGCTGTGGCTGGCCTGGGCGTGGTTCGTGCGCCGGCTGCTCACGACGACGGAGCGGCCGGTCGCCGCGCGCGAGCGCACCGGGCTCGGCTGGTTCGCGCTGCTGCCCTCGAACGCCTTCGGTGCCATCGCGGCGCGCAGCCTCGTGTACTGGCTGCGCGACCGTCGGTACATCATGAACATCATCGTCGTTCCGGTGGCGGGCGTGCTCACGGTGTTCCCGCTGATCGTCGCCGGAGTGCCGGTCGAGATCGCCGCCCTCGTCCCGGTGCCGGTCATGGCGCTGTTCTTCGGCTGGCTGCCGCACAACGACGTCGCGTACGACTCGACCGCCCTCTGGACGCACGTCGCGAGCGGTGTCCGCGGCCTGCCGGATCGCCTGGGACGACTGGTTCCCGTGCTCCTGGTCGCGGTGCCGGTGCTGGCGATCGCCGTGCCGCTCTCCCTGCTGCTGGCAGGGCACTGGAGCCTTCTCCTCCCGCTGGTCGGTCTCGGTGCCTCGCTCCTGTTCTCCGCCCTCGGCATCTCCAGCGTGGTGTCCGTGGTGGCGCCCTATGCGGTCTCGCGTCCCGGCGACAGCCCGTTCCAACAGCCGCAGCGACCGACCTCGCGAGGCATCTACGGCCCCGCGGCGGCGTTCCTCGGTGCGATCATCCTGAGCGCGCCGACGATCTGGCTGTTCGGCGCGAGCATCGTCGCCGATCCCGGCTTCGCGCCCGCGGCGTTCTGGGTGGGCATCGTCACCGGGATCATCGTGCTCATCGGGGGCGCGGTCGTCGGCGGGCGCATCTTCGAGCGCAGCGGCGAACGGCTGATGGAGTTCGTCGAGACCGCGTGAGACCCGCCCCGCCCGGGCGCGGACGCGGCTAGAATCACGGGATGAGTACTCCGCTGGACAGCCCCGATCAGGGCGGCGTGGCAACGCTTGATCGCGAACTGGAAGAGCTCCTCCGTGAGGAGAACATCGAACCGGGCGACCACGAGCGCTTCTCGCACTACGTCAAGAAGGACAAGATCCTCGAGTCGGCGATCACGGGCAAGCCCGTCCGCGCCCTCTGCGGCAAGAAGTGGACGCCGGGCCGCGATCCGGAGAAGTTCCCGATCTGCCCGACGTGCAAGGAGATCTACGAGTCGATGGTCGGCTGACAGCCGCCGACGGCGTCCTGATCAGTCGGCCTCGACGTAGACCGTCGGGATCGCCGGGTCCGACTTGCTGAGCGCCAGTGCGCGGACCGGCAGCTCCTCGCGCACGCGGAGGTGGTGCGCACGGGCGGCAGCCGTGCCGGCCGCTCCCTCGTGGGCGGTGTTGATCTCGCCGCCCTCCACGAGGGTCACCTGGAGCGGCCGCCCGTCCGGGTGCTCCTCCGGCGTGTCCAGCACTTCGAATCCGTCGGAGACGACGACCGTCTCCGTGGCCGCCACGCCATCGCTGAGCGTGCGGAAGGCCGCCTTGCGACCGCCGAACGACGCCTTGTCGGCGGAGGCCTTGGCGACCCCGATCCACGCGCCGTCGGCGTCCTGCCGCGCCACGAGCTTGTAGACCATGCTCGCGGTCGGATATCCGGAGCCGGTCACGACCGAGGTGCCCACACCGTAGGCGTCCACCGGCGAGGCGGCCAGGGCGGCGATCGCATACTCGTCCAGATCGCTCGTCACGGTGATCCGGGTCTCGGTGGCGCCGAGCTCGTCCAACTGCGCGCGGACCTCGGCGGCGACGATCGGCAGGTCGCCGGAGTCGATGCGGACCCCGCCGAGCCCGGTGCCGGCGACGCGGATCGCCGTCTCGACGCCCGTGCGGATGTCGTAGGTGTCCACGAGGAGCGTCGTGTCCACGCCCATGCTCTCGACCTGCGCGCGGAAGGCGTCCTCCTCGCTGTCGTGGAGCAGCGTCCAGGAGTGCGCGGCGGTGCCCATGGTCGGGATGCCCCAGGCGCGGCCGGCCTCGAGGTTGCTCGTGGCGCCGAAGCCGGCGATGTAGGCGGCCCGGGCCGCGGCGACGGCGGAGCGCTCGGCTGCTCGGCGAGAGCCCATCTCCGCGAGCGGACGCTCGCCGGCGGCGATGCTCATGCGCGCGGCGGCCGTGGCGACCGCGGAGTCGTGGTTGAGCACGCTCAGCGCCAGGGTCTCGAGGACGACGGCGTCGGCGAAGGAGCCCTCGACCGTGAGGATGGGGGATCCCGGGAAGTAGAGCTCGCCCTCGCGGTATCCGCGGATCGTGCCCGTGAAGCGGTAGCGCTCGAGGGAGGCGAGGGTCTCGGCGTCGACGACGCGCTCGTCGCGGAGGAAACGCAGCTCGTCGTCCCCGAAGCGGAAGTCGCGGAGCAGCCCGAGCAGTCGTCCGGTGCCCGCGACGACGCCGAAGCGGCGCCCGCCGGACAGGCGTCGGGAGAAGAGTTCGAAGACGCTCGGACGGGAGGCAGTGCCGTCCCGGAGCGAGGCGGCGAGCATCGTGAGCTCGTAACGGTCGGTGAGCAGCGCCGTCGACGTGGTCATGCGCTCAGCTTAGTGAGGCCGTGATGCACGAGTCGTCGCGCACGCGGGTAGGCTGGGGAGTCATGAACGACGCGCCCATCGGGATCTTCGACTCCGGTGTCGGCGGGCTCACGGTGGCCAGGGCCATCCGCGCCCAGCTGCCCCGCGAATCGTTCGTCTACATCGGCGACACCGCCCACTCGCCGTACGGCCCCAAGCCCATCGCCGATGTGCGCCGCTACGCGCTCGAGGTGCTCGACACGCTCGTCGACCAGGGCGTCAAGATGCTGGTGATCGCCTGCAACACCGCGTCGGCGGCGATGCTGCGCGATGCGCGCGAGCGCTACGACGTGCCCGTGGTCGAGGTCATCGGTCCCGCCGTGCGCCGCGCGGTGTCCACCACGAGGAATGGCCGGGTCGGCGTGATCGGCACCGTCGGCACGATCGGTTCGCGGGCCTACCAGGACATGCTCGAGGTCGATGAGCGCCTGCAGGTGTTCACCGCCGCTTGCCCGCGCTTCGTCGAGTTCGTCGAGGCCGGGGTCACCGGCACGCCCGAGGTGCTCGCCGTCGCCGAGGAGTACCTCGCGCCGCTGCGGGAGGCCGACGTCGATACGCTCGTCCTCGGCTGCACGCACTACCCGTTCCTCCGTGGCGCGATCAGCTACGTCATGGGGGAGGGCGTCACCCTGGTCTCCAGCGACGACGAGACCGCGGGCGACGTGTACCGTCAGCTCGTGCGCGGCGACCTGTTGGCGCCGGCAGATGCCACCGCGACCTATGTCTACGAGGCCACGGGTGACTCCGCCGAGGACTTCACCGCCCTCGCCAACCGTCTCATGGGCCGCGAGGTGCGCGACGTGCAGCTCGTCCAGACCGGCGTCATCACGCTTCCCGATTCCGCCCTCGACGCACGCTGAGCGCGTCGCTCCATCCCCGACCGAGAGAAGCACATGACCGACATCGTCCGCGCCGACGGCCGTTCCGCCTCGCAGCTCCGCGAGATCACCATCGAGCGCGGCTGGAGCGCGCAGGCCGAGGGCTCGGCTCTCATCAGCTTCGGGGCGACGAAGGTGCTGTGCACCGCCTCGTTCACGAACGGCGTTCCTCGGTGGCTCACCGGCAAGGGCAAGGGCTGGGTCACGGCCGAGTACGCGATGCTCCCGCGGGCGACGAACAGCCGCAACGACCGGGAGAGCGTGAAGGGCCGCATCGGCGGTCGCACGCACGAGATCTCCCGGCTCATCGGCCGGGCCCTGCGTGCCGTCGTGGACACCAAGGCGCTCGGCGAGAACACCATCGTCATCGACTGCGACGTGCTCCAGGCCGACGGCGGCACCCGCACCGCCGCCATCACCGGCGCCTACGTCGCTCTGGCCGACGCGATCGAATGGGGCCGGGACAAGAAGTTCATCGGCAAGAACTCGACGCCGCTGCTCGACTCCGTCTCCGCGGTCTCGGTCGGCATCGTCGACGGGGAGCCGATGCTCGACCTCGCCTACGTCGAGGACGTCCGGGCCGAGACCGACATGAACGTCGTCGTGACCGGCCGCGGCCTGTTCGTCGAGGTGCAGGGCACGGCCGAAGGGGCGCCGTTCGACAAGCGCGAGCTCGACGCTCTCCTCGACCTCGGTGTCGCGGGCTGCGCGGACCTGAAGGACCGGCAGCTCGCCGCTCTGGCGGGAGCGTGAGCATGCGCGTCGTCCTGGCGACCCACAACCCGCACAAGGTGGCGGAGTTCCAGCAGATCGTGCAGCAGACGCGGCCCGACCTGGAGGTCGTCGGCTACGACGGTCCCGAGCCGGTCGAGGACGGAGTGACGTTCGCCGAGAACGCCCTCCTCAAGGCGCGTGCGGCTGCCGCGCACACCGGCCTCGCCGCACTCGCGGATGACTCGGGCATCTGCGTGGACGTGCTCGGCGGTTCGCCCGGGGTGTTCTCCGCGTACTGGGCAGGGCAGAAGAAGGACGCCACGGCGAACCTGGAACTGCTGCTCGATCAGCTGCGCGACATCGCCGACCCGCAGCGTGCCGCGCACTTCACCTCGACCATCGCCCTCGTCCTCCCGGACGGTCGGGAGCACGTCGTCGAGGGGATCTGGCCCGGACGGCTCGCCCACGAAGCCGCGGGAGCCGGGGGCTTCGGGTACGACCCGATCTTCATCCCGGATGGTCAGTCCGACGGCGCGGAGCGCACGGTGGGGGAGTACACGGCGGAGGAGAAGCAGGCGCAGTCGCATCGCGCCCGCGCCTTCACTGCCCTCGTGCCGCTGCTCGCCGCGCTCTGAGCATCCCGCGGAAGAATCCCTGCTGAAGCTGAGAATCGTTACTGTTCCCGACTAGCCGGGATCGGCCTTCTCGGGCCGGCCGCCGGGCTAGCCTGGGGGCATGCACGATCATGCGCCCGCGCCCGGCGGTCTCCGCTCGGCGAGCAGCCGACGCCTGCTCGCGATCTCCCTGACCCTCACGGCGACGGTGATGATCGTCCAGGTCGTCGGCGCGCTCCTCACGGGCTCGCTGGCGCTGCTCGCCGACGCCGCGCACATGTTCACGGATGGCTCCGCGCTCGTCATCGCGCTGATCGCGGCGACCGTCGCCGCGCGCCCCGCGGACGACCGGCGGACGTTCGGCTACCAGCGCGCGGAGGTGTTCGGCGCGCTCATCAACGCCGTCATCCTCATCGCTCTCGCCACGGTCGTCGCCGTGCAGGGGGTGCAGCGGCTGCTGAACCCCTCCGAGGTCGAGGTGGCCGGCGGGCTGATGCTCGTCGTGGCCGTCGTCGGCCTCCTCGCGAACGCGGTGTCGATGTGGCTGCTCAGCCGGGCGCAGCGCACGAACCTCAACGTGCGCGGCGCCTACCTCGAGGTGATGGGCGACCTGCTCGGCTCGCTCATGGTCATCATCGCCGCGGGCGTGATCCTCGTGACGGGCTGGATGCCGGCCGACGCGCTCGCCTCGCTGTTCATCGCCGCGATGATCATCCCGCGGGCGTTCGTCCTGCTCAAGGAGGTGTTCTCCGTCCTCGCCGAGTCGGCGCCGAAAGGCATGGCGGTGGGCGAGATCCGCACCCACCTGCTCGGCTACGACGGCGTCGTCGGGGTCCACGACGTGCACGTGTGGCAGCTCACCCGTGGTGCGCCGGTCTTCACGGCACACGTCAGCGTGCGGCCGGACCTGCTGGCGGACGGACGCTCGGCGGCGCTGCTGTCGGAGATGCAGGCATGCCTCGCCGATCACTTCGATGTGGCCCACTCCACGTTCCAGATCGAGCCGGCCGAGCAGAGCGACTGCGAACCGCACCACGCCTGAGGGCGGGAGCCGCTCACGCCTCGACGGTGATCTCGTCGGCCGTCTTGTCCGGGCGCAGACCTCGCCAGCGGGCGTGCCGGAGGATGCCGTCCGGCGTCCAGTTCGCGAACTCCACCTCGCCGACCAGCTCGGGACGTACCCACAGCGCATCGGAGGCGTCGGGTCGCGGGACGCCGTCGAGCGGTGCGCGCTCGATCCGCAGCGGTTCCAGGCGGGCCAGCAGATCGCGGAGGATCCGGTCGGTGAACCCGGTGCCCACGCGGCCGATGTAGCGGAGGTCGTCGCCCTCCGGCACGGCGAGGAGGAGGGAGCCGAGGGTCCCCTCCCGCTCGCCCTTTCCCGGGCGGATGCCGACGATGACCGCCTCCTGCATGCGGGTGTTCTTGAGCTTGAGCCAGGAGGGTGAGCGCTGGCCGGCACGATATCGCGACGCCGGATCCTTCACGACGACGCCCTCCAGGCCGAACTCCTCGCTCGCCGCCAGTGCCGCGTCCACGTCATCGAAGACGGGAGGGACCTGGACGGGGGCATCGATCCCCGCCACGATGTCGCCCAGCAGCGTGCGGCGCTCGCGGAGCGGCATCCCGGTGAGATCGTGGCCGTCGAGACGGAGCAGGTCGAACAGCATGTACACGATCGGCGTGCGCACGACCTCGCGCTCGATCTCCCGCGGCCGGGTGAGGTGCATGCGGTTCTGCAACAGGGAGAAGCTCGGCCGGGCGGCGCTGTCGAAGGCGACGATCTCCCCATCGACGATGGCCTCGTCGACCGGGAGGAACGGGGCGCCGTCAGCCGTCAGCTCGGGGTAGCGGGCGGTGATGTCGGTGCCACGGCGGGCGTGCAGGGACATGCGTCCGTCGCGCCAGGTGCCGATCGCACGGATGCCGTCCCACTTCACCTCCACCCAGGACGGTGAGCTGAGGGTGCGGGCGATCGCCGGGGTCCCGTTCTCGGCGAGCATGGGGGCGAGGGAGGGGAGGGTCGTCCCGGCGGGTTCCGGTGCCGGCTCGGCGAGCGGGCGGGCTCGACGCGTGCGGGAGGGGGCCGCCGCCCGGATCGCGGGAGCGGGAGCCGGTGTCGCGGCGCGCGAGGTCGCCGGCAGAGCCGGAGCATCGGGGCGGAGGGAGGAGAGCGGGTCGAATCCCTCGGCGGCACGTGCCAGCACCTCGTCCAGTTCCAGGTGCGCGAGCTTCCGGTCGTCGAGCTCCTCCCAGGTGCGTGGCGCCGCGACACCGGGTCGGGCGCGCCCCCGCAGGGAGTAGGGGGAGATCGTCGTCTTCTTGCCGTTGTTCTGACTCCAGTCGAGGAAGACCTTGCCGCCGCGGACCGCCTTGGACATGACGCTCGTCGCGAGGTCCGGATGCTCGTTCTCGATGATCCGGGCCAGCTCCTTGACCACGGCGGAGACCTCGGCGCTGGTCTGCTCGCCGGGCAGGCTCGCGTAGAGGTGGATGCCCTTGCTGCCGCTCGTCACCGGAAGCGGATCGAGTCCCATCCCGGTGAGCAGCGTCCTGGCGATCCGAGCGACCTCGGCGCACTGCGCGAGGTCGGCGCCGGGACCCGGGTCGAGGTCGAGGACGAGGCGGTCGGGGCGGCCGGGCAGACCCTCGGGAGTGAAGCGCCACTGCGGTACGTGCAGCTCGATCGCTGCGACCTGCGCCAGCCAGACCAACGTCGGCACGTCCTCCACCAGCGGATATGCCTTGGGGCCGTCCGAGTGCTGGATGTCCTGCCGAGGGATCCAGTCCGGAGCGCCGGGCTCGAGCTGCTTGGTGAAGAAGGAGTCTTCGGGAGCGGCGGCCGTGCCGACGCCCTCGACCCAGCGCTTGCGCGTGACCGGACGCCCGTCGAGGAGCGGGAGGAGCAGAGGCGCGATGGCGGTGTAATAGGCGATCACCTCGCCCTTGGTCGTGCCCGTCTCCGGGTAGACGACCTTGTCGAGGTTGGTCACGCGCAGTCGTCGGCCGTCGATCTGCACGACCTGCGCCTCTCCCACCATGGAGCCAGCGTAGTCAAGGGGTGGTCGTGACGGGTGAGGCTGGTGTCTACTGGTGTGATGAGGACGATCTGGAAGGGCGCCCTGACGTTCGGGCTGGTGAACGTGCCGGTCAAGGTGTACTCCGCGACCGAGGACCACGACGTGCCGCTGCACCAGGTGCACGATAAGGACGGCGGCCGCATCCGGTACCAGCGGACGTGCGAGGTGTGCGGGGAGACGGTGGCGTACTCCGACATCGACCGCGCCTACGTCGACGACGGTCAGACCGTCGTGCTCACCAAGGACGACCTCGCCGCGCTGCCGGCGGAGAAGAGCCGCGAGATCGACGTCGTGGAGTTCGTGCCCTCCGAGCAGGTCGATCCGCTCACCCTCGACAAGCCGTACTACCTGGAGCCCGACTCGAAGTCGCCCAAGGCGTACGTGCTGCTGCGCAAGACCCTGGAGCAGACCGACCGGACGGCGATCGTGCGGTTCACGCTGCGTCAGAAGACGCGGCTCGCCGCGCTGCGCGTGCGGGGTAAGGTGCTCGTGCTGCAGACGCTGCTCTGGTCGGACGAGGTCCGAGAAGCCGAGTTCCCCTCGCTCGACGAGGATGTGCGGATCTCGAAGAAGGAGCTGGAGCTGTCCTCGTCGCTCGTGGACAGCTACTCGGCGGACTTCGATCCCGAGGAGTTTGTCGACGAGTACCAGAAGGAGCTGCGTACTCTCATCGACGCGAAGATCGAGGCCGGGGAGACGTTCGACGTGGCGGAGACCTTCGGTGGCGACAGCGAGAAGGCGGCCGACGGCGGCGAGGTCATCGACCTGATGGAGGCGCTGCGCGCGAGCGTGGCCCGCTCCAAGGAGAAGCGCTCCAAGAACGCGGGCTGACCCGCGACGGGATCAGTGCTTCCCGTCGCCGTCCAGGTCGGGCGCCCGGTCGAACACGTCGGCGTCGAGGACGAGGTCCTCCGCCTCCTCGTGATCGGTCACGACGTCTTCGCCCGCGGCCGCGGCCTTCTTCGCCTTGTGGCGCTCGGAGAGGTAGTGCCACAGCGTGACGATCGCGGTGCCGCCGACGGCGATCAGCAGGATGATGTCGATGTACTCGACGACGAGGTGGCGGATCCACGGGATGTAGGCGATGAGGTAGCCGACCATCGTGAGGCCGAAGCCCCAGATCATGGCCCCGATGAAGTTGTAGAGCGAGTAGCGCCGCCACGGCATGTGTCCGACGCCCGCGGCGACCGGGGCGAACGTGCGCACGATCGGCACGAAGCGCGCGAGGATCACGGTGAGGCCGCCGAAGCGCTCGAAGAACGCGTTGGTGCGCTCGACGTTCTTGCGGCTGAAGAGGCCGGACTCCTTGCGTTCGAAGACCGCGGGGCCGCCCTTGTGGCCGATGAGGTAGCCGACCTCGCCGCCGATGAACGCCGAGAGCGCGATGAGGAGCGAAACGACCCAGATGTTCACGCCGAAGACGTTGCTCGTGTGGGTCAGCAGGCCCGCGATGATGAGCAGCGTGTCACCGGGCAGGAGGAAGCCGACGAGCAGCCCGGTCTCGGCGAAGATGATGAAGCAGACCACGAGGAGCGCCCACGGGCCGGCCGCCCCGATGATCGTCTGCGGATCGAGCCACGGGATGAGCGCGGTGGGGGCGTGCAGCATGCTTTCGAGCACTGGCGGGATTCCCGTCGGTCGTGAAGTGTCGGCGGTGGAGCGATGCGGGCGCCGAAGCACCCGTCGTGCGGAAGGTGGGACTTGAACCCACACGCCCTGGGGCACAGGAACCTAAATCCTGCGTGTCTGCCAATTCCACCACTCCCGCGCGGTGGCTTCAGTCTACTGACCCGAGCCCGGTTCGACCCTGGGGATCGTCCCGCAGTTCCGCGCCGTCATGCCGCGCGATGACGCTCCAGCCGGACGACGGCGACGAGCACTCCCGCCGCGAGGGCCCCGAGTCCACCCATCGCCATGTCGCCGATGGTGTCTTCGTAGGTGACGAAGATCTCGTCGGTGACGAAGGTGCGTCCGGCCCACTCGATCATCTCCCACACCGCGCTGGCCGCGAGACCGATTACGGTACACAGGACGAGAGGGATGCGAGGACGGAACGCCGCGGACTCCTGCGCCGTGACGATGCCGAGCCGGGAGAGCACGAGATAGCCGGTGGCGGCGATGGCTCCCGTGCAGACGAAGTGCACGACGAGGTCCCACCCGGGGAGCGTGCGGTAGAGGTCGAACACGTTGCTCGCGGCCGCGACGAGCACGATCAGGCCGATCGCGAGGTCGATGCCGCCGCGCATCCCGAGGACGCGGGGGAGCATGAGGGCGGGGAGGGCGAGCGCGAGGATGCCGGCGTCGGTCGGCGTCGACCAGATCGCCGCGACGAGGACGCTGAGGAGGCCGATCACCCGGACGGCGTCGGCACCGTACTCCGCGATCGAGTGCGGCGGGCGGAGGAAGTCCTCCTTCATGCGGTCTCCTCGGGCGGGACGGCGGCGGGGGCGAAGTTGATCAGGGCCTGCACGGGGAGATGATCCGACGGCCCGCCCCCTTCATACTGCCGGGCGTTGATGCCCGCCCGGCGCACGGGCAGCGCGGGCGAGGTGAGGATGCCGTCGATGCGCCGTCCTCGACGGGGTGGCCGGTAGCCGCCGTACGTACCCCAGGCGGGTGTGCGGCGGGAGACGGCGGACGTCCACGCGTCGCGGAGGATGCCGTCGGCTTCGAGGGAGCGCCACGGTGCCGTGCCGGCGGGGGCGTTGAAGTCCCCGAGGAGGATGACGGGCGCCGCAGAGGCGGCGGCGACGTCGTGCACCGCCTGCGCCTGACGGAGCCGCGCCCACGGGGAGAACGCGTCGAGATGGGTGTTGAGCACGGTGACGGCAGCGCCGGTGCGACGGTCCGCGAACGTCGCCTCCACCACCACCCGCGGCGAGACGCTCAGCCAGGAGCGGGAACCGGGGCGGTCGGGAGTGCGGGAGAGTGCGACCTGTCGCCAGGCGCGCAGTTCCAGCCGGTCGGCGTCGTAGAAGAGCGGACAGCCCTCGCCGCGGGGCCCGGGAAGACGGCCATGGCCGATGCGCCGGAACGACGGGCCGAGTGCGGCGGAGACCGCGGCACCCTGCGCGGGCAGGGCCTCCTGTACGCCGAGGACATCCGGCCGCTCCGCGCGGAGGAGAGCGGCGAGCCGGGGTCGTCGAACCGACCAGCGGTCCGCGGGCGGCCAGGCGAGCACACCGAGATCGCGGCGGATGTTGAGGGTCATGACGTGCAGCTCGGTGGCCGACGTCGTTCCGAGGAGCGGGGCGATCATCGGCGGGCTCCGGGCGCGGGGAGACCGAGGCGGTGCAGTACGCGGCGGAGGACGAGCCGTACCCAGCGCACAGGAGGGAAGTCCTCCGGCCAGTGCACGAGGACGGTGCGAGCGCCGATCCAGGAGCGACGGGCGAAGGAGCGGCCGCTGCCGAACGGACGCATGGAGATGCCCATGTCGGTGTGCAGGAGCCAGCGGATGCGGTGGCGCTCGCCGACGTGGAACGCGAGGTCGAGGTCGTCGTGGAGCTCGGCGTCATCGCGGTGCACGCGGTCCCGGACGGAGAGCCAGGCCGACCGGCGAAGGGCGAGGTTCGATCCGAAGAGCGGCGCGTGGCCCAGGGCGGAGCCGCACACGACGACGTAGGAGAGGAGATAGGCCGTCGCGAGGGGCCGCCGCAGGAACCGGGGGCCGTCGACGAAATGCGCACCGCCCGTCCAGGCGCCGACCCGCGGATCGCGTACGCACGCGGTCGCCATCGTCTCGATCCATCGCGGCCCGGGGACGCCGTCCGCATCGAGTCGCAGGATCACGTCGCCCGTCGCCGCGTCGTACCCGGTCGCGCTCGCCGCGGGGATGCCCGGGGTCTCGCACCGCACCACCCGCGCGCCGTGCTGCGCGGCCACGGCGGCCGAGTCGTCGGTCGAGGCGTTGTCCACGACGATGATCTCGTCGGGAGGGAGCGTCTGCCGGGCAAGTGCACGGAGGCATCGCCGCAGTTCCGCCGCGTCGTCCTTGACCGGGATGACCACGCTCAGGGTCGGTTCGGGGGCGGCTGGTGTGGCGCGGTGCACGTCGTCTCCTCGCTGGTCTGCTCCTCAGCCTAGGGAGCGCGACGACGGGGGACGTACCGGTTGACACCGGGGCGGGCGGCTCGATACGGGATACCTCCGGGTGTGGATAACTCCACAGGCTGGGAGCGGATCGTTGCGAGGATGCAGGGATGGAGCAGCCCGCGTCGATCATCGCCGACCTCGTGCGGCGTCGGCTGCGCACCGAGGGGGTGGATCCGGCGGCCGACCCCGAGCGGGCGCGGGAGGTCACGCAGGCGGAGGTGCGGCGCCACGACGATCGGGCTCTCGCGCGGGGTGGCGTGCTCGTCGAGGACGAGGCGGCGTGCGTGCGGGACGTGCTCGCGGCCGTGAGCGGCTTCGGTGCCCTGCAGCCGCTGCTCGACGACCCGGGCATCGAGGAGGTGTGGATCAACGGCGATGGGGCCGTGCACACGGCGCGGGGTGGGGTGGCGGAGCGGGCGGCGCTGCGGCTGGACGAGGCGACCGTGCGGGACCTGGTGGAGCGGATGCTGCAGTCGACGGGGCGGCGCGTGGACATCGGGCAGCCGTTCGTCGATGCCTCGCTGCCGGACGGCTCTCGGCTGCATGTCGCGATCGCCGACGTCGTCCGCGGGGCGTGGGCGGTGAACATCCGCAAGTTCCTTCCCGGGCACCGCTCGCTCGATGCGCTGGTGGCGCAGGGCGCATTGACTCCCGATGCCGCGCGGGTCCTGGGGGAGGCGATGCGGGCGGGGGCGTCCGTGATCGTGTCGGGGGCGACCCATGCGGGCAAGACGACGATGCTCGGAGCACTGCTCGCCGCCTGCGCGGCCGACCAACGCATCATCACGGTGGAGGAGACGTTCGAGCTCGCGGTGGACGGCCCCGATGTGGTCGCCCTGCAGGGGCGTCAGCCGAGCCTCGAGGGGACGGGCGAGATCACACTGCGGCGGCTGGTGAAGGAAGCGCTGCGGATGCGGCCGGAGCGGCTCGTGGTGGGGGAGGTGCGGGACGCGGAAGCGCTCGACCTCGTGCTCGCGCTGAACACCGGCGTGCCGGGCGCCTGCACGGTGCACGCCAACTCCGCCGCGGAGGCGCTCGATAAGTTGTGCCTGCTGCCGCTCCTCGCGGGCAGGAACATCGACCGCGACTTCGTCGCTCCAGCGATCGCGTCATCGGTCGATCTCGTGGTCCACTGCACGCGCGACGGCGCCGGGCGACGATACGTCGAGGAGATCGCCGCCCCGACGGGAGAGGTGGTCCAGGGGCGGGTGCTCAGCAGGTCGATCTTCGGTGCCGCGAGGCGGACCCTCGGGTGGTCGACTGCGGCGGGCACGGAGGTCGTCGCATGACGATCCTCCTCGGTGCGACCCTCGCGGCCGGCGTGCTCCTGACCGTGTCGCCCTGGCTGTGGCCGGCGGGGGAGCGCTCCGCATCCCCGCCGCATCGCGGCCGCCTGGCCGGGCTGGCGGGCGAGGCGGGGTTCCCGGCGTTGCAGACCCGCTCGCTCCTGATCGCTGTCGCCGGCGCCGCCCTCGGCGTCGCGTCCCTCGCCTGGCTCGTCACGGGGAACACGGCGCTCGCGATGCTCGCCGGCCTCGCGGGGGGAGCGGCACCGATCGCCTACCTCCGCGGCCGTCGGCTGCGGTTGCGAAGGCTGCGGCGTCAGCTCTGGCCCGACGTGTGCGACCTGCTGATCGCCGCGATCCGCGTCGGTCTGTCACTGCCGGATGCGGTGGCCACGCTCGCCGATTCGGCTCCGCCGCCGCTCCGCCCCGCCTTCGGCGTGTTCGCCCGCGACCTGCGGAGCAGCGGACGGTTCGATGCCAGCCTCGACCGTTTGAAGGTCGTCCTCGCTGATCCTCTGGGAGACCGGATCATCGAGACGTTGCGGATGGCGCGTCAGGTCGGCGGCACTGAGCTCATCGGCGTGCTGAGGGCGCTGTCCTCCTCCGTCCGTGCCGATGCGGCGCTCCGCGGCGAGGTCGAGGCGCGGCAGTCGTGGATCCGGGGTGCGGCCGTCCTCGGCGCGGTGGCGCCGTGGGTGATCCTGACCCTCCTGATCCTGCGTCCGGAGGGGGCCGAGGCCTACGGCACACCGGAGGGCATCGCCGTGATCATCGTGGGCGCGATCGTGTCGGTCGTCGCGTTCCGCCTGATGATCCGGATCGGTCGGCTGCCCGAGCCGCGTCGGTGGTTCGGGTGAGCGGGCTCTCCGCGCTCGCCGTGGCGGTGCTGCTCGGCGGGGGCTTCGCGGCGGGTGTGCTGGCGCTTCTGGCCGGGCTGCCGCGGTGGCGAGCTGCGTCCCTCGCTTCACGGATCGCGCCGTACATCCGCGACGTCGTCGACGATGACGTGCTGCCGCGGGAGGCTCTTCCCCGGACCGGCGTGTTGCCTGCCGGTGGATTCGGCCTGGGGACACGGGCAGGAGAGGTGATCGACCGGCTACTCGGAGGAAGTGAAGTGCTGCGACGGCGACTCGCACAGGCGGGGTCGTCCCTCGATCCCGTCGCCTTCCGAGGTCGCCAGCTCGCCGCAGGAGTGACCGGGCTCGCGTGCGGAGCGCTCGCCGTCATCGTCCTCGTCGTGATCGGCCGGTGGTCCCCTCCGGTCGGCGCCATTCCGCTCCTCGCCGGGGCGGCGACCACCGTCGGCTACGACATGCGACTCTCGGCGCGGGTGCGAGCACGGAAGGTGCGCCTCACCGAGGAGCTGCCGACGACCCTGGAGTTCCTCGCCCTCTGTCTGTCTGCGGGCGAGGGGTTCCTCGATGCGGTGAAGCGCGTGGCCGGCGTGGGGTCAGGGGAGCTCACGATCGAGCTGCGTCGCGTGGTCGTGGAGGTCGGGACAGGGTCATCGCTGGCCGATGCGCTGACCGCCATGGCGGGGCGGCTGGAGCTTCCGGGGCTCACGCGAGCCGTGGATCAGATCGTCGCCGCGCTCGAGCACGGCGCGCCCCTCGCCGCGGTGCTGCGCGCGCAGGCCGAGGACACCAGGGAGGAGGCCAAGCGCACGCTCATAGAGCAGGCCGGACGGAAGGAGATTTTCATGCTCCTCCCGTTGGTCTTCCTGATCCTGCCGCTGTCCGTCGTGTTCGCGATCTACCCCGGCCTCTTCATCTTGCGGCTCGGGATCGGGTGAGTGGTCGGCGGGGGAGGCCGCGGGGGCTTACCGTTTGTCTATGGGAAGTCTCGAGTACAACAGCTCTCGTCCGCCGATCCAGGTCGAGGACACCCTGCTGGCGCATCTGAAGATCGTGATCTCCACGAAACTCCGTCGCCAGGAGAGCTTCATGATGACGTGGCCCTCGGGGAAGAAGAGCCCCGGTCGGCTGTCGGCGTGGATGCACCCGGCCATCCCGCTGGTGCTCGAGTTCGACGCCGAGCCGCCGCCGGCGATCGACCCGGCCCGCGTCAGTCACATGATGGAGCGGCTGAACGCTCGCGGTGAGCTCGTCATCGACGAGTTCACCTCCTGACCCCGCGGCGGATTTCTCAGGGATTCAGACGTCCCAGTCCGGGAGCCCACCGAGGTCTGCGGCGAGGCTTCCCTCGTCGGACGCCTTGACTTGGAAGAGGAACACCCGCGATGTCGGGTGGACGAGGACACTCGCGAGGCCATCGGATGTGGCGAACGAGACGAACGTGGGCTCGGTGCGCGCGGCGGCTTCGATCCGTTCCCGGAGAGCGACGACATCGGTGCCGCGAGGCAGCGGATAGGTCAGCCCGTCGATCTCGACTCTGGCCCGCATCTCATCGTCAGGTCCAGGGCGCATGCGTGACAGGCTATTCCTCGTCGGGACGACCGGACCCGGGGTTGTGCGATTCGCGCGACGGGGGTACAGAGCCCCGACGCTTCGCCCTCCGCGCGCTGATGACGATCACGATGACGGCGACGAGGATCGCCACGCCGACGATGATGGCGATCAGCATCGGAATCGACGGCAGCAGGGGGTTGGGCTCCATGGAGGGGGAGCCTATTGTGTTCCTGCGGTTTTCGATAGGCAGCCCTGCAGCCCGGTGCTGTGGATAACCTCCGCGGCACGGTGGGTCTCCGATGCACACTGGCGGGCATGATCTCTCGTGCGCGTTCGATGCTCCGTGCCTTCCACGACGACGAACGGGGCGACGTCCCCGGCTGGGTGCTCGTGACTCTGATGACCGCAGGGCTGCCAGCGCTAACGCTGTGTGAGTCTTAACCGGGTTTGGCGTTGTCCTAACTGGGATTCGCATGGCGCGGATGAGGTCCGACGCGCGCGCGTGCGCACGCCCTCGCGCGCGCACGCGCGCGGGACGGGTCACACCTTGATCTGTGCGCGGGCGGCCTCAATGAACGCATTACGCTTCGCGAGGCGTTTGTCCTCCAGCGCCTCAACCAGCCCTTTCAGGTCCGCGGACGCCTTCATCGCATCCTGGAACTCGACAGCGCTCTCATAGACGTCGTCCGGTCCGAGAAGGTGCACGGCGGCGATGGCGCGGATCGAATCAGTCGAGACAGTCGAGACCTCCGAGACATCGCCCCGAACAGCCGCACGCATGAAGTTGTCTGTCGCGGCTAGGTGATCCGCGTAGGCGCGTAGGCGCTGATCGCGCGTCCACTTCGAGTGCTCCCGCACGCTCTGGAGCCATGCCCCGAATAACGCAAACGCTCCGGCGAGGAGGGCGCCACCGAAGATCGATAGCCAGGTCATCAGCGGCGAGATTGCGGACTCCTCATTTCCGCCTGAGAGGATCACGAGTCCAGCCCCAGCCCGGGAGGGAAATCTCGAAGCAACGTTCCGAACAACTCGTGCATGCGCTTCCAGCTCGTGCGGCGCATGAGGCGCTGTCGTGTCCACTCCGGGAACGCCTCGGCGATGAAGGGCTCGATGCTATCGGCGATTGTGCGTAGATGTTCGGCGATCTTGAGAGCGTCGGGTGGGCTGGTGTATGCAACCTCATTGAGGTCCGCGCCGTTGGCTCGCTGAGAAGGGCGGGAACTCCTGACGCCGACGTGCGTGCGAGTCGAAGGCACGTACTCCCATCTAGAGTGAACAAAGAAGTTTCGGTGGGGACGCACCGCATCAATGGCGTTGATGAGCGCGGCTAACTTGGTGATCTGGTGATCAGACAGAGCCACGTTGTATTGCGCAACGCGTGCGCAAAGTTGGCACACGCGGGAGAGGTCTTCGCCCGCAGTGATGACTGCGCCGTATGGCGAATCGATGAGTGCTGAGAACAGTTCCCGCATGAGGTCTTCTACCCGAGCGGACTCAGCCGCAATCTCCCCGATTGCCGCGAGCATCGTTCGGGTCGGTTTGGTCGCTTTCTCCGCCATATTCCGCACTCTATCGGCCACGGAGCCTGACGCCCCCGAACGTGCCGATCAGGCCCGCGACGCGCCCGTATTCGCCGCATGCTTCGCGGACGGCGAGCGGGCAGGCCGCGCACGTGCTCGGGCGGACGGTCGCGGGGTCGAGGCCGTCACACGGGACACGCTCGCCGCGTTCGGTGGCACGAAGGAGGGCGATGCCGAGCGTCCGGGCTTCGTCGTTCCCGCGGTACGTCGAGAGGCGCGGTTCGCTCGGGTCACCCACGGGCTCAGTAGTCCGCGCGTTCGAGGAGCGTTCGCAAGCCGTCGAGGTCGAGATGCGCCCACGGTTCCGCGTTCGGGTGCTCGTGGCCTGAGACGGCCCAGCCGTGCACGCCGTCGAGGTCCGGCTCGTACGGGACGCGGCGGCGCATCGCACGGTCGCCGTCGATGAGGTCGAGCACCACGGAGGCCATCGAGTCGCCGAACTCGCGGGCGCGTTCGCACGTCGGGCAGAGATGCGCGCGCATCTGTCGTCCGACGCCGCCGAGGCTTGCTGGGTACAGGTCGTGCGGCGTCCACGGCGTGGCGGTCCGCTTCGCCATCACGGAGCCGAGCCCGCACCAAGCACAGCCGCCCGTCGGGCAGGCGACGGAGCGAGGTGGCATGCGGTCGGCGAGGTGGTCGCCGTACTCGTGGCGAATGTCCGCGCGCAGGTTGGGGCTCACGTGTAGCCACGGCTCGGCGGCGGCGGTCCCGCGCGTGGCATCTTCCTCCCGAACGGGCGCGAACCGCCGGTGCCAGGATGCGGCGGCTCCCCGCGAGGAGAGCCGGTCGAGGAGCGACAGTAGCCCGTCGGCGCTGTACGTCGCGGCGGGCTCCACACCCATCACGGCGAGGGCACGGAACGCCGACGCGATGCGGTGCTGTCCAATGCTCGGCGAGCCAATCATGCGGCGGATGCTGGGGTGCGCGTCCAGAGTGCGGACGGCATGTGCATCGAGGTCGGCACACGCGGGGCACTGTCCGAACGCGACTTCGGACAGTCCTTCGATCAGCCGACCGCGGGGGTCCATCCTCCCGGTGACGGTGAACGTCGTCCGAGGCGCTTCGGGGCCGCACGGGGTGCCGCAGTCCTTGCACGCGACGTGTTCGGCATCGGGCAGGCGGCGGATGCCGAGGGGGAGGGGGCGGGTGTCGGGCGTGGTGGTCGTGGTCATGGTGTGGGCTCTCTCAGAATCGGCGGAGTTCGTCGGGGGTTAGGTCTTGCCAGCCGAGGGCGCGGGGCGCTTTGGCCTCGGGGGGCGTCTCGGCGGGTTTCGGTGCCGGGGGCGGCGTCGGTGCGGCGGCGGCGCGTCGGCGGGCGGCGCGGGCTCGCTTCGCTTCGGCCTCACGCTCCGCGCGCTCTTGCTCGGCGCGGCGCTCCGCGGAGGCGGCGAGTTCGGCGCGGAGGAGCGCATGCGACCACGATTCGCCGCGGTATCGACGCTCAGGCATGGCGGGGCCGTCGGTCGAGGCGGTCGCCGCACACGGCGCGCGCGCCGCGGAAGCAGTACGCGCCAGGAACGGCGTCATGCTCGGCGCACGAGATGGCGAGGGCGGCGGGCATGACCGCGCTTCGGCTGAGTTCGCTCGTGAGCCGCGCGACGGCGGCGGCGTCCGGCGTGGGGTCCGGCTCGCGCTCGGCCTGAACCGTGCTCCGATACCGACCCTCGGCCATCTTCTGATAGACCGTCTCGGTCTTCCGGCGGTGTTCGTCCGAGATATAGCCGGGGTGCCGGGCGAGGTGGATGCGCTCACGGTCATTGTCGGCGGTGCGGTGGCTCATGGTTGGCTCCAGTCGTAGGCGGTGTGGTTCTCGGGGATCGCCGCGAGGGCATCGGCATGCGCTTCGGCGGCGAGGAGTTCGGCGGCGGCGATGAGGCCGGGCACGGTGCGCTCGCCGGTCGCGCGAGCGTCGAGCGTCGGCGTTGTCGGTGGTCGGGTGTACACGTCCGCGCCGATGACGGGCCGGGCGTAGCGGCGAGCCTCGGCGAGTGCCAGGCGTTCGCGCACGTCGGTGACGTGAGCCGCACGGGCGGCGGCTCGGTCGGCGGCGACGCGCTCAGCGGTCACGGCGCGGGCGCGCGCCTCACGCTCGGCGAGGTCCGGCGGTGTGCGTCGTGTCATCGCCATGAGAGCCCCCACGGCGAGGGGCGATGCGCTTGCACGAGTTCGGCGAGCGCGTTGAGGGCCAGCGTGCGCCGTTCCTCGGGTGTCGCGTCCGGCAGGTATGGCGAGGGCGTCACGATGCCGAGCACTTCGCGCTTCCTCGCGAGTGCGGCGAGCGCGTCGAGTGCGGCGTCTACGGTTCCCTGCGGTCGCGGGAGGATACCGAGAGCATCGCGGATGCGAGCCCCGTCGCGTCGTGCGGGTCGGATCATCACGTGAGGAGTTCCCTTCGTTCGGTCGGGCTCAGGAGTGCGGCACCGCCGTCGCGAATCGTCGCCGCGATGCGGGCCGCGCTGTCAGGGGTCAGGCCGAGGGCATCGCGGCCACGGGCGGCGGCGCGTTCCGAGGTGGCGAGAGTCGCGAGGATCGACATGCGAGGCGTGCCGCGGTTGTTCTGGACGCCGTGCCGGTCGAGGTAGCGAGACAGGAGTTCGCACCGCGCCTCGGCACGTGCCCACGCGGTGAGCGCGAACGCGAACCGGTCGAGAGCGAGGTACGGCGCGGCATCGACCGCGGCTTGCACGTACTCGGCGGCGAGCGGGTCTACGATGCCGGAGGAGTGCGCTCCGTGCGTCACGGCCGCAGTGTTCCCGGGCTCGAACGGCGGGCGGCTCCAGTCGTTCCCGGCGGTGCTCGGGTCGGGGGTCGTGGTCGTCATTGTCTCACCTCGGTTAGGGGTCGTCGGGCAGGCTCAGCGAGAGACACCGCCGCGCCCGTCGGGATGTCCACGACGTACTCACCGCCCGGCGCGAACGGATGAGCGGGAACGCGGGCGAGCATCCACTCGGGATCGGCCTCGATCACGTATAGGCACGCCGACGGGCCGTCGTAGCGCTCGCCGTAGAACCGGGCATCGCTCGGCACAGTCGTCCAACTCAGCCCGCGGCTGTACTCGGGGACGGCGCTCCGGTAGAGGGTTCGGGGCTCTCGCGGGCGCATCTGAGGTGCGCGCGCGCCGCCGTAGAGGTAGCCGACCTCGCGGAACAGGCGCACCCATTCGTCGCGCGGGAGTTCGCGGAGAGGCCAGCCATTCGGCCCCGCACCTTTCGCCCACGACACGCTCAGGATCACGGCCAGGGCGTCAAGTGCGAGGCCGGTGCGGTGGCGGTCGGCGAACAGGTCGGGAAGGTCGGCGGGCGGGCGAGGTCGCCGCCCCTCCTCACGCAGGAGGGCGAACCATTCGCGCGGTGTCATGGCAGGCTCCAGCCGGTCGGGGCGGTGGCATCGAGAGCGAACATCGGTTCGGGCTCCGGGGCGGGGTCGGGACGAACGGGCGCGGCTCGCTCCGGCTTGCGAATCGGCGTCAGGGCGAGGCCGATGACGGCGCGACGCTCGGCGGCGTGCTCGGCGTCCGTCGCGGCTCGGCAGAGGTCGCACGCGGGCGAGTAGTCGGCGAGGTCGAGCGAGTAGGACACGCGGCGGCGCTCGCTGTTCGTGCCGGTCACGCGGTCACCGTTCGGAGCAGTGCAGGCCCAGCCGGTCGCGCGCCGACCGCACCGGAAGCATGGCAGGCCAGCCGCGGAGCCTCGCGCTCGCCGCAGACGGGCGTGGATGGCTCCGTACGTTGGCACGTCCGCGGCGTACGCCGTCGCGCGGGCCACGAGGCGACGGAACGCGCCGCGATCCGCCCGCTGTGAGGGCGTCAGCGAGCGAACGGGAACGGGTCGGGGTGATTGGTCGTGCGGGCCGCTCATCGCGTCATAGGGCCGCACAGCGGATCGACCTCGCGCGCGCGGCGTTTCGAGCCCTACGCGCGCGAGGGTCTGGAGGGGCGAGGGCGCGGTCATCGTTCGGTGTCCTCGGGGCAGTCGTCGCACGGCGGGGTTGTCGCGGTGACGGTGTAGGCGTTGAGCACGTGCCACACGTCGTAGATCGCGTCCGCGCCGTAGGCGTCGAGGTGTGCCATCACGGCGGTTGCCATCTCGGCCCATGAGGCTTCGCGGCTCATCGCTCCCACCTCGCTACGGCGTCGGCGAGGTCGTCGCGGTTAGCGAGGAGTGTGAGCCCAAGCGGGAGGTTCCCCGGCATCTCGGCGCGGGCGGCTTCGATGATCGCGGCGGCGCTGTATCGACCGCCGAGGCGGCGGGAGAGGACTTCGACGGCGGCGGGGTCGAGTGTCGCGAGTGCGGCGGCTCGGAGCGCTCGCTCGGCGTCAGCCGTAGCGGAGGCGGATGCCTCGGCGGCGAGGCGAGCGTCACGGCATCCGATGCAGGGTGGCGGCTCGGCTGTGCCGCGGTGTCGAGGGCATCGAGCATCGGCGAGGGGCGCGCTCGCGCGCGTCTCCTCCTCTGTGTCTCCTCGGTCCTCCTTGGCTGACCGCTGAGCGGTTACCTTTCCGACCGCTGAGCGGTTACCTTTCTGTCGCTCAGCGGTCACCTTTCCGCCGTCATTGCTGACCGGTGAGCGGTCACCTTTCTCGGCAAGGGTGAGCGCGTAGCGAGCCGCCCCGGATCGGTTGCCGCCCTCGGCGAGCACAGCGAGTTTCGCCGCGACGATGGCCGCCGTGGCACGCCTGACCGCCGAGCGCCCGGCGGTGTCGTCATCGCATCCGAGCGCCGCGCACCGGTCAGCCATCGTGAGGCGTGCCCACGGCGTCGCGTCGCTGTCGCGGGCGCTCAGCGCGAGGCGCACGAGGAGCCGCGTCGGCGCGTGGCCGAGCCCGACACGGTGTGCCGCATCGAGAGCGGCGGATACGAGAGACGCGCCCATGATCACGCACCGCGGAGGCGGGCGGCGAGGCGGGCGCACTGCTCATCGGTCAGCGGCGGCGCGGTCGAGAGCGCGCGGGCGATGGCGGCGGCGATGTTCGCCTCGGCGAGGTCGCGGCGACGGTCGGCGATGGCCTCGGGAGGCTCTTTCAGCCGGGACGCGGTGGCGAGACGCGAGCGCGCTTGGTGCGGGGTCGGGATTCCGGGCACGGCGAACCTTTCGATTCGCCGCGGGATGACTCGCCAACAGTCCGGCTGGGGTGAACTACTTCCGTAAGTCTACGTCACCCTCTCAGAAACACCTACTGATCAGGGGAAACCCAAACCGTGGTTAGGACGCTTCGGCGGGCTCGGCGGGGGTGTCGCGCCACGCGAACGCCATGCGGTCGAGGTCGGGAATCGGCTTGCCGTCGGCGTCACGCGGGCGGCGACCGGGGCGAGTCTTGCCGATGGTCACGACGAGGCCGAGGTCTTCGATCACACGGCGCTTTTCGAGGAGCGGCATCCGACGCCAGCGCGTCGGGATCGACCGGGCTAGGGCGAGGTCAGTGAGGGGGCTCTCGCGGCGCATCGCGGTCAGGCGCTTCTCCAGAGTCTCGATCTTGTCGGCGAGGGCGAGCCCGCGCTGTCGAGCCTCGGCACGGGGGAGCGCGCCGTCAGCCACGAGGCCGATGAGTGCGCGGTGGCGTTCGCGGAGCGTGTCGAGTTCGGCGACCACGGGCGCGGTGTTCGGCTCGGCGCGGAGGTCTTTCAGCACGCGCTTATCGCCGAGCCGGGCGAGCACGATGCCGTTGACGACGGGCTCCACGTCCGCGGCTTGGATCGACACGCACCAATTCGCCGTGCAGGCGTACACCTGCTTGCCCCGGTCGGGCCGGGCGAGCATCCGACCGCCGCACACGCCGCACACGAGGAGGCCGCTCAGGAGGTGCTTCGTCGCGGTGCTCCACGCGCCCTCACGGGTGCGACCGTCGCGCATCGCGAGATAGTCGCTCCAGGTGCGAGAGTCGATCAGCGGCTCCCACGTCGGCTCGGCGTCGATGCGCTCGCCGAGGTAGGTCACGATGCCCGCGTAGTGCTCGTTGCGGAGGAGTTGCTGAACGCGGCGCATCGACCACACGGTGCGCTCGCCCTCGGCGGCGTTGGTGTCGTGCGTCGGCACGCCGCGGGCGTTGAGGTCGTTCGCGATGGCGTAGAGGCTTTCCCCGGCGTTGTACCGGCGGTAGCACTCGCGCACGATGTCGGCTTCGTGCGGCACGGGCACGATCTGACCGTCGATGCGGTCGTAGCCGAACGGGCGGCGGGAGAACTGCCAGTGCCCAGCCTCGGCGCGCTGCCGGTTCGCGGCGTACTGCCGTTCGGCTTTCTGCTCGCCCTCGTACTGCGACCATGCGGCGACGGTGCGAGCGACCGCGCGACCGGCGGGCGTGGAGAGGTCTAGACCGCCCTTCGAGGAGGTCACGAAATGCACATCGACGCCGAGGTCGATCACGCGCTCCAGGTCGCTCGTGAGGCGGAGGAGGCGGTCTTGGTGCCACGAGATGATCACTTCGGGGTGCGCGGCGAGCATCGCCTCGAACTCCGGGCGGCTCTTTCCGTTCGTCGCCGAGATGTCGTTGTCGGTGTACACGTGCACGACGCGGAGGCCGAGACGTGCGGCGAGGTCGCGGCACTCGGGGAGTTGCCGATCTACGCCGAGCATCTGCCCCGTACGGTCCTGCGAGATGCGGAGGTAGATCACGCACGTGTCGGGGCCGAGGTGGTCGAGCGGGCTCGCGGGTCGCCTACGTCGTGTTGCCATACGTCGATAATACGCCGTCACGGTTATCACCGGTCTCGTCGTGCTCATTTGGGCGGTCGCCGGGCCCGCGCTCACGTCCCTGTTCGAGCAGGCCATCCAGCGGGTGTCGGGGCTCTGACATGCGTGTGGCCGCGGCGGTGAGCGAAGAGCGCGGGTCGAACCCGGTGGAATTCGTGCTCGTCGGCACGCTTCTCACCGCGCTCACGCTCGCGGTGCTGCAGCTCGCGTTCGCGATCTACGTGCGCAACGTCGTCCACGACGCGGCCGTCGAGGGGGCGTACTACGCGGCTCTCGCGGACACGACCCCCGCGGAGGGGGAGGAGCGGGCGCGCGAGGTCATCCGTCGCGCGGTGGGCCCCTCCTACTCGGACGACATCGCCGTCAGCTCGGCGCGGCGGGAGGGGCAGGAGACCGTCGTGGTCAGGATCCGGACGACTCTCCCGGTGTTCGGCCTCCTCGGTGTCCCGGCCGCTTTGCAGGTCGAGGCCGACGCACCGGCGGAGTCGTTCGATGCGCGATGACACGGGATCGAGCTCGCTCGAGTTCATCGCGGTCGGAGTGATCATGCTCGTGCCGCTGCTGTACCTCGTGATCGCGGTGGGTTCGGTGCAGGAGCAGTCGCTGGGCGTCGAGGCCGCGGCACGACAGGCCGCCCGTGCCATCGCTTCGGCACCTGACACCGCGCACGCCGCGGCCCGCGCGGATCAGGTGCTGGAGGGGATCGTCGCGGAGTACGGCATCGATCCCGGAGCGATCGACGTCGGGGTGGCCTGTCGCCCCGATTCGTCGCCCTGCCCGGCGGCCGGAGCGACGGTGGTGGTCACGGTCTCGACGAGTGTGCCGCTGCCGCTGGTGCCCGGAGTGCTCGGGCTCGATCAGGCGACGTCCGTCCCCGTGGAGGCCGTGTCGGTGCAGAAGGTCTCCCGGCGATGGAGCGGCGGATGAAGCCGCGAATGCTCGACGCGGACCAGCGCGGAAAAGGTGACGAGGGGAGCGTCCTCCTGCTCGTCCTCGGCTACCTGATCCTCGCGCTCGCCGTGCTGTTCGTGTGTGCGTGCGCCACCGACCTCTACATCTCCCAGAAGCGCCTGGACGGGCTCGCCGATGCGGCGGCGCTCGCCGGAGCGGACGGCTTCCTGCTGCAGGTGGAGGGGGAGACGCCGCGCGCGACGCTCACTGACGCGCGGGTCGCCGAGCAGGCGATGCCGCTCGTCCGCGACGCGGGGTTCGAGGCGACCGTCATCGATGCGGGCACTCCGGACGGCGTCAGCGCGCGCGTCACGGTCGCGGCGCTCTGGCATCCGCCCCTGCTCTCGCCTTTCGTGCCCGACGGGGTGACGCTGCAGGCGACGGCGACGAGCCGCACGGCGCTGCGCTGAACGACCGACCGGCTCAGTCGTCGGGCGAGGCCGGGGGAGTGCGCGGAACGAACCGGGGGATCCAGCGGAGGAACCCGGCGGCGCCGACGAGCCCGATCAGCCCCATGGCCCCGGCCGCGAACGAGAGGGACGCGACCGCGGTGATGCCCGAGACGAGGAGCGGAGCGACCGCGCCGCCGGCATCGGTCAGCGTGCGCCACGACCCGAGGAACGCAGCGGGGTCGTGCTTCGGGGCGACATCAGCGCCGAGGGTCAGGAGGATGCCGCTGGACAGCCCGTTGCCGACACCGAGGACCGCAGCGAACATCCCGAACCAGAGCACCGCGGAGTCGACGTCGTGCGTGAACGACAGGGCGAGGAACCCGGCGCCCATCAGCACCATCGCGGGCATCGCCGCCCAGAGCCGCCCGAAGCGGTCCATCACCTGACCGCTGGCGTAGAAGAGGGCGAAGTCGATGGCGCCGGAGACACCGACGACGAGGGCGATGGTCGAGGCGTCAAGGCCCAGCGAGAGGCCCCACAGCGGGAGGACGACCTGCCGCGCCGACCGCACCGCCGAGAGCGAGGCCGCGGCGAGTCCGAGCCGGCCGAGCACTCCGCGCTGCCGCCACATCGTCTGGAAGATCCCGACCCGCTCGATGGTCGGGATCGACCCGCTCACGGCCTCGCCGCTGTCCTCCGCGAACCGGACGGTCGTCCGCAGCGGGGCGACGGTCTTCTCCGGATCCGGTCCGAAGAGCACGAGCACGACCATGACCACGAGGCAGACGAGGAAGAACCAGATCGCCGCCGCCTCGGTGCCGAAGAGCTGCAGGAGACCGGCGGAGACGAACGGGCCGATGAAGATGCCCAGGCGGAAGCTGCCGCCGAGCAGGGAGAGCGAGCGGGCGCGGAACGCCAGCGGCACCCGCGTGGTCATGAACGCGTGCCGGGCGAGCCCGAACGCGGCGGCGCACAGCCCGAGGAGGAACACCGACGCCGCGAGGACCCCGAGCGACGGCGCGAAGACCATCCCGACGGCGGCGAGAATCGCGATGACGCCCGCGATCACCATCGTGAAGCGCTCGCCGATGCGGCCCACCGCCCAGCCGGCCGGGAGGTTGCCGCAGAGCTGGCCGACCACGAGCGCCGACGCGACCAAGGCCGCGAAGGCGACATCGGCGCCCATGGACGCGGCGATGACCGGGATGAGCGGGATGACCGCGCCCTCGCCGAGCGAGAAGAGGACGGTCGGCAGGTACACCATCGGCCCGAACTGGCGGAGGACCGTGGATGCACTGCTCACGCCCCTCACGCTACTCCGGTCAGCGTGGGGCCCCGGACATGGCCGTCCCCGCGCGCGCGGGCGGCACGTTAGGCTGAGGTGTCATGCTCGAACTAGATCTCTCCGCCGAAATCCAGGCGCTCAGGCACACCTTCGGCGACATCAGCGAGGTCGTCGATGTCAACCGTCTCCGCGAGGACATCGCGCGTCTCAGCGAGGAGGCCGGCGCGCCCGACCTCTGGGACGACACCGAGAACGCCCAGAAGGTCACCAGCGCCCTGAGCCACCGCCAGTCGGAGCTCGCCCGCATCACCGGCATCGCGCAGCGTCTCGACGACCTCGAGGTGCTCGTCGACCTCGCGAACGAGATGGGCGATGAGGAGTCGGCCGTCGAGGCGCGCAAGGAGCTCCAGACCCTCACCGACCTCATCAACCAGCTCGAGGTGCAGACGCTGCTCGACGGCGAGTACGACGAGCGCAGCGCGATCGTCACCATCCGCTCCGGCGCCGGCGGCGACGACGCCACCGACTTCGCCGAGATGCTCATGCGCATGTATCTGCGCTGGGCGGAGCGCCACAAGTACCCCGTGAAGGTCATGGACACCTCGTACGCCGAGGGCGCCGGCATCAAGTCGGCGACCTTCGAGATCGACGCGCCCTACGCCTTCGGCACGATCTCCGTCGAGGCCGGCACGCACCGTCTCGCCCGGATCAGCCCGTTCGGCTCCGCGGACAAGCGTCAGACGTCGTTCGCGGCCGTCGAGGTCATCCCGCTCATGGAGGAGGCGACCGAGGTCGACATCCCCGAGAGCGACATCCGTGTCGACGTCTTCCGTTCCTCGGGCCCCGGTGGGCAGTCCGTCAACACGACCGACTCCGCCGTGCGCATCACGCACCTCCCGACCGGCATCGTCGTGTCGATGCAGAACGAGAAGTCGCAGATCCAGAACCGCGCCGCGGCCATGCGGGTGCTGCAGAACCGCCTGCTCCTGCTGCAGAAGGAGCAGGAGGCCGCCAAGAAGAAGGAACTCGCGGGCAACATCACCGCGAGCTGGGGCGACCAGATGCGCTCCTACTTCCTCTACGGCCAGCAGCTCGTCAAGGACCTCCGCACGGGTCAGGAGTCCGGCAACCCGGCCGCGGTGTTCGACGGCGACCTCGACGACTTCATCTCGGCGGGCATCCGCTGGCGTAAGCGCAAAGACGAGGACTGACCCACACGTCGAAGGCCCCGGAAGCTTCCGGGGCCTTCGTCGTGTGTCGAGGGAGCCTCAGCGTGCCGACGCCTCGACGGTCACGCGGGCGGCCTCCTGCAGCATCTCGTTCGTGATGACGATCACGTAGGACGGACTCTCGGCGACATCGAACGAGACGGTGCCCTCCGCCGTCGTCCCGGCGTTCTGCTCGGTGGACTCCAGCGTCGCGTCGCCGAAGATGTCGTCGTCGCCCTCGACGCCGTCTGCCGTCTCGACGGAGAAGTAGGTCGGGTGGACGTAGGTGGTCCCCTCGAGTGTCTCCCAGGTGAGATCGATCACCAGGTAACCGCCGTTCGCGGCCTCGAAGTCCGTGCCGTTGGTCGGACCGAACGTGGCTGAACGGATCGTGACCTCGGCCGTGCCTGACAGCTGCGACACGGTCACAGGCTCGCCGAGCGTTCCCTCGACGACCTCGCCCGCACCCGCGTCGCCGGTGTCATCGGCCTCCGGTGCCGGGCTCTGGCTCGTGCCCTCGTCGTAATCCGGAAGTGTGACCGGGCGCACCGTGTTCGCGACGGCCAGGACGAAGATGATGCTCACGACGATCGCGACGATCCCGCCGAGCACGGACACCCCGAGGCCGGTGATTCCCGGCCATTTGGCACCCTTCAGGAACAGGGAGATCAGCGAGACGATGAAGCCGGCCGCGAGGAGGAACCAGGCGAACGGAAGCGTCACGGGAATGAACGCGAGGATGAGACCGAGCGCGGCAAGCCCGAGGCCGACGAGGCCGACCACCGACATCTTCTTCGGTCCCGCGGGCGCCGGTGCCTGGCCCGGGTAGGGTGCCTGTCCGGGATACGGTGCCTGTCCGGGATACCCACCCGGACCGCCGGGCGCCTGCCCCGGGTAACCACCCGCGTGCGGCTGGCCCTGGTACGTGCCGGCCGCCGGGTACGCGCCATGGCCCTGGTAGGCGGTGTGACCGGGAGAAGACGGCGCTGCCGGCGGATACGCCGCGGGGCCGCCGTCGGCACCGGCGGGCGGGATGATCGGTGCTGCTCCGGGAAGGTCGTGCGCGCCGCTGGCCGGCGCTGTCCAGTCCTGCGCGGGCTCCGGGGAGACGATGAGATCGGTGGCGGGCTCGTCCGGAGCGATCTCGCGCTCGGCGACCGCCTCGGGAGCGGAAGACTCCTCGGACGCGGCCGGCTCCTCCGTCACGAGCGCGCTCGACGCCTCCTCCGTCGCCGTGGGGATGCTCTCCTCGGCGGCGCTCTCCGCGGTCGTGTCCTCGGCGGCCGTGGTGGTCGTGTCCTCGGTCGGCGCGGTGGCCTCGGGGGCGAAGTGTTCGGTCCACTGCTGGCCGTCCCACCAGCGCAGGCGCCCGGAGCCGTCGTCGTACCATCCAGCAGGTGTCGTCATGGGGATCCCCTCCGTGTGCGCTCGCGTGGTGCACGCGAATCGACACTCCATGTATAGCAGCGGGTGGCGACCACGGTGAGGCGGGAAGAGGCGGAGGAATACCCGGGCGGCCTCCGGCGCGGCGGGGTGTCGCACCGGGGAGCGGGCGATGCCGCGCTTAGGCTCGAATCGCCATGATTCGGTTCGAGAACGTCACGAAACGCTACCGCGGGACGTCGAAGCCCGCGCTCTCCGGTGTCGACTTCGAGGTACAGCGCGGGGAGTTCGTCTTCCTGGTCGGCGCCTCCGGGTCCGGCAAGTCCTCCTGTCTGCGCCTGATCCTGCGTGAGGATGTGCCGACGACGGGCCGCGTCGCCGTCCTCGGCCGAGACCTCCGCGCTCTGGCGAACCGGAAGGTGCCGTACTTCCGTCGGCACATCGGCTCGGTGTTCCAGGACTTCCGTCTGCTGTCGTCCAAGACCGTGTACCAGAACGTCGCCTTCACGCTGCAGGTCACCGGCTCCTCTCGGGGCTTCATCCAGCAGGCGGTGCCCGAGGCGCTCGCTCTCGTCGGGCTCGACGGCAAAGAGAAGCGCATGCCGCACGAGCTCTCCGGTGGTGAGCAGCAGCGCGTGGCGATCGCCAGGGCGCTCGTCAACCGCCCCCAGGTGCTGCTCGCGGACGAGCCGACCGGAAACCTCGACCCCGCGACCTCCGTCGACATCATGCAACTGCTCGCCCGGATCAACGCGGGCGGCACCACGGTCCTCATGGCCACGCACGAGGCCGGTTTCGTCGATCAGATGCGTCGCCGCGTGATCGAGCTCCGCGACGGTGAGATGGTCCGCGACGAGGTGCACGGCGGATACGGCGACACCTCGAACATCCCGCGCCTGGTGCCGGAAGAGGTCCGCGGGGCCGCGGCCGCCGCCGCGCTCACGGCCGTGCAGGAGGTGCAGCGGCAGACCGCCGACCTGTCCGTGGTCCGTGCCGCTCTGGCCGAGGAGCTGGACGCGCAGCGCCGCGCCGCCGCCGCGTCTCCCGCGGTCACCAAGCCTGCGGCCGCTTCTGTTCCGCAGGTCGTCGAGCCGCCGGAGCCCGCGCGCGAGCCCGGAGTGGTCGAACCGCCGGACGTCGTGCAGCCTCCCGCGACGCCGCAGCCGGTCGCCGAGCGCCCCGCGCCCGCCCGTCCGCGGACGCATCCGATCGTGATCCCGGAGGTGGACGTCGCCGAGCTCGGCGTCGCCGACCGCCTCGGGCTGTCTGACCAGGACGACCAGGAAGTGGGTCCGACCTCGTGAGAATCGGGCTGATCCTGACCGAGGCCCTCGTCGGCCTGCGGCGCAATATCTCGATGGTGATCTCCGTCGTGCTCGTCACGTTCGTGTCGCTGACGTTCGTCGGTGCCGCGATCCTCATGCAGTCGCAGATCGGCGTCATGCGCGGCTACTGGGCCGAGCGCGCCCAGGTGGCCGTCTACATGTGCTCGGCGGTGTCGGAGTCGGACACGTGCGTGGACGGCGCCGCGAGCGAGGAGCAGGTCGCCGCTGTCCGCGCCCAGCTCGAGGGCGACGCGCTGTCCCCGCTCATCAGCTCCATGACCTTCGACACGAAGGAGGAGACGTACGCCAAGCTCGTCGAGCAGGTGGGGGAGGAGCAGGCCAGTGTGCTCTCGCCCGACCAGGCGTTCGAGGTCTTCTTCGTGACCATGAAGGACCCTGGACAGTCACAGGTCCTCGCCGAGGCGTTCAGTGGTCAAGCGGGCGTCGAACAGGTGCAGGACCAGCTCCAGTACCTCGAACCGCTCTTCTCCGCACTGACCGTCGCGACCTACATCGCCGTTGGTATCGCGGTCCTCATGCTCATCGCCGCGACGCTGCTGATCGCCACGACCATCCGCCTGTCCGCCTACGCACGACGCAAGGAGATCGGGATCATGCGTCTGGTCGGAGCGTCGAACCGCTTCATCCAGACGCCGTTCGTGCTGGAGGGCGTGTTCGCCGCGCTGCTGGGCTCCGCCCTCGCCAGTGCCGCGGTCGTCGCCGGTATGCACTTCGGTGTCAACGGCTATCTGCGGGGGCGTGTGCCCTTCATCACGACCTGGGTGACCATGCAGGACGCCTTCCTCGTGGTCCCCGTCCTCGTCGGGATCGGTGTGGTGCTGGCGGCGCTGTCGGCCGGCTTCGCGATCCGGCGCTGGCTGCGCACCTGATACCCTGAAAGGCTGCTCGACCGATCCGCTGTCGAGCCGTCCACAGCACCACAGCACAGGAGATCATCATGCCCAGGGAACGCGGGGAGAAGGTCATCGCGACCAATCGTCGCGCGCGTCACGACTACAACATCGAGAAGTCGTACGAGGCGGGGATGGTGCTCACCGGCACCGAGGTGAAATCGCTTCGCCAGGGCCGCGCGAACCTCAGCGACGGGTACGCCTTCGTGAAGGGCAACGAGGTCTTCCTCGACGCCGTGCACATCCCGGAGTACTCGCAGGGTCACTGGACGAACCACTCGGCCAAGCGCATCCGCAAGCTCCTCCTGCACCGCGAGGAGATCGCGAAGCTCGCGCACGCGGTCTCCGCGGGCGGGTACACGCTCATCCCGCTGAAGCTGTACTTCTCGGACGGCCGCGCGAAGGTCGAGATCGCGCTGGCGAAGGGCAAGCGCGAGTACGACAAGCGCCAAGCCCTCCGCGAGCGTCAGGACACCCGCGAGGCCGAGCGCGCGATGCGCCTGCGCAACCGGGTCGGCGAGTAGCCGCCTCGGTTCAGAGGCTCGGCGTGAAGCCGAACACCCGGCCGAGGAACGCGAGCTCCCGTTCCAGCGCGTCGACGATCGTCTCCGCGCTGCGGAACCCGTGTCCCTCGCCCGGGTAGAGCACGTACTCGTGGTCGATGCCGTTCGCCGCGAGCGCGTCGCGGAGCGCCTCGGACTGGGAGGGCGGCACGACGCGGTCCTCGCCGCCCTGCAGCAGCAGCACCGGCACGTCGATGCGGTCGGCGTGCGTCAGGGGCGAGCGTTCGATGTACACGTCCTCGGCGTCGGGGAGGGGGCCCACGAGGCCGTCGAGGTACGACGCCTCGAAGTCATGGGTCTCGGCGGCGAGCAGGCGCAGGTCCGCGACGCCGTAACGGCTGATGCCGGCCGCGAAAGCGCCGCCCCGAACGAGCGCGGAGAGCACCGTCCAGCCTCCGGCCGAGCCCCCGCGGATCGCGATGCGGGCGGGGTCGGCGAGACCGGCATCCGCGAGTCCGCGGGCGGCCGCGATCACGTCGTCCACGTCCACGACCCCCCACTGCCCCTGCAGGCGGTCACGGTACGCGCGACCGTAGCCGGTGGACCCGCCGTAGTTCACGTCGAGGACGCCGATGCCGCGGCTCGTGAAGAACGCGATCGAGGCGGACGCCGCGCCCGTGACGTGGGCGGTCGGACCGCCGTGCACGAGCACGACGTAAGGGGGGAGCTCGCCGTCGGCGCCGCCCGGGGCGCCCGGCGCGGCGGGCGGATACGCGAAGGCGTGCACCGGACCGTGAGCGCCCTCCACGACGAGCTGCTGTGCGCCCGGCATCCACGCCTCGTCGACCGGAGCGCCACCGGTGACGGTGTCGACGGCACCGCTGTCCACGTCGACGCACCAGATGCCGGAGGTCACGCGCGAGCCCTCACCGCTGAGGAGCACGCGGGAGCCGGACACGTCGTCCACACTGAGATGCCCGTCACCCGGAACCGGGATGGCGCGCGTCTCGCCGTCCGGAGACACCAGCTGCACCTCGTCGCGTCCGTTGGTGCGTACGGCCACGAGGCGCCCGTCGTCCAGCAGCTGGAACCAGCGGTTGCCGAGCACCCAGAGGCCGTAGCCGGTGTCCGCGTCGGACGAGGTCAGCGGGCGTGAGGCGCCGGGCTGGAGGCCGTCGAACGTGAGGTGCTGGAGCTGCCAGCGCCCCGAGGCGTCATCGGCGAACACGAGCGCGTCAGGCCCGGTCCATTCCGGCTGCAGGGCGGCGGAGGCGGGGACCCGGCTGACCTTTCCTCCGACCACCGATCCGATCGCGAGCGCCGCGCTCTCCCAGGGCATGCTGTCCGCCTGCCACTCGACCCAGGCCACTCGGTTGCCGTCCGGCGAGAGGGCGGGATGGGCGAAGAACCCGGGGCCCTCGACGATAACGCGCACCGCGGAGGCATCCTCGGCGGCGGAGCCGTCCACGGGGATCTCCACGATGCCCCGGCGATGCGGGACGACCGAGAGGTCTTCCCGGACCGCCAGCAGACGGCCGCTCTGGACACGCAGCCCGCCGTACGACGGGCCGGCGGCGGTGAGGGGCCGGGGCTCCGCGCCACGATCCATCCGGTGAACGCGCTGATCCGCTCCCGAGACGAAGTAGAGGGTGTCGCCGTCGACCGTCCACGCGCCGCCCCCGTACTCGTGCACGCGAGAGCGGGCGTTCCACGGTGTGGGCAGGATCTCCGCCCCCGTCGAGCTGCGCACCGTCACGCGTCCGCCCTCGGCGGGCACGGACTCGCCCCACCACACCTCGTCACCCACGAAGCGGGCGCCGTCGATGCGCGGGGCCGCCCCGGCGACGGCGGCGGCGGTGAAGGGGGAGGACCAGGAACCGAACGCGGTGGACATGCCTCGAGCCTATGGGCGGTGACACACGACGTCACACTCGTGCGGCGGGCCGAGGGCGTGTTCTAGGTTTCTGGAAACGCCCGGTTCACCCCGGGCGTGGAGCGACAGCCGAGCCCGGCACCCGCCCGCGAACGACGTGCTCTTCGTCGTGCGCGGACCCCGGCCCCTGTCCCCTGGAGAGAAGATGTCTTCCGCGTTCGACGCCTCCCGCGCCTCCCGTGTGCCGTTCTCCTTCGAGCTGTATCCGCCGCGCTCGGAGTCCAGCGAGGAGGCGCTGCACGAGACGGTCCGCCGCCTCGCCGCCGCCGGGCCGGAGTTCCTCTCGGTGACCTATGGCGCCGGCGGCTCGACGGGAGGGCGCTCCCTCGACGTGCTGCGCTTCATCCGCGAGCAGACCGACGTCGAGCCGCTCGCGCACCTCACCTGCGTCGGCAACACCTACGCCGGAGCCACGGCTCTCATCCGCGAGTTCCTCGACGCCGGGATCCTCCGCTTCCTCGCTCTGCGCGGCGACCCGCCCGTGGGTCAGACCGAGCCGTTCCTCGGCGACCTGGAGAGCGCCGCCCAGCTCGTGCAGCTCATCGATCGTGTCCAGGCCGAGCGCGCCCCCTATCAGGAGTCGCCGGTCCCCGGCCTGCCGGGAGCCGCGCTCGTCGCCCCCCGACAGAAGGTCGACATCGCGGTGGCCGCGTTCCCGAAGGGGCACCCGCGGGCGACGCACCGCACACAGGACGTCGAGGCGCTCCTGGCCAAGCAGGCGGCGGGGGCGACCTTCGCCATCACGCAGCTCTTCTTCCACCCGGACGACTACCTGGCTTTCGTGGAGCGTGCGCGTGCCGGCGGCGTCACCATTCCGATCCTCCCCGGCATCATGCCGATCACCTCGCCGGCGCGGCTGGCCAGGGTGCTGGAGCTCACCGGCGAGGATCTGCCGAGCGAATTGGCGATCGCCCTCGACGTCGAGCCCACCGCCGAGGGGCGCCGGGAGATCGGCATCTCCTGGGCCGCGCGGCTCGCCGCCGACGTCGTCGCCGGCGGCGCCCCCGGCGTGCACCTGTACGCCTTCAACCAGCACGAGACCGTCCTGACCGTCCTCGCCGAAGCCGGCATCCTCCCCGCGCTCCGGCACTAGTCCCCGCCGAAAGGAAACACCATGACCGCATTCCCCGAGGGCACCATCCTCGGCTACCCCCGCATCGGCCGCCGCCGCGAGCTCAAGAAAGCCGTCGAGGCGTTCTGGGCGGGGCGCATCGACGAGCAGGAGCTGGAGCGGACGACCGCGGCGCTGCGCGCAGCGACCCGTGAGCGCCTGGCGGACCTCGGCCTCGGCCGCACGGACTCGGCCATCCCGGAGTCCTTCTCGTACTACGACCAGGTCCTCGACGCCGCCGCCACTGTTGGCGCGATCCCCGCCCGCTTCGACGATCTCCGCGAGGCCGACGGGTCGATCGGCCTCTCCGCGCTGTTCACCGTCGCCCGCGGTGAGGGCGAGCGAGCGCCGCTGGAGATGACGAAATGGTTCGATTCGAACTACCACTACCTCGTGCCCGAGATCGGTCCGGAGACGGTGTTCTCTCTCGCCAGCGACCGGCTCGTGCGCGAGGTCACCGAGGCCGTCACCGCCGGCTTCGTCACCCGCCCCGTGGTCGTCGGGCCGGTGACGCTGCTCGCGCTGGCGAAGGCCTCGGATGACGCGCCGGAGGGCTTCGACCCGCTTTCGCGCCTGGAGGACGTGCTGCCGGTCTACGTCGATCTGCTCGCCCGCTTGCGCGCCGCGGGTGCCGAGTGGGTGCAACTCGACGAGCCCGCGCTCGTGAGCGAGTCCCTGCCGGCCACGACCGCTCGGCTCACATCGGCTGCGGAGCGTGCGCTCGCGGTGCTGGGGAACGCCGAGGAGCGTCCGTCGATCCTTGTCGCGGCCCCGTATGCGAGCCTCGGTGAGACGTTCGCGACCGTGGCCGCCGCGCCCGTCGAGGCCATCGCCGTCGACCTCGTCCGCGGCACCGTTCCTGACGCGGTGCCGGGCCTCGAGGGCAAGACCCTCGTCGGCGGCGTGATCGACGGGCACAACATCTGGCGCGGCGACCTCTCCGCGGCGTTCGCCGCGCTGGAGGCACTCCGCGCGCTCGGTGCCCCGGTGTCGGCATCGACGTCGACCTCCCTTCTGCACGTGCCGCACGACGTGGAGGACGAGACGGCGCTCGACGCGCGCCTCGTTTCCTGGCTGGCCTTCGCGGACCAGAAGGTGCAGCAGGTCGTCACACTCGCCCGCGGGCTCTCCGAGGGGCGCACGGCGATCGAGGGTGAGCTGGACGCCGCGACGGCTGCGCTGCAGGACCGCCTCTCGGCTCCCGGCGTGCGCGACGGTGCGGTGCGCACCCGCACGCTGACCGACGCCGACTTCGCCCGCGCGCCGTACGCGGAGCGGGAGGAGGCGCAGAACGTCCTCGGCCTGCCCGCGCTGCCGCTGACGACGATCGGTTCGTTCCCGCAGACCGGTGACATCCGCCGGGCCCGCGCGCAGTTCCTCCGCGGCGAGATCCCCGAGGACGACTACGAGGAGTTCCTGCGCCGTGAGGTGGCGGCGGTCGTCTCCCTGCAGGAGGACCTCGGCCTCGACGTCCTCGTGCACGGCGAGCCCGAGCGCAACGACATGGTGCAGTATTTCGCGGAGCACCTCGACGGCTTCGCGGTCACCGAGCACGGGTGGGTGCAGTCGTACGGCTCCCGCGCCACGCGTCCGTCGATCCTGTGGGGCGACGTCTCGCGTCCGGCCCCGATCACGGTCGGCTGGTCCGCCTACGCCCAGTCGCTCACCGCGAAGCACATGAAGGGGATGCTCACCGGCCCGGTCACGATCCTGGCGTGGTCCTTCGTCCGCGACGACCAGCCCCTGGCCGAGACGGCGAACCAGGTCGCGCTTGCCCTGCGCGACGAGATCGCCGACCTTGAGGCCGCCGGCATCCAGGTGATCCAGGTCGACGAGCCGGCGCTCCGGGAGCTGCTCCCGCTGAAGCAGGCCGACCAGCCGGCGTACCTCGACTGGTCCGTGGCCTCGTTCCGGCTGGCCACGGGCGGCGCTGTGGCGGCGACCCAGGTGCACACGCACCTCTGTTACTCGGAGTTCGGCGTCGTCATCGACGCCATCCGTGCGCTCGACGCGGACGTCACGTCGATCGAGGCGGCGCGCAGCCGTATGGAGGTCGTCGCGGACATCGCGGAGGTCGGCTTCGATCACGGCATCGGCCCCGGGGTCTACGACATCCACTCACCCCGCGTGCCGACGGTCGAGGAGGTCGAGTCCCTGCTGCGTCGCGCGGTCGACGAGATCCCGCTCCGGCAGCTCTGGGTGAACCCGGACTGTGGCCTGAAGACCCGCGGCTACGCCGAGACCACGGCGTCCCTGCGGAACATCGTCGAGGCCACCCGTCGGGTGCGCGAGGACGTGGTGGTCACGGCCTGACGCGGCTGTCCACCGACACGACGAAGGCCCTCCCGGTGTACCGGGAGGGCCTTCGTTCCGCGTTTCAGACGGCGCGCATGACCGCGACGACCTTGCCGAGCACGATGGCCTCGTCGCCCAGGATCGGCTCGAACGCAGAGTTGCGGGGGAGCAGCCACGTGTGACCGTCACGGCGGCGGAGGACCTTCACGGTGGCCTCGCCGTCGAGCATGGCGGCGACGATCTCGCCGTTCTCCGCTGTGTTCTGCGAGCGCACCACGACCCAGTCCCCGTCGCAGATGGCGGCGTCGATCATCGACTCGCCGGAGACCTTGAGCATGAAGAGGTCGCCCTTGCCGACGAGCTGCCGGGGGAGCGGGAAGATCTCCTCCACCTGCTGATCGGCAGTGATGGGCACGCCGGCGGCGATGCGTCCGACCAGCGGGACCAGAGCCGCGTCGCCGACCGGAGTCGCGACATCCGCCGGGTTCTCGGTCCCGCTGCCGGGGAGGTCGATGAGGACCTCCATGGCGCGGGTCTTCCCCGGGTCGCGGCGCAGGTAGCCGCTGAGCTCGAGCTGACCGAGCTGGTGCGTGACGCTGGACAGGGACTTGAGTCCGACGGCGTCGCCGATCTCGCGCATGCTCGGCGGATAGCCGTTCTGCGCGATTGAGGCCTGGATGACTTCGAGGATCGCCATCTGCTTCGGGCTGAGGCTCTTGCGGCGGCGGGTGCGCGGCGCCTCCGACTCGAGGGCTGAGGTGTCGCTCATGGTGCTCCTTCACTGCGTGATCCGACGTGCCGCTTCGAATGTCGGTGGCCCGTGGTGGGGTGTCCTTATCGAAACCGTATCCGAGAAAAGCGCTGATCTGGAAGATCTGTTCGAGCGTGTCGGGCGATTCTCCGGGCGTGGTTTCGAAGACAGCTTGACAGATGTTCGAACTCGAAGATATCTTCGGAACGTAGCTTCGCATCCACGGCTCCCGGCCGAGGCGCGGATGCGAAAGCTACGCCAACCTCCCCGGGCTTCGGCACCGGGACAGTAAGGAGCAGACATGAGCAGCATGAGCCTCAGCACCGCGACCGCCCTTCCGGCATCGGCCGGTCCGGCCACCCGGCTGCGGATCACGGCCCGCGGCCGCCGCGCTCTGCTCGCGCTCGCCTCCGTTCCGCTCGCAGCAGGCATCGCCTTCGCCGCCATCAGCGGGGGCAGCGCGATCGCGTCCGGCGCAGACGCGCCGGCGGTCTCGGTCGAGACCGTCACCGTCATGCCCGGTGACACGCTGTGGTCGATCGCGAGCACGATCGCTCCGGAGGCCGACCCCCGCGACGTCATCGGCGAGATCAGCCGCATGAACCTGCTGCGCGGCGGCGAGCTCCAGGTGGGTCAGGAGCTCGCGCTCCCGGCTCGGTACACCGACTGACGCGGGCGACCGGTGCTCGGCGTCCGTCGACGTGGGGCCGACCGTCACGATGACCTTGGCGCCTCGTCCGCCTCTTAACATGGGAAGGGTGACCTTCTCCCTCAACGATCTCCCGCTCCGCGACGATCTGCGCGGACTGACTCCGTACGGCGCCCCGCAGGCCCCGCTTCCGGTGGCCCTCAACGTCAACGAGAACACGCATCCCGTGCCCGACGAGGTGGCGAGCGACATCCTCGACGACATCGCGGTGGCGATCCGAGACGTGAACCGGTACCCGGACCGGGAATTCACGACCCTGCGGGAGGCGTTCGCCGACTATCTCGGCCACGGGCTCACCGCGGAGCAGATCTGGGCGGGCAACGGTTCCAACGAGGTCCTGCAGCACATCTTCCAGGCGTTCGGCGGTCCCGGTCGCACGGCCTTCGGCTTCGGTCCGACGTATTCGATGTATCCGCTCATCGCCAAGGGGACCGGGGCTTCCTGGGTCGCCGGCTCGCGTCAGCCCGACTACACGGTCACCCCGGAGGAGGCGGCGGAGCAGGTGCGCGCGGCCGATCCCGACATCGTGATCCTCTGCTCGCCGAACAACCCGACCGGCACCCCACTGGGGCTCGACGTGGTGGAGGCCGTCTACGAGGCGGCCCGCGGCGTCGTGATCGTCGACGAGGCCTACCAGGAGTTCGCGCCGCGGGATGCGGCGTCGGCCCTCACACTCCTGGAAGGACGGCCGCGCCTCGCCGTCTCCCGAACGATGAGCAAGGCCTTCGCTTTCGCCGGTGCCCGCGTCGGCTACCTCGCGGCCGATCCCGCATTCATCGATGCGCTGCGACTGGTGCGTCTGCCGTATCACCTCAGCGCTCTCACTCAGGCGGCGGCCGTCGCCGCCCTCCGCAACGCCGACGTCATGCTCGGCATGGTGCAGGAGATCGTGGAGCAGCGCGACCGCATCACGGCGACGCTCGAAGCCCTCGGGTACACCCCGCACCTCTCGTGGTCCAACTTCGTGCTGTTCGGCGGCGTCGCGGATCCGCAGGCGACGTGGCAGCAGCTGTACGACCGCGGCGTGCTCGTCCGCGACGTCGGCATCCCCGGACACCTGCGCGTCAGCGCCGGCACGGAGGCGGAGACGACGGCGTTCCTGGACGCCCTGGCCTCGATAGGATCGGCATCATGACCATCCCCGCGCCCACCGCACGCACCGCGAGCCGCGTGCGCAGCACGTCGGAATCCACCGTCGAGGTCGAGCTGAACCTCGACGGCACCGGCGCGAGCCGCATCGACACCTCGGTGCCGTTCTTCGACCACATGCTCACGGCGTTCGCGAAGCACTCGCTGACCGACCTCACCGTGCGCGCCACGGGCGACACCCACATCGACGCGCACCACACGGTCGAGGACGTCTCGATCGTGCTCGGCCAGGCGATCCTCGCCGCGCTCGGGGACAAGTCCGGCATCTCCCGGTACGGCGACGCCCTCGTCCCCCTGGACGAGGCGCTCGCGCAGGCGGTCGTCGACATCTCCGGCCGTCCGTACCTCGTGCACGAGGGGGAGCCCGCCGGTTTCGAGCACCACCTCATCGGCGGGCACTTCACCGGGTCGCTCGTGCGTCACGTCTTCGAGGCCATCACCTTCAACGCCGCCCTGACCGTACACGTGCGAGTGTTGGGCGGGCGCGATCCCCACCACATCGCCGAGGCCGAGTTCAAGGCTTTCGCGCGCGCGTTCCGTCAGGCGAAGGCCCTGGACCCGCTCGTCGACGGCATCCCGTCCACCAAGGGCGCGCTGTGAGCGGCTCGCCCCGGGTCGCCGTCTTCGACTACGAGTCCGGCAACGTCCACTCCGCGGTCAAGGCGCTCGTCGCCGCAGGTGCCGATGCCGTCCTCACCCGCGACCGCACCGAGGCGCTCGAGGCCGACGGCTTCGTCGTGCCCGGCGTCGGCGCCTTCCAGGCGGTGCGGGACGCGCTGCACGCCCACGGCGGCGACGAGATCATCGGCCGTCGTCTCGCGGGCGGTCGGCCGGTGCTCGGCATCTGCGTCGGCATGCAGGTGCTGTTCGAGCATGGAGTCGAGCGCGGACACGACACGGCGGGCCTCGGCGAGTGGCCGGGCGCCGTCACCGAGCTCAACGCCCCTGTCCTGCCGCACATGGGCTGGAACACGGTCGAGCCGGGGGAGGACACCGTCCTGTTCCGCGGCATCGAGCAGGAGCGCTTCTACTTCGTGCACTCCTATGCGGCGCAGTCCTGGGAGCTGGACGTGATCCCGCCCTTCCCGCAGCCCGTGCTGACCTGGGCGACCTACGGCGACCCGTTCCTCGCGGCCGTGGAGAACGGCCCGCTCTCGGCGACGCAGTTCCACCCCGAGAAGTCCGGAGACGCCGGCATCCAGCTGCTCCGGAACTGGGTGCAGAACCTCTGAGTCCGAGCGACGTCCGCGCCGGGCGTCACGCGGTTTGTCCCGCGCCGCGCGGCGGACTACCCTCGTCTCTCGTGCCCTCTCGGGCCGCAGCCCTCCCCGAACCAAGGACCCCATGAACGACTTCGCGCAGTCCCCCTCGCTCACGCTCCTTCCCGCGGTCGACGTCGCCGGCGGCAAGGCCGTCCGCCTCACCCAGGGGGAGGCCGGCACCGAGACGAGCTACGGCGACCCGCTGGACGCCGCAGGGGAGTGGGTCTCGCAGGGCGCCTCCTGGATCCACCTCGTCGACCTCGACGCGGCATTCGGACGCGGCAGCAACGCGCCGATCCTGCGCAAGGTCATCAAGCAGTTCAAGAACGTCAACGTCGAGCTCTCCGGCGGTATCCGGGACGACGCGAGCCTGGAGGCGGCGCTGGAGAGCGGTGCCGCCCGTATCAACCTCGGCACGGCCGCGCTGGAGAACCCCGAGTGGGCGGCCGACGTGATCAGCCGCTTCGGCGAGGCGATCGCGGTCGGGCTCGACGTCCGCGGCACGACCCTCGCGGCGCGCGGCTGGACGAAGGAGGGCGGCGACCTCTGGGAGGTGCTCGACCGTCTGGAGGACGCCGGCTGCAGCCGGTACGTCGTCACCGACGTCACCAAGGACGGCACGCTGCGCGGTCCCAACCTGGAGCTCCTGCGTGAGGTCACCTCGCGCACGCCGAAGCCGGTCGTCGCGTCGGGCGGCATCTCGAATCTCGACGACATCGCCGCCCTGCGCGCGCTCGTGCCGCTCGGGGTCGAGGGTGCCATCGTCGGCAAGGCCCTCTACGCGGGTGCCTTCACGCTGGCAGAGGCCCTGGATGTCGCCGGAGACTGACCCGCACTCCTGCGGTCCCGAGTCGCACAACCGGGCCGATTCCGCCGGCGTGCCCTGGGAGGGACGCAGCTTCGAGTCGAACCCGCACGCCGCGGACGACGGCTCGGCGGACCCTGCTCTTCTCGCCGCCCTGCTCCGCTTCCGCGCGGGGGAGGGGAGTCAGGCCGAGGTCGTCGACGCTTTCCGCTCCGCCCGGGTGCTCATCCCGCTGATCGCCGAGAAGGGCGAGGAGGGGGTGGCCCCCAGCGGCCTCGCGGTGGACAAGACGCAGGAGCTCTCGATCGTCACCGTGGCAGCCCCCGACGGTCGCCGCGTCCAGCCGGTGTTCTCATCGGTCGAGACCATGCAGCGCTGGGACCCGTCCGCGCGCCCCATCCCGGTCGAGGCCGTCCGCGCCGCCCTGGCCGCCTCGTCGGACGACACCGACCTCATCGTGCTCGACCCCACGTCGGACACCGAATTCGTGATCCGCCGCCCCGCCGTCTGGGCGGTGGCGCAGGGGCACGCCTGGGAGCCGAGCTTCCTCTCGCCCGAGGTGGTCACCGCGCTCCGGGAGAGCATCGCCCACGAGCTCGCCGTGATCGACGTCGCGGTCGCCCCGGGGGATCCGGATGCCCGCCTGCGCGGCCCTGAGCTCATCGTCGTGCTGGAACTCGTCGACGGCCTGGAGCGCGAGGTGCTGGACGCGGTCCTCGCGCGCCTCGCCCAGCGCTGGGCCGCGGACGACCGGATCGCCGTCCTCGCGGACTCGCTGACGGTGAAGCTGCGCCGCAGCGCCTGACGCGGAGCGTCGACCCGGATCAGGTGACCGGGCCGGTCCACTTCTCGCCAGGCCCCTTGCCGATCGGGTCGGGGATGGTCGAGGCCTCGCGGAAGGCGAGCTGCAGCGAGCGAAGGCCGTCGCGCAGGGACCGAGCGTGCATGTCGCTGATCTCCGGCGCGCCGGCGGTGATGAGTCCCGCCAGGGCGTTGATGAGCTTGCGCGCCTCGTCGAGATCGAGCTGCGCGGCCGCGTCGGGATCGTCGGCCAGGCCGAGCTTCACGGCCGCGGCGCTCATGAGGTGCACGGCCGCAGTGGTGATGACCTCGACGGCAGGGACGTCGGCGATGTCACGGACAGCCGAGGAGGCTGCCTCTTCCTGCCGAGCCCATCGCTCCTCGCGCTCGCGGGCTGCCTCGTCCGATGCCTGGTTCGTCACTTCGCCTTGCTTTCTGTTAGACTTTGGCGGGCTCCGGAGCGTCATGCTCCGGAACGAAAGAGGATTCACTTCCCACCCGCGCTTGCCGTTCCAGGCTACCGGGTCTTGCGCTCCGCCGGCTCCGCTCGTCACGAGGGGACCGGTAGACAGGGTGCGAAGCCGGCGTCTGAGAGCCGGTGGGTGGGGGACGAGTCCGATTTCGCCCGGGATGCAGACAGCATCGCGGTGGCCGAATCACATCGTCTAAGGAGCTCCGCATCAGCGATCCCCGTACCAATGAGCGCATCCGCGTCCCCGAGGTCCGCCTCGTCGGCCCCGCGGGTGAGCAGATCGGCGTTGTCCGCATCGAGGCAGCGCTGCGTCTCGCCCAGGAAGCCGATCTCGACCTCGTCGAGGTCGCCCCGAACTCGAAGCCGCCCGTCGTCAAGATCATGGACTACGGCAAGTTCAAGTACGAGGCCGCGCAGAAGGAAAAGGAAGCGCGCCGCAACCAGGCGAACACGATCCTCAAGGAAGTCCGCTTCCGTCTGAAGATCGAGGCGCACGACTACACGACGAAGCTCAAGCGCGCCGAGGGCTTCCTCAAGGCCGGCGACAAGGTCAAGGCCATGATCCTCTTCCGCGGTCGCGAGCAGTCGCGTCCGGAGCAGGGCGTGCGTCTGCTGCGCAAGTTCGCCGAGGACGTCGCCGAGTTCGGCACCGTCGAGTCGAACCCGACGATCGACGGCCGCAACATGGTGATGGTCGTCGCGCCGCTGAAGAGCAAGTCCGAGGCGAAGCAGGAGCAGAACGCCGTGCGTGCCGCGAACAAGCAGGCCGCGCGCGACGCGAAGCACGAAGCGGACGCCTCCGCGGACGCCAAGGCGGAGTGAGTCCGCCCCGAGAACTCCCGCACCGCGGGTTGACACCGTCGCCTGAGAAGGCGCCATACGAAGGAAGAGAAGATGCCGAAGCAGAAGACCCACTCGGGTGCTAAGAAGCGCTTCAAGATCACCGGCAGCGGCAAGCTGAAGAAGCAGCAGGCCGGGATGCGCCACAACCTCGAGCACAAGTCGAGCCGTCGCACCCGCCGTCTGAACCAGGACCAGGTGCTCGCGAAGGCGGACTTCAAGGTCGCGAAGAAGCTTCTCGGTCGCTGACGCGCCGAACGCACGATAGGAACACAGGAAAATGGCAAGAGTCAAGCGGGCGGTCAACGCCCACAAGAAGCGTCGGGTCATCCTCGAGCGCGCCTCCGGCTACCGCGGTCAGCGTTCGCGCCTCTACCGGAAGGCCAAGGAGCAGGTCATCCACTCCCTGGTCTACTCGTACCGGGACCGTCGCAAGCGCAAGGGCGACTTCCGTCGTCTCTGGATCCAGCGCATCAACGCTGCGGCCCGCCAGAACGGCATGACGTACAACCGCTTCATCCAGGGTCTGGGCCTCGCGGGTGTGACGGTCGACCGTCGCATGCTCGCCGACCTCGCGGTGAACGACGCCGCGACGTTCACGACGCTGGTCGAGACGGCGAAGAAGGCTCTGCCCTCCGACGTCAACGCGCCGAAGTCGGCCGCGTAAGCATCTCGCTTCCGAACGGGCGCCTTCCTCCGGGAAGGCGCCCGTTCCGCGTATCAGGGCACCGGGCTGACCCTAGACTGAGATCGTGCTGGAGAACCCCCGTTCCCCCCGAGTCCGTGCCGTCGCCAAGCTGACCAAGCGCAGCGCGCGCACCGAGACCGGGCTGTTCCTGCTGGAAGGTCCGCAGTCCGTCCGCGAGGCGCTGACGTACCGTCCGGAGGCGATCGTCGAGCTCTTCGCGACCCCGCACGGTTGGGAGAAGCACCCGGACATCCGCGCCAAGGCCGCCGAAGCGGACGTCGAGGTGGAGTACGTGAGCGAGTACGTGCTCAACGCCATGGCCGACACGGTCACGCCGCAGGGGCTGGTCGCCGTCGTCCGGCAGACCCCCACCTCGGTGCGCGAGATCTTCGACGCGGCGCCGCGGCTCGTTGCGATCTGCGAGGAAGTCCGCGACCCCGGCAACCTCGGCACCATCATCCGTGCCGCTGATGCGGCGGGCGCCGACGCCGTCGTGCTCACGGGCCGCACCGTCGATCCCTACAACCCGAAGGTGGTGCGGGCGACGACCGGCTCGCTCTTCCACCTCCCGGTCTCGGTGGGCGGCGAGCTCGACGAGGTCGTCCGTCGCGCCCATGACGCGGGCCTGCAGATCCTCGCCGCGGACGTGAAGGGGGACGACCTCCTCACGGCGCGCGCCGACGGTGTCCTCGGGAAGCCGACGGCCTGGCTGTTCGGCAACGAGGCGCGCGGACTCGAGGACGAGGCGCTGACCAGGGCCGACCGTGTGCTCCGCCTGCCGATCTTCGGGCGTGCGGAGTCGCTGAACCTGGCCACGGCGGCGAGCGTGTGCCTGTACGAGAGCGCGTTCGCCCAACGCGCGGCCTCCACCGGCTGACCGGGCGCGGAACGGGACGCGCGATGCGGATACTGATCGTCGAGGACGACGAGCGGGTGGCGGGGGCTCTGCAGGCCTTCCTCACGCGCTCCGGATATGCCACGGTGCACGCCGCCGACGGGGCGACCGCACTGGAGCACCTCGATGCCGACACCGAGGTGGTGCTGCTCGATCTCGGGCTGCCGGACGTCGACGGCATCGACCTCTGCCGGCGCATCCGCGGGCGGTCCGACGTCCCGATCGTGATCGTGACCGCGCGCAACCAGGTCGCCGAGCGCATCAAGGGCCTGCGCGCCGGGGCCGACGACTTCGTCGTGAAGCCCTACGACGTGCACGAGCTCCTGGCGCGGATCGAGGCCGTCACCCGGCGGTCACGGCCCCTGCGCACCGAGCCGGACACCCGGGTGCTGCTGCACGACGGCGCGGTGCAGATCGACCTCGTGGCGCGGGAGGTGCGGGTCGGTGGGGTGCCGCTGGCGCTCACCCGCAAGGAGTTCGACATCGTGGGCGTGCTCGCGCGGTATCCGGGAGTCGCGGTGCCGAAGGACCGGCTGATCCGCGAGGTCTGGAATACCGACTGGCGCGGCTTCGGGCACTCGCTCGAGGTGCACGTGGCCGCCATCCGCAAGAAGAGCGGGGACCGCGCATTCATCGAGACCGTGCGTGGCGTCGGCTATCGGCTCGCGGGGTCCTGACACGTGCGCCGCCGCTTGATCGTCGTCTTCCTCGTGCCGCTGATCGTCGTGCTCGTCGCGCTCGGCGGCGTGACCGGGTGGAGCGCGGCGCGCAGCGTGCAGCAGTCTTTCTACGCCGAGCAGCTCGGCGATCTCGGCTACTTCGCGACCAGTGCGCGGCAGGCGCTCCGCTCGGGGAGTCCGGCGGTGATGGATGCCGAGGTCCGCCGCTTCCAGGAGGTGTACGGGATCGAGGTGACCGTCTTCGATCTCACGGGCAGCCCGTGGGCTGCGGGCGACCACGGCGACACGGTCCTGTCGGAGGAGGACGCACAGCGGGTCCGGCTCGCCCTTTCCGGGCGGCGCGCCGAGCAGCCGCCGTCCTCGGCGTGGATCGTGTCCGAGGCGGCGCTCGTCGAGCCGGTCTTCGACGACGGCGACGTGATCGGCGCCGTGCTCGTGAGCGGCGGCACAGCGACACCGCAGACCGTCATCCTGCGGCAGACTCTCGCCCTCGGCCTCATCGTCGTGCTGCTCTGCGCGCTCGGCATCCTCCTGGTCGCGGGCCTCGCACGCTGGGTGCTCTCTCCGGTGCGCCGCCTCGACGAGGCGATGGCGGCGATCGAGCGGGGCGAGATGGACGCCCGAGTGGCGGAAGGCACCGGCCCGCCCGAGCTGCGACGGATGACGAGGGTGTTCAACGGCATGGCCGACGAGATCGAGCGCGTCATGACCCGACAGCAGGAGTTCGCGCTGAACGCCTCGCACGAGCTGCGGAACCCCCTCAACGCGCTGCTGCTGCGCGTCGAGCACCTCGCGACGGGCCTGGGCCGCGAGTGGGACCACGACGTGGAGGAGACGAGGGAGGAGGGCCGGCGGATGACGCGCATCCTGGAGACCCTCCTCGGGCTCGCCCGCGGCGGCCGCACCGACTCCACGATTTCGGCGGTCGATCTCGCCGCCGTCGCCGCGCGGCGGGTGGACGCCTGGCAGGAGGTGGCGGCGCAGCGGGCGATCGTGGTGCAGCGGACGGGGGAGTCGTCGGTCATGACGATCACCGACCGCACCATCGTGGAGAGTGCCCTCGACGCCGCGATCGACAACGCGGTGAAGTACTCGCCGGAGGGATCCGCCATCGAGGTCGGTGCGTGGCGCGCGGGCGACGAATGCCATCTCACCGTGCGCGACCACGGCCCCGGGCTCTCCCCGGAGGATGCGTCGTCGGCGGCGGACCGCTTCTGGCGGAGCGCGGACAGCGGCGATATGCCGGGGACCGGGCTCGGACTCGCCATCGCGACCGACCTCCTCGCGACGGTCGGAGGCGAGCTGCGCGTGAGCGGCGCCGAGGGCGGCGGGCTCCTCGTGGTGCTCGTCCTCCCCGTGGAGGCGACGGCATGAGCGGGTGGGGGCGGCGTCTCGTCGCCGGCATGCTCGCGCTCGTCACGGCGGTCGGGCTGAGCGCCTGCAGCCCGCGCTCCGACGGCTGGACGCAGACGGCCGCCGTGATCGCCGCTGGCAGCCCCACCGGTGTCTACCACGACTACGGCAGCCGCCTCGCGGCCGAGCTGTCGCGCGAGCTGGACGTCGAGCTCACGGCGGAGGTGACGGCGGGGTCGGTCGACAACCTGCTGCGCGTGAGCGCGGGGGAGGCGCTCCTCGGCTTCGCGCAGGGCGATGCGGCCGCCGATGCCGTGGCCGGGACGGGAGCCTTCACCGAACCGCTGGACGTGCAGGCGGTCGCCCGCCTGTACGACGAGTACCTGCAGATCGTCGTGCGGGACGACTCGGCCCTCGACGACCTCGCGGACCTCGCCGGACAGACGATCTCCCTCGGAGCCGAGAACTCGGGCGTGAACGTGATCGCCACCCGGGTGCTCCACGCAGCCGGTGTCGCCACCGACGCGATCGACGATCCGCAGCTCGACCTCGGCGGTTCGATCGCCGCCATGGAGCGTGGGGAGATCGACGGCTTCTTCTGGGTGGGCGGCTTGCCGACACCGGGCATCGCGAGTCTCGCGGAGACCGTCGACGTCCGCCTCCTCCCGGTCGAGCAGGGCTGGGTCAACGCGGTGAACGAGCGGTACTCCCATGCCTATCGGCCCGCGGACGTGCCCGCGGGGACCTACGGGCTCGACACCTCCGTGACGACGATGGCGGTGCCGAACTACCTCGTCACCGCCGGCAGCACGCCGCCCGGCGTGGCGCACGACCTCGTCGCCGGGCTGTTCGCGGCGCGCACCACGCTGGCCGCCGACGTCCCGGCGGCGGCACTGCTGGACCGACGATCTGCGATCTTCACCGGGCCGGTGCCCCTGCACCCCGGCGCGGAGCAGTACTACCGCGATCTGCGCCGGTGACCGGCGCCCCCTCAAGAAATCCTCAAGATCCCTGACAGCCGTACGCCGGCTCTGCCAGGGTGAGGTCGATCGCACACGATCGGACACCTGCTGCCTGCTGTCGCTGGGAGCGTGGCAGCAGGGCGATCCCGCGGCCCGAGGGGGCGGGCCGTGGGGTGCCCCTGCGAGGATGCATTGGCGCCGCGATCAGGTGATTACGAACGTGTAAACCTCACCGTGGTGCCTGGAACCGCGCGCATCGCGTGGCTAGTTTGGAGAAATGATGACCTCTGAAACCCCGCTCGTCGTCGTCGAGAACGTCCAGAAGCACTACGGCGAGTTCCAGGCGCTCAGCGACATCGACCTCACCGTCAACGCGGGGGAGGTCGTCGTCGTGATCGGCCCCTCCGGCTCGGGCAAGTCGACGCTCTGCCGCACGATCAACCGCCTGGAGACCATCACCAGCGGCTCGATCCGCATCGACGGCAAGGAGCTGCCCGCGGAAGGCAAGGCTCTCGCGCACCTGCGGGCCGACGTCGGCATGGTCTTCCAGTCCTTCAACCTCTTCGCGCACCTCACGATCCTCGAGAACGTGACGCTCGGCCCGATCAAGGTCCGCGGACTCAAGAAGTCCGACGCCGAGGCGGAGGCCATGATGCTCCTCAAGCGCGTCGGCGTCGCGCAGCAGGCGAACAAGCTCCCCGCGCAGCTCTCCGGCGGCCAGCAGCAGCGCGTCGCGATCGCACGGGCCCTCGCCATGCAGCCGAAGGTCATGCTCTTCGACGAGCCGACCAGCGCGCTCGACCCGGAGATGATCAACGAGGTCCTCGACGTCATGGTCGAGCTCGCCCAGGAGGGCATGACGATGATCGTCGTCACCCACGAGATGGGCTTCGCCCGCAAGGCGGCCGATCGCGTCGTCTTCATGGCGGACGGCCGGATCGTCGAGGAGGCCAAGCCCGAGGAGTTCTTCACGAACCCGAAGAGCGACCGCGCCAAGGACTTCCTCTCGAAGCTCCTCACGCACTGACTTCCCAGACCCAGCACCCACAGCACAGCACACGAAGGAGACGCACATGCGACGCACACGGACACTGGCCGGATTCGGGATCGCCACGGTGGCGCTGCTCGCGCTCACGGCCTGCAACAGCGGCACGCCGTCGAGCACCGGCACCTCGGGCAGCGACGAGGGCGACGCCTCGAGCAGCACGCCCTGGACCGTCGAGGAGGACGTCACGATCGAGGGGAGCCCCACGTTCGACCGCATCTCCTCGTCGGGCACCGTCAAGGTGGGCGTCAAGGAGGACCAGCCCGGTCTCGGCTACCTCGACCCCGTGACGAACGAGCGCACCGGCTTCGACGTCGACATCGCCCGCTGGATGGCGGCATCCCTCGGTGTCGACCCCGAGAAGATCGAGTTCCAGGCCATCGCCTCGGCGAACCGCGAGCAGGCCATCGTCAACGGTGACATCGACTACTACGTCGGCACCTACTCCATCACGGACAAGCGCAAGGAGCAGATCGCCTTCGCCGGTCCCTACTTCGTCACCGGCCAGGGGCTCCTCGTCGCCGCCGACAGCGACATCGCGAGCGTCGACGACCTGGACTCCTCGACGACGGTCTGCTCGGCGACGGGTTCGACGCCGATCCAGAACATCAAGGAGAACTACCCCGAGGTGAAGACGAAGGAGTACGACACGTACTCCAAGTGCGTCGAGGACCTCAAGAACGGTCAGGTCGACGCGGTCACGACCGACGAGGCCATCCTCATCGGCTACGCGGCGCAGGACCCCGACAACCTCAAGGTCGTCGGCGAGCCGTTCAGCGAGGAGCGCTACGGCATCGGTGTGGCGAAGGGCGACGACGCGCTCGTCGAGTACTTCAACACGCAGCTCACCGACGGTGGCGACATCTGGCAGCAGATCTTCGACAACAACCTCGGCGCCTCCGGTGTGAAGGCCGAGCAGCCCGAGGTCGACCCGGTCGGTTGATCTCTCCGGGGGCGGTCGGTCCGGCCGGCCGCCCCCGTCCTCCTCGGCGTCGATCTGACGCGGAAACGAACCGAAAGGCACAGCAGTGGGAGTGATCTCGGACCACCTCGACCTCTGGGGTGAAGCGCTGTGGGGAACCATCGCGCTGTTCCTCGGCGGTGGCCTCATCGCCGTGGTGCTGGGACTCATCGTCGGAGCGGCCCGCGTGTCCCCGGTCCCGATCGCGCGCGGCGTGGGCGCCGTGTACGTGAACTGGATCCGGAACACCCCGCTCACGCTGGTGATGTTCTTCTTCGCGTTCTGCCTTCCGATCCTGCTGGGGGAGCGGGTCAACTCCCTGCTGCTGGCCACCATCGCCCTCGGCATCTACACCGCCACGTACGTCGCGGAGGCGATCCGCGCCGGCATCAACACGGTGCCGGTCGGACAGGCGGAGGCGGCACGCGCCATCGGCCTCAACTTCGGCCAGGTCATGCGCTTCGTCGTGCTGCCCCAGGCCACGCGGTCCGTGGTCCCGCCGCTCATGAGCGTGCTCATCGCCCTCATGAAGAACACCACGGTGGCCGCCGGCTTCTCGGTGGTCAACCTCGGCACGATCCGGGCGGCACTCAGCGAGCGGGGCGAGAACGCCCTCGTCGTGCTGCTCTGGGTCATGGTCATCTTCGTCGTGCTCGTGCTGCTCCTGAGCTGGGTGCAGCGCGTGCTCGAGAACAAGTGGAGGATCGCGCGATGAGTTCCGTCCTGTTCGACGTCCCGGGCCCCCGCGCGGTCGCCCGCAACCGGATCATCGGTGCCGTCACGATCCTCGTCGTCCTCGCCGTGCTCGGCTGGGTGGTCTGGCGCCTGTACGCCACCGGCCAGTTCTCCGCGGAGAAGTGGAACATCTTCACCTACTCGGCGGTCTGGGTGCGGTTCGGGGAGGGCCTGCTCAGCACGCTCTCCGCCTTCGCCGTCGCCGGTGTCGGCTCGCTGGTCCTCGGCTTCGTCCTCGGCATCGGCCGCCTCTCCGAGCACGCCTGGGTGCGCGAACCGGTGCGGTGGATCATCGAGATCATGCGGGCGATCCCCGTCCTGATCCTCATGATGCTGCTGTACTACGGCCTCCCGGTCATCGGCATCCGGATGCCCCCGTACTACGCGGTGGTCATCGCGCTCATCGTCTACAACGGCTCCGTGCTCGCGGAGGTGCTCCGTGCCGGGATCGAGTCGCTGCCGCGCGGACAGAAGGAGGCCGGCTACGCGATCGGCCTGCGCAAGACCGGGGTCATGTACTTCATCCTCATCCCGCAGGCCGTCCGGGCGATGATGCCCGTGATCATCGCGCAGCTCGTGGTGGCCCTGAAGGACACCGCGCTCGGCTTCATCATCACGTACCAGGAGCTGCTGTACGTCATCAACCAGATCGGCAACCAGGCGCCCTACGGGTCGCCGCTGATCCCCGCCGCGATCGTCGGCGGCTCGATGTACGTCGCGGTCTGTCTGGTGCTGTCCTACGTCGCCTACCGCCTGCAGCGTCGGGCGAAGCGCTCGGCCAAGGCCGGACCGGACGAGGCGGACCCTCGCCAGCACGACGGCGAGACAAACACGTCGCTCATCGTGGCGCAGCGCGGGCTGGGCAAGTTCGACGCCAACAGCTCCGGCGCTTCCGGCCTCTGAGCCGCTACCGGCGCGGGACGCCCGTCCCGCGCCGGTAGACTCGACTCCCGTGTCAGAGTCTCCGGAAATCACCCCCGAAGCGGTCGAAGCCGCTGTCGCCGACGCCCTCGCGGCGATCGACGCGGCCGCCGACACCGCCGCGCTGAAAGCCGCCCGTGCGGCGCACGTCGCGGAGGGATCGCCGCTCGCGATCCTGAACGCCTCGATGCGCCAGGTCGCCCCCGAGAACAAGGCCGCGTTCGGCAAGCTCGTCGGTCAGGGCCGCGGTCGGGTGAACCAGGCGCTCGCGACGAAGGAGGCCGAGCTGGCCGCCGCCGAGGTCGCCGCGCGCCTGGAGGCCGAGCGCGTCGACATCACCGCCGTCCCGTCGCGGACGCGCGTGGGCGCCCGGCACCCGCTCGCTCTCCTGCAGGACCACGTCGAGGACATCTTCGTCGGCATGGGGTGGGAGATCGCGGAGGGGCCGGAGCTCGAGCACGAGTGGTTCAACTTCGACGCGTTGAACTTCGACGTCGACCACCCCGCCCGCCAGGAGCAGGACACCTTCTACGTCGACCCGACCTCGCGCCACCTCGTCATGCGCACGCACACGAGCCCGGTGCAGGTGCGGTCGATGCTGAACCGCGAGGTCCCCATCTACGTGCTGTGCCCGGGCCGCGTGTACCGCACCGACGAGTTCGACGCTACGCACCTCCCGGTCTTCACGCAGTTCGAGGGCCTGGTCGTCGACAAGGGCATCACGATGGCGCACCTCAAGGGCACGCTCGACCACTTCGCGAAGCAGCTCTTCGGGCCGGAGGCCAAGACCCGCTTCCGCACGAACTACTTCCCCTTCACCGAGCCCTCCGCCGAGCTCGACCTGTGGCACCCGACGTTCAAGGGCGGCGCGCGCTGGATCGAGTGGGGCGGCTGCGGCATGGTCAACCCGAACGTGCTGCGCGCGGCCGGGATCGACCCGGAGGTGTACAGCGGCTTCGCGTTCGGCATGGGCATCGAGCGGGGCCTGATGTTCCGCAGCGATGTGCAGGACATGCGCGACATGGCCGAGGGCGATGTCCGTTTCAGCGAGCAGTACGGGATGGTGGTGTGATGCGCGTCCCGCTTTCGTGGCTGCGTGAGTACGTCGATCTGGCAGCGGATGCCACGCCCGAGGACGTCCTCGCGGCGCTGGTGACCGTCGGCTTCGAAGAGGAGGACGTGCACCGGTTCGACATCACGGGTCCCGTGGTCGTCGGCCAGGTCGTCTCGCTCGAGGCGGAGCCTCAGTCCAACGGCAAGACGATCAACTGGTGCCAGGTCGACGTCGGCCCCGAGCACGGCGGCGTCCGTGGGATCGTCTGCGGCGCGCACAACTTCGTCGTCGGGGACAAGGTCGTCGTGACCCTGCCCGGCGCTGTCCTTCCCGGTCCGTTTCCCATCGCCGCCCGCAAGACCTACGGCCACGTCTCCGACGGCATGATCGCCTCCGCGCGCGAGCTGGGTCTCGGCGACGAGCACAACGGCATCGTCGTGCTGAGCGACCTCGGCATCGATGCCCCCGTGGGGACGGACGCGATCGCGCTCCTCGGCCTCGACGACGTCGCGGTGGAGATCAACGTCACGCCGGACCGCGGCTATGCGTTCTCGGTGCGCGGCGTCGCCCGTGAGTACTCCCACGCCACGGGGGCGGCCTTCCGTGACCCCGCCGAGCGCGACTTCGCCGAGCTGCAGCCCGGTTCCGGACACACGGCCGTGGTCGACGACCAGGCGCCGGTGCGCGGCAAGGTCGGCGCGAGTGAGTTCGTCACCCGGGTCGTGCGCGACGTCGATCCGTCGCGGCCCACCCCGCCGTGGATGATCGCGCGCCTGAGCCTCGCCGGCATGCGGTCGCTGGGTGTGCTCATCGACATCACGAACTACGTCATGCTCGAGCTCGGCCAGCCGCTGCACGGCTACGACCTCGACAAGCTCACGGGCGGCATCACCGTCCGTCGCGCGACGCCGGGGGAGAAGATGACGACGCTCGACGGTGTGGAGCGGACGCTGCACGTCGAAGACCTCCTCATCACCGACGACTCCGGTCCGATCGGCCTCGCCGGTGTCATGGGCGGCGGCACCACCGAGATGAGCGACACCACGCGGAACGTGCTCATCGAGGCGGCGACCTTCGACGCGACGACCATCGCCCGCACGGCCCGCCGTCACAAGCTCCCGAGCGAGGCCTCCAAGCGCTTCGAGCGGGGCGTCGACCCGCTGATCCCCTTCGTCGCGGCCCGGCGCGCCGCCGACCTCATGGTCGAGCTCGCCGGCGGCACGCTCACGGAGGAGGGCGGAGCGCTCTTCGCCGAGGTCTTCGTCGCCGAGATCGAGCTCCCGCGCGGCTTCGTGCAGGGGCTGATCGGCGTCGACTACACCGACGACGAGATCACCGGGGCGCTGACGACGATCGGGGCGGAGGTCAGCCCTTCGACAGGCTCAGGGACCCAGGCCGAAGGCGAAGGGACCCACGCCCAGGGCGGGTGGACGGTCATCCCGCCGACCTGGCGCCCCGACCTCACCGACAAGTGGACGCTCGCGGAGGAGGTCGCCCGCATCCACGGACTCGACCGCATTCCCTCCGTGCTCCCGACGCCGCCCTCCGGCCGGGGCCTCACGGCTCACCAGCAGGGGCGTCGCCGCGTGGCGAACGCTCTCGCGGCCGCGGGGTTCGTGGAGACCCCGGCGTTCCCGTTCACGACAGAGGCGCAGAACGATCTGCACGGCTCGGCGTCCGGTGACCATCTGCCCAGCATCCGCCTCGCGAACCCGCTCGACGGCCAGGTGCCATTCCTGCGGCGCTCGCTCATCCCGGGCCTGCTGCAGACCGCCCACCGCAACATCTCGCGCGGGCTCACGGATCTGGCCCTGTTCGAGACCGGGGCCGTGTTCGTCCCGGAGCCCGGCGTGGAGTACGGCACCGCCGAGGTCCCGCCGCTGGGTGTCCGGCCGTCGGATGAGGTGCTCGCCGAGCTCGACGCCTCCATCCCGCCGCAGGAGCGCCACGTCGCGGTGCTGCTGACCGGCAACGTGTCGCCGCGTCAGCCGGGTCGTGCCGCCGAGGCCGCCGGGCTCGTCGAGGCGCTCGACGCGGTCCGCGTGATCGGGGCCGCCGCGGGCATCGAGATCGACGTCGTGCAGACGCAGCGCGCCGCGCTCCACCCCGGACGCACCGGTGCGCTTGTCGCCGGCGGCGAGGAGATCGGCTACGTCGGAGAACTGCATCCCGCCGTCGCGGAGGAGGCCGACCTGCCCGGTCGCGCCACCGTGCTGGAACTCGACCTCGACCGTCTGCTCACGCTCGCCGGAGGACGCATCGTGGCGGCATCGCTGTCCACGTTCCCGGCTGCGACGCAGGACGTCTCGCTCACGCTGCCGGCCGAGGTGCCGGCGGGCGAGGTCCGCGCGGCTCTCGTCGAGGGCGCCGGCGCGCTGCTGGAGTCGGTCCGGCTCGTGGACGACTACCGCGGCGAGGGCGTGCCCGAGGGATCGAAGTCGCTGACGTTCGCTCTGCGCTTCCGGGCCGACGACCGCACGCTCACCGCCGCGGAGGCTTCCGAGGCGAAGATGGCGGGCGTCGCCGTCGCCGCGGAGCGCTTCGGCGCCGCCCTCCGCGACTGATCGGGAGAGCGCACGGCCCCTTTCCGGGGAGCCGCGCGCTCTCGCGATACGGTGGCCGGATGACGAGCCTCCTCCTGCAGCCCACGCCGCCTTCGGCCCCCGCCGGAGCGCGACCACTCGGGGAGGGGCCGTTCCTCGCAGCGGGTGCGCAGGTCGACTGGCACTACCGAAAACCGGGGTGGACAGCGGGGGAGCCGGCGACCGTCACCCCCATGCGCGTCGTCCGTGACGATGAGCGCGGTCTCGTCGCATGGCTCGCCGCGGGGACGCAGCAGGAAGGCCAGGGCACGAGGGACGGGGAGCGCATCCGGACCGTCCCACTCGATCGGCGGTGGCGGGAGCCCCGGCGCCGCATCGTCGAGGAGTGGTGGGGTAACGGCATCCTGCGCATCGCGCCCGCGGGAGTGCCGTGGTCGGTCTGGCTGTTCTGGAGTGCGGACAGCGGCGCGGCATGGGAGTTCGCCGGCTGGTACGTCAACCTCGAGAACGCGCATCTGCGTACCGACAGCGCCACCTACACCTCCGACCACGTCCTCGACGTCGAGATCGCACAGGACGGGCGCGTGGCGATGAAGGACGAGGACGAGCTGGTCGCCGCCGTCGACCAGGGGCGGCTGACCGCCGCGCAGGCCGCGCAGATCGAGCGGCACGCGGTTGCGGCCATCGCGTCCTTCCACGCCGGCGACTGGCCGTTCGACCGGGAGTGGACCGACTGGCGACCGGACCCGTCCTGGACCATCCCGGTGTTGGACGGCCTCGACGAGATCGTCGTCGCCTGACCGCTGCGGGGCCGCCCTCCGCGACGGCGCCGAGGCCGCGCGGGATCAGGCGCTCACGCGCCAGCAGGCGACAGCAGCGCCGGTGGCCTGTGCTCGCGCGGTGGCCTGTGCTCGCGGAGCGTGCTGGGGTCGCGGGGTGGCCTGTGCTCGCGTGGTGGCCTGTCCTGCCGCTCCGCTCTGAGCGGAGTGCCCTTCCCTCTGACCATCGATCCTGATGACATGGGCACATGACGGACGTGCTTATTCTCGGGGGAACCGGATGGCTATCGGGGCGCATCGCCGCGCACGCGCTGGGAGCGGGGGCGTCGGTGACCTGCCTGGCCCGCGGCGGGCGGCCGGCCCCGCCGGGAGCGACCCTCGTGCTCGCAGACCGCGACGACGAGGACGCGTATGACGTCGTCTCGCGCACGGACTGGGACCACGTCGTCGACGTCTCCTCTCGCGCCGCTCATGTCTCCGCGGCCGTCCACGCGCTCGGCGATCGGGCGTCGCGCTGGACGTACGTCTCCTCGATGTCGGTGTACCGCGACGACGAGACGGTCGGCACCGACGAGTCGGCCCCGCGGCACCCGGCGGCGCAAGCCGGTGAAGACGACGACTACGCGCGGCAGAAGGTGGCGGCGGAGGACGCCGTGCAGGAGGGCCTCGGCGACCGCGCGCTCCTCGTCCGTCCCGGCCTCATCGTCGGCGACGGCGACCCGAGCGATCGCTTCGGTTACTGGGCGGCGGCGTTCCTCCGGGCCCTGGACGAGCCGGTGCTGCTCCCGCCGCTCGACGGGCGCGAGACGCAGGTCATCGATGTCGATGACCTCGCCGCCTTCGTCGTGTCCGCCACCGTCACGGGTGCCGTGAACGCGATCGGCGACGTGCGCGACCTGGAGGACGTGCTCCGGACGGTGCGTGCGGCCACCGGGCATACCGGGCGGGTCGTCGTCGGCACGGAGGAGCGTCTCGTCGCGGAAGACGTCGGGTACTGGGCGGGGCCGCGGTCGCTGCCGCTGTGGCTGCCTCCCGAGATGAGCGGATTCATGACCCGCTCGAACGCGCGGTACCAGCGCAGCGGAGGCACGCTCCGCCCCCTCAACGAGACGGTGGAACGCGTCGTGGCGGACGAGCGTGAACGGGGCGTGGACCGGGAGCGCCGCGCCGGACTGACACGGACGGAGGAGCGCGCGCTGCTCGACGTCTTCGCTCGCTAGACTGCGAGGCAGTGACACGGGGTGCCGCATCCGCGGCTGAGATCACACCCGTCGAACCTGATCTAGTTCGTACTAGCGAAGGGATGTCGCAATGAGCGATCCTGTGCGTCCGGAATCCGTCCTCGACCTCGCCGCCACGGCGGGAAGGCTGCGGGAGGAGGTCCGGACTTCGCCGCCGTTGACGCACTGCATCACGAACGCCGTCGTGACGGGGTTCACCGCCAACGTGCTCCTCGCGCTCGGCGCGGCGCCGGCCATGGTCGACATCGTCGGCGAAGCGGAGCTGTTCGCCGGTGCCGCCTCGGGGCTCCTGATCAACCTCGGGACGCCGACCCCGGAGCAACGGCAGGCCAGCCGCGAAGCCGTCTCGGGAGCGCTCGCCGCCGGCACGCCGTGGGTGCTCGATCCGGTTGCGATCGGCACGCTCCCGGTGCGGACGGCGCTGGCGCACGAGCTGGCCGCGCGGCGCCCCACCGCCATCCGCGGCAACGCGTCCGAGATCCTCGCCCTGGCGGGACACAGCAGCGGCGGCCGGGGTGTCGACGCGACGGACGGGACCGAGGCGGCTGCCGCGGCGGCCCGCGAGCTCGCCGACCGGTACGGTTCCGTGGTCGCCGTCTCCGGCCCGGTCGACCTCCTCACCGATGGGGAGCGCGTGATCCGCATCGCCAACGGGGACGAGCTGCTCACGCGGGTGACCGGCGGCGGCTGCGCGTTGGGCGCGGTGATGGCGGCCTTCCTCGGGGCGGCCCGCGGTACCGGGACCGACGCGCTGACGGCGGTGGCCGCGGCGACCCTCGTCTACACGGTCGCGGCGGAACAGGCCGCGGAGACCTCCCGCGGACCGGGCAGCTTCGCCGTCGGACTGCTCGACGCCCTGTCTGCCGTGACCCCGGCGGATCTCCGGGCCCGCGCTCGCGTCGAGGAGGAGGCCCGATGACCGTCGACCTGTCCCTCTACCTCGTCACCGATCGGTCGCTGTGCGGCGAACGCGGGGTGGTCGAGACCGTCCATGAGGCGATCGCCGGTGGCGTCCGCATCGTGCAGCTGCGCGACAAGGAGGCGACGGACGAGGAGACCGTCGATCAGCTCCTCGCCCTGTCCGCGGCCCTCGACGGGCGCGCGCTGCTCGTCGTGAACGATCGCCTCGATGCGGCCGTCGAGGCCCGTCGTCGCGGCGCCAGGGTGGACGGGGTGCACCTCGGCCAGGCGGACGCCTCGGTGCTTCGTGCCCGCGAACTGCTCGGCCCCAAGGCACTGATCGGGCTGACGGCGAACACCCCTGCCCACCTCGACGCCGTGAACGCGCTGCCGCCCGGAACCGTCGACTACCTCGGCGTCGGCGTCATCCGCCCCACGCGCACGAAGCCCGACCATCCGGCTCCCCTCGGCATCGACGGGTTCGCCGCGTTCGTCGCGCGCAGTCCGCTGCCGTGCATTGCCATCGGCGGGGTGAACCTGGACGACGCCGTGCCGTTGCGTGAGGCCGGCGCGGCCGGGATCGCCGTGGTCTCGGCGCTGTGCGCGGCCGACGACCCCCGGGGCGCCGCCGCGGCCTTCCGCCGACGCTGGCTGGCGAGGGGAATGCCGCACGTGCTCAGCATCGCCGGCAGCGATCCGTCCGGGGGTGCGGGCATCCAGGCGGACCTCAAAGCGATCGCCGCCAACGGGGGCTACGGCATGGCGGCCCTCACGGCGCTGACCGCTCAGAACACGCGGGGCGTCCGCGCCGTGCACGTGCCTCCGGCGGAGTTCCTGCGGGCGCAGCTCGATGCCATCGCCGACGACGTCCGCATCGACGCCGTGAAGATCGGCATGCTCGCGGACGTCGAGGTGATCCGGACGGTCGGCGCCTGGCTCCGAAGGACGCAGCCTCCGATCGTCGTGCTCGACCCGGTCATGATCGCGACCTCGGGGGATCGGCTGCTCCACCCCGACGCGGAGCGCGAGCTACGGAGCTTGCTGTCCCTGGCGACCGTGGTCACCCCGAACCTCGCCGAGCTCGCGGTGCTCGTCGGTCACGAGGTGACGGATTGGGCGGACGCGCTCGCCGCGGCACGAGAGCTGTCGGCCGATACGGGGACCGCGGTGCTGGTGAAGGGCGGGCATCTGCCCGGGGACGAGGCACCGGACGCCCTGATCGACACGGCAGCCGGTACGCACGCGGAGTTCCCCGGGGCGCGCATCCGGACGGAGAACACCCACGGAACCGGCTGCTCGCTGTCCGCGGCTCTCGCCACCCGGCTGGCCAGGGGTGATGACCCCGCGACCGCGGTCCGCGCCGCGCGCGCCTGGTTGCGGGAATCCCTGCGTGCAGCGGACGAACTGACGGTCGGCCGGGGGCACGGCCCGATCCATCACTTCGCGGGGCTCTGGGCGCGCGGCGGCATCGAGACCAGGCCGACGCCGGAGCAGGTGGCCGCAGAGTGGTGGGAGGAGACCGCCGCCATCCGCTCTGCCATCGATGCGCTGCCCTTCATCCGCGGCTTGGCCGACGGCACGCTCGACCGCGACGCCTTCGTCTTCTACCTCGCCCAGGATGCCCTCTACCTCCGCGAGTACGCCCGGGTGCTCGCGGAAGCGTCACGTCTCACTCCGACTCCCGACGAGCAGGCCTTCTGGGCCGAGGCCGCGTACGGCGCGATCCGCGGCGAACTGGCGCTGCACGCGTCGTGGCTGACCCCGGAGACCGGGGTGAGCGGCGCGACCTTCGCCGCCGAACCCGCCCCGGCAACGGTCGCCTACCTCGACCACCTGCGTGCCGTCGCCTTCGGCGGGGACTACGCCACGGTGATCGCGGCCGTGCTGCCGTGCTTCTGGCTCTACACAGACCTGGGGGAGCGGCTCCATGCCGGTGCGTTCGGCGCGGCGCCGCGCGACCCCGACCATCCCTACGCCTCGTGGCTGGCGACCTACGCGGATCCGGCTTTCGCGGAGGCCAGCCGGCAGGCCGTCGCGTATGTCGCCGCCGCGGCCGCGAGGGCGGACGACACCGGCCGGGAGCGGATGCGGCGAGCCTTCCTCACGTCGAGCGCGCACGAACGCGCCTTCTTCGCCGCGCCGTCCGCTCCCGCCGTCGTGTGACGCCCCGGATTTGCGGTGCCGAACGCGCCCGCGCTATCGTCGCCGCATGCCTTCGGTCGCCACCGCTCCTTCGACGCTCGTCCCGAGCGTCATCGCCGTGCGCCGACGTCGCGGCCGCCGATTCTAGGCGACCCCGCCCTTCTGCCTGCGTCCGCGCGGCGGTCGAGTGCCGGTGTCGCCGCCTCCGGCCCCGCCCCCGGTCCCGAGATCGTCGAGGACCCGACCGTTAAGGTAGAAGCATGACGTATTCCGTCGCCGTCTCCGGCGCCTCCGGCTACGCAGGCGGCGAGATCCTGCGCCTCCTGGCCGCTCACCCCGACGTCGAGATCCGCACCGTCACGGCGCACTCGAACGCCGGACAGCCCCTCGTCGCCCATCAGCCGCACCTCCGTTCACTCGCCCACCTGACGCTGCAGGACACCACACCCGAGGTCCTCGCCGGACACGACATCGTGTTCCTGGCCCTCCCGCACGGCCAGTCCGGGCAGTACACGGACGCCCTCGGCGACACCCCGCTGGTGATCGACGCCGGAGCGGACCACCGGCTCACCTCGTCGGCGGAGTGGGACGCGTTCTACGGCGGGTCCTTCCATGAGCCGTGGACGTACGGCGTGCCCGAGCTCCTCGTCGGAGGGGGCAAGCAGCGGGACGCGCTCCGCAGCGCGACCCGGATCGCCGCACCCGGCTGCAACGCCTCGACGGTGAGCCTCAGCCTCGCCCCCGGTGTCGCGACCGGCGTGATCGACCCGGGCGACATCGTCTCCGTCCTGGCCGTCGGCCCGTCCGGGGCGGGCAAGAGCCTGAAGACGAACCTCCTCGCCAGCGAGATCCTCGGCTCCGCGAACCCCTATGCCGTCGGCGGCACGCACCGCCACATCCCGGAGATCCGTCAGGCGCTCGCCGCCGCCCGCCCTTCGACGGGCTCAGGCCCTTCGACGGACTCAGGGACCCAGGACATCCGGATCTCGTTCACTCCGGTCCTCGTGCCGATGTCGCGCGGCATCCTCGCCACGTCCACGGCGCCGATCGTCGAGGGTGTGAGCGACGCCGAGATCCGTCAGGCGTGGGAGAGCGCCTACGGCGACGAGACCTTCGTCCAGCTGCTGCCGGAGGGGAGCTTCCCGCGCACCGCCGACGTGCTCGGGGCGAACACGGCCCTCCTCGGCCTCGCGATCGACCGCGCCGCGAACCGCGTGACGGTGGTCACCGCCGTCGACAACCTCGTCAAGGGCACCGCCGGAGCTGCCGTCCAGTCCATGAACATCGCGCTGGGGCTTCCCGAGACCCGCGCCCTCTCAGTGAACGGAGTCGCCCCGTGAGCGTCACCGCCCCCGCAGGATTCGAGGCGGCCGGGGTCGCCGCCGGACTCAAGTCCACCGGCAAGCCCGATGTCGCCGTCGTGGTCAACCGCGGCCCTCGCAAGGTCGGCGCCGCCGTCTTCACGAGCAACCGCGCCAAGGCCAACCCCATCATCTGGTCGCAGCAGGCCGTCGCGGACCGCGTGGTCGAGGCCGTCGTCCTCAACTCCGGCGGTGCAAACTGCTTCACCGGGAGCTTCGGGTTCCAGACGACCCACCAGACCGCGGAGAAGGCGGCCGAACTGCTCGGCATCAGCGCGGGCGACGTGCTCGTCTGCTCCACGGGGCTCATCGGGACGGGGGACGAGGTCTTCCGTGAGAAGGTCCTCGCGGGCACCGCGCAGGCGATCACCGAGCTGAGCGCGGACGGCGGGGAGAGTGCCGCGCACGCCATCATGACCACGGACACGGTCGCGAAGACCGCTGTGGTGACCCGCGACGGCTGGACGATCGGCGGCATGGCGAAGGGCGCGGGCATGCTCGCCCCGGGTCTGGCGACGATGCTCGTGGTGCTCACCACCGACGCCGTGCTCGAACCGCTCCAGGCCGACGAGGCGCTGCGCCGGGCGACGGGGCGCACGTTCGACCGCCTCGACTCCGACGGCTGCATGTCGACCAACGACCAGGTGACGCTGCTCGCCAACGGCGCCTCCGAGGTCGTCCCCGACCTCGACGACTTCGCCGAGGCGCTCACCGCGCTCTGCCAGGAGCTCGCGGTCAAGCTGCAGGGCGACGCGGAGGGCGCGAGCCACGACATCACGATCGAGGTGCAGCACGCCGTCTCCGAGCAGGACGCCGTCGAGGTCGGCCGCTCGGTCGCCCGCAACAATCTGTTCAAGGCGGCCATCTTCGGCAACGACCCGAACTGGGGCCGCGTCCTCGCGGCGATCGGCACGACGGCCGCGCAGTTCGACCCCTACGACGTCGACGTGTGGATGAACGGTGTCCGCGTCTGCACCGCCGGCGGGCCGGACCGCCCCCGTGAGGAGGTCGACCTGACGCCGCGGGCCACGCACCTGATGATCGACCTCAAGGTCGGAGAGGCCACCGCCACGGTGCTCACCAACGACCTCACCCACGACTACGTGCACGAGAACAGCGCCTACGCCTCATGACCGACATCCAGGACACCACGCCGGACATCGCGGCGCAGAAGGCCACCACCCTCATCGAGTCGCTGCCGTGGCTGAAGAAGTTCCGCGACCAGATCGTCGTCGTCAAGTACGGCGGGAACGCCATGGTCTCGGACGAGCTGCAGGAGGCCTTCGCCCAGGACATCGCGTACCTCCGCTACGTCGGTGTGCAGCCCGTGGTCGTGCACGGCGGCGGGCCGCAGATCTCCGACATGCTGCAGCGGCTGGAGATCCCCAGTGAGTTCAAGGGCGGGTACCGCGTCACCAACACCGAGGCCATCGGCGTCGTGCGGATGGTCCTCACCGGCCAGGTGAACCCGCAGCTCGTCTCGAAGATCAACTCGCACGGCCCCATCGCCACCGGACTCAGCGGCGAGGACGCCGGGCTCTTCGGCGGCCGCCGTCGGGGTGTGATGATCGACGGCGAGGAGGTGGACCTCGGCCGCGTGGGCGACGTGGTCCAGGTCGACCCGACACCGGTGCTCGATCACCTCGCCGCAGGGCGGATCCCGGTCGTGTCGAGCATCGCGCCCGACCTCGACCACCCGGGGCAGTCGCTCAACGTCAACGCGGATGCCGCGGCTGCCGCGCTGGCCGTGGCCCTCGGTGCGCGCAAGCTCGTCATCCTCACCGACGTGCCGGGGCTGTACGCCGACTGGCCCAACCGCGACTCGCTCGTGTCGCACCTGACATCGGACGCGCTCATCGAGATGCTTCCGCGCCTCGAGTCGGGGATGATCCCGAAGATGCGCGCGTGCCTCGACGCGGTCGAGGGCGGCGTCGACGCGGCGGCGATCATCGACGGACGGGTGCCGCACTCGGTGCTCGTCGAACTGTTCACCAGCAAGGGAATCGGGACCGAAGTGGTCCTGGGAGAGAAAGGGGCGACGGCATGACCGTCTGGCAGGACGACGCGGCACGTGATCTCGTGCTCAACGCGGGGGAGCGCCTCGCGCTGCTGACCCGCGGTGAGGGCTCGTACCTGTGGGACGCCGAAGACCGACGCTACCTCGACTTCCTCGCCGGCATCGCGGTGACCTCCCTCGGCCACGCGCACCCGGTGTTCGTCGATGCGGTGTCCCGGCAGGCCGCCACCCTCGCGCACGTCTCCAACTACTTCGCGACTCCGCCGCAGCTCGCGCTCGCCGCCCGACTCAAGCGCCTTGCCGGCGCAGGGATCGATGGTCGCGTGTTCTTCTCGAACTCGGGTGCCGAGGCCAACGAGGCCGCGTTCAAGCTCGCCCGTCTGCACGGCGGGGCGGAGCGTCCGCGCATCCTCGCACTGGAGAACGGCTTCCACGGCCGGACGATGGGCTCGCTCGCGCTCACGGCCAAGGAGTCGATGCGCGCGCCGTTCGCGCCGATGCCCGGAGGCGTGGAGCACATCCCGGCCACGATCGACGCGCTGGAGGCCGCGATGGACGACCGGGTCGCCGCCGTCATCGTGGAGCCGATCCAGGGTGAAGCCGGTGTCGTCGAGCTGCCCGAGGGCTACCTCGCCGCGGCACGCTCGCTGACCCTCGCGCACGGCGCCCTGCTCATCGTCGACGAGATCCAGACGGGCGCGGGCCGGACCGGCGCCTGGTTCGGATTCAGCCACGAGGGCATCACGCCCGACGCCATCACGCTCGCGAAGGGCATCGGCGGGGGATTCCCGATCGGCGCCCTCGTCACCTACGGGGCCGCGAGCGCCCTGTTCACCCCCGGTTCGCACGGCTCCACGTTCGGCGGCAACCCGCTCGCGACGGCCGTGGCGGACGCGGTGCTGGCCGAGATCGAGCGCGCCGACCTCGTCGACAACGCCGCGCGCCGTGGCGCCGAGCTGCGGGACATCATCCTCGGCATCGACTCCCCGCTGGTCGGCGGCGTCCGCGGCCGCGGACTCCTCGTGGGCGTCGCGCTCACGCAGCCCGTGGCGGGTGCGGTGGTCGCCGCCGCGCAGGACCGCGGTCTCATCGTCAACGCAGCCAACCCCGAGACCGTGCGCGTCGCGCCGGCGCTCACCATCGGCGACGCGGAGCTGGCGGAGTTCCGCGAGCTGTTCGCCGCCGCTCTCTCCGACGTCCACACCTCCGCCTCCGGAAAGGTCCCCGCATGACCCGCCACCTGCTGCGCGACGACGATCTGACGCCCGCCGAGCAGGCGGAGATCCTCGATCTCGCGCTCGAGCTCAAGAAGGATCGCTGGGCAGACAAGAGCCTCGCCGGCCCGCAGACCGTCGCCGTGATCTTCGACAAGTCGTCCACCCGGACGCGCGTCTCGTTCGCCGTCGGCATCGCCGACCTCGGCGGCACGCCGCTCATCATCTCCACGGCGAGCAGCCAGCTCGGCGGGAAGGAGACGCCGTCCGACACGGCCCGCGTGCTCGAGCGCCAGGTCGCCGCGATCGTCTGGCGCACGTACGCGCAGTCGGGCCTGGAGGAGATGGCCGCCGGCACGCGGGTCCCCGTGATCAACGCGCTGTCGGACGACTTCCACCCCTGCCAGCTCCTCGCCGACCTGCTGACGATCCGCGAGCACAAGGGCGACCTGAAGGGCCTGACGCTGACGTTCTTCGGCGACGGGCAGAGCAACATGGCGCACTCGTACGCGCTCGCGGGCGTCACGGCGGGCATGCACGTGCGCATCGCCTCGCCGGAGGACTACGCGCCGCGGGCCGACGTCATCGAAGCGGCCGACCGCCGCGCCGGGGAGACCGGCGGATCGATCACGCTCTTCACCGACCCGGTCGAGGCGGCCGCGGGCGCCGATGTGGTCGTCACCGACACCTGGGTGTCGATGGGCAAGGAGGAGGAGAAGCTCGCGCGGATCCGCGACCTCGGCGGCTATAAGGTGACACCGGAGACGATGGAGCTCGCGCACGACGACGCGATCTTCATCCACTGCCTCCCCGCCGACCGCGGCTACGAGGTGGACTCCGCCGTCATCGATGGTCCGCAGAGCGTGGTCTGGGACGAGGCGGAGAACCGCCTGCACGCCCAGAAGGCGCTGCTGGTCTGGCTCCTCGGGAAGAAGGACGCGTGATGGCCGGCTCGCACGAAGGCACCAACGAGGGCGCGCTCTGGGGCGCGCGGTTCGCCACCGGTCCCTCGCCCGAGCTCGTCGAGCTGAGCCGGTCGACGCACTTCGACTGGATCCTGGCGCCGTACGACATCGCGGGTTCGCACGCGCATGCCACGGCTCTGGCCGCCGCGGGCTACCTGGAGCCGGATGAGGCCGCCCGGATGCACGAGGGCCTCGACGCCGTCGCGCGCAAGGTCGCCGACGGCACCCTGCAGCCGCTGCCCACCGACGAGGACGTGCACGGCGCGCTGGAGCAGGCGCTGATCGCCGAACTCGGCCCGGAGCTGGGCGGGCGCCTCCGTGCCGGCCGCAGCCGGAACGACCAGATCGCCACCCTCGTGCGGATGTACCTGATCGATCACGCCCGGGTGATCGCCCGTGACCTGCTGCGCGTGATCGATGCGCTCGTCGCGCAGGCCGAGGCGCACCCCGACGCGATCCTGCCCGGACGCACGCACCTCCAGCACGCACAGCCGGTGCTGCTCGCCCATCACCTCCAGGCTCACGCGTGGCCGCTGGTGCGCGAGCTCGAACGGCTCGTCGACTGGCGCCGGCGTGCCGGTGTCTCGCCGTACGGCGGGGGAGCGCTGGCGGGATCGACTCTGGGCCTCGACCCCGCTCTCGTGGCGACGGAACTCGGTCTCGACCGGCCGGCCGAGAACTCCCTCGACGGCACCGCCGCGCGGGACGTCGTGGCGGAGTTCGCGTTCATCGCGGCGATGACGGGCGTCGACCTCTCCCGGCTGTCCGAGGAGATCATCCTCTGGAACACGCGCGAGTTCGGCTTCGTCACCCTCGACGACGGCTACTCCACGGGGTCCAGCATCATGCCGCAGAAGAAGAACCCGGACATCGCCGAGCTCGCGCGCGGCAAGTCCGGGCGTCTCATCGGCAACCTGTCCGGTCTGCTGGCGACCCTCAAGGGCCTGCCCCTCGCGTACAACCGCGATCTGCAGGAGGACAAGGAACCGGTGTTCGACTCCGTGCAGACGCTCGAGGTCGTACTGCCGGCCTTCGCGGGGATGATCGCGACGCTGCGTTTCCACACGGAGCGCATGGCGGAGCTCGCGCCCCAGGGGTTCTCTCTGGCGACGGATGTCGCCGAGTGGCTGGTGAAACGGCGGGTGCCGTTCCGTGATGCCCACGAGATCTCCGGAGCACTCGTGCGCGCCTGCGAAGAACAGGGGATCGGACTGGAGGACGCCTCCGACGAGCTGCTGCTGTCGGTGTCCCCGCACCTCGTTCCCGAAGTCCGCGAGGTGCTCACCATCGCGGGCTCGGTGGGGTCGCGCACCGGTGTCGGTGGCACTGCTCCCGAGCGGGTCGCCGAGCAGCGCGCGGAGCTGGTCGCTCGCGCGCAGGCCGCCGCGCACGCGCTCGGACTGTAGCCGCTCCGGTGGTGGCCTGCGCCTCAGTGCAGGTCGCCGTCGGCGGCTGACCGCTCCCACCGGGTGAAGCGGACGGTCAGGCCCGCTCGGGTGGGGGCGGCCAGGAACGGCCCGGCGGACACCGTCGCATCTCCGGCGAAAGGCGCCACCCTGACCAGTCGCCACGCTCCGTCGTCCGCGCGGGCGCGCACGATCATGGCGTCCGCCCAACGGCTGACCCGGACGCTGATCTCGCTCTCGCGCCAGTCGTCGACGTAGCCGACCGACCAGTCCGAGCGGCCGGCGGTCACGACGGCGCCCAGGCCGAGGTGGCCGTCCGCGAACTCGACGCCGGCTTTGATCCAGTGCTCGTCGTCGGCGCGCACGAAGAGTCCTGCCTGGTCGAACTGCCCCTTCCACGGCGCACGGAACGCGACCTCGATCGCCTCGCCGACGGCGAGCGGGGCGAGCAGCGCGTGCTCCGTGTCGTGGACGAAGCCGTACGCGGTGTGACGCCAGGCGTCGCTCCCCTCGACCGCGGTGGCGTCGAGGTGCCCGTCGATGCGGGTCAGCGCGGGGGCGTGGGTCCAGGTGCCATCGGTCCAGTCGATCATGCGTGAATCAGGCATATTTCCTATCTATAGCCACATAAGGCATAAATCACGAATATTCGTGTTATGGTTATCCCATGGTCATCGCTGTGATCGCCGACATCGTGGGCTCCCGGGAGCTCGGGGACCGGAGTGCCGCACAGCGCGCCCTCGACGAGACCATCGCGCAGGTCGAACACGACCGTCCGCTGGCGGTCCAGCCGCTCACGCCCACGGTAGGGGACGAGCAGCAGGGCGTCTACCGCGCGCTGCCCGACGCGCTCCTCTCCCTCCTCATGGTGCAGCTCCGGCTCCCGGAAGGACTCGCCTTCCGTTTCGGGGTCGGCGTCGGCGAGGTCCGCCCCGTCACCTCGGTGCACGGCGAGTTGGCCGACGGACCGGGGTGGTACGCGGCACGCGCCGCGATCGAGACCGTGCACGCCCGCGAACAGCGCGCCGTGCCGCGCACGCGCACCTGGATTGTCGGCGCCCCGGGTCAGGATGAGGTCATGGAGACCGTCATCGCCGCGTCCAACGCGTATGTCCTCGCGCGCGACGAGCTCGTCGGAGCGATGAGCACCCGCGAGCGCCACCTCACCTACGGTCGCCTGGTCGGCCGGTCGCAGCAGGAGCTCGCCGCGCAGGAGGGCATCTCGCAGCCGAGCGTGTCCAAGTCCCTGCGGAGCGCGGGAGCCGCCGCTCTCATCGAGGGTGTGGCTGCGCTCCGGGGGGAGTCCTCATGATCCTCGCGGGCTTCGTCCTCCTCGCGGTCGGCGCAACCGACCTCGTCCGCCAGTTCGTGCCGCGGCGCTGGATCGGCTACGTGGTGGCCGCGGCCGTCATCGTCCTTCTGGGTATCGGCGGAGACGCGCTGCTGCCAGCCCTGCTCGGACTCGGTGTCGGAGCGCTGTGGGCGTGGAGCATGCCGGACGAGGGGCCGACCCTGGCCGGATTCTGGCCGGCTGTCGCGCTCGCCGCCCTGAGTATCGGTGCCGTCGTCTGGGGTGGTTCGAGGAACGACGCGGGGCTCATCGGTGAGCTCTGGACGTTCCGGTCGCCGTTCGGCGAGGTGCCGTTCGACCTCGCTGTCCTCGCGCTCGGCGCCGGTGTCTTCCTGCTGGAGTCCGCCAACCTCGTCGTCCGCGCGGCCCTCGACGGCGAGCACACCTGGCGCCCCGCCGAGGTGGCGCAGCCGGCGTCTCCGGTTGACGCGTCCGGGCCCGTCCCGCCGGACGCGGACGCCGTCGAAACTCCCGCGGTGTCCGCCGTCATCCCGGCTGATCCGCGGCACGGCTTCAAGGGCGGGCGGCTCATCGGCCCGCTCGAACGCGTGCTCGTGATGATCCTCACCTTGGCCGCGGCGTACCCGGTGCTCGCCGCCATGCTCGCCGCGAAGGGCATCGTCCGGTTCCCCGAGATCTCCCGGGACGGGGAGACCGGCGCCCGTGCAGAGTACTTCCTCGTCGGCAGTCTCGTCAGCTGGGTCATCGGCCTGGGCGCCGCGTTCCTCGTGTGGTGGGCGGCACACAGCTGACACCCCCTCGAGCGACGCAGCGCGGCGGCCGTCCGCTGCTAGCCTGGAGCGCGTGTCAACTCCCGCTCTGACGACCGCGCCTCAGGCGATCGACCCCACGTTCGAGAACGTGTGGGATGAGATCGTGTGGCGCGGACTCGTCCACGTGTCCACCGACCAGGAGGCGCTGCGCGCCCTGCTCGCGGGAGACCCCGTCACGTATTACTGCGGCTTCGACCCGACGGCGCCCAGCCTGCACCTCGGCCACCTCGTCCAGCTGCTTCTGCTCCGCCGTCTTCAGCTCGCCGGGCACAAGCCGCTCGGCCTCGTCGGCGGCTCCACCGGTCTGATCGGCGACCCGCGGCCCACGGCCGAGCGCACCCTCAACACCCGCGAGACTGTCGCGGAATGGGTCGACCGTCTGCGCGGGCAGGTCGAGCGCTACCTCAGCTTCGAGGGCGACAACGCCGCCCGCATGGTCAACAACCTCGACTGGACGGCGCCGCTGTCCGCGATCGATTTCCTCCGGGAGATCGGCAAGCACTACCGCGTCGGCACGATGCTGAAGAAGGACGCGGTGGCCGCGCGCCTGAACTCGGACGCCGGCATCAGCTACACCGAGTTCAGCTACCAGATCCTTCAGGGGCTCGACTTCCTCGAGCTCTACCGCCAGTACGACTGCGTGCTGCAGACGGGCGGCTCCGATCAGTGGGGCAACCTCACCAGCGGCACCGACCTCATCCACCGGGTCGAAGGGGTGTCCGTCCACGCCATCGGTACGCCGCTGATCACCAACAGCGACGGCACGAAGTTCGGCAAGAGCGAGGGCAACGCGATCTGGATCGACGCGGAGCTCACGAGCCCCTACGCGTTCTACCAGTTCTGGCTCAGCACGGCGGATGCCGACGTGATCGAGCGCCTCAAGGTGTTCACCTTCCTGACCAAGGCGGAGATCGAGGAGTACGCCGAGCTCGTGGCGACCGAGCCGTTCCGCCGTGCCGCCCAGAAGCGCCTCGCGCTCGAGGTCGTCGCGACGGTGCACGGCATCGAGGCGACGGCGGCCGTGATCGCCGCGTCCGAGGCGCTGTTCGGGCAGGGCGACCTGACGACTCTCGACCCGGCGACCTTGCGCACGGCGCTCGACGAGCTTCCGCATGCGACGGTCGCCGCCGGCACTCCGGTCGTCGACGCCCTCGTCGCCACCGGTCTCGTGTCGAGCCTGTCAGAGGCGCGTCGCGCCATCGCGCAGGGTGGCGTCTCCCTCGATGGGGAGCGGGTGGAGGACGACTCCGCGACCGTGCAGGGCACCCTGCCCGGCGGCGTCTCGGTGCTGCGTCGCGGGAAGAAGACACTCGCCGGCGTTTTCCTCGGCTGACTCCGGACGCGCATGCCGTTCACTCCGAGCCACGCGGTCGTCGCGCTGCCGTTCGTGCGCACCCCGCTCGTCCCCGCGGCGATCGCGATCGGGGCGATGACGCCGGACATCTCCCTGTTCCTGCGGAACGTCGGCCTCAACTACGGCTTCCTGCACGATCCGGTCAACGTCGTGTGGACGACGCTGCTCGCGCTCGTGCTGTTCCTGCTCTGGCGCGTGCTGCTGCGCCCGGCGACTCTCGAGCTGCTGCCAGGGTGGGTGGCTGCGCGGCTGCCCGCCGGGTGGCGGGTGAGTGGGCTCCGCGCAGCGACCGAAGCGCTGAGCCGCGACGACCGACCCCGGTATGCGAGGGGGCGACGGCTGTACCCGTTCCTGCTCGCGGTGTCGGCGATGCTGGGCGTGCTCTCGCACATCCTCTGGGACGCCTTCACGCACGAGTTCCGGTGGGGTGTCGAGCTGCTGCCTGCCCTGGCGAACTCCTGGGGCCCCTTCGACGGCTACAAGTGGCTCCAGTACGCGTCGAGCGCTCTCGGTCTGCTGGGTCTGGCCGTCTGGGCCGCCCTCTGGCTGCGTCGGGCGACGGCGCGAAGGGAGATGCCGCGAATCCTCCCGACGTTGGTGCGGGTGGCCTGGTGGCTCTCGCTACCGGTGATCCTCGTGGCCGCCTGGGTCGGGGGCCTGCTCGCTTTCGGTCCGCTGTCCGCGGAGGTCACGGTGCAGCATCTCGCTTACCGGGTGCTGCCGCCGGCCTGTGCGGCGTGGGGCGTGCTCACCCTGATCCTCTGCGTCGTGCTGGCCGTGCGTCGGCCGCGCTCCGCCGCCTGATCGCCCCCTCACCAGCGCGCGGCATCCGAGCCCCAGGTGTGAGGAGCGGCGAAGGTCAGGCCGGGGAGCGCCGGCCCTGCCGTCGTGACGGGCGTCCCGGCGACACCGAAGTGGGCGAGGTGGGCCGCGACGTCGGTCTCGGGGAACGCCGGCGCGTCCGCCGTCCGCGGCATACCGAGCAGCTCGGCCGCGACGCGTCGCAGAGAGGTGCGCACGATGCGCGAGTTCCCGTCGCGGTGACGAAGCAGGTGCGTAAGGGCAGCGGCGAGAAGGTACCCGGCGCTGTGATCGAGCGCCTGAGCCGGAAGAGCGCCCGGCCGACCCGCGTCGCCCTCGATCACAGCGATGCCGCTCTCCGCTTGGACGAGGCTGTCGAAGCCGGCGCGCTCGGGGTGATCCGTACCCCAGGCGCTGAGCTGGGTGACGAGGAGTCCCGGGTACCGTTCGACGAGCGCGTCGGGGGAGAGCCCCAGACGCTCCAGGGCCGCAGGACGATAGCCGAGCACGACGGCATCCGCGGTCTGGAGGAGGCCGTGCAGCGCAGGGTCTCGGGCATCGAGCAGCGCGGAGCGCTTGCCATGACCGGTGTCGAGATGCTGCCACGGAAGCTCGGGGAGGTGCGGCGGGTCGATGCGGAGCACATCCGCGCCGAGAAGCGCGAGGGTGCGGGTGCACACCGGCCCGGCGATCACCCGCGTGAGGTCGAGGACGCGGACGCCGTCGAGGGGAGCGTGTCCCGCCGCACCGCGCGCCCGGAGAGGTCGATCCTTCCGACGCCGTCCGGCAGCGGGTGCCGTGACCGCGACGTCGAGCAGAGGCGTCCGTCGCAGGGCCTCATCGGCTGAGCGGTCCTCAGGGCGCACGGCCACGGCGAGACCCCCGGCTTCGGAGATCCGGCGGACGGCCTCCGCGGTGTGCAGCGTTTCCAGCGTGCGGGCGACGGCTTCCGCTTCTGCCATGTCGTCCACATCCAGCGCGGTGCGGAGTGCGCGGGCGTGATGCGGGTAGTTGCCGTGCGTCCGGACCCATCCGTCTGCGCTCTCCCAGAATCCGGAGAGGGGTGCCCACACGGGAGGGGGAGTGCCGCCCACCTCCAGATACCTGTCACTCCGGTAGGCGACGGCGATGCGGACTGGGTCGATGTGCGCGAGATCGATGCCCGCGGCGAGGGCCACTGCTGCGACGCTGACGAGAGCGAGATCGCCGGTCGCCGTGCGCGCGGGGAGCGGAACGCCACCGAGGGATCGGAGAGCCGTATCGTCCGGAGCCTGTGCGGCGCCCCCGCCCATCTCGCGCACGACGCGGGCAAGCAGTTCGGCGGGGACGGTGGAGTGACCGGAGACCATGGCGCGATGCTACTCCGCACGCCGGAAGCGCCGGAAACGCGGGCTGATCCGGGGGAATCGCGAGCGCAGGGGCTTGCGACACGCCCGGGGGTGTGCGCCCGATTTGCCAGACCCCCGGAATCCACGTAACTTATTACTTGTTCGCCCCACAGGGAAGCGGAGAAGCCCCGAGCTTCACCCCCCTCAAGCGGAGAACCACTCCCGATCCTCTCTCACTTGAGAGATCCGGCGCTTGCGTCTAGGATGGGAGATCCACCCCTTCTGCGGCTGTCACCGGCTGCGCAGCGGATCCGAGATCCGCGCGGCGCGCCGATTTGACAAGCGAGTCGGGATGGCTAAGATAGAGAAGTTGCCCTGCGGGCCTGGTTGTGATGACTGGGTCGTGGGAGCATCCGATCCTTGAGAACTCAACAGCGTGCACTTGTCAAATGCCAAATCATCCTCGTCTAGCTTCGGCTGGGTGAGAATTCCTTTGGATCAAAGACCAACCTCCTTGTGGGGTTGGCAATGGATGAAGTCAGCAATGAATTTGTCTCTTTGGTCAGCATCAAACTCGCTGCGTTCCGGTTTTTCCCCGGTTCGTATGCACTTTCTTTTTACGGAGAGTTTGATCCTGGCTCAGGATGAACGCTGGCGGCGTGCTTAACACATGCAAGTCGAACGGTGAACACGGAGCTTGCTCTGTGGGATCAGTGGCGAACGGGTGAGTAACACGTGAGCAACCTGCCCCTGACTCTGGGATAAGCGCTGGAAACGGCGTCTAATACTGGATATGTGACGTGACCGCATGGTCTGCGTTTGGAAAGATTTTTCGGTTGGGGATGGGCTCGCGGCCTATCAGCTTGTTGGTGAGGTAATGGCTCACCAAGGCGTCGACGGGTAGCCGGCCTGAGAGGGTGACCGGCCACACTGGGACTGAGACACGGCCCAGACTCCTACGGGAGGCAGCAGTGGGGAATATTGCACAATGGGCGAAAGCCTGATGCAGCAACGCCGCGTGAGGGATGACGGCCTTCGGGTTGTAAACCTCTTTTAGCAGGGAAGAAGCGAAAGTGACGGTACCTGCAGAAAAAGCGCCGGCTAACTACGTGCCAGCAGCCGCGGTAATACGTAGGGCGCAAGCGTTATCCGGAATTATTGGGCGTAAAGAGCTCGTAGGCGGTTTGTCGCGTCTGCTGTGAAATCCCGAGGCTCAACCTCGGGCCTGCAGTGGGTACGGGCAGACTAGAGTGCGGTAGGGGAGATTGGAATTCCTGGTGTAGCGGTGGAATGCGCAGATATCAGGAGGAACACCGATGGCGAAGGCAGATCTCTGGGCCGTAACTGACGCTGAGGAGCGAAAGGGTGGGGAGCAAACAGGCTTAGATACCCTGGTAGTCCACCCCGTAAACGTTGGGAACTAGTTGTGGGGTCCATTCCACGGATTCCGTGACGCAGCTAACGCATTAAGTTCCCCGCCTGGGGAGTACGGCCGCAAGGCTAAAACTCAAAGGAATTGACGGGGACCCGCACAAGCGGCGGAGCATGCGGATTAATTCGATGCAACGCGAAGAACCTTACCAAGGCTTGACATATACGAGAACGGGCCAGAAATGGTCAACTCTTTGGACACTCGTAAACAGGTGGTGCATGGTTGTCGTCAGCTCGTGTCGTGAGATGTTGGGTTAAGTCCCGCAACGAGCGCAACCCTCGTTCTATGTTGCCAGCACGTAATGGTGGGAACTCATGGGATACTGCCGGGGTCAACTCGGAGGAAGGTGGGGATGACGTCAAATCATCATGCCCCTTATGTCTTGGGCTTCACGCATGCTACAATGGCCGGTACAAAGGGCTGCAATACCGTGAGGTGGAGCGAATCCCAAAAAGCCGGTCCCAGTTCGGATTGAGGTCTGCAACTCGACCTCATGAAGTCGGAGTCGCTAGTAATCGCAGATCAGCAACGCTGCGGTGAATACGTTCCCGGGTCTTGTACACACCGCCCGTCAAGTCATGAAAGTCGGTAACACCTGAAGCCGGTGGCCTAACCCTTGTGGAGGGAGCCGTCGAAGGTGGGATCGGTAATTAGGACTAAGTCGTAACAAGGTAGCCGTACCGGAAGGTGCGGCTGGATCACCTCCTTTCTAAGGAGCATCTGACGCTTCGGCGTCCAGAACCCAGATCGAGCCCGAATGTGGTTCGCTGGGAGCTCATGGGTGGAACATTTGACATGGCATCGAGATTGTTTCTCTGATTAGTACGCAGCTTGCTGCAGGAACGTCGGGGGGATGGGTTTCGGTGCCGGCACGCTGTTGGGTCCTGAGGGACCGGATGCGGATCTTTCGGGATCTGGTCTGAACCTCTGGACCTCTTTCTGTTTGTCCCTGTGGGGGCAGGTGGATGGGGGTTCCGCCCGTACTTTGAGAACTACACAGTGGACGCGAGCATCTTGCAACTGATCTTCGGATCGGTTGCGCAAGATGATCTTAAAGATCATTAGTCAATTTCTGATTCAGTCTTCGGACTGGTCGGGTTTTTGATTCGAACTCATGTGATTTCAAGTCTTTAAGAGCAAACGGTGGATGCCTTGGCATCTGGAGCCGAAGAAGGACGTAGCAATCTGCGATAAGCCTCGGGGAACTGATAAGCAAGTTTTGATCCGAGGGTGTCCGAATGGGGAAACCCCGCTGGGCGGCGTGCCGACCTAGTGACTCCCGCCTGAATATATAGGGCGGGTAGAGGGAACGTGGGGAAGTGAAACATCTCAGTACCCACAGGAAGAGAAAGCAACCGCGATTCCGTTAGTAGTGGCGAGCGAAACCGGATCAGGCTAAACCGAGTGTGTGTGATATCCGGCAGGAGTTGCATATTCGGGGTTGTGGGACTCACCAGTCAGTTCTGCCGAGCTGGCGACGTTACAGAAGCGTATAGACGAACGGTCTTGAAAGGCCGGTCATAGAGGGTGCCAACCCCGTAGTCGAAATGCGTGTTCTGGCGTGGAGAGTATCCCAAGTAGCACGGGGCCCGTGAAATCCCGTGTGAATCTGTCAGGACCACCTGATAAGCCTAAATACTCCCAGATGACCGATAGCGGACAAGTACCGTGAGGGAAAGGTGAAAAGTACCCCGGGAGGGGAGTGAAATAGTACCTGAAACCGTTTGCTTACAAACCGTTGGAGCACCCCTGGTAGGTGTGACAGCGTGCCTTTTGAAGAATGAGCCTGCGAGTTAGCGATATGTGGCGAGGTTAACCCGTGTGGGGTAGCCGTAGCGAAAGCGAGTCTGAATAGGGCGATTCAGTCGCATGTCCTAGACCCGAAGCGAAGTGATCTATCCATGGCCAGGTTGAAGCGACGGTAAGACGTCGTGGAGGACCGAACCCACTTAGGTTGAAAACTGAGGGGATGAGCTGTGGATAGGGGTGAAAGGCCAATCAAACTTCGTGATAGCTGGTTCTCTCCGAAATGCATTTAGGTGCAGCGTTGCGTGTTTCTTGCCGGAGGTAGAGCTACTGGATGGCCGATGGGCCCTACAAGGTTACTGACGTCAGCCAAACTCCGAATGCCGGTAAGTGAGAGCGCAGCAGTGAGACTGTGGGGGATAAGCTTCATAGTCGAGAGGGAAACAACCCAGACCACCAACTAAGGTCCCAAAGCGCGTGCTAAGTGGGAAAGGATGTGGAGTTGCTCTGACAACCAGGAGGTTGGCTTAGAAGCAGCCACCCTTGAAAGAGTGCGTAATAGCTCACTGGTCAAGTGATTCCGCGCCGACAATGTAACGGGGCTCAAGCGCGCCACCGAAGTTGTGGCATTGACATTATTGGTAGGCCTTCGTGGTCCAGCCGTGTTGATGGGTAGGAGAGCGTCGTGTGGCCAGCGAAGCGGCGGTGGAAACCAGCCGTGGAGGCTACACGAGTGAGAATGCAGGCATGAGTAGCGAATGACGTGTGAGAAACACGTCCTCCGAAAGACCAAGGGTTCCAGGGTCAAGCTAATCTTCCCTGGGTAAGTCGGGACCTAAGGCGAGGCCGACAGGCGTAGTCGATGGACAACGGGTTGATATTCCCGTACCGGCGAAGAACCGCCCAAGCTAATCCAGTGGTGCTAAACGTCCGAGCCTTCACATCGTCACCTTCGGGTGACACCGTGGAGGGGAGCACGTGACCCCATGCTGGTGCGGTTAGCGTATTAACAGGTGTGACGCAGGAAGGTAGTCCAAGCCAGGCGATGGTTGTCCTGGTGCAAGTGCGTAGGCCGAGTCGTAGGCAAATCCGCGACTCATACAGGCTGAGACACGATGCGGATAGAAAGTGGATGATCCTATGCTGCCGAGAAAAGCATCGACGCGAGGTTCTAGCCGCCCGTACCCCAAACCGACTCAGGTGGTCAGGTAGAGAATACCAAGGAGATCGAGAGAATCGTGGTTAAGGAACTCGGCAAAATGCCCCCGTAACTTCGGGAGAAGGGGGGCCTTCGACGTATTAGGACTTGCTCCGAAAGCGTTTGGAGGCCGCAGAGACTAGTGGGTAGCGACTGTTTACTAAAAACACAGGTCCGTGCCAAGTCGCAAGACGATGTATACGGACTGACGCCTGCCCGGTGCTGGAAGGTTAAGAGGACCGGTTAGCCGCAAGGCGAAGCTGAGAATTTAAGCCCCAGTAAACGGCGGTGGTAACTATAACCATCCTAAGGTAGCGAAATTCCTTGTCGGGTAAGTTCCGACCTGCACGAATGGCGTAACGACTTCCCAACTGTCTCAACCGCGAACTCGGCGAAATTGCATTACGAGTAAAGATGCTCGTTACGCGCAGCAGGACGGAAAGACCCCGTGACCTTTACTACAGCTTGGTATTGGTGTTCGGTGTGGCTTGTGTAGGATAGGTGGGAGACTTTGAAGCGGTGACGCCAGTTACCGTGGAGTCATTGTTGAAATACCACTCTGGTCACTCTGGATATCTAACTTCGAACCGTAATCCGGTTCAGGGACAGTGCCTGGTGGGTAGTTTAACTGGGGCGGTTGCCTCCCAAAAAGTAACGGAGGCGCCCAAAGGTTCCCTCAACCTGGTTGGCAATCAGGTGGCGAGTGTAAGTGCACAAGGGAGCTTGACTGTGAGACTGACAGGTCGAGCAGGGACGAAAGTCGGGACTAGTGATCCGGCAGTGGCTTGTGGAAGCGCTGTCGCTCAACGGATAAAAGGTACCTCGGGGATAACAGGCTGATCTTGCCCAAGAGTCCATATCGACGGCATGGTTTGGCACCTCGATGTCGGCTCGTCGCATCCTGGGGCTGGAGTAGGTCCCAAGGGTTGGGCTGTTCGCCCATTAAAGCGGTACGCGAGCTGGGTTTAGAACGTCGTGAGACAGTTCGGTCCCTATCCGCTGCGCGCGTAGGAAGTTTGAGAGGATCTGACCCTAGTACGAGAGGACCGGGTTGGACGAACCTCTGGTGTGTCAGTTGTTCCGCCAGGAGCACCGCTGATTAGCTACGTTCGGGATGGATAACCGCTGAAAGCATCTAAGCGGGAAGCCGGCCTCAAGATGAGACTTCCATACCTTCGGGTGAGAGGCTCCCAGCCAGACTACTGGGTTGATAGGCCAGATGTGGAAGCACGGTAACGTGTGCAGCTGACTGGTACTAATAAGCCGATGACTTGATAACACACCGTTTGTTGGTGCTTGCGTCCACTGAGTGGTTCTCGATGTACGGTCGAGAACTACCTTCAACAATGATTCATCATTGCTTTAGGTTTGATTGAAACATCAATAGTGTTTCGGCGGCCATAGCGTGAGGGAAACGCCCGGTCACATTCCGAACCCGGAAGCTAAGCCTCACAGCGCCGATGGTACTGCAGGGGGGACCCTGTGGGAGAGTAGGACACCGCCGGACTCCTTTTAGTCGAAATGGCCACCCATCGTTGGGTGGCCATTTTGCGTTTACGAACGAAGAGAACAGGGAGCACCATGCCGGAAGAGGAAGAGCGCCGTCCGCGTCGCAACGACGGGAACCAGCGCAACGATCGTCCTTCCGGAGGTCGCCCCGTCTACCGCGACGGCGCATCTCGCGCCGGCTCCGGTGATCGCGCGCCCCGTCGTGAGGGCGGCTATAGCCGTGATGGTGGCGCCCCGCGTCGTGAGGGCGGTCACAACCGTGATGGTGGTGCGCCCCGTCGCGAAGGCGGTTACAACCGCGACTCCGGCCCGCGTCGTGAGGGCGGCTACAACCGTGACGGTGGTGGCCCGCGTCGTGAGGGCGGTTACAACCGTGACGGTGGTGGCCCGCGTCGTGAGGGCGGTTACAACCGTGATGGTGGTGGCCCGCGTCGTGAGGGCGGTTACAACCGTGATGGTGGTGGCCCGCGTCGTGAAGGTGGTTACAACCGTGATGGTGGTGGCCCGCGTCGTGAAGGTGGTTACAACCGTGATGGTGGTGCGCCGCGTCGTGAGGGCGGTTACAACCGTGATGGTGGTGCGCCGCGTCGTGAGGGCGGTTACAACCGTGATGGTGGTGCGCCGCGTCGTGAGGGCGGTTATAACCGTGATGGTGGTGCCCCGCGGCGTGAAGGTGGTTACAACCGTGATGGTGGTGCGCCCCGGCGTGAAGGTGGTTACAACCGTGATGGTGGTGCCCCGCGGCGTGAAGGTGGTTACAACCGTGATGGTGGTGCCCCGCGGCGTGAAGGTGGTTACAACCGTGACGGTGGTGCGCCCCGGCGTGAGGGCGGCTACAACCGCGACTCCGGCCCGCGTCGTGAAGGTGGCTACAACCGTGACGGTGGTGCCCCGCGCCGTGAAGGCGGCTACAACCGTGACGGTGGTGCACCCCGTCGTGAAGGCGGCTACAACCGTGACAGCGCGCCCCGCCGCGAAGGCGGCTATGGCCGTGACTCCGGCCCCCGTCGCGAGGGCGGGTTCGAGAGGGAGCGGAGGAGTGATCGGTCGCGGTCCTTCCCCCAGCGCGGCGGGGTTGGCCGGGAACGTCCGGCCAACGCGGCGAACGAGCGTCCGCGCTTCGACGAGCCCCGTGTGCCGGACGAGGTCACCGCGCGCGATCTGCACCCGTCCGCGCGCAATGAGCTGAAGACGCTGAGTAAGGAGAACGCGGAATTCGTCGCCCGGCATCTGGCAATGGCGTCCCGGCTGATCGACGAGGACCCGACTCTGGCCCACGAGCACGCCCTGGCGGCGTCGCGTCGTGCCGGCCGGATCGCGATCGTCCGCGAGACCCTCGGCATCACCGCCTACGCGACGGGCGACTTCGCCCTGGCGCTGCGTGAGCTGCGCACCTATCGCCGGATCTCCGGCAAGGACGACCAGATCGCGCTCATGGTCGACAGCGAGCGCGGCATCGGGCGCCCCGACCGTGCTCTCGAGACCGGCCGCGCGGTAGACCGGTCGACTCTGACCACCCCCGTGCGCGTGGCTCTCGCGATCGCGATGTCGGGTGCCCGGCTCGACCAGGGCGACCTGGAGCTGGCCCTCGGCGAGCTCGAGATTCCCGAGCTGGACCCGGACCGCGCGTTCGAGTGGAGCCCCGCCCTGTTCGCGGCGCGCGCCGCCGTCCTGGAGGATCTCGGGCGTACCGACGAGGCGGAGTTCTGGGCGCACCGCGCTGAGGTCGCCGCCGAGGCCCTCGGGATCGATGAAGCCGGCGACGAGGAAATCTACGTCGAGGACGGCCTCGTCGATGACGACTTCAGCGACGACGATTTCTCTGACGCCGACGCTGTTTCTGACGAAAGCGCCGCCGAGGAATCGGCACTCACCGACACGACCGAGCCCGCCGAGCCGTCCATCGAGGACGAGGTGCGCGAGCTGCTCGGCGAGGACGACGAGACGGAGGACGACTCGCCCTCCGCGCCCGAGAAGCCGGAGGCGTAGTGGGACTCTTCACACCGAAGGCACGGAGGTCTCGGGCGGGACGGACGCCCCTCGATGGCGTGGACACCGTCCTCGCCGATCTCGACGGCGTCGTCTACGCCGGCCCGGGTGCTCTGCCCCATGCGGTCGAGAGCCTGAACGCGGCGGCGCACGCGGTGCGTCTCGGCTACATCACCAACAACGCCTCGCGCACCGACGCCTCCGTGGCCGCGCATCTCACGAGTCTCGGACTCGACGTGGCTCCGCAGGACGTCGTCACGAGCCCGCAGGCCGCGATGCGTCTGCTGTCCGGGATCGTGCCCGCGCCGGCGACCATCCTCGTCGTGGGCGGGGATGGCCTCGTCGACGAGGTGCAGAAGGCCGGGTACACGGTGACGCGCAGCGCCGAGGACGCTCCGCAGGCGGTCGTGCAGGGGTTCGCACCCGAGGTGGCCTGGACCGACCTCGCCGAGGCGGCGTTCGCGCTGAAGGTCCCCGAGGACGAAGGCGGCATCCCCTGGATCGCCACGAACACGGACTGGACGATCCCGCGCGAGCGCGGTGTCGCTCCCGGGAACGGCACCCTCGTCTCCGCCGTGCACACGGCGATCGGGCGCCTGGCGACGGTCGCGGGCAAGCCGGAGATCCCGATCTTCGAGGAGGCGCTCGCCCGCTTCGGCGCGGCGAAGGCACTGTTCATCGGTGACCGCCTCGACACCGACATCATGGGCGCCAGCCGGGCCGGCATCGAGTCCGCGCTGGTGCTGACCGGCATCGACCGTCCCAAGCACGTCCTCGCCGCGCCTGAGGGATCGCGCCCGACCTACATCCTCGGCGACCTGCGCGGCCTGCATGAGCCGTATCCCGAGCCCGTCGTGACCGACGGCGTGTTCGACGTGAACGGCGCCGCCGTCCGCGTCCACGGCGCCGACGTCGAGATCGTGGCCGAGTCCGGCGACCAGCTCGACCTGCTCCGCGCGGGCGCTGCCGCCATCTGGGCGTCCGGAACGCCGGTGTTCGTGCTGCGGGTTCCGGAACGGCTGTACGCCGACCCGTTCCACCGCCCCTGAGCCACGCGTGGCGCCGTCGGCCGACGGCGGCGCCGCGTACAGTGGAAGCGTGAGCGATGAGACGACGACCAGTGCGCCGACGGACGGCTTGTGGAGTCGTCTGCGCCTGATCGAAGGGCAGCCCCTCGCCGCGCGCGCGGACGCGTACTCGGCCCTGCACGACGAACTCTCGCGCCGGCTCGAGAGCGGATCCCGGCACGAGCTGCGGGAGACCCCGGGACCGCGATGACGCGACTCGACGCCGCCCTCGCCGCCCGAGGACTCGCCCGTTCGCGCACGCATGCCGCCACCCTCATCGCGGACGGCCTCGTGAGCGTCGACGGTCGCCCGGTCGTCAAAGCGTCGACCGCGGTCGGCGACGCGAACACGATAACGGTCGCCGGCGCCGACCACTACGTCAGCCGCGCGGCGCACAAGCTCGTCGCCGGACTCGACAGCTTTTCCCTTCCCGTGGAGGGGCGTCTCGCGCTCGACATGGGCGCCTCGACCGGCGGGTTCACGCAGGTGCTCCGGGAACGTGGTGCACGCCGCGTCCTCGCCGTGGACGTCGGCCACGGTCAGCTCGCCCCCTCTGTCGCGGCCGATCCCGGCGTCACAGCGGTCGAGGGCTTCAACGTGCGGCACATGACGGCAGACGGTCTCGCCGCGGCGACGGGGGAGTCCGCGTCGCCCGACCTCATCGTAGGCGACCTGTCCTTCATCTCGCTTGAACTCGTGTTCCCCGCGGTGGTCGCGGTGGCTGCACCCGGTGCCGACGTGCTGCTGCTCGTCAAGCCGCAGTTCGAGGTCGGGAGGACCGCGGTGCGCGGCGGTCTCGTCACCGACCCCGCCACCCGTGCCGATGCCGTCGCCCGGGTGGCGTGGAGCGCGTGGGACACGGGGATGGGGATGGCGGGAATCGTCTCCTCCCCGATCCTCGGTACCCACGGCAATGCGGAGTATCTCGTCCACCTCGTGCCGGGGGGCGGCAGCAATCCGACAGAATGGATGGACACCATCAACCGGCTGGCAGGGGGACGATGAACGAGCGCAGAATCCTGGTCGTCGCCCACGCGGGTCGCGTCGACACCGTCGCGGCCGCCCGTCGAGTGATCGACGCCCTCCGGGGCGCGGGAGTGCGCCCCGTCCTGGCGGCCGACGACCACGCCGAGCTCACCGCGGTCGATGCCTTCTTCGCCGACGTCGACGTGCTGAACGCCTCCGCCGATCAAGCATCCCTCGAACTCGCGATCGTCCTCGGCGGCGACGGCACCATCTTGCGCGCGGCGGAGCTCGTCCGTGACAGCGGCGCTCCGGTGCTCGGCATCAACATGGGCCACGTCGGCTTCCTCGCGGAGATCGACCGGGACGACATGGACGACGCGATGCGCCGCGTCATCGCCCGCGATTACGAGGTCGAGGAGCGCCTGGCTCTGTCGGTGCGGGTGAAGGACGCCTCGGGCGAGGTCGTCTTCGAGACCTGGGCGCTGAACGAGGCGACGGTCGAGAAGGCGAGCCGGGAGCGCATGATCGAGGTCGTGCTCGAGATCGATGGGCGTCCGCTGTCGAGCTTCGGCTGCGACGGCATGGTCATCTCCACGCCGACGGGCTCGACCGCCTACAACTTCTCCGCCGGCGGCCCGGTGATCTGGCCGACGGTCGAGGCCATCGCGGTGGTCCCGCTGTCGGCGCACGCTCTCTTCGCCAAGCCGCTCGTGGTGAGCCCCGAGGCGGCCGTGGCGATCGAGATGCTGGAGCGGACCGACGGCTCCGGCATCCTCTGGTGCGACGGCCGTCGTTCCCACGACCTCCCGCCGGGTGCCCGCGTCGTCGTCCGTCGTTCGTCGCGCCCCGTCCGCCTTGCTCGCCTGCACCCCACGGCTTTCACGAATCGCCTCGTCCGCAAGTTCCAGCTGCCCGTCGAGGGATGGCGCGGACAGGAGCGGAGGAGCGACGCATGATCGAGGAGATGCGCATGCAGGGGCTCGGCGTGATCGCCGACGCCGTCCTGCCGCTCGGTCCCGGCTTCACGGCCATCACCGGCGAGACCGGCGCGGGCAAGACCATGGTCGTCACTGGTCTCGGGCTGCTCCTCGGGCAGCGGGCCGACTCGGGGGCCGTGCGCAAGGGGGCGGCTCAGGCCTCGGTGGCCGGTGTGTGGATCGTGCCGGAGACCGGCGAGGTCGCCGACATCGTGGCTGAGGCCGGGGGAGAGCTGGAGCCGGCCGGCGACGGAACGGCGGAGCTGTACGTCTCGCGCACCCTCAGCGCCGAAGGCCGCAGCCGCGCGAGCGTCGGCGGACGCGCCGCACCCGCGGGCGTGCTCTCATCCCTCGCCGACGAGCTCATCGTCGTGCACGGGCAGTCCGAGCAGCTCCGGCTGCGGTCTGCCGCCGCGCAGCGCGACGCCCTCGACCGCTTCGGCGGCGAGCCGATCGCCCGGGCGCTGGAGGAGTACCAGGCCGCATTCGAGCACTGGCGCATGCTCGACGCGGAGATCCTCGACATCACCGCCAACCGCGACCGGCGTGCCGAGGAAGCCGCCCGGTTGCGCGAGGACCTCGCCCTGATCGAAGCCACCGCCCCGGAAGAGGGCGAGGACGAGGAACTGACGGCCCGCGCCGAGCGCCTGGCGAACGCCGAAGAACTCCGCGTCGCGGCCTCCCTGGCCCACGGCGCCCTCTCGAACGAGGAGGGGGAGCCCGATGCCTCGGCGCTGGTCGCGGAAGCGCGCCGAGCGATCGAGCGCGTGTCCGACCCGAAGCTCGCGGAGGTCGCGGAGACCCTGGCCGACATCGGCTATCGCATCGCCGACGCCGCCGGCACGCTCTCCGGTTTCCTCGCCGACCTCGATGAGTCCGGTCCGCACGAGCTGGCCGCCGTCGAGGAGCGCCGTGCCGCGCTCGGCGTCCTCGTCCGTCAGCACGGCTCGCTGGCGGAGGCACTGGCGCTGTGGCAGACCGGATCCGCGCGGCTGGCCGAACTCGACGACGACGGAGAGCGCTTGGAACGTCTCACGGCCGAGCGCGACGCGGCCAGGATGAAACTCGACACCCGGGCCGACGCTCTCACCGCGGCGCGGAGCGAGGCGGCCGTCCGGCTCGGCGAGGCCGTGACCACCGAGCTGCACGCGCTGGCGATGCCGGACGCGCGTCTGGAGGTCTCCGTGGCGCCGGGCACCGAGAGCAGCCACGGGCGCGACGACGTCGCCATCCTGCTCGCGCCGCATCCCGGTGCCGAGCCCCGCTCCGTCACCAAGGGTGCGTCCGGCGGCGAGCTGTCCCGGGTGATGCTCGCGATCGAGGTCGTCATCGCGGCGACCGACCCGGTTCCCACCTTCGTGTTCGACGAGGTCGATGCGGGTATCGGCGGTGCGGCGGCGATCGAGGTCGGTCGGCGACTCGCCCGACTCGCCGAGAAGTCGCAGGTGATCGCCGTCACCCATCTCGCCCAGGTCGCCGCTTTCGCGAACAACCACCTGACCGTCGTGAAATCGAACGACGGCGCCGTCACCGCCTCCAGCGTGCGGCGGCTCGACGGGGAGGAGCGCGAGGCCGAGATGGCCCGCCTGCTCTCCGGACTCGCGGATTCCGATGCCGCACTCACCCACGCCCGTGAGCTTCTCAGCCTCGGCGTCTGAACCAACTGTTAGGATAGAAGCCCGTGATGAACTCTTCTTCTGCGGGGCCCAAGAACGACACGACCAAGCACATCTTCGTGACCGGTGGTGTCGTTTCGTCTTTGGGCAAGGGGCTCACCGCGGCCAGCCTGGGCAACCTCCTGACGGCCCGCGGACTCCGCGTGGTCATGCAGAAGCTCGACCCGTATCTGAACGTCGATCCGGGCACCATGAACCCGTTCCAGCACGGTGAGGTCTTCGTGACCGACGACGGTGCGGAGACCGACCTCGACATCGGCCACTACGAGCGCTTCCTCGACATCAACCTGTCCGAGGCGGCCAACGTCACGACCGGTCAGATCTACTCGCAGGTGATCGCCCGTGAGCGCCGCGGCGAGTACCTCGGCGATACCGTGCAGGTCATCCCGCACATCACCGACGAGATCAAGCGCCGCATGCGGCTGCAGGCGACCGAGGACCCGCGGCCCGACGTGATCATCACGGAGGTGGGCGGCACGGTCGGCGACATCGAGTCGCAGCCGTTCCTCGAGTCTGCCCGTCAGCTGCGTCACGAGCTCGGCCGCGACAACGTGTTCTTCGTGCACGTCTCGCTCGTGCCGTTCATGGGTGCGTCCGGCGAGCAGAAGACCAAGCCGACCCAGCACTCGGTCGCGGCCCTCCGCCAGGTCGGCATCCAGCCCGACGCGCTGGTGCTCCGCAGTGACCGGCCGGTGAGCGCGAGCAACCGGAACAAGATCGCCCTCATGTGCGATGTCGACGTCGAGGGTGTCATCAACACCGTCGACCTGCCGAGCATCTACGACATCCCCTCCACCCTCAACGAGCAGGGGCTGGACTCGTACATCGTGCGCCGCCTCGGCCTCGACCAGAAGGCGGAGGACGTCGACTGGACGCGCTGGAACAAGGTGCTGCACGCGGTGCACAACCCGAAGCACGAGGTCACCATCGGCCTCGTCGGCAAGTACATCGACCTGCCGGACGCCTACCTGTCCGTGACCGAGGCCCTCAAGGCCGGTGGGTTCGCGCAGGAGACCAAGGTCAACATCCGCTGGATCCCGTCCGACCTCTGCGAGACGCCCGAGGGCGCACAGGAGCAGCTGGCGGAGCTCGACGGCATCTGCGTGCCCGGCGGCTTCGGTATCCGTGGCATCGAGGGCAAGCTGGGCGCGCTGAAGTTCGCCCGCGAGCAGGGCATCCCGACCCTCGGCCTGTGCCTCGGCCTACAGTGCATGGTCATCGAGTACGCCCGCGACGTGGCCGGGATCGCCGGAGCCTCGTCCAGCGAGTTCGACCCGGACACCGCGGAGCCCGTCATCGCGACCATGGCCGAGCAGATCGAGATCCTCGACGGCGGCGACCTGGGTGGCACCATGCGCCTCGGTCTCTACCAGGCGGCTCTCGCCGAGGGCTCGCTGGCCCGCGAGGTCTACGGCGCCGCCGAGGTCTCCGAGCGTCACCGCCACCGCTACGAGGTGAACAACGCCTACCGCGATCGCCTGTCGGAGGCGGGGCTGGTGTTCTCGGGCCTCAACCCGGAGCTGGACCTCGTCGAGTACGTCGAGCTGCCGCGCGACGTGCACCCGTACTACATCGCCACCCAGGCGCACCCGGAGCTCCGCTCGCGTCCGACCGACCCGCACCCGCTGTTCCGCGGTCTCGTCGGCGCGGCCATCGCCCGGCACCGCGCGAGCGAGCTGTTCGACGTGCCCGTCGATGAGTGAGTCGGAGGCGCCGGCGGCGCACGAGTCCCTGCATGACGAGCCCTTCGAGCCGGAGGTCGTGGGCAGCGACCTCGTCTACGAGGGGCGCGTCTGGGACGTGCGCTCCGATCGGGTCCGTTACGGCGAGGGCGAGATCGTGCGCCAGTATGTCGCCCACCCCGGGGCTGTCGCGATCCTCGCGCTGGACGACGAAGGACGGGTGCTGCTCATCCAGCAGTACCGTCACCCGATCCGTCACCGCGACTGGGAGCTGCCGGCCGGTCTCCTCGACATCGAGGGGGAGGAGCCGCTCGCGGCCGCGCGTCGCGAGCTCGCGGAGGAGGCCGACCTGGTCGCCGCCCACTGGGAGCCGCTGGTGTCGTCGTGGACGACGCCCGGCGGCAACGACGAGCTCATCCGGGTGTTCCTCGCGTCCGGGCTCTCGGCCGCCGAGACCGCGCACGACCGCGAGGACGAGGAGGCCGACATCCGCGTCGCGTGGGTACCGCTGGAGGACGCCGTCGCAGGGGTGATGGCCGGGCGCCTGCGCAACGGCATCCTCTCCATCGGCGTGCTGGCTGCGGCGCAGAGGCTGCGCGACCGGAGCTGAGGATGCTGCTCGATCGCGCCCTCGACGCGTATCTGCGTCATGTGACGATCGAGCGCGGCCTCAGCGCGCACACGGTCGGCGCCTACCGCCGTGACCTCGACGGCTACCGGCACTGGCTCACGGCGGAGGGGATCGACGACACCGCGGATATCACGTCCGCTGTCGTCGACCGTTTCATCGCCGACCGCGCCTCGGCGGAGCCGCCCCCCGCGGCGACGAGCCTCGCGCGCCTGCAGTCCTCGGTACGCGGCTGGCACCGGTTCCTCGCCCGGGAGGGCATCGAGACGGACGACCCGTCCGGACGGCTCCGTCCGCCGAAGACCCCGCGCCGGCTGCCGAAAGCCCTCACGATCGACCAGGTGGAGCGGCTGCTCGCCGCGCCGTCGGCGGAGGAGCCGCTCGGCATCCGGGACCGAGCGCTGCTGGAGCTCCTCTACGCGACGGGTGCCCGGGTGTCGGAGGCGGTCGGGCTCGACGTCGACGACATGGCGCACGGCGAGGTGCTGCGCCTCCGGGGCAAGGGCTCGAAGGAACGCATCGTCCCGGTGGGGTCGTACGCCCGCGCGGCCGTCGACGCCTACCTCACCCGGGTCCGCCCGGAACTCGCGGCGAAGGGCCGCGCATCGGCCCGGCTCTTCCTCGGCGCGCGCGGTGCCCCGCTCTCGCGTCAGAGCGCCTGGCTGGTGATCCGTTCGGCGGCGGAACGCGCGCAGCTCACGACCGAGGTCTCGCCGCACACGCTGCGGCATTCGTTCGCGACCCACCTGCTGCAGGGAGGCGCCGATGTGCGCGTGGTGCAGGAGCTGCTGGGGCACTCCTCGGTCGCGACGACGCAGATCTACACGCACGTCTCGGTGGATGCGCTTCGTGACATCTACGCGACCTCGCATCCCCGTGCGCGCTGATCGCGCACTCCGCGGCCGGTACCGGGACCACCCGCCGCGCGCCGGGACTGCCGGGGAACGCATGGCGGCTACAATCGAGCAAGCACGACGAAGCGGGAGAACGGGTGGCTGAGAAAGTGGCGAAGTCCAGGGCGAAGGCGCAGAAGGCCGACGACACCCCCATGGGACCCACCGGCCGTCCGTACCAGGGCTTCCCGATCCCCGCGCCTCTGAAGTCGCACGGCCCGGCCCGCATCATCGCGCTCTGCAACCAGAAGGGCGGCGTCGGCAAGACGACCACCTCCATCAACCTCGCTGCCGCGCTCGCGGAGTACGGCCGCAAGGTGCTCGCCGTGGACTTCGACCCGCAGGGCGCGCTGTCCGCGGGTCTCGGCATCCAGACGCACGACGTACCGACGGTCTACGACCTCCTGCTCGACACGAAGCGCGACGCGCATGACGCGATCGTGCACTCGAACGTGCCGGGTCTCGACGTCCTTCCCGCGAACATCGACCTCTCCGCCGCGGAGGTGCACCTCGTCAACGAGGTCGCCCGCGAGACGATCCTCGCCCGCGTGCTGCGCCAGGTGGCGGGGGAGTACGACGTCATCCTCATCGACTGCCAGCCGTCGCTCGGTCTGCTGACCGTGAACGCGCTGACGGCGGCGCACGGCGTCATCATCCCGCTCGAGTGCGAGTTCTTCGCGCTCCGCGGCGTCGCGCTCCTCATCGAGACCATCGACAAGGTCCGCGACCGGCTGAACCCCTCCATCGAGATGGACGGCCTGCTGGCGACGATGTACGACCCGCGCACGCTGCACTCGCGCGAGGTGCTCGAGCGCGTCGTGGAGGCGTTCGGCGACGACGTGCTGGAGACCGTGATCGGCCGCACCGTGAAGTTCCCGGACGCGTCGGTCTCGGGGGTCCCGATCACCGAGTTCGCTCCGGAGCACGCGGCCGCACAGGCATACCTGCGGCTGGCCAGGGAGCTGGTCGCCCGTGGCGCCGTCGCCTGACGAGCTCGGAACCGCTGAGGTCCCGGTCCTCGCCGACGCCGCCGATGCTGCGGAGCCTTCCCCCGCCGAGGACGCTGCCGGGTTCCGGGTCTCGCTGTCGAACTTCGACGGCCCCTTCGACCTCCTGCTGAACCTCATCTCGAAGCACGAGATGGACATCACCGAGGTGTCGTTGAGCGCCGTCACCAACGAGTTCATCGCCTACCTCGCCGACCTCGAGGACGAGGAGGAGCTGGACCAGGCGTCGGAGTTCCTCGTCGTCGCGGCGACTCTGCTCGACATGAAGGTGGCGGGTCTGCTGCCGCAGGGCGAGCTCGTCGACGCCGAGGCCGTCGCCCTCCTCGAAGCGCGCGATCTGCTCTTCGCCCGTCTCTTGCAGTACCGGGCGTTCAAGGAGGTCTCCGCGTGGTTCGCGCGGTGCCTGCAGCGGGAGGACCGTCGGCATGTGCGCGCGGTGCCGCTGGAGGAGAAGCACCGGAAGCAGACACCCGAGCTCGTCTGGTCGCTCACGACCGACGACTTCGCGGCGCTGGCGCTCCTGGCCTTCGCGCCGAAGGAGATCCCGCACGTCGGGCTCGACCACCTCCACGCGCCCCTGGTCAGCATCCGCGAACAGGCCGCGATCGTCGTCACCCTGCTGCGCGGCACCGAATCGCTGAGCTTCCGTGAGCTCGTCGCCGGCGTCACCGAGCCCGGCATCGTCGTGGCCCGTTTCATCTCGGTGCTGGAGCTGTACCGGCACGCCGCGCTCTCCTTCGAACAACTGGAACCGCTCGGGGAGCTCACGCTCCGCTGGGCCGCCGACTCCTGGTCGGACGAGACACTCGCGACCCTGGGGGCCGACTATGACCGATGACGTGACCGAGACGGAAACCGGGCTCCGCGAGGGGCCCGACGCCGTGACAGGGGCCGAGCTGCCGCTCAGCGAGCGCGTGGAGGCGATCCTCTTCATCGTCGACGAGCCGATCGGCCTGGTGGCCCTCGCCGCGGCGGTCGGCGCCCCGGTGCCCGCCGTCCGGCAGACGGTCGAGGCGCTGGTCGAGGACTACGACGGCCGGGGCGCGGGTCCGCGGCGCGGCTTCGAGCTGCGGGAGGTCGGCGGCGGATGGCGGCTCTACGTGCGCGAGGACCTCGATCCGGTCGTGGCGGAGTTCGTCGGGGGCCAGGCTCCGGCCCGGCTCTCGCAAGCGGCGCTGGAGACGCTCGCGGTGATCGCGTACAAGCAGCCCGTCACCCGGAGCCAGGTGGCCTCGATCCGCGCGGTCAACGTCGACTCCGTGGTCCGCACCCTGCTCGCGCGCGGCCTGATCACCGAGCTGTTCGCCGACTCCGAGACCGGGGCGATCAACTACGGCACGACCGATGCGCTCCTCCAGCATCTCGGCATCAACTCTCTGGATGAGCTTCCGCCGATCTCGCCGCTCCTCGATGACGGCGCCGACGGCTTCGACGAAGGGACGGTCCGATGACCACTGACGCCCACGATTCCGCCGCTCCCGAAGGCGTGCGACTGCAGAAGGTGCTGGCGGCCGCCGGTGTCGCATCCCGTCGGGTCGTCGAGCAGTACATCGTCGAGGGACGCATCCGCGTGAACGGCCAGGTGGTGACTGAGCTCGGTCGTCGCATCGACCCGGAGCGCGACCTCGTCGACGTCGACGGCACCGCGGTGCAGCTCGACGTGTCCAAGCGCTACGTGATGCTGAACAAGCCCACGGGCGTGGTCAGCAGCATGCGCGACGAAAGCGGGCGCCCCGATCTCCGACGCTTCACGAAGGACTACGAGGAGCGGCTCTACAACGTCGGGCGCCTGGACGCCGAGACCAGCGGCCTGCTGCTGCTCACCAACGACGGCGAGCTCGCGCACGTCCTCGCGCATCCCTCCTTCGGTGTCACCAAGGTCTACATCGCGAAGGTCGAGGGGGCGGTGACGGCGCAGACGATCTCGAAGCTCACGAAGGGCATCGAACTGGAGGACGGCCCCATCGCCGCCGACAAGGCTCGCCTGCTGGACACGTCCCGCGGCTCGAGCCTCGTGGAGCTCACGCTGCACTCCGGTCGCAACCGGATCGTGCGCCGCATGATGGCCGCGGTCGGGCATCCGGTCACGGAACTCGTGCGGCGGCAGTTCGGCCCGCTGCACCTGGGAACCCTCCCGGCGGGCCGGACGCGAGAACTGAGTAAAATCGAGCTCGGCGCGCTGTTGACCCTCGCGCGCCGGGAATCCGGTGTCGCCGAGGCGCCAGGCGAGCAGGAGAGCGAATGACCCAGACGACGAGTGCGCCCGCGGCGCGGAAGGCCGGTGCCGTGGCGCCGCGCCTGTCCGGCACCGTGCGCATCGTCGGCGCCGGGCTGCTCGGCGCCAGCGTCGGGCACGCCCTCCGTGCGAAGGGCATCGACGTCGTCCTGACCGACGCATCCCCCGCGCAGCTGCGCCTCGCCGTCGACTACGGCGCCGGACGCCTTCCGCAGGATGACGACGCCCCGGTGCTCGTCGTCGTTGCCGTGCCGCCGGACGTGACCGCCGACGTGATCCAGGCAGAGCTCGAGCGCTACCCTGACGCCGTCGTGACGGATGTCGCGAGCGTGAAGCTGGAGCCGTTCCGCACGCTCCGTGAACGCGGCGTGAACCTCGCCCGCTACATCGGATCGCATCCGCTCGCCGGTCGGGAGCGCGGCGGGGCGATCTCCGCGAGGGCCGACCTGTTCATCGGACGGCCGTGGGTCGTGTGCCGTGATGAGGACACCACCGCGCAGGACCTCGCGCTGGTCGAGGCACTGGCGCTCGACGTCGGCGCGATGCCGCTGGAGATGACCCCGGAGGAGCACGACCGCTCCGTCGCCCTCACCTCCCACGTGCCGCAGGTCGTCGCGAGTCTCCTCGCCGGTCGTCTGGCCGGGGCCGAGGAGGGCGCGCTCCGCCTGGCCGGGCAGGGCGTGCGGGACACGACGCGCATCGCCGCGTCCGCTCCGGAGCTGTGGGTGCAGATCCTCGGCGCCAACGCCGGCCCCGTGGTCGAGATCCTCGACGCGCTCGCGACCGACCTGAGCGAGGTCGCCGATGCGCTGCGCGCTCCCGGCGCTCCTGGCGCCCGGCGAGTGCTCGCGGAGACCATCCGCCAGGGCAACGACGGCGTCGAGCGCCTGCCCGGCAAACACGGACAGAACCGACGCTTCGAGACACTGGTCGTCATGGTCGACGACACCGCCGGTCAGCTGGGCCGCCTGTTCGGCGAACTCGGCGAGCTGGGCGTCAACGTCGAGGACCTGCGGCTGGAGCACTCTCCCGGCGCGCAGTTCGGCCTCGCCGAGATCAGTGTCGACCCCGCGGCGCTGCACGGCGCGATCACCGGGCTCCAGGAACGCGGCTGGCGCATCGCAGGGAACACCAATGACTGACACCCCCACCATCTCCGCCACGAAGTTCATCGCGATCGACGGGCCCGCCGGGTCCGGGAAGTCGAGCGTGTCCAAGGCGATCGCGCGTCGCGAGGGCTTCGGCTACCTCGACACCGGGTCGGCCTACCGGGCTCTCGCCTGGCATGTGCTCGATCGCGGTGCAGACACCGACGACGCCGAGGCCGTGCGCGCCGCGGCCGCCGACTTCCCCGTCCGCCTCGGGCTCGACCCGGACGACCGCACGGTGCGCGTCGGCGACGTCGACGTGACGGACGCGATCCGCGAACCGCGTGTGTCCGGTGCCGTGAGCGGCGTGGCCCGCGTGCCGGAAGTGCGCACCCAGGTCAACGAGCTCTTCCGAGCGCTGGTCGCCGAGGCGCCGTACCCGGCCGTGGTGGTCGAAGGCCGCGACATCACGACCGTCGTGGCACCCGATGCGCCCGTCCGCATCCTGCTGACCGCCGCACCGGAGGTGCGTGCCGCTCGCCGTGCCGGCGAGCTCGCCGGCGAGAACGCCGCCGCCGTCGCGGACGCTCTGCACAAGCGCGACGCCTCCGACAGCGCGGTCGTCGACTTCCTCAACGCCGCGGAAGGCGTGGAGGTCGTCGACTCGACCGCACTCGATTTCCCCCAGACCATCGACGCCGTCCTCTCGGTGATCGAACGACTCCGAGGAGCACACCGTGACTGACGACGAATACGAAGGCGGTCCCGACCAGCTCGCCGAGAAGATGGACCAGCTCGACGAGCAGCTGGCCGAGCAGCGCGCGGAGACCCTGCGCGCCGGCCTCGCCGACTACGAGCTGGACGACGAGGACGCGGAGCTCCTCGCGGGTATCACGCTCGGCGAGGACGGCATCCAGTACAGCCCCGCGCTGCCCGTGGTGGCGATCGTCGGGCGGCCGAACGTCGGCAAGTCGGCGCTCGTGAACCGCATCCTCGGTCGTCGTGAGGCCGTCGTGGAGGACACCCCCGGCGTCACCCGCGACCGCGTCACGTACAAGGCCGAGTGGAACGACCGTCGCTTCACGCTCGTCGACACCGGCGGCTGGGAGCCCGACGCCCGGGGCATCGACCGTTCGGTCGCGGCCCAGGCCGAGGTCGCGATCGACCTCTCCGATGTCGTGCTGTTCGTCGTGGACGCCATGGTGGGCGCCACCTCGACCGACGAGCACGTCGTGAAGCTGCTGCGCAAGAGCGGCAAGCCGGTCTTCCTCGTCGCCAACAAGATCGACGACGCGCGTCAGGAGCCGGAAGCGGCCGCCCTGTGGAACCTGGGTCTGGGGGAGCCGCACCCCGTCTCCGCGATCCACGGTCGCGGTGTCGCGGACCTGCTCGACGACGTGCTGAAGAAGCTGCCGGAGGTCTCCGCCGTTGCGAAGCAGGAGATCGGCGGCCCGCGCCGTGTCGCGATCCTGGGTCGTCCGAACGTCGGCAAGTCCTCGCTGCTGAACAAGGCCGCGGGGGAGGAGCGCGTCGTCGTCAACGATCTCGCCGGCACCACCCGCGACCCCGTGGATGAGGTCGTCGAACTCGGCGGCAAGATGTGGCGCCTCGTCGACACGGCCGGTATCCGTCGCCGCGTGCACATGGCGCAGGGCGCGGACTTCTATGCCTCGCTGCGCACGTCGGCCGCGCTGGAGAAGGCCGAAGTGGCCGTCGTGGTGCTCGACGTCTCCGAGTCGATCAGCGAGCAGGACGTGCGGATCATCGACCTCGTGCTCGAGTCGGGCCGCGCGCTCGTCCTGGCGTTCAACAAGTGGGACCGTCTCAACGATGACGACCTGGAGAACGCCGACCGCCGTCGCTACCTCGAGCGCGAGATCGAGCAGGACCTGGCGCACGTCGCCTGGGCCCCGCGCGTGAACATCTCGGCGAAGACCGGTCGTCACCTCGACAAGCTCGTCCCGGCGCTCGAGACGGCGCTGGAGAACTGGGACCGCCGCATCCCGACGGGCAAGTTCAACGCGTTCCTCGCCGAGCTCGTCGCCGAGCACCCGCACCCGGTGCGTGGGGGCAAGCAGCCGCGCATCCTCTTCGGGACACAGGCATCGACGCGTCCGCCGACGTTCGTGCTGTTCACGACCGGTTTCCTCGACCCGGGCTACCGCCGGTTCATCCAGCGCCGCCTGCGCGAGCTCTACTCGTTCGAGGGCACGCCGATCGTCATCAACATGCGGGTGCGCGAGAAGCGTCAGCGCTGACTCGTTGCCGCGCATGTCGCGGCGGTGGCGCCGGAGCCCCGATGCTGTGAAAAGCTGAGGGGGTGACTGTCGTACCTCCCGCCGCCGGTGAACCGCGTCGCCCCGAGGGGCCACGCGATCCGGGCGATGCCTGGGTGGTCGCGGACACGGGCGAGCGGTACTGGGGGCGCTTCGGTGCCGCCGGTCTCCTCGCCGTCGATGCGGAGCGCGGAATCCTGCTGCAGCATCGCGTGGCGTGGAGCCACTTCGGAGGCACCTGGGGCCTGCCCGGTGGAGCGTTGCACGAGGGCGAGGCGGCCATCGTCGGTGCTGTGCGGGAGGCGCAGGAGGAGGCGGGAGTACCGGATGGCGCGGTGCGTCCGCGCTTCACGAGTGTGCTCGACCTCGGCATCTGGTCGTACACCACCGTCGTCGCCGATGTGCGGACGCCGTTCGACCCCGTGATCAGCGACCCCGAGAGCGTCGCGCTGTCGTGGGTGCCCGTCGAGGACGTGGAGGGGCTGCCCCTGCACCCCGGCTTCGGCGCGGCGTGGCCGATGCTGCGGGCTCAGCTGTCGGCGCACCCGGTGGTCGTGGTGGACGCCGCCAACGTCGTGGGCTCGGTCCCGGACGGGTGGTGGAAGGATCGTGCCGGAGCCGCGGCACGACTGCGCGACCGTCTGACCGGGCTCTCCGTGCCCGCGGACGGTCTCGGACTCGCGGGGGACGCCTGGTTCCCGGCGGTCTCGCTCGTCGTGGAAGGTCGTGCGCGAGACATCGCGGAGGTTTCTGCCGAGGGATCGCCCGCTGACGTTGCAGCCGCGGAAGCCGGCGTCGCGAGCTCGGCTCTGCACGTCGTGCGCGCGGAAGGCGCCGGCGATGACGCGATCGTGGCCGAGGTCGAACGTCGGGTCGCGAGCGCGTCGCCGGTTCTCGCCGTGACCAGCGACCGCGAACTGCAGTCCCGCGTCGAGGCCGCCGGGGCACAGGTGCGCTCGAGCGGCTGGCTTCTTCGTCTTCTCGACGCCTAGAGCGAGACGCGGGCGCCTCGCTCCGCGGATCCAGGTACTCGTACACCGGCGTGGCGTGGCGTGGCGTGGCGTGGCATGGTCTGAGGTCGCGTGAATCGACGTGGTCTGAGGTGGCGCGGATCGACGTGGCTTGAGGTGGCGCGGCACGACGTGGTCTGACGCGGCGCGGATCGACGTGGTCTAACGTGGCGCGGCACGGCGTGGCCTGGCCTGTCCTGGCGCGGATCGACGTGGCCTGCGCCACCGTGCTCGAAGGACGCGTCGTCGCGATGGCGGCGCGCTTCAGACGAAGGCGACCCGACGTGGGGCGTGATCGGTGTGGACCGCGCCGAGGGGACTTCGCCACTCGAGAACCCCACCGGGTCGCTGCCGTACCGTCCAGCGCTGAGGCTCCGGGATATCGGGGTGTTTCAGCACGTGGTGTCCGCGGCAGAGGTGCGCGAGGTTGTCGACCCGAGTCGGGCCGCCTTTCGCGTGATCCCAGGTGTGGTCGATGTCGCAGCGGTGTACCGGCTGTCGGCATCCGGGGAACCGGCAGTGCTGATCGCGGGCTCGGAGCAGTCGACGCATGCTCTCGGTCGGGCTGTACGCGTCCGTCTCGACGACCTGGCCGTGCGGATCGAGGAACAAGCGCGTCCAGCCGCCGTCGCGTCCGGCCAGAGCGCGGGCGATATCCGGGTGTAGAGCGCCGTGCCCGTCCAGTTCGGCGGGACGGTTGTCGAGGCCGGCGAGGGTCGTCGCCGCCACGGTCACCTGCAGGCGCCCGCGTACGCCGGCGAGGCCCTCGCCCTCGACGGCGCTCGGATCGGCGGTCAGGAGCAGATCGGTCAGCAGGTCGGCCTGCACCTGGCTCCAGGTGCGGGTGTCTGAGGGGGCCGATTCCGCCTCGGGGTCGAGGGCGAAGGTGCCGCCATCGACGCTGGAGATCGTGGCGTCCGACCGAGGAGCGCCGCACGACTGATCCGTCGCGGTGTTCTGAGCAGTCAGCAGATCGTCGTGCGTCGGAGTCAGGGGAGGCGTCGCTCCGCCCGCATCGCGGGCCTGGATCACCGTGCGGGTGAGCTGGCTCAGCCGATCGGCGATCGCCACCGCCGCCCACTCCGGGAGGACCGCCGTCAGGACCGCGAGGCCGTCGTCGACCGATCGCACCGTGACGCAGCGCTCGTCCGCGGCGCGGCGGTGTCGCTCCGTGATCGTCTCGCCGACGAGGGCGGAGGCGACGCAGCGGGCATGCACCCGCGTACGCGCCGCGGTCTCTGCTTCGGCGACGACGAGCACCGCCGTCTCGAACAGCGCCATCGTCTCCGGCGCGACGACGCGGTTGCGGATGGCCTCGTCCACGATCGCGCTCGCCCGCGCGATCTCCCGCACATGCGCGGAGCTCAGAGCACCCGCGTGGAAGGTCTCTCGCACGCGGGGGAGTGCCGTGCTCAGGGCGAGAGCGTCGGCGAAAGCGAACTCCATGGTCCCGGTGGAAAGGCGCGCCGCCGGGGCGAACTCGGCGACCATCGAGCGGTGGATGGCATCGCGGTGGTGCGGGGCCGCGACCACGTCTTCGTCATGGAAAGCGATCTGCGCCACCAGCAGCTCCGCAGCCTCTGCCTCCAGCGCTGCGATGCGTCGACGGGTCTCAGCCCAGGCGTCTCGCACGCGCCGCCGCTCCTCCAGGCGGAGGGGATCGGTCGGCGGGTTCGTCATGCCTCCATTTTAGAACATATGTTCGAATCAAGGAAGGGTTCAGCCCTGTTGTATATCGCCCCGTCCACGCAGGCGATCGATGTCCCGACGCTCCCGCTTAGTCGGCCGTCCGGCGCCGCGGTCGCGGACGCCGAGGGCTGCCTGCGGCTCCCGTTCCGGCGTCCGGTCTTCGTAGGCGAGGGCGGCGAGCGGCGCGCCGACGCGCTTGACGAGGATCTGGCGCACGATCAGGATCCGGTCGAAGCCCGCGATGCGTATGCGGAGCTCGTCGCCCGCGCGAACCGCCTGTGCAGCCTTCGCCTTGGCGCCGTTGACGCGCACATGCCCCGCGCGGCATGCGGTGGTCGCCGCCGACCGGGTCTTGTAGACGCGCACCGCCCAGAGCCAGCTGTCCACCCGCGCACTGTTGACCATCAGGGTTCCTTCCGCTGCAGGGACACGAGGGCGCCGGCGACGATCAGCCCCTGGCCGAGCGTGTACGTGAGCATCACGGCGGGGCTGCTCCAAGCCGGGAGCGCGTCGGGCAGGAAGAGTCGGAAAGCGAGGATCGTGTCACTCGCCAGGAAGAACGCCCCGCCCGTCGCAACGAGCGGATGGCATCGTGCGGCGAACGCCGCGGTGCCCGCGAGGAGCAGCCCATACAGGGCGACGCCGATGAGAAGCGGGCCGGTGTGCGGGCCGAGGACGAGGATCATCCCGAGCCACCAGACGGCATAGATCGCTGTCCACCACGGCGGCCGCCGGCGCGCCAGGTGGCGGGCGAAGAGGACGATGTAGGCGATGTGCGCGAGACCGAAGAAGCCCAGCATGAGCGGAAGCTCGGGTGCCGCGGGGAACAGCGCGCCCGCGCCGTCACCCAGCCAGGAGAAGAGCAGGGCGACGAGGAGCAGAGCCACCGTCACGGGTGGGTGGATTCGCCGCGCCGCCACGAGGACCGGTACCGCGAGCAGCGGCATGAGCAGCAGCTTCGTCGGAGCCGCGAGATCGTGGTCCAGTGCGAGAAGCACGACGTGCAAGGCGGAGACCACGGCGTAGGGGACGAGCGCCCACACGATCGCGGGAGGGAGGGTGCGGCGCTGCATCCCTCCATCGTATGACCGGAGGGGCATGTCGTCTCGAAGGCGGTCGATCGGACCGGCCCGACTCAGGACTCGACGGTGACCGTGGCCACAGCACCCTCGGCATCGAGGTGCACGGCGGGCCAGTAGCCCTCCGGGAAGTGTTCACCGCAGGAGTCCGTGAAGTGGAGGACGACGGTGCCGTCGCCGGAAGCCTCGATGGTTTCGAGGTCCAGGTCGGCCGCTGCCTCGTCGAGCTCGGTGGGGTCCGGATCGCCGGTGCTGAACGTCGTGACCACGGCGTCCGAGGCGACGCGGCGGAGGTCCGGGAGGGCGGCGACGACCGTGCGCAGCCGGGGGAGCAGTGGAGCGACATCCTCCGGCGACGCGCCCTCGACCATCAGCTCGTAGGTGCGGCCGTCGACCTCGACGCTGCCGACGAACCAATCGTGGGTGAGGACGGAGCCGTCGTCGAGCTCGGAGGTCGCCCGGTGGAGCGGTCCGAGGTCGGGATCGTCGAGGGAGGAGTTCGCGTCGCTCATCCCTTCACGCTATCGGTCCCGTTCGGTGCGATGTCCAGGGCGACGAGCACACGCCCCGGCTTCATCACCGCCTTCTCCGTGAAACCTGCGCGGAGGAACGTCCCGAGTGTGCCGTGGTACAGATCGTTCGCGCGCTGCTTCTCGCCGCGGGTGTCGACGGGATACCCCTCGATGAGGCGGGCGCCCAACTCCTGCGCGAAGGCGATCGCGGCGTCGAGCAGTTCGGCGTTGAGCCCGGTGCCCCGGTGCTCCCTGCGGACGACGAAGCAGGTGACCGCCCACACGGACTCGTCGTCGAACGGCTCGGTGCTCGACGCGGCGATCATGCGGGTGCGGGGGATCCGGGCTTGCCGGGTGCGCGGTCCGATGCGGATCCAGCCCGCGGCCTCGCCGTCGACGTACGCGACCAGCCCGGGAGGGGGGCCCTCGTCGATCTCGGCGCGGAACATATCGGTGCGCTGAGGCGTGGTGGTCTGATTCCAGTCCTTGTTCGGCAGCACCGGCCAGATGCACTGGCAGCTCGCCCCATCGCCGCCGCCGGTGAGTGCGTGCTGCACGTCATCCCAGCGGGCGGTCGTCGCCAGCGCGGTCGTGATCGTCGACATGCAGGCGACGGTACAAGCAGCTTCCGACACCCCGCAACGCCTCGGTTCGCGAGAGGGCCTCCGGTGCGGCTAAGATAGGGGAGTTGCCTGCGCGAGAGTGCAGAACAACGGGCTGTGGCGCAGCTTGGTAGCGCACTTGACTGGGGGTCAAGGGGTCGCAGGTTCAAATCCTGTCAGCCCGACCGTTTCGGGGCCGGAATCTCGCAAGAGGTTCCGGCCCTTCTGCATGTCCGGAAGACGAGCGGGAGCCCAGCCCGTGGAGGAGGGCCATCGCGCCCGGGGTCGAGATAGCGAGACCGCGACCCTCGATGCGGAGTGGAGACCGCGACCCTCCGCGACCGTCAGCGCGTGGGAAGGAGCTCCGCGATCGTCCCCTGGGACGCGCCGACCAGCGTCTCGCAGGCCTGTGCCAACCGAGCGGCGAACAGCGCGGCGTCGGTGCGGCGGGTCAGCGCATGTGCTGCGATGCCGTCGATCATGGCGAGGATCTGCCAGGCCACGGCATCCGTGTCGTCGGTGCGGAACACGCCGGAGCTCCGGCCCTCCTCGATGAGCTGCGCGATGAACGACTGCCAGGCGCTCATCTGCTCGTCGATGGCGACCGACAGCGCTGCGCTGCCGCGGCCGAGGGACCAGGCGTCCACCCACACGAGCGTGATGTCGTCGTGACCGCTGCTGAGAACCGTGGAGATCATCCGCGCCACCCGAGCCGCCGGCTCGCTCTCGGTCTCGGCCTGGGTGCGGACGTCGTCCAGTTCGGATGCCGTCAGCTCGCGGAAGGTGCGCGCCACCAACTCGTCCATGCTCGTTGCGTAGTGCGAGACGAGTCCCGGCGCCACCCCTGCCCTGCTGGCGACAGCCCGCAGCGTCAGCGCGGACAGCCCCTTCTCCCTGGCGATCGCGATCGCGGCGTCATTGATCTCGCCGGCGCGCTGCTCCGGCGTCTTCCTGGTCCGAGGACGCGTATCGGGTGTTGACATGGTGAATCCAGTGTAGGAACATTCCTGTATTGGTCATGTGACCAACAAGCGAATGTCGGCGAAGGAGATGACATGGGCTGGCGGATGCCGCACGAGGGTGAACGGCACGAACGCACCTGGATGGCGTTCCCGCGCGCGGGTGTCACCCTCGGCGATGGTGCTGCCTGGCGCGACACGGCGTACCGCGCGTGGACCGACGTCGCGCTGGCCATCGCCGAGTTCGAACCAGTCACGATGGTCGTGGACCCGACCGAGATGGCGCGCGCGCGGGACATGCTCGGCTCGGCCGTCGAGATCCTCGAGTCGCCGCTGGACGAGTTCTGGATGCGCGACTTCGGCCCCACCTTCGTCCTCGACGACGAGCGGCCAGGCGTCCTCGGCGCGGTCGACTGGATCTTCAACGGCTGGGGTGCGCCCGCATGGGCCGAGTGGCAGGTGTCGGCCGGCATCGCACGCATCGTCGCCGCACACGTCGGAGCCGAGCACATCAGTTCGGTGCTCGTGAATGAGGGCGGCGGTATCCACGTCGACGGTGAGGGCACAGTGCTGCTCACCGAGACCGTGCAGCTCGACCCGAACCGCAATCCCTACGCCGACAGGGCCCGCGTCGAGGCTGAACTCGCACGCACGATCGGCACGACCACAGCCATCTGGCTGCCCCGCGGCCTCACGCGCGACTACGACGAGTTCGGCACCAACGGGCACGTCGACATCGTCGCCGCGTTCGCCGCTCCGGGCCGGGTGCTGCTGCACCGCCAGGACGATGCCGGACACCCCGACCACGTCGTCACGCGGGAGCTGAAGGCGTTCCTGCAGGACCAGACGGATGCCGCGGGCCGCCCGCTCGAGATCATCGACGTCCCGGCCCCCGCAACCCTCCGCGACGACGAGGGGTACGTGGACTGGAGCTACATCAACCACCTCGTGGTGAACGACGCGGTGATCGCCTGCGGGTTCGGCGAGGACGTCGCCGATGCCCGCGCGCGGGACATCCTCGGAGCCGCGTACCCCGGGCGACAGATCGTGACCGTCGACGCACGCCCGATCTTCGCGCGCGGCGGCGGCATCCACTGCATCACCCAGCAGCAGCCGGCCACGAGCGGGGCGCCCGCATGATCGACGTGGTCGAAGCATCCATTGCGGACCTGCGGCAAGCGCTGGAGACCGGTGCAGCTACCAGCGTCGCGCTAGTGCAGGCCTATCTCACCCGTATCGACGCGTACGACGCTCCTGGCACCGATACCGCGCTCAACGCGGTCGTCGTCCGCAACCCCGACGCGCTCGCGGAAGCCGCGGCGTCCGATGCCCGCAGGGCGGACGGGCAGTCGCTCGGCCCGCTGGACGGCATCCCGTACACGGCCAAGGACAGCTACCTCGTCGCCGGGCTCACCGCGGCATGCGGATCCCCGGCGTTCGCGGATCTGGTCGCTCAGCGGGACGCGTTCACGATCGAACGGCTCAGGGCCGGCGGGGCGATCTGCCTCGGCCTGACCAACATGCCGCCGATGGCGAACGGCGGGATGCAACGCGGTGTGTACGGACGGGCGGAGAGCCCGTACAGCGCCGACTGGCTGACCAGCGCGTTCGGATCCGGCTCCTCCAACGGATCGGGCACCGCGACCGCCGCGAGCTTCGCTGCCTTCGGACTCGGCGAGGAGACCTGGTCGAGCGGTCGGGCACCGGCGTCGAACAACGCCCTGTGCGCATACACGCCCAGCCGCGGCGTCATCTCGGTGCGCGGCAACTGGCCGCTGGTGCCCACCATGGACGTCGTGGTGCCGCATACCCGCACGATGGCCGATCTCTTCGAGGTGCTCGACGTGATCGTCGCCGACGACACCGACGTCCGCGGCGACTTCTGGCGCGCCCAGCCCTGGGTGCGTATTCCTGCCGCATCCGAGGTGCGTCCGTCGTCGTACCGAGACCTCGCCGCGGCCGACCCTCGTTCCGCTCTCGCCGGCCGCCGCTTCGGCGTGCCGCGCATGTACGTCAATGCCGACCCGGATGCCGGCACCGGCACCACCATCGGAGGCGCGACCGGGCAGCGTATCGTGACCCGGGCGTCCGTCATCGACCTCTGGGAGCAGGCATGCCGAGACCTCGAAGAGGCCGGCGCCCACGTGGTCGACGTCGACTTCCCGGTCGTCACCAACTACGAGGGCGACCGCGCCGGGGCGCCGACCGTGAACAGCAGGGGACTGGTGTCCGAGCGGTTCCTGCGCTCCGAGATCGAGGATCTCTCGGCCTGGGCGTGGGACGACTTCCTGCGCGCGAACGGCGACCCCGCGCTCGATCGACTCGAACTCGTCGACGGCGCGCGCATCTTCCCGCATCCGAGAGGTGCCCTCCCGGATCGCTACGCCGGCTTCGATGACGAGATCGCCGGGTATCCGGCCCTCGTCCGCGAGCGCCCGTACGCGTCATTCACCGACATCCCGCATCTCGAGGAGGGTGTGCGCGGGCTCGAGGAGACCCGCCGCGTCGACCTCGAGGAGTGGATGGACGCGCTCGACCTCGACGCCGTAATCTTCCCCGCCGTCGCCGACGTCGGCCCCGCCGACATGGACGTGAACCCGGCATCCGCCGACGCCGGTTGGCGCAACGGCGTGTGGGTCGCGAACGGAAACCTCGCGATCCGTCATCTCGGCATCCCGACCGTCACGGTGCCGATGGGCACGATGGCAGATATCGGGATGCCGGTGGGACTGACCATCGCGGGCCGCGGCTGGGACGACACAGCCCTGCTGCGCCTCGCGGCCGCGTTCGAGGCGACCGGCGAGCGCCGCACCGCGCCGCCGCGCACTCCCGCTCTTCCCGGAGAGGGACGCTCGTGACGTCGCCCTTTCCGCGCCCGGAGCGGCGCCTGCAGATCACGGCCGACGCCTCGGATCCGCTCCAGCGCGGCGTCGAGCGCGGCATGCAGCTGCGTGAGACTCTGCCCGGCACGATCGACGCGTATGATCGGCTCTTCCGCCTCGGCGCCGTCGACGAGAAGACCGTGCGCGACGACGCCGAGCGGCTGCTCGACGCGATCGATGCCCACCGTCCGGCGCTGCGCGCGCAGATCGAGGGCATCGCCGCCGGTGCGGACGCCGAGGTCTGGCGCGTCGCCGCATTGAACGGCCGCACGGAGATCCTGTCGCGCAGCATCGCCGTACCGCCGGGAGAGTGCTCGACCATCGTGCGCTCGATCCGCGATGCGGACGGCCGTGCGCACACCCTCGGCGTGCAGACGTGGGACTGGCACATGGAGATCGCGCCGTACTGGCACACGATCATCTCGCGCGGCGGTGTCCACGACTACGCCGGGCTCACTGAATGCGGCATCCTCGGCAAGATCGGCGTGAACAGCGCCGGCGTCGCGCTGCACTTCAACATCCTGGGGCACCGGTCCGACCGGCCTGAGGGCATCCCGATGCACGTGCTCGCCGCTCTCGTGCTCGAGGAGGCCTCCAGTGTCGCGCACGCCGTCGAACTGGTGCGCGAGGCGCCGGTCACGAGCTCCGGCTCGTTCGCGCTCTTCGACGCCGCGAGCGACACCGTGCTGCTGGATATCAGCCCCGAAGGCGTGTTCTCCGCGCCCGCGATCACCGAGGGCACCTGGCTCCGCACGAATCACTTCCTCACCGAAGCACCAGCGGCGCACGAGAAGACCTGGCTGTACCAGCCTGACTCCGGCCAGCGCTGGGAGTTCCTGCGAGACCGACTGCTGTCGGCCGTCGCGCCGACGGATGCCGAGCAGCTGCGCGCGATGCTCGTGACCGGCGACGGCGAGCCTCCGGTGACCTGCGTACCCGACCTCGCGCTTCCGATGGGGCAGCGGTGGGCCAGCCTGGCCACCGTCGTGCTCGACCCCGTCGGCCGTCGCGCTGACGTGCTCGACGGCACTCCGGCGGAAAACGCCACCCGCCCGCATCTGGCGCTCGCGCTCTGACCCGATCGAAGGGACCACCATGACCGACACCGTCACCGTCTATCGCAACGCCGTCGTCTTCGACGGGCTCGCGGATGCTCCGGTGCAGTCCGCGTTCGCCGTGCGCGGCGAACGCATCCTCGCCGTCGGCACGGAGGCGCAGGTGCACTCCGCGGCCGGTGAGGGTGCCGCGGTCGTGGACCTCGGCGGGGCGTTCGTGATGCCCGGTGTCATCGAGGCGCACGCGCACCTGGCGATGTTCGGCCACGCGCAGGGCAAGGTGCAACTGCGTGACTGCACCTCCGTGGCACAGATCCAGCAGCGGCTGCTCGAGGCGCGGGCAGCGAACCCGGACGCGACGATCATCGAGGGTGTCAGCTGGTTGTTCGACGCTCTGCCTGACGGCGTCACCCAGCCGACCGCGGCGATGATCGACGAGGTGATCGACGACATCCCGGTCTTCCTCGATGCGAACGACCTGCACAGCACCTGGGTGAACACCGCCGCGCTGCGCGCGGCCGGCATCGACCGCGATACCGCCGACCCGATCGGCGGCCAGGTCGTGCGGGACGAGGACGGAGAGGCGACCGGGTTCCTGCTCGAGACCGCGGCCATGGATCTGCTGGCGGACTATCTCGACGGCATCCGGACCGAGGAGGAGGTCGACGGCCACCTCGAGCTCGCCTTCAGTGCGTACCTGGCGGCCGGCGTGACCGGTGCCGCCGACATGGGGATGACAGAGCAGTCGATCGCGGCGCTGCGGCGTCGGCTCGACCGCGACGGTCGGCTGCCGTTCCCGGTCACCGCACACTGGTGGCTGAGCTCCACCGGCGACCCGGCCGCCGATCTCGCGCAGGTCGAGCGTGCGGTGCAGCTGCGCGACGAACTCGCAGCCACGGGCACGCCGTGGCTGAAGGTCGTCGGGGTGAAGTTCATCCTCGACGGCGTGATCGACGCGTGCACCGCCGCGATGGTGCGTCCGTATGCCGACGGCTCGAACGCCGACCCGATCTGGAGCCGCGAGGCCGCGACGCCGGTCGCGATCGCCGCCGACCGCGCCGGGCTGCAGCTCGCGATGCACGCGATCGGAGACGCGGCGAGCGCACTGGCCGTCGACCTCGTCGAGGCCTGTGACCGGGCGAACGGCACCGGCATCGGCCGCCGCCCGCGCATCGAGCACCTGGAGTCGGTCGCGCCCGAGACGGTCGCGCGCATGCGCGCGCACGGCATCGCGGCCTCCATGCAGCCGGTGCACTGCGACCCCGCCATCCTGGACAACTGGATGGCGATGCTCGGCGATCAGCGCGCTGAGGACGGCTTCCCGTGGAACTGGTTCCGCGACATCGACGTTCCCGTCGCGCTGGGTACCGACGCCCCCACCGCACCCCACGAGGCTCTGCACAACCTGTTCATCGCGATGACCGGGCGATCCTCGATCGACCGCGCACTGCCGCCGTACCACCCCGAGCGTGCGTTCACCGCCGCGCAGGCACTCGCTGCGGCGACGTCCGGCGCGGCCCACGTCGGCCGGATCGACGACGCCTACGGCCGGATCGCGCCCGGCTTCTTCGCGAACGTCGCCGTGCTGGACATCGACCCGCTGTCCGCGCCGACCGACGACCTGCTCACCGGAGCCGTGCTGCTCACCCTCGTACACGGCGAGGTCGCCTACCGGCGACCATGAGCTCCCGCTCCTGAATCCCGAACGCCCCCTGCACTGACGCGGGAGGGTGCCCGTCCTGGAAGGACCGTCATGTCCGACACATCCGCCATCCCCGCTCCTGGTGCCGTCGCGCCCGGATCCGAGTCCGATTTCGTCGACTCCGCGAGCACCCCCGAGACCCGGGGCATCGAACTCATCGACGACGCCCAACGGCACGGGAGAGCGCGCGATCTGTTCTTCGTCTGGAGCGCTCCGGGCGTCAGCGTGCTGAACATCACGGTCGGCGCCTCGATGACGCTCGTGCTCGGCCTGGAGATCTGGCAGGCGCTGCTCGTGATCCTGGCATCGAGCGCGCTCGCTCTGCTGCCCGGTATCGTCGCCATCTCCGGACCGGCAGCCGGCACCTCCGGCTCCGTGGTCCAGCGAGCGATCTACGGCATCCACGGCAACAAGATCGTCATCGCGTTCTACGGCTGGTTCATCTCGGGCGTCTTCCTCGCGCTGAACTGGGTGGCGGCGTCGTTCATCGGCGGCGAACTGCTCGTGCGGTGGGGCTTCCCCGATCCGATCGCGGCATCGATCCTGGTGGCGGTCGTGGTCTCGACGATCACCGTGATCGTCGCCGTGTACGGTCACGCCCTCATTCTGAAGGCCTACCTGGCGATCTCGATCGGGCTGTTCGTGATCTTCGCGCTCGTCATCGGCTTCATCGCCCCGGCGCTGGATTGGGGGTTCGCGCAGCCCGAGCCGCTCAGCGGGCTGCCGCTGTGGGTGAGCGTCACGATCGCGTTCGCGCTGATGGCATCGTCGCCGCTGTCGTTCAGCAACAGCGCCGACATGGCCCGTTATCTGCCACGCGACACCAAAGCGTCCGGCATCATCGGTGCGACCGCGCTGGGACAGCTCTTCCCCGCGGTGCTCATCACCGCGTTCGGCGTCGTGCTGGGCGGTTCCATCGGGCCGGACAGCCTCGCGAACGGCATCGAGTACTCCCTGCTCGAGAAGCTGCCGGCCTGGCTCGCCCCGCTGTTCGTGCTCGGCGTCCTGGTGAACTGCATCTCGCTCAACGGCATGACGACCTACACGGCGAGCATGGCCCTGCAGTCGATCGGCGTGCCGATCCGCCGCATCCCCTCCGCGATCCTCATCGGTGCGCTCGGCTGCGCGTTCACGATCGTGCTCGTCGTCGCATCCGACCTGATCAGCGCCGTCAACCTGATGCTGCAGTTCCTTCTGATCATCTCCGTGCCCACGATGGGTGTCTACGTCGCCGACATCGTCCTGCGCCGCAACCGCTACTCCGGGACCGACCTGTTCGACGAACGGCCCGGCGGCAGGTTCTGGTACACCGGCGGCTTCGGCATCCCGGGTCTCGTCTCCGTGGTCGCCGGCGGCTTCGCCACCGCAATGTTCCTGTCGACGACGGTGTGGACCGGCCCGCTCGGCGCGGCGCTGGGCGGGCTCGACCTCTCGGTCCCGGTCGGACTCCTGGTCTCGATGGGCCTGTATGCCGTCCTTGCAGGACGGGCGGTGCGCAGGCAGATCGGCGGCTGAGCCCGGCGGCCTCCACGGTTGCTCTCTTCGGGCTCGGGCGTCAAGGGGGTGCGGCGCCACCGTCCCGCGTCCTACCGTTCCCCCATGGCTATCGAACTGAATCGACCGGCGCTGAAGCTCGCGCGCTCCCTCGTCCGCGACGGCAAGGTCGTGCGGGATGAACGTGACGACTGGTCCGAGGCGGCGCCCAGCGCAGAAGACGAGAACCGCTTCATCGACGAGCACGGGTGGACGGAGTTCGCCCACTGGCACCTGGGCATCGACAAGAGCGAGAACCCCGAGACGAAGAAGGCGTACAGCTTTCCCTTCGGCGACTTCCAGAAGGTGCGTCGCTCCGGAGTGATCTCGGGGGAGAGCCGCGCCGGGCAGTACGACCACACGGAGATCAGGGACGAGCTGCGGAAGCTCCTCGAGCTCATCGACTCCGAGGATTGATGCCGCTCGTCCGTATGCTCGTCCCAAGGCTGTTTCGATGACGACGGGGTGGGGCATGGTCGACGACACCGGCAGGGACGACGCGGACGCGAGCGACGAGACGGAGGACGACCTCCCGTACTACACACCGCCGTTCGGCAGGGAAGAGGTCCCGGGGTTCCTCGATCGGCTCGTCGCGCACCTGCTCGCCGGGGAGACGCGCGAGGCGTTCACGTTCGAGGGGGTCGAGGTCGAGGAGTCGCAGGGCGTCTGGCTGCTCCCGCTCGGCGGCTACGACCCGGACGCCGACGAATCCCTGCAGCCGAACCCGCCCGCCGACCTCGTGGTCCCCGAGGGCGGATTCGCCGCCTACGCGGAGGAGTGGACGGAGGGCGTGCGCCGGACGCTGCGCGAAGCGTGGGGTGCGCCGATGGTGCGCAAGCCCTCGCTCGTCGGCGAGAACCAGGACCCGGAGGGCATCCTCGACGTGGTCCTCGTCTCGGTCGGAATCCCGGAGGCGGAGATGTGGGACCGCGGCGATCTGTACTGCGTGCTCGTCACGAACTGGGACGCCGAACCGCGGCAGAGCATGCTGCGCCAGGCGATGGTCGTGCTGCCGCGGGAGTACGCCGTCGGCAGCCTCAGCGCGCTCCTGCCCGAGGAGGACATGCACAACGACCTCCTCATGAACGGCGAGCATCCGCTCGAGCTCCGACGTCGCGCCTGGCTGCTGAGCACACTGTTCGGGCGCCGGGGAGGTGCGGCTGCGCGACGTCGACGTCCCGGCCTCCCGCTTCAGCCTGCAGTCGCGCAGCGGGGTGACGACGGTCTGGACGTTCACGGACGACGGCCGCATCCTCGTCCTCATCCAGGACCCGACGTCGACGTTCGCGGACGAAGCGCCGGCGCAGTTCCTCGCCGAGGTGGTGCAGCAGCACGGTGGCGATGCGGCGGATGCCGCGGATCCGTCCGAACGGGAGGCGGACCTGGCGGAGGCGTGGCTGATCCTGGCCGCGCGCATGCTCGACAGGGTGCCGGACGACCTCCGTGCCCTCATCGCCGCCCGTGGCGAGGACGCCCGCGGCGCGGTCGCGGAGCACGACCTGGAGTTCCGCATGCTCGGTGACGAACCCGTGCCGGTCATCACCGGCGCGGTGTGGTTCGACGGGGAGCACTGGTGCGTCTCGCCCTCGCTCATGGAGATCGGTCGCCGCAACGACTTCGGCATGGACGACTTCGGCTTCGGCGCTGCGGTGCGTCAGCCCTACCGACTCGGTGGCGCGCTCACCGTCGACGAGATGTCCCGGGAAGGGGACGAACGACGTACCTGGTTCGAGCGGGTCTTCGCCGCGTGCCCGTATCCGGAGCAGGACCGTCCGTCCGACACGGATCGCCTCGGCTACGCGGTACCGACGAGCGGTGACCATCACGACCTCGTGGCGGACATCGAGCGCGTCACGAGAGCATGGTGGGAGCGCTCGCCGGAGGACGTCGACTGGGCGGATCGGACGTTCGAGATCGGCGGACGGGGGCTCCGTGACGACCACGGCCGCGCGCTCCGCGTCGTGCTCGCCTCGGGGGAACGCTGGACTGTGGACGCGCTCCAGGCCTGGGCGGACGACCTCATCGGCGTCATGAGCGAACGGTGGGGGACGGCGGGGGAGGTCCATGCCCGCAACGAGAAGACCGGAATCGATTGCCGCAGCCCGCTCACCCGCGTCATGCGCGCCACCGGTCTGCTCACCGCGCCGCTCTGGTGGGTGAACGGCCACGCGGTGGCTGTCGTGGCCGGAACACCCGACCCCTCGTACGGCGACGACCCCGAGGTGATCATCGTCATCGCGCGTCCGGACGCCGTACTCGACCTCGCGCGGGGGAGCAGCCCCTGGGAGCTCCGCATCCGTGCCCGGATCATCTCCGACGTCTCTGCGCTCGTGGGCCGCACCCCCGCCTCCGGGCCGCTCTCGTGGAACGGCCCGCCGCTCGCGGGCTCCTCCCTCGTCCCCGATGCGATGCGCGGGGGCTTGCGCACCGGCGACCACTTCTGGACGTGGCACTTCACCCACGACGGGCGCGGCCTCCTCCTGTCCCATCCGACGGGTCCCGCAGCCTCGCGGCCCGAGCCCTCCTTCGAGGAACAGATCTCCCTGTTCGGCGGGGTGCCCGACGACCTGCTGTCGCTCGTGGTGGACCGCGACCCGGGTGGGTTCTTCCCGGTCGTGCATCGCGGGCCTTCGGCTCCCGGTCCCGCCGAGACCGACGACCTCCTCGCAGGCGCGACGACCCTGCCGGTGGTGCAGGCGGTGTTCTGGCGGGACGACGTCGACTGGCGCGTCTCCGACGGGATGCTGCAGCGGGTCCGCTCCGCGCTCGACCCGGACGACGTGGACACGACGAACCCCTTGGAGATGATCTACGCCGAGGCCCTCGGGGTGCCGCAGCTCCAGTGGGCGCTGCGGGTGGGGGAGCGCATGGGGCCGCCGACCCTGCTGGATGCGCCCTACGCGAGCTTCGTCTTCGATCGGGTGCCGGAGCGGGAGGAGATCGAGCACGTCTACGCGGGCCTCGGGGTGTTCCCCGATCTCGCGCTCACCGGCACGCTCAACGATCTCCTCGATGTCGTCGTCGATGCTCCGGGATACCGGTTCCTCGTCGATGCCGCGCTCAGCAACCCGCACCCGCAGCGCCGCCGCGAACTCGCGCTCTGGCTCTTGGAGCAGCGCCTCGACGCCTCGTCAGCCCTGTCATTCTTGGGTCCGGTCAACGTCCTCTTCGCCAACCCCACGCTGAGCGCGGAGGACGAGGCGGTGCTGCGACGCCTGCTCGAGAAGGGTGCGATCCCGGGCCCCACACCCGTCGCGACCCTCCCGGACGGCCATCCGTTCGTGCAGCTGCTGAACCGCGACATCGAGGAGAGCGCGCTGGCACCGCTGGTGCGGACCTTCCTCGTGCACGGCGACGTCGATCCCGCGACGCCCGTCCTTCCCGACGGTCGCAGCTTGCTGGACTTCGCATCCGGCCCCTTCCCGCACGGACGGTCACGGGACGCGCTCGCGTCGGCGATCCGAGAGCTCGCCGCGGGCGGCGCCGTGGACAGCGAGCCGGAGCCGGAGCGATGACGGAAGCCGCAGCAGGAGCCCGTGCGGATGACGCCGAGCCCTACGCCTGCGCCCTCCGAACCGTCCTCGACCCGGAAAGCGAGCGCGTCGCCGCCGCGCTGGGAGAGCTGCACCGGGCCGCCGTCGAGGCGGCGAACGGCGTGGAAGCGATCCTCATCGACGTCTTCGTCGACCAGGACGGTGAGGGTCCGTTCGACGTCTGGGCGCGATTCGAGGGCGCCGACGCCTTCGAACTGGACCGACGTCTCGACGAGCAGCGTCATCTCTTCGGGGTCGAGTGGACCGCGGACGGCTGGGAGCCCGCGGTGCCCTCGCGCCCGCGTGGGTGGACGCGGGATCGCCTGGAGGAAGCCGTCCTCGTCGTCGTCGCCGAGTGGATCGAAGGCCTCCTCCCCGCAGACGCGAGGGACGGCCTCTTCTGGGTCGGCGCTCCGGACCTCGGCTACGCCTGATCCCTTCGTGATCTCCGCTCCCGCCACCGGAACGTAGCTGCTCGGCGAGGACTCCTCAAGCCCCTCGGCGTCTCCGGCTCCGGCCGGGAGACTGGGGAGAGTCCGATCGAAGGAGGAGACATGGAATCGACACCCGACGACGTCGGCGGCCAGCCGCTGCGCGACGGCGACGCGACGACCGAGGCCGACCCCAGCAACGATCCCGCGCAGGCGGAATGGGAGCGCACGGAAGCCCTTGACGACGGCGCGACGCCGGAGGAGCTCGACGCGACCACCGCGACGGGCCGTGATCCCGACGAGATCCCCGACCCCGACGACCAGGTGCCGGCGGCGGATCTGCCGGGGTCCGCCCCGCAGCCCGAGAGCCAGGGGGAGGACCCGGTGCTCGCCGATCTCGGCGAAGAAGGTCAGGGCGACCTGGGACCGGGGGACATCTGATGGCCATCACGTCGATCGTCACCCGGTCCAAGAACGGGCAATGGGTCAACGAGGTGGACGGCGCGCCGGAGCTCTCCCGCAGCTACACCAGCCGCGACGAGGCGATCGAGGAGGGCGAAGCCCTCGCCTCCGAGCACGGTGTCCGCCATGAGGTCGAAGACAGCGAGCCGACGGGTACGATCACCGACGGCGGCGACCCGGACGACGTCTGAGAGGCGTCACGGTCGTTCACCGCAGGATGACCAGTTCTCGGGTCGCGCGGGTCATGGCCACGTAGCGGTCCACCGCTCCCGTGCGCCCGGAGCCGAAGGCCTCCGGGCGCACGAGGACCACGAGATCGAACTCCAGCCCCTTCGCCCCTTCCGGCGTCAGCGCCCGGACACGGGTACGGGAACTCACGGCCACATCGCCGATGACCGCGGCGACCCCGTCGGGGTGCGCCGCGAGCCACGCGTCCAGCACCTCGTCGCACTCGGCCCGCGCGCCGTAGCGGACCGGGATGCCGGTCTCCCGCACGGAGGTCGGAACGTTGGCGTCCGGGAGCGCCTCGCGGATCGCCGTCTCGGCCACCGCCATCACCTCGGCGGGTGTGCGGTAGTTCACCCGCAGCGAGGAGACCCGTACCTTCCGCAGGCCGAGGCGTTCGAGGCGCGCGGCCCACGACTCGGTGAACTCCTTCCGTGCCTGGGTCCGGTCGCCCACGACCGTGAAGCTGCGCGAGGGGCACCGCGCGATCAGCATCCGCCACTGCGCATCGGTGAGCTCCTGCGCCTCGTCGACCACGATGTGACCGAAGGGGCCGCCGAGCTCGTCCGGCGGCAGCGCGGGAGGGACGTCCGCTCCGGCGAGCACGTTCCTGGCATCCTGACCCCGCAGGATCGACATCACCTTCATCTCGCTGTCATCGCTCGCGACGAGATGGTCGACCACCGCCGCCATCTGCTCCTGTGCCGCCGCGGCGGCACCCTGTCGGCGGTGCTGCTCGCGCACGACCTCGGGATCGCCGATCCGGCGACGGGCGGCATCGAGCAGCGGGAGGTCGGCGTCCGTCCACGGCGCCCCCTCCGGACGGTGCAGGAGGGTGAGCTCCTCGGCTGGGAGGTCAGGCACGCACCGCGCCAGGAGCGTCGGCGACGCCCACAGAGTGGCGACCACGGCGTCCGGGGCCAGGAGCGGCCACGCGCGGACGAACGTTCCCGTGAGTTCGTCGTCCTGCCGCAGCCACCGGCGGATGACGGATTCAGGGACCTCGTCGTCGCTGATCTGATCGACGAGCAACTCCAGGATCTCCTCCCACACCTCGTCCCGCGCCTCGTTGTGCGGAGCGTTCGGATCCGCCGCGGCGAACAGCTCCGCCCAGTCTTCCCGACTCAGCCAGAGATCCGCCCACGGCGACTCGATGCGCGACGCGTGTCCCGGCGGTCGTGTCAGCACGGTCACCGCAGCCGCGATCACCGCCTCGGGGTCCAGTCGCTCCTTCACCGCGGCGACCCGCGGGTCGGTCTCGGCGACCGCTGCTGCCCCCTCCGGCACGAGATCGCGCAGCGTGCACGACCGCACCGTGTCCTCGCCGAGACTCGGCAGCACGTCCTCGACGTAGCCGAGGTACTGCGGGGTCGGGCCTACGAGGAGCATCCCGCCGGCTCCGTTCGTCAGGCGGGGCTCGGCGTACAGGAGGTGTGCCGCCCGGTGCAGCGCGACCACCGTCTTCCCGGTGCCGGGGCCGCCGTCCACGACGAGAGCGCCGGGGGAGGGGGCTCGGACGATCGCGTCCTGATCCGCCTGGATCGTTGCGAGCACGTCGCGCATCCGCCCGGTGCGGTGGGCGTCCAGGCTCGCGAGGAACGCGGACTGATCGTCGAGGGAGGCCGCACCGTCGAGTCCCTCCGGCGACAGGGCCTCGTCCCAGTAGTCCGTGATGCGGCCGCCGTGCCACCGATACCGTCGCCGGGAGACGAGGCCCCGAGGGTCCTCCCAGGTCGCCGCGAAGTACGGTTCCGCGGCCGGAGCCCGCCAGTCGACGAGCAGCCGCGCGCCGTCCGCATCCGCGACCCCGGCGCGACCGATGTACACCGGGGGCCCGTCCGCGGGGGTCATCCGACCGAGGCACATATCGATGCCGAACCGCTCGCGGAGGCGCAGGGTCGCGCTGAGCCGTCGGATCTCCAGGTCACGGTCGACTGCCGTCACGCCCGCGTCCGCGGTCTGTCGACGGATCAGGGAGAGACGGGAGGACAGGGACTCCCGTTCCCTGGTCAGGGCGGCGTCGAGCCGTCGGAGGTGTTCGCGGTCGGCGGCGATGAGGTCATCCGCGGATTTCGCCGCGCGTTCGTCGGAAAGGTGAAAGGGGTCGAGCAGCAACGAGGGTCTCCTTCGCGAGGCGCGTGCGAGGACACGCGAGCCGTCGATTCTGCCTGGTCAGGGGGCCCTTGCGGCAAGCCCCCACCCCGGCGATATCCTGGAAATGCAGGGAGACGGGGGACCCACCATGACCCATCGGATCGGCTACCTCATCGGCAGCCTCGCATCGGACTCGATCAACCGCATCCTCGCGAAGGCACTCGTCCGCCTCGCCCCACCGAGCCTCGAGCTCGTGGAGATCCCGATCCGCGACCTTCCGCTCTACAACCGCGACGACGAACTCGAACCCGTCGCCGCGGTCACCGTGTTCAAGAGCGCCGTGGAGAACGCAGAGGGTCTGCTCCTCGTCTCGCCGGAGTACAACCGCTCCATCCCCGGCGCGCTGAAGAACGCCATCGACTGGGGTTCGCGGCCGTGGGGGCACAACTCCTTCGCGCGGAAGCCCACCGGCATCATCGGTGCCTCGACCGGGGCGATCGGCACCGCCGTCATGCAGTCGTCGATGCGGAGCGTGCTGAGCTTCCTCAACGCGCCCCAGCTGAACGCCCCGGAGGCCTACACCACGTTCCGCCCCGAGGTGTTCGGCGTCGCCGGCGAGGTGCACGACGCCGACACCGAGAAGTTCCTGGCGCATTACATGGAGGAGTACGCGGCCTTCGTCGAGCGGGTGCTGTCGCTCACCGCGCCGGGTCACGTCGGTGATCGGTAGCCGGCGCTCGCCGCGTCACGCCGACGCGGACACCAGCGCGCTCAGGGCAAGCGCGTCGTGGGGCGCGTGTCCGCGGGCATCGTTGTCGAAGTACACGTAGACGTCGCGCGGTCTCGCGTCGCCGGCCCCTGTGCCGTCGGCCCACCCGCGGATGAGCGTCGCCCACTCGCGCAGCTCGGCGTCGGTGTAGCCGCTGTGGTAGAGCATCTGCGCGCCGTGGAGACGGATGTAGACGAAGTCGGTCGTGAGAGCGTCGAAGCGCGGCCATTTCCCCGCCGTGTCGGCGATGACGAGGGAGGTGCCGTGCTCCTGCAGGAGATGCAGGCTCGCGGGATCGGCGAACGAGTCCGAACGCGGTTCGAGGGCGTACCGAAGCGGCCGGTCGGCGTCGATCTCCAGCCAGGCCCTGTCCTTCAGGCGCTCGTCATGACGACGAGCGAGCGCGAGGGCCTCCGCCGTCGTCCGGGGGAGCGTGTCGAGGAACGACCCCAGGAGTTCGGCGTCGAAGTCTTGCCGCTCGGGGAGCTGCCAGAGGATCGGGCCGAGGCGGGGGCCGAGGGCGAGGACCCCCGAGGCGAAGAAGTTCGCCAGCGCCTGCTCGACGTTCCGCAGCCGCAGCATGTGACTGACGTAGCGCGAGCCCTTGACCGCGAACACGAAGTCCTCAGGAACGCTCGCCGCCCACCGCCGGTAGCTGTCGGGCCGTTGCAGGGAGTAGAACGATCCGTTGAGCTCCACCGTGGGGAACAGCGAACCGATGTGCTCGAGCTCTCGGCGCTGCGGCAGGCCGCGCGGATAGAAGTCGCCGCGCCACCGGGCGTACCGCCACCCGGAGACGCCGATGCGGACCCGGCCCGGACCGCCCGCCCGGCTCATGGCAGCCTCCGGCGGGTCAAGCCCCTTGCCGCTCGCTTCCGAGCTCGGCAGGCTGGAGACATCCACACCGAAGGAGGAGAAGCCATGTCCCTCAATGACCATCCGATCGACGATGTGAAGCCCGAAGCCGACCTGCGGGAGCAGGAGCGTCTTGCGTCGGAGGCGCCGGAGGACCCCGAAGCTCCGGCCCCGTCGGCGCCGGAGCCGCATCCCATCGAAGCGGATCCCGCGGACGCCGCGGAGCAGCGCATCGAGGTGCCGTTGGACGAGGACGACCTCGACGGCGACGAGGGCTGAGGTCCGATGCCGGCGTGCGCGCCGGGTCGGCGTCGGTGGCGGCGGAGGGGCGTCATGACGCTCGACCGTAGTCCGATGGGCGCGTGCCTCCGCCGGGGTTGACGCTCGGCAGGACGGCGGCTAGCCGCGGGGTATGCCCTCTCGACGGGACCGCCCCAACCCGGTGCTGCCGAGAGGGCTCACCGTCCTACCCGGACGGTTGGGGAGGCGGCGAAGTCTCGCTGTCTCTACGGCTGATCCCCCAGAGATTCAGCCGGTAGCCCCCGCTACGAGAGCAGAATATCCCTTAATCTCCTTGTCCGCCATTTGGGGGACAAAGATTTCTTCGAGAATTCTGCGCGGCTCCCGGCTCTGTCGCCGATACGGGCCGTTCCGTAGGGTGGGGGCATGGACAGGATGCTCGTCTTCGCTGGTCAGGTCGCACTCCCGGTCGGGCACCGGGTCGAGGTCTCCGAACTCGTCGACCCGCAGACGGAGGAGCCCGTCATCCTCTCCCTGCTCGATCTCGACACCGGCATCCGCTACCGTCGCGCCGAGGAGCCGCGGGCCGAGGTGACGCACTGGATCGGTCGCATCCTCGACTGCACGGTGGCGGTGGGCGTGGCGCCACGCACGTCGCTGCTCATCGACCCCATCGGGCCGTCGGCCAGCGGCGCCGGCATCGCTCTGCGCGGCGCGGATGCGGCGGTCAACGCGGCCAAGGCCGAGGCGGACCGGTGGGGTGGGTCGGACCGGCCGCCGCCGGAGGAGCCCGAACGCTTCTGGTGACCGGGTGCGCCGGGGCACGCGGGGTCATCGGAGTCATCGGAAGTCCCGCGAGCGGTGCATCACCCCGGTGCGGAGGTCTTCGAAGGCGTCGGCGAGCACGTTGACGACCCCCTCCGGGGAGCGTTCGAGGATGCCGCGGATGATGAGCGCCGGGGACTCCCTGGCGATACGACCGAACCGTCCCCACACGCCCGTCGAGCAGATCACGTTCACCAGCCCGCTCTCGTCTTCGAGGTTGACGAACGTGACACCGGCGGCGGTGGCGGGTCGTTGTCGATGGGTCACGAGCCCGGCGACTTCGACGCGCCGCCCGGTCTCGTGTCGTTGCAGGTCCGCGGCCGTCAGGACGCCGCGAGCCCGGAGGTCGTCGCGGAAGTGCGTCATCGGGTGGTCGTCGGTCGAGATGCCCGTGGCCCAGAGGTCGGCGGAGAGCCGCTCGTAGCTGGTCTGATCGGCGAACAGCGGCGGCTGCACCGCCACCGTGGTCCCCGGGAGGAACCGGGCGCGGTCCTCCGCGGCGGCGCCGGCGAGCCAGATGGCCTCCCGGCGCTCCAACCCGAGGCACGCGAAGGCTCCGGCGGTGGCCAGCGCCTCCAGCTGCGCGGCCGTGGCATCGGTGCGACGCACGAGGTCGTGCAGATCGCGGTAGGGGCCGTGGGCCTCCCGTTCGGCGACGATGCGTTCCGCCATCGGCACCCCGATCCCACGGATGCCGCTGAGCCCCAGGCGCACCGCGAATCGTCCGTCCCGGCGGTGCGCCGCGGACTCGTCCGGCGCGGTCCGGTCGAACCGATGCACGGGGGGCTGCGGATCGGCCAGGCAGTCGTCCCTTCCGGTCGCGCCTGCGGCGTCCGGCGAGAGAGGTTCGAGGGTCTCGGTGGCGCCGGAGAGGTGAAGATCCGGGCGGCGGACCTCCACGCCGTGCCGACGGGCATCCGCCGTGAGCGTCGCGGGGGAGTAGAAGCCCATGGGCTGCGATCGCAGCAGGCCCGCGAGGAAGGCGGCCGGGTAGTGCAGCTTCAACCACGAGCTCGCGTACACGAGCAGGGCGAAGGACAGCGAATGGGACTCGGCGAAGCCGAAGTTCGAGAACGCCTGGATCTGCGCGTAGATCCGGTCGGCCGCCTCGTCGACGAGCCCGCGGCGGGCCATCCCCGCGTACAGCTTGTCCCTGACCTTCTCGATCTTCTCCAGACCTCGCTTCGACCCCATCGCGCGGCGTAGCAGGTCGGCCTCATCGGCCGTGCAGTCGCCGACGGCCGTGGCCATCTGGATGAGCTGCTCCTGGAAGATGGGGATGCCCAGCGTCCGGGCGAGGATGTCCTCGAGGTCGCTGTGCGGATACGGGATGGGGAATTCCTCTGGTGCTTCGCCCCTGGCCTGCCGCTCCCGGTTCGCCTCGTCCACCCTGTCCTTCGCCATCTTCCGCCGGACGAACGGGTGCACGGCGCCGCCCTGGATGGGCCCGGGGCGGATGAGGGCGATCTGGATGGCGAGATCGTAGAAGCGTCGCGGCTGCAGCCGGGGGAGCAGCCCGATCTGGGCGCGGGACTCCACCTGGAAGACACCGATCGAGTCGGCCCGGCAGAGCATGTCGTAGACGCCGGCCTCCTCCTTCGGCAGGGTCTCCAGCGTCCACTCCTCGCCCGTCGCCTCCCGGACCAGGTCGAAGCAGTGCTGCAACGCCGCGAGCATGCCCAGGCCGAGCAGATCGAACTTCACCAGCCCCATGAAGGCGGCGTCGTCCTTGTCCCACTGGATGACGGTGCGATCCTCCATGCGGGCGTGCTCGACGGGCACCACCTCACCGACCGGCCGGGCGGTGAGCACCATGCCGCCCGAGTGGATCCCCAGGTGTCGCGGAGCCTTCAGCAGCTCACCGGCATAGTCGAGCACGGTGTCGGGGATGTCGTGTCCCTCGACGGGTTCGAGCCCGGATCCCCAGCCGTCCACCTGCCGCGACCAGGAGTCCTGCTGCCCCGCGGAGTGCCCCAGAGCTCTGGCCATGTCGCGGACCGCGTTCTTCGGCCGGTACTGGATGACGTTCGCCACCTGGGCCGCCCGCTCCCTGCCGTACTCCCGATAGACCCACTGGATGATCTCCTCCCGTCGCCGGGAGTCGAAGTCCACGTCGATGTCCGGCTCCTCCGTGCGGGTGGTGGCGAGGAAGCGCTCGAAGGGGAGGCGGTAGAGGATCGGGTCGACCGCGGTGATGCCCAGCAGATAGCAGACCGCGCTCGCCGCCGCGGAACCCCGGCCCTGGCAGAGGATGCCGCGGCGCCGGGCTTCCGCCACGATGCCGTGCACGATGAGGAAGTACCCGGGGAAGTCCTTCTCCTCGATCACGTCGAGCTCGCGGGCGATGCGCCGACGGCCGTCCGCGTCCAGCCGCGGATACTTCGACGGGACCGCCTCCCAGACCAGGTGCCGGAGCCAGCTCATCGGGGTGTGTCCCGTCGGCACGTCCTGGCGGGGGAGGGCCGGGCGCGCCATCCTCAGTGGGAAGGCCGAGGCCGTGGCCAGCTCCAGGCCGTGCGAGATCGCACCGGGGTACCGCCGGAAGCGCGCCGTCATCTCCGCCCCGCTGCGCAGGTGCGCGCCGCCATGGGCCGGCAGCCAGCCGTCGAGCTCGTCCATGCTCCGGACCGCGCGGACCGCGGCCACCGCCTCGGCGAGAGGGGCCTGATCCGGGCGGGCGTAGTGCACGTTGTTGGTCGCCACGACGGGCAGCCGCATCCGGCGGGCGAGGTCGGCGAGGGTGTCGTTACGCCGGGTGTCCAGCGGATCGCCGTGGTCGAAGAGCTCGACGGCGACGTTGTCGCGCCCGAAGAGGTCGACGAGGTGGCGCAGCGGTGCGGCGGCGTCTCCGGCCTCCAACCCTTGGCGTACCGCCCCTTTGCGGCAGCCCGTGAGGATCGTCCAGTGCCCGTCGGCGGCCGCGGCCAGTTCGTCGAGGTCGTAGATCGGGCGCCCCTTCTCCCCGCCGCGGAGCTGGGCCGCGGTGATCGCTCCCGACAGGCGGTGGTACCCCTCGAGGCCCCGGGCGAGCACGAGCAGATGCGTGCCCGGCGGATCGGCGGCGCCCTGCGGAGCGGAGGGGAGGTCGAGGGAGAGCTCGGCGCCGTAGACGGTCTGCAGCCGCAGCTCCATGAGCTCCGCCAGCTCGGCGAAGCGCGCGGCGCCGTAGAACCCGTCGTGGTCGGTGAGGGCGAGCGCGGTCAGGCCGAGACGCTCGGCCTCCGCGAGCAGATCCTCAGGAGAGGACGCCCCGTCGAGGAAGGAGTAGGATGAGTGCGCGTGCAGCTCGGCATAGGGCACCGCCTCCTCCGGCCGCTCCGGGAGGGCCGGAGGGACGAGCTTCCGTGGGCGGCTCACCGGCCCGGGGTCTGGTCGGAGCCCTGGCGGGGCGGAGGCGGGGACCGGGTCTCCGCTGAGGGTGCGTTCGAGCTGATCCCAGGTCAACGGCGGGTTGTGCCAGCCCATCAGCGGTACCTCCCCTCGGCCCACCAGCGCTCGCCGGCCAGGAAGACCAGCCAGGCCCGATCGCGGTCGTCGACGATCTGGAGCCGGTGTCCTCGTTTGCCGCCGCCCGCGCTCCAGCGCCGCTCGTGCACGGGCCACGGGCCCGCCCAGGCCTGCACGGTGGCACCGTCGATGCGGGCGGGGTCGTGCGTGAGGACGCCCCGCTCGTCGACCTCGATCGTGCTCCCGTCCGCGGCGACGACGCCGATCGGGCGCGGCGGCCGGAACACCTCGGAGGGCAGGGGGTCGGGGAGGCTGCCCGGCCAGGGGGACCGCGGATCACGAGGCGGCACCGCGCGCTCGCCCCATGGCGTGAGCACCTGACGGTCCGCGAGCCAGCGCCCTCCGGAGAGGGTGGCGGTGACGACCCCCTGATGTCCCAGCATCGTCTGCACCCGCGAGACCGCGTGATGCAGGCGCTCATCGGTGCCAGAGCCGAAGAGTCCCGGCTGGTGGTGTGCCGCGTCGTCCACCGCGACGGGAAGGAGACGGGCGGCCACGATGCCCCCGAATGCCCGCGCCTCGTCGACGGGTTCCCGCGCGGTCAGGGCGGCCAGAGCCTCCAGCTGCCAGCGCACGCGGTCCACGAGGTCGGCGGCGTCGAAGCTCGTCGGGTGCAGCCAGGTGCGGGAGTGGACGGCGCCGTCGTCGTCGGTCAAGTCGATCCGCACCTCGGTGCACACCAGCGAGGCGTCCGCCAGCGCGAGCATCACGGCATCGGCGGTCTGCCGCACGGCGAAGGCCACCTGGTCGGCGCCGCCGAGAGGGGACTCGAACTCGATGGTCCTGGCCAGTTCCGGGTCGGGCGGACGAGGGGCCAGCGGGCGGGAGTCGGCACCGGCGGCGAGGGCCTGCAGACGGGCACCGTGCTCGCCGAAGCGATCGCGGACGTCGAGAGGGGCGAGCGCGGTGAACTCGCCGAGGGTCCGCACGCCGAGCCGGAGGAGGAGATCGCTGATCTGTTCGTCGCGGAGCACCTGCACGGGATAGGGAGCCAGGAACTCACGGGAGGCCCCGGGCGGGACGACGGTACAGGACGCGGTGCCGCGGGCCGCGATCTCGGCGGTGAAGGGGCCATCCGCGACGCCGACCCGCACCTCGGGGAAGCCGGCCGCGGCGAGGACCGCGGACAGCGCCGCCGCCGCCTCGGCCTCTCCGCCGTGATAGCGGGCGATGCCGCGGGCGCGCAGGATCGCGAGGCCAGGACGCAGCAGGGTGACCCCTGGCGCATGCTTCTCGATGAGCTGCAGCACCGGGACGAAGGCGCGCTCGTCTTTCTCGGCGTCGTGGGGGAGGACCTGCAGCGAGGAGAGGAGGCCCTGGGCGACGCGGCGGCGCTGACCGCTGCGGACGCCGTGCGCCCGCGCCGATGCGGTGCAGGCGACCACCGTGTTCGCCTGCACCAGGGCTGTCGGCGGATGCGGGCCCCCGCCCAGCACCGCTCGCAGCGGCCAGTCGGGGAACCAGAGCACGAGCACGCGGAGAGGGGCGTTCATCCCGCCTCCGCCCAGAAGAGGAGGTCGGAAGGCGCGCTCGCCGTGGAGTCGATCGACGGCGGGGCGAGCGACGGCAGGGCGGTCAGCTCTGCGGCCGCGGTCTCCACGGCTCCGTGTCCGCCGGGCAGCCGCACGCGTACGCTCGAGGCGCGAGGGCTGTGCCTGGTCCGGGCCGTGACCGTCACCGTGCACTCCGAGAGCAGCCCCCACCCCTCGCCGAGCCCATGCCAATCAGGGTCGTGCAGACGGATGGTGCCCTCGCTCTGCGCCCAGCGTCCCGCGCCCGGCTCCTCCGCCACGAGCAGCGTGGATCCGCGGTCGCGCAGGCGGGCGCTCAGCCGGGAGACGTCGGCGTCGCGGGCCCTCGTCGTCGGCTGCACCACGATCAGGGGCACCACCTCCGCCAGGGCTGACGTGGCCGCGAGCCAGCGGTCTCCCGGATCGGGGACGAGGATCAGCCGGCTCAGATCGATGCCGTAAGCCGCGGCGGCCTCGACCCCGAGGGTGGGCATGCCGATCACCGCGCACCAGTGCCCGCGACCGGAGGCCGCGCTGAGCAAGGCGAGCGCGAGGGCGGGCGAGGGGGAGACGGTGTACGAGGTGCCTGTCTGCAGTCCTTCCTCCGGCAGCAGTGCGGCGAAGGCGGGGTCGAGCGGGAGGAGCGTGTGCTCGCTGCGACGGCGCTGCATCCGGCTGATCTCGCGGCGCAGTCGCAGCACCTCTCCGGCGCGGGTGTCGCTGGTCGGAGAGAGCGCGGTCATCGCATCGAGCCCGATCCCCATGTATCCATCCTCGAAGATATGTACGAATAAAGCAAGTGACGCGACTGACGCTAGTTCGTACATCGGACATCGGTGCGGCGCATTGTCCACAGGGTGCTCCGCGCCCCCTGCGGATGTCCCTAGCCTGCCGGGATGGACATCCGCCTCGCCCTCGTCGGTCTCGTGCACGGCGCGCTGCTCGCGGTCGGCGTCCTCCTGATCGTGATCGATGCCCGCACGCACCGGCTCCCGAACCGCATCGTGCTGCCCACCCTGGTCCTGCTGCTCGCGATGATGGTCGTCGACGCCGTCCTCACCGCAGACGCGGCCGCGCTGATCCGTGGCCTGCTCGGCTCCCTCGCGCTCGGCGGCTTCTACGCCGTGCTGCGACTGCTCAGCCGGTCGGGAATGGGCGGTGGAGACGTGAAGCTCGCCCTCGTGATCGGACTCCTCCTGGCGTGGCACGGCTGGGGCGCGTTCCTCCTCGGCGCCTCTTCCGCCTTCGTGTTCGGAGCGGTCTATGCCCTCGTGCTCCTTGCCGCGGGACGCGCCGACCGGAGGACCCGCATCGCCTTCGGGCCGTGGATGATCGCCGGGGCCGTGGTCGGCATCTTCGGCGGTTGACCGCGGGGATCGCCCCGAACGGGGGAGGGCGGCGCTACCCTGAGCACATGGCACTCGCACGACTTCACGGCGGCCCGCTGGACGGGCAGATCATCCCCCTCGACGATGCGGACGACAAGCTGATCGTCCCCTACAGCGAGACGCAGGTGGTCTACAACCGCCGCGGCGAGCCGCAGAACACCGGCGAGAACGACGGCCCCACCGAGATCGACTACTGGTTCGAGGAGGCCCTCGAGGACCTCACCCTCGAGGATGACTGAGCCCTCCCGCACCGTCGAGGTCGAGCGCAAGTACGACGTCGACGAGGAGACTCCGCTGCCGGACTGGACGGCGATCCCCGGCGTCGACGCCGTCTCGCCCGGTGCGCACCGCGCCCTCGACGCCCGCTATCTCGACACCGCCGACGGCACGCTGGCCCGCGCCGGCGTCGCGCTGCGACGTCGCTCCGGCGGACCGGACGAGGGGTGGCACATCAAGGGTCCGCGGCAGGGCGACGGCCGGGTCGAGCAGGGCTGGCCCCTCAGCGACGAGGAGATCCCGACAGCGGTGCGCGCAGCGATCGCCGCGTGGACGACCGCGCCGCTGGAACCCCTCGCGCGCATCGAGAACGACCGAACGGCGTATCTTCTCACCGGGCCGGACGGCGTCGTGGCGGAGTTCGTCGACGACCACGTCCGGGCGACCGACCTGCGCGGCGGGACGCGTCGCAGCTGGCGGGAGTGGGAGGTCGAGCTGGGCCCCGCCGGTCCTTCGGACGACGCCGGACGGGCGGCGTTCTTCGCGGCGATCGAGCGTGCGGTGCACGCGGCGGGCGGTCGAGAGGCCGCGTCCGACTCGAAGCTCGCCCGCGCTCTCGGCTTCTAGGCGGCGGACCGCCGGGACGCAACCCCTTTCCGCCCGCGGTTGCGGGGTGGTTGAGTGACGACATGAGTCGACCGCCCGTGCTCCGATCGCTGCAGACGATCGTCCCCGAGACCGTCCTCGTGCAGGAGCAGGTGCGTGACGTCTTCGCCGCCCAGCCCGACCTGGGACGGCTGGCACAGCGCATCGTGGCGACGTCGTTCAACGTCTCCGGCATCGACACGCGGCACACCGTGATCGAGGAACTGGCCGACGATGCCGACCAGGACGAGCCGCTGTTCTACGACCGCGGCTCGGGACGGCTGCTGGCGCCGGGCACGAAGGTGCGCAATGACGTCTACACGCGTGAGGCCTCACGGCTCTTCGTCGAGGCGGCGCGTCGCGCCCTCGAGGCGGACCCTGACCTGAACGCTGCGGATGTGACGCACGTCATCACGGTCTCCTGCACGGGATTCCATGCTCCCGGTCCCGAGTATGAGATCGTGCGCGGGCTGGGGCTCTCCGACGCCGTCCAGCGGTACCACCTCGGCTTCATGGGCTGCTACGCCTCGATGCCCGCGCTCCGCGCCGCCGGCCAGTTCTGCGCCGCGGATGAGAACGCGGTCGTCCTCGTCGTCAGCGTCGAGCTGTGCACCCTGCACCTGCGATCCTCGGAGGACCCGGACACCATCGTCGCCTCCTCGCTGTTCGCCGACGGGGCGGCCGCCGGGATCGTGACGGCACGGGACCTGCCCACGACCGTCCCGGCGCTCCGACTCGACGGCTTCCACACCGCGATCGTCCCGGAGGGTGTGGACGACATGGCGTGGACGATCGGTGACTCGGGCTTCGAGATGATCCTCTCCACCGCCGTCCCGCAGATCATCGGGGAGTCGATCATCGGGGCGCTCGCGCCGCTCTACGGTCGGGAGGACGGCCTGGCGGAGGCCTTCGCCGCCGGGCGGGTGGGCGAGAGGGTGCGGCACTGGGCGATCCACCCCGGCGGACGGAGCATCCTCGACCGGGTGCAGGAGCGGATGGCGTTGAGCGACGCCCAGCTGCGTCCCGCGCGGGAGACGCTCCGGGAGTACGGGAACATGTCCAGCGCGACGGTGCTGTTCGTGCTGAAGCGCATCCTGGAGCAGGAGGGCGCGGAGGCGGGCGACCGCGTGGCGGCGATGGCCTTCGGACCCGGGCTCACCGCCGAGAGCGCGCTGCTGACCGTGGTCGTGCCCGCACCGTGAGCGTGGACCTGTCGACGCGTGCCGTCGATCTCGTCGAGCTCATGGACGCCCCCGACGCGGACGAGGAGGCGCTCGGCCGCACGTACCGACGCTTCAGCGCCGTCAACGCGGTCGTCTCCCGTCCCGGGCGACTGTACCGGCGGGACATCCGCCCCCGGGCGGCGACCGGACGCCGATTGCGCATCCTCGACATCGGCGCGGGCGGAGGGGATCTGTGCCGCGATCTGGTCCGCCGGTTGCGCCGCGACGGACTCCGCGCCGACATCACCGCGCTCGACGCCGATGAGCGGGCCATCCGCTGGGCCTCCGCGCACGACGACGGCGCAGGCATCCACTACCGCCACGCGTTCTCCGGCGACCTCGTGGCGGCCGGCGACGCCTACGACGTCGTGCTGTCCAACCACGTCCTCCATCACCTCGAATCCGCGGCGCTGCACACGGTGCTCGACGACTCGCGCGCCCTCGTCGGCGACCGCGGACTCGTCTCCCATCACGACATCGCCCGCAGCCGCCTGGCCTACGCGGCGTTCGCCGCGGGCACCCGGCCGTTCGCGGGGAACCTCCTCGCCGGGTCCTTCATCCGCGTCGACGGCCTCCTGAGCATCCGCCGCTCGTACACGCCGCAGGAGCTCGAGGCCGTCGCCCCACCGGACTGGGAGGTCCGGTCGCACCTGCCCGCTCGGCTGGAACTGCGCTGGGAGGGTGCGGATGGTCGACCATGATGTCCTCGTGGTCGGCGGTGGTCCGGTCGGGCTGCTCCTCGCGTGCCTCGTGGGGCAGGACGGTCGCCGGGTGCGGGTGTGCGAGCGTCGCACCGAGCGGGGCACGCAGACGCGCGCGATCGGGATCCATCGTCCGGGACTCGATGCCCTCGATGCGGCAGGAGTGGGCACGACCGTGCGCGCCGAGGCTCTGCGACTGTCAGGCGGCGAGGTCCGCAGCCGCGGTCGTCGGCTCGCGGCGCTGCCCTTCACGCCGGAGCGTCCGATCCTGACGCTCGCGCAGCCACGCACGGAGGAGCTTCTGCGAGAGCGTCTTCAGGAACTGCAGCCCCGTGCGCTGCGGCTCGGGACCACCGTGCAGTCCGTGCACGATGAGGGACCGTTCGTCCGCGTCGGGATCGACGACGAACGCGGGTCCCGGGAGGAGACGGCTGCGGTGGTCGTCGTCGCCGACGGTGTGCGCAGTCCCCTCCGCGAGGCGTTCGGTGCGGGCTGGTCCGCGCGTACGGGAAACGCGCGCTATGCGATGCTCGATGTCGATGCGCCGCAGGGCGACGACCGCGCCGTGCTGTTCTTCGAGCCGGACGGCCTCGTCGAGTCCTTTCCGCTGCCGGGCGGCCGGCGCCGCTGGGTGGTGCGCGAAGAACGCGGCCGGATGGTGGCCTCCGCCGCCGAACTGGCCCGTATCGTCGCGCAGCGGACGGGGGAGCGCGTCGTCGTCGATCCGGCCGCCTCGGTGTCCTCGTTCCGCGCCGCTCAGCACGCGGCTCGACGACTGCATCGCGGACGGATCGTCCTCCTGGGCGACGCCGCTCACGAGGTGAGCCCGATCGGCGGCCAGGGCATGAACCTCGGCTGGGCGGATGCGCTCCGACTCGTCGCGGCGCTGCGCCGGACCGATCAGGGAGCCGTTCCGCGCCTGGACGGCTTCGCCCGCGGCGTCCAGCGGTATGCACGGAAGGCGCATCGCCGTTCCGCGTTCTTCATGGCGATGGGGACGCCGGTGCCCACGCCGGTCGTGACCGCGCGCGAGGGGCTGGTGCGCGCGCTCGGGTCCCCGGCGCTGCGCGGCTGGACGACCGGCCTCGTCACCATGCGCGGCCTGTGACGCGAGAAGGCCCGGTCCGCGATGCGCGGACCGGGCCTTCTCAAGGTGCGGATCAGAAGTTGATCATGTGGCCGGCGAGACCGTGGAAGCCCTCCTGCAGCGCCTCCGACAGCGTCGGGTGCGTGTGGACGTTGCGGGCCAGCTCGAGGGCCGTGAGGTCCCACTTCTGCGCGAGGGTGAGCTCGGGCAGAAGCTCCGACACGTCGGGGCCGATCATGTGGGCGCCGATGAGCTCCAGGTGCTCGGCGTCGGCGATGAGCTTGACGAAGCCGACCGGCTCGCCGAGGCCGTGCGCCTTGCCGTTGGCCATGAACGGGAAGGTCGCGACCTTGATGTCGCGCCCCTCGTCCTTCGCCTGCTGCTCGGTGAGCCCGAAGGACGCCACCTGTGGCGAGCAGAAGGTCGCCCGCGGCATCATGCGGTAGTCGCCCAGCGTCATGGTCTCCGCGCCGCCGATGGTCTCGGCCGCGACGACGCCCTGCGCCTCCGCGACGTGGGCGAGCTGCAGCTTGGCGGTCACGTCACCGATGGCGTAGATGCCCTCGACGTTCGTGCGCATGTGGTCGTCGATGTCGATCGCGCCGCGCTCGGTGAGCTTCACGCCCGTCTTGTCGAGTCCGAAGCCCTCGACGTTCGGAGCGAACCCGACCGACATGAGGACCTTGTCGGCCTCGATCGACGCCTGCTGGCCGTCCTTGCCCGTGTAGGAGACGGTCACGGAGGAGCCGTTGTCGACGACCGACTCGACCTTGGTGGACGTGAGGATGTCGACGCCGTAGTTCTTGTACTGCTTCGTGATCTCCTTCGACACGTCGGCGTCCTCGTTGGGGAGGGCGCGGTCGAGGAACTCGATGATCGTGACCTTGACGCCGTAGTTCGTCATCACGTAGGCGAACTCCATGCCGATGGCGCCGGCGCCGATGATGACGATGGACTTCGGCAGCTCACGGGAGAGGATCTGCTCTTCGTAGGTCACGACGTTGTCGCTGAGCTGCACGCCGGGGAGCAGGCGGACCTTGGAGCCGGTCGCGATGATCACGTTGTCGAACGTGACCTCCTCGGTGGAGCCGTCCGACTTCGCGACGGAGATGGCCTTCGGACCCGTGAAGGTGCCGCGGCCGTCGTACTCGGTCACCTTGTTCTTCTTCATGAGGAAGTGGATGCCCTTGACCCGGCCGTCCGCGACGACACGGCTGCGGTCGAACGCCTTGCCGTAGTCGATCGTGAACTCTCCGGAGATCCCGAAGAAATCGGCCTTGTGGTTCAGGGTGTGCGCGATCTCCGCGTTCTTCAGGAGCGCCTTGGAGGGGATGCAGCCGACGTTGAGGCAGACACCACCCCAGTACTTCTCCTCGATGATCGCGGTGGACAGACCGAGCTGCGCGCTGCGAACCGCAGCGACGTATCCGCCAGGACCTGCACCAAGGATGACGACGTCGTAGTGTGGCATGCCTTAAGCCTATCGCTCCGAGGGGGCGTGGGAATCGGTGGGGGCAGGGCCCCGACGACCGCGCAGGACGAGCCAGACGACGACGGCGATCACGGCGAGCACGGCGAGGATCGCGAGCACCCAGATCCACGCCGGTGTGGCTCCGGAGCCGTCATCCCCGCTCTCGGGTGCCGAGGTCGCCGTGGCCTCGGGCGTGGCGGTCTGCTCCGTCGTCGGCGCCGCCGTCGGGGGAGCAGTGGTGGGCTCGTCCGTCGGTGTGGTCTCGTCGCCGATCGTGACGGTGAAGGAGAACTCGCCGGAGGTCGGGTGGCCGTCGCTGGAGACGACCTTCCAGATGACGCGGTACTCGCCTGCCGGCCCTGAGCCGCTCAAGGGCTGGGTCACGACGGCGCCCTCGACCGTGGCGGCGCCGTCGATCACGGATTCGCCCGCCGGATCGGTGACGACGACCTCGGTCGCGCCCTCGCCGTCGATGAGCTTGGCGCTGAAGGTGAGGGTCAGCTCGGACGGCAGCGTCTCCACCGCGCTGTCCGCCGCGGGCGACGACGATACGAGGGCGTCGTGGGCGGATGCGGACAGCGGAGAGAAGAGGACGAGGAACGCGGCGAGGAGGGTGGCCGCGAGAGCGATCGGGGTGGCCGGGCGGCGCAAGGCTGTGGTCTTCACGAGACCAGCCTATGAATCCCCGGTATGGGACCGCTGAGTGCGAAAGCGGCTCCCGCGCACCCCTCCGGATCGGATAGTCTGGACAGCCAGGAGGGCACAGTGACAGACAGCGACAGCCGACCGGCCGGTGAAGCCGCCATCCATCGCTCCGGCGAGCCGAGACACGATGTGACGCAGACGTTCGGGCACGATTCCGATCTGTCGTTCGTGCCGTTCGGCGTGGAGTTGACCGATGTCGAGCAGTCGGCCATCGCGGCGCTGCCCTCGGGCTCCGCTCTGCTGCTCGTCCGCTCCGGCGCGCTCGCCGGTGCCCGTTACCTGCTCGACACCGACGTCACCACGGTCGGTCGCCACCCCGAGGCGGACATCTTCTTCGATGACGTCACGGTGTCGCGCCGTCACGCCGAGATCACGCGGAACGGGACGACGTTCGAGATCATCGACCAGCGCTCCCTCAACGGCACGTACGTCAACGGGGAGCGCGTCGACCGCAGCGCCCTGGCGGACGGTTCCGAGCTGCGCGTCGGCAAGTTCCGGCTGAACTTCTTCGCTTCCCCGCTCGATCGCGCGGCGAACGCCTGATGGTGGCGACTCCCGCCCGCGAACGCTCCGCGTCCGCGGGCCTGCTGAGTATCGGTCAGGTGCTCGCTCGTCTCACCCCGGAGTTCCCCGACCTGACCTCCAGCAAGCTGCGGTTCCTGGAAGTGCAGGGCATCGTCCGCCCGTCCCGCACAGAGTCCGGCTATCGGAAGTTCTCGGCGTCCGACATCGAACGCCTCCGTCTGGGGCTGACGTTGCAGCGGGATCATTACCTTCCGCTCAGCGTGATCCGTGAGCAGCTCGACGAGGCCGAGGCCTCAGGAGAGACGGCCACGCTCGCCCCGCCGCCCTCGATCGCGCCCGCTCCGCGCCGCTATCGCCGCGAGGAGCTGCTGGCCGCCGCCGGTGCCGGGCCGCAGCTGCTCAACGACGCGATCAGCACCGGGGTCATCACCGCGCAGGAGACGTACCCGGAATCCACGGTCGCGCTGCTCCGCGGGCTCGTCGCTCTCGACCGGCACGGCATCGAGCCGCGCCATCTCCGCTCCCTCCGTCAGGGGGCCGAGCGCGAGGTGGCCCTGATCGAGTCGGCGCTGTCCACGTTGCTGCGCCGGACGGACGCGGCGTCGCGGGCCCGCGCCAACGAGCTGGCGCCGGAGTTGGCCACGCGGATCGACGACGTGCGGACGCTGTTCGTGAAGGATGCGCTCACGCGCATCCTTTCGTAACGAACTGATTGCGACACACCTTCGGCGTCGCACGGATGTCGTTGCCGGTGCCGGGACCCTGCTCTACCGTGGAGATAACCGTTCCAGGGAGGATTTCAGATGAATGCGGATGAGCTCGCAGGCGACCCGCGGTTCGTGACCGAACTCCTCTTCACGGACGGTCTGCCGGCGATGGACGATGAGGTCGGCTACCGCGGTGCCGTTGCGGCCCGCGCCGCCGGCATCACGTACCGCCAGCTCGACTACTGGGCTCGCACCGAGCTCGTGGAACCCACGGTGCGCGGCGCGAACGGCTCGGGGTCCCAGCGGCTCTACGGCTTCCGCGACATCCTCGTACTCAAGCTCGTCAAGAGTCTGCTCGACACGGGCATCTCCCTGCAGCAGATCCGTACCGCGGTGGACGAACTCCGTCGCGCCGGTATCCGCGATCTCGCCGGCACGACGCTCATGAGCGACGGTGCCTCGGTCTACCTCTGCACGTCGAACGACGAGGTGATCGACCTCGTCAGCCGCGGTCAGGGCGTGTTCGGCATCGCGGTCGGCAAGGTCCTCCGCGAGGTGGAGTCGACGCTCGTCGCGTTCGATCCGACCGCACCGGACCCGGTCGACGAGCTGTCGGCCCGGCGCGCCAAGCGCACGGCCTGACGCCCTCCCTCCCGCTTCACGAAGAACGGCCACCCTCGAAGAGGATGGCCGTTTCGTCGTTCTTGGCGTCAGCTCTGCGGTCCGTTCTCCGGGACCGGGATGCGGCCGGTCCGGATGATGCGGTCGAGGAGCTGGTCGAAGTCGGCGGCGAGCTCCTGCGCCGAGTCGCCGGGCCAGATGTGGAGGGGTTTCGCGGCGCCCTGCGCCTGCTGCAGGGAGGTGCGCTCCGGTAGCTGCGGCGAGAGGACGAGGGGACCGAACATGTCCCGCAGCTCCTTGATGCGGAACTGGTGCTCGATCGACTGCGGGCGCACGCGGTTGACGACGATGCCCAGCGGCTGAAGGCGAGGGGAGAGGCCACGGCGGATCTCCTCGATCGCGCGGAGCGCACGGTCCGCTGCGGCCACGGAGAAGAGGCCGGGCTCGGTGACGACCATCACGCGGTCGCTGGCGGCCCACGCGGTGCGCGTGAGGGCGTTCAGCGACGGGGCGCAGTCGATGAGCACGAGGTCGTAGTCCGCCTCGACCGCCGCGAGGGCCTCCTCGAGCTTCCACACGTCACGGACGCTCGGGTGCGGGCCGTCGAAGTTGATGGCGGACGGGCTGCCGATCAGCACGTCGATGGTGCCGGGGTGGACCTTGGCCCAGCCGCTGGAGGTGATCGCCTGACGGACGGTCTTCTCCTTCGGGTTCGCCAGCACATCGGCGATGTTGAGTCGTCCGGCGACCTGGATGTCCATCCCGGTGGAGACGTCGGACTGCGGGTCGAGGTCGACGACGAGAGTCCGGACGCCCCGGGCGAAAGCCGCGGAGGCCAGCCCGAGTGTCACGGTCGTCTTGCCGACGCCTCCCTTGAGAGAGCTGACGCTGAGTACGTGCACGGACTCCACGTTACCTTCCCCTAGGCTGGGGGAACACTCAGCCCCGCCCCATGTGCGTGCTTCGGCCGTGCATCGAGCTCTCAGAGGTGTGCATGTTCCAGAAGATCCTTGTGGCGAATCGTGGCGAGATCGCGATCCGGGCATTCCGAGCGGCCGTGGAAGTGGGGGCGCGCACCGTCGCCGTCTTCCCGCACGAGGACCGCGGCTCGGTGCACCGGCTCAAAGCCGACGAGGCGTACGTGATCGGCGAGCGGGGCCATCCGGTGCGCGCCTACCTGGATGTCGACGAGATCATCCGCGTCGCCACCGAGTCGGGTGCCGACGCCATCTACCCCGGTTACGGCTTCCTCTCGGAGAACCCGGAGCTCGCGGAGAAGGCCGCTGCGCACGGCATCGTCTTCATCGGACCGCCCGCGAAGGTGCTGGAGATGGCCGGCAACAAGGTCGAGGCCAAGCGGCACGCGGTCGAAGCGGGTGTCCCCGTGCTCCGGTCCACGGAGGCCTCCGACGATGTCGACGCGCTCGTCGCCCAGGCGGAGGAGATCGGCTTCCCGCTCTTCGCCAAGGCGGTCGCCGGCGGCGGGGGCCGAGGCATGCGACGCGTCGAGACGCTCGGGGATCTCGGACCCGCTCTCGCCGAGGCGATGCGGGAAGCGGGCAGCGCCTTCGGCGATCCCCGGATGTTCCTCGAGCAGGCCGTCGTGCGCCCGCGTCACATCGAAGTGCAGATCCTCGCGGACAAGACCGGCGAGACGGTGCACCTGTTCGAGCGGGACTGCTCCGTGCAGCGGCGGCACCAGAAGGTCGTCGAGATCGCCCCGGCCCCCAACCTCGACGACGACGTGCGCACAGCACTGCACGGCTACGCCGTCGCCTTCGCGCGGTCCATCGGCTACGAGAACGCCGGGACCGTCGAGTTCCTCCTGGAGACCGCGGGGGAGCGCGCGGGCGAGGTCGTCTTCATCGAGATGAATCCCCGCATCCAGGTCGAGCACACGGTGACCGAGGAGGTCACCGACGTCGATCTCGTGCAGAGTCAGATGCGCATCGCCGCAGGGCAGACCCTCGCGGAGCTCGGACTGCAGCAGGAGAACCTGCACCTGCGCGGTGCCGCGCTGCAGTGCCGCATCACCACGGAGGACCCGACGCAGGGCTTCCGCCCCGACACCGGGAAGATCACGACCTACCGCTCGCCCGGCGGCGCCGGGATCCGCCTGGACGGCGGCACCGTGCACCAGGGCGCGCAGATCAGCCCGCACTTCGACTCGATGCTGGCGAAGCTCACGTGCCGCGGCCGGGACTTCCCTGCCGCCGTCGCCCGTGCCCGCCGTGCTCTCGCCGAGTTCCGCATCCGCGGCGTCTCCACGAACATCCCGTTCCTCCAGGCGCTGCTCGAGGACGAGGCGTTCATCCGCGGTGATGTCAGCACGTCGTTCATCGATGAGCGTCCCGAGCTGCTCCGAGGGCGCGAATCGAAAGACCGTGGGACGAAGATCCTCAACTGGCTCGTCGACGTGACGGTGAACAAGCCCCACGGCGCGCACCCCGGCGTCATCGATCCGGCCACCAAGCTCCCGCCGATCGACCTGACCGCCGAGCCCGCGCCCGGCTCCCGGCAGCGGCTGCTCGACGTCGGCCCCGAGGAGTTCGCCCGCGGCCTGCGCGCCCAGAGCGCGCTCGCGATCACCGACACGACCTTCCGCGACGCGCACCAGTCGCTGCTCGCGACCCGGGTCCGCACGAAGGACCTCGTCGCCGCCGCCCCGTACCTGGCCCGGCTGACACCGGAGCTGCTGTCGGTGGAGGCCTGGGGCGGTGCCACCTACGACGTCGCACTCCGCTTCCTCGGGGAAGACCCCTGGGAGCGCCTCGACAAGCTGCGCGCGGCGCTGCCGAACGTCGCGATCCAGATGCTCCTGCGCGGCCGGAACACGGTCGGCTACACGCCGTACCCGACGGCGGTGACCGAGGCCTTCGTCGCGGAGGCGGCGGCGAGCGGCGTCGACATCTTCCGCATCTTCGACGCGCTCAACGACGTGGAGCAGATGCGCCCGGCGATCGAGGCGGTCCGCGCCACGGGAACCGCGGTGGCGGAGGTCGCGCTCTGCTACACCGGCGACCTGCTCGACCCCGCCGAGGGGCTCTACACCCTCGACTACTACCTGGGACTGGCCGACCAGATCGTCGACGCCGGTGCGCACATCCTCGCGATCAAGGACATGGCCGGCCTGCTCCGGCCGGCCGCGGCCGCGAAGCTCGTCGCGGCGCTGCGCGAGCGCTTCGACCTGCCCGTGCACCTGCACACCCACGACACTCCCGGTGGACAGCTCGCGACCCTGCTCGCGGCCAGCGCCGCGGGCGTGGATGCCGTGGACGCCGCTTCGGCGCCGCTGTCCGGAACGACCAGCCAGCCGTCGCTGTCGTCGCTCGTGGCCGCCCTCGCCCACACGGAGCGGGACAGCGGGCTCTCGCTCGCGGCCGTGTCCGACCTCGAGCCCTACTGGGAGGCGGTGCGTCGCCAGTACGCGCCGTTCGAGTCCGGGCTTCCCGGACCCACGGGGCGCGTGTACCACCACGAGATCCCCGGAGGACAGCTGTCGAACCTCCGGCAGCAGGCCAAGGCCCTCGGCCTCGCGGAGGACTTCGAACTCATCGAGGACATGTACGCCGCGGCCGACCGCATCCTCGGTCGCGTGCCGAAGGTCACGCCGTCGTCGAAGGTCGTGGGTGATCTCGCGCTGCACCTCGCCGCGGTGAAGGCCGACCCCGCGGACTTCGAGGCGAACCCGGAGAAGTACGACGTGCCCGACTCCGTCGTGGGCTTCATGGCCGGCGAGCTCGGCGACCTCCCGGGCGGCTGGCCGGAGCCGTTCCGCTCCAAGGTGCTCGCGGGGCGTGCCGTGCGCACGGGACTGACGGCGCTGACGGACCAGGACGAGGCGGAGTTGGCCGGGACGAGCGCGCAGCGGCGCTCGCGCCTGAACACGCTGCTCTTCCCGGCCCCCACGGCGGAGTTCGCCGAGCGGCGCGAGCAGTATGGCGACCTCTCCGTTCTCGACACGAGCGACTACCTCTATGGCCTGGTTCCCGGCCAGGAGCATCTCATAGAGATCGATCGCGGCGTGCAGCTGTACGTCGGGCTCGAAGCGATCGGCGAAGCCGACGACAAGGGCATGCGGACGGTCATGACGACGCTGAACGGTCAGCTCCGCCCGGTGTTCGTGCGGGATCGCTCCGTCGCCGTCGATGTGCACGAGGTGGAGAAGGCCGACACGTCGGTGCCCGGCCAGGTTGCGGCGCCGTTCTCCGGAGTGGTCACCCTCAAGGCCGAGGTGGGGGTGACCGTGCGCGCGGGCGAGCCGGTCGCGTCGATCGAGGCGATGAAGATGGAGGCCGCCATCACGGCACCCGTGGACGGGATCGTGGAGCGGCACGCCATCGCGGAGACGCAGCAGGTGGACGCGGGTGATCTTTTGGTCGTGATCCGGCCGGCGCACTAATCTTGTGCGGGCGAGGCCGCGCACCCTGGGCGCATCCCGAGGCCCGCACAGGTTGGGAGTGACACGTGACCGCGAAGAACAACGCCGATCCCGAGGACAGTCCGCTGGGGGTGCTCGACGACACCGCGTCCGTCGACACCGCCGGCATCGGCATCCTCGGTGCGACCGCGCAGGTGCGGGTGACCCTGCCGGCGGAGGAGGACGACGACCTCGCCGACGACGGTGTGGTGGACGGGGAGGTCGGGATCGATCTCATCGTGGATGACCTCACCCTTCCCGCCGCGCCGAAGGCCGTTCTCGACGCACCGCGACTCGATGAGGTGATCGATGCCGTCGTGGTGGAGGAACCCGCGAAGTCCATCGATGCCGTGCCGGACCCCGTGGCGGAAGAGGAGGAGGCCGCGGCCCGCTTCCTCGCGAAGGCCGGCGCCGACCGTGCGGAGACCGCCGCTGCGAAGCCGGTCCGCGCCCCGCAGGCACCCGTGCAGAAGGAGACCACGATGATGACCGAAGCCGACGACAAGCCCGTCGCGGCCGCACGTCCGGCGCCTCGCACGGATGTGACCCTCACCGCGAAGCGTCTGGGGGAGCTGGGGGAGTCCGCCCGCGAGTCGTCCGATCTGCTCACCACCGACCGCCTCCTCGACCCGCACCGGGTGGCCAAGCCGGAACCCGAAGGCGGGTGGAGTCACCTGGTCTACACGCTGTCCGGTCGACGGCTGAACCTCGGCGACAGCCGACGTGCGCGCGAACGCAAGGAGCTCACGGCGCGGATCGCCGCCCCGCTCGCCGGCGGCGCGCGCTTCGTGCCGGTGCTCTCGCGCAAGGGCGGCGTGGGCAAGACCACCATCACGGCGCTCCTCGGGATGGCCCTCGCGGACGCGAGGGAAGACCGCGTCATCGCGGTGGACGCCAACCCCGACCGCGGGACGCTCGCCGACCGGGTCCAGCGCGCGCAGCACGGCAAGTCCGTGCGCGACCTCGTCCGCATCCGCGACGATGTGCGCGGCTACCACGACATCTCCGCGATCGTGGCCCGGGATGCGACGCGCCTCGACGTGCTCGCCTCGGATGCCGATCCTCGGGTGGCCGAGGCTTTCAGTGACGACGACTATCGCGACGTGGCCGACGTGGCCGCGCACTACTACTCGCTCGTCCTCACCGACACCGGCACCGGCATCGTCCACTCGGTGATGTCGGCGACGCTCGACCTCGCCGATCAGATCGTCATCGTCTCCGGACTCAGTGTGGACGAGGCACGGCTGGCGTCCGAGACGCTCACGTGGCTGGAGACCAACGGGTACGCGCAGCAGGCGCGGGACGCGATCGTGGTGCTGAACCAGTCGACGCCGGGGACTCCCCTCGTGCGCCTGGGAGAGCTCGAGGCGCACTTCGCGTCGCGGGCCCGCAGCGTCGTGCGCGTGCCGTACGATCCGCAGATCGCCGCGGGCGGGACGATCGTCTTCGCGAACCTCCTCCCCGAGACGAGGAAGGCGGCGCGGGAACTCGCGGCGCTTCTCATCGAGGGCCTGCGGGCGAAGGCCGCCTGATGACGGTCCGAGAGATCCGCATCTTCGGCGACCCGGTCCTGCGGACGGTGTGCGCGCCCATCGAGGAGATCGACGACGGCGTGCGTGCGCTCGTCACCGACCTGCTGGAGACCGTCGAGCTCCCGGGGCGCGCCGGCGTGGCCGCGCCGCAGATCGGCGTCGCGCTCCGTGCCTTCAGCTACAACGTGGACGGCGAGATCGGCTACGTCCTCAATCCGGTGCTGACCGAGGTGCGCGGCGAGCCGCAGCCGACGGGGGAGGGCTGCCTCTCGGTGCCGGGTCTCTGGCACGACGCTCAGCGCCACCCCTGGGCCCGCGTCGAGGGGATCGACCTGGACGGCCAGCCGGTCGTGCTCGAGGGCGATGGGTTGCTCGCGCAGGCGCTCCAGCACGAGACCGACCACCTCGACGGCAAGCTCTTCCTCTCCCGGCTCGACCCCGAGACCCGGAAGGTCGCGATGCGCGAAGTCCGCGAGAGCTCCTGGTTCTGACCGTCGACCCACCCCTTTTCGTACGAACCGGCCCCTTGCGCGCGAGCGCAAGGGGCCGGTTCGGTCAGAAGGGGGTGGGTCGACGGGCGGATCAGCCGCCGATCGCGACGTTGGTCGTGGCGACGGGCTCGTCGTAGATCGCGGAGATCTCGTCGGCGAAGTCGTTCATGATGACGGCGCGCTTGATCGACAGCTTCGGGGTGAGGTGGCCGGAGGCCTCCGTCCACTCCGAGTCGAGGATCGTGAACTTGCGGATGGATTCCGCCCGCGACACCCGCTCGTTCGCCGCGTCGACCGCGCGCTGCACCTCGGCGCGGACCTGCGGGTTCGCGGAGGCTTCCGCCAGGCTCATGTTCGCGTCGAGACCGTTGTTGCCGAGCCAGGTCGGCAGCATCTCCGGGTCGAGCGTGACGAGAGCGGAGATGAAGGGGCGCTGGTCGCCGACGACGACGACCTGCCCGACGATCGGGTTCGCGCGGATCGGGTCCTCCAGCGCGGCGGGAGCGACGTTCTTCCCACCCGCCGTGACGATGATCTCCTTCTTGCGCCCGGTGATGGTGAGGAAGCCGTCGGCGTCGAAGCTGCCGATGTCGCCCGTGTGGAACCATCCGCCGTCGCTGAACGCCTCGGCGGTGGCCTCGGGGTTGTTCCAGTACTCCTTGAAGACGTTGATGCCGCGCACCTCGATCTCGCCGTCGTCGGCGAGACGCACGCCCACGCCGGGGAGGGCGGGACCGACCGTGCCGATCTTCGACTTCGAGGCCAGGTTCACCGTCGCCGGGGCCGTGGTCTCGGTCAGGCCATAGCCCTCGAGGATCACGACGCCGAGGCTGTGGAAGAAGTGCCCGAGGCGCGCGCCCAGGGGAGCGGAGCCGGACACGGCGTAGGCGACGTTGCCGCCCATGGCCTCACGCAGCTTGGAGTAGACGAGCTTGTTGAACAGCGCGAACTTGAGCTTCATCCCGAACGGGATCTTCTTGCCCTCCTCGAGGAGGCGGGAGTGCTCGATCGCGACGTCGGCGGCCGCGCGGAAGATCTTGCCCTTGCCGCCGGCCTCGGCCTTCTGCTCGGCCGAATTGTAGACCTTCTCGAACACCCGGGGGACCGCGAGGAGGAAGGTGGGCTGGAACGAGCCGAGCGCGGGGAGCAGCTGTCGCGTGTCCGGCTGGTGGCCGGTGCGGACGCCCGCGTGCACGTTGAGGATGGAGATGAAGCGGGCGAAGACGTGCGCGGTCGTGATGAAGAGGAGCGTGGAGGCGCCGGGCGTCTGCACGACCTCGTCGAGCGCCTTGGCGGAGTTGCGGGACAACTCGACGAAGTTGCTGTGCGTGAGCACGCAGCCCTTGGGGCGGCCGGTGGAGCCGGAGGTGTAGATGAGGGTCGCGATGTCCGAGCCGACGGCGAGGTTGCGGCGACGCTGGATCTCCTCATCGGAGACCGACGCCCCCTGCGCGGTGAGCGTATCGATCGCACCGAGATGCAGCTGCCAGACCTCGCGGAGGAGAGGCAGATCGCCGCGGACCTCGTCGACGCGGGCGAAGTGCTCCGGCGACTCGACGACGAGGGCGATCGCGCCGGAATCCTCGAGGATCCACTGGATCTGCGACGGCGAGCTCGTCTCGTAGATCGGCACCATGACGGCACCGGCGTAGAAGAGGGCGAAGTCGACGAGGCTCCACTCGTACGTGGTGCGGGCGAGGAAGCCGACCTTCTCGCCGGGCTGGATGCCGGCGGCGGTGAAGCCCTTCGCGAGCGCGATCACCGCGGTCTCGAAGTCGGCAGCGGTGATGTCGCGCCATCCGTCGCCTTGCGGGACGGAGAACAGCGCCCGGTCGGGAGTCGCCTCGACGCGCTTCGCAAGCAGGTCGGCGACGTTCGCGTCGGGATCGGCGGGGACGATCGCGGGGACTTCAAACTGGACCACGGCAGCTCCTTCGGTACCGGTCGGGCACGGGCGTTGGTCCGAGTCTAGGGCATGGCACCGGGTCGCGGTCAGGGTGGAACTGAGTCGCTCTTCGGGTGTCGAGGCGAAGAACGGGCAGGGCGTTCCGAGGGGCGGCGCTAGACTTCACCTCGATGTTCTACTGGCTGATGAAGTACGTCGTGATCGGCCCCGTGGTCAAGGCCGTGTTCCGTCCCTGGATCGTGGGGCGGAAGAACGTGCCCGCGACCGGGGCCGCGATCCTGGCCAGCAACCATCTCTCCTTCGCGGACTCGATCTTCCTGCCGCTCGTGATCGACCGGCCGATGTCGTTCCTCGCGAAGAGCGACTACTTCACCGGGCGAGGCCTCAAGGGCTGGTCCACCCGCTTCTTCATGAAGGCGACAGGCCAGATCCCCATCGACCGCTCCGGCGGCAAGGCGTCCGAGGCCTCCCTGAACACCGGCCTTCAGGTGCTCGGCGGCGGGGACCTGCTGGGCATCTACCCCGAGGGCACGCGCAGCCCCGACGGCAAGCTCTACCGCGGCCGCACCGGCATCGCCCGGATGGCGCTCGAGGCCAAGGTTCCCGTCATCCCGGTCATCATGGTGGACACCGACACGGCCATGCCCATCGGCCGCCGCATCCCGCGGGTCATGCGCGTCGGGATCGTCATCGGCGAGCCGCTGGACTTCTCCCGTTACGCGGGCATGGAGAACGACCGCTACATCCTCCGCTCCGTCACCGACGAGATCATGGTGGCGCTGCAGCGGCTCGGTCAGCAGGAGTACGAGGACGTCTACGCGTCGACCGTCAAGGACCGCCTCCCGAGCCGCGTCACATAGGCTCCGCAGCGCATCTCGGGGGTACCTCGTCCCACTAGGCTTGACGCATGCTCCCGCACCACATCGAAGCCCTTGATGCATGGCGCTCGCTTCCCATCAAGCAGCAGCCGCAGTGGCCTGACGCCGATCGCGTCGCCGACGTCTCCCGGCAGATCTCGAGCCTCCCGCCGCTGGTCTTCGCCGGTGAGGTCGACAACCTCCGCGAACGCCTCGCCAGGGCGGCCTCCGGGCAGGCGTTCCTCCTGCAGGGCGGCGACTGCGCCGAGACCTTCGCCGGGGCGACGGCCGAGCAGATCCGCAACCGCATCAAGACGGTGCTGCAGATGGCCGTGGTGCTCACGTACGGCGCCTCCATGCCGGTCGTGAAGATGGGACGCATGGCCGGGCAGTTCGCCAAGCCGCGCTCCAGCGACACCGAGACGCGCGGCGAGGTCACGCTGCCCGCCTACCGCGGCGACATCGTCAACGGCTACGACTTCACCGAGGGCTCGCGTCAGGCCGACCCCGGACGTCTCCTGCAGGGGTACCACACCGCGGCATCGACGCTGAACCTCATCCGCGCGTTCACGCAGGGTGGCTTCGCCGACCTCCGCGAGGTGCACTCCTGGAACAAGGGCTTCGCGCAGAACCCGGCGAATCAGCGCTACGAGCGCATGGCCGCCGAGATCGATCGGGCGATCAAGTTCATGGAGGCTGCCGGCGCGGACTTCGACGAGCTCAAGCGCGTCGAGTTCTTCACCGGCCACGAGGGCCTGCTCATGGACTACGAGCGCCCGATGACGCGGATCGACTCACGCACGGACACTCCGTACAACACCTCGGCCCACTTCCTGTGGATCGGGGAGCGCACGCGCGAGCTCGACGGCGCGCACGTCGACTACTTCTCGAAGATCCGGAACCCGATCGGCGTGAAGCTGGGCCCCACCACGACGCCGGAGACCGCGCTCGCGCTGATCGACAAGCTGGACCCGGAGCGCGAGCCCGGTCGCCTGACGTTCATCACGCGCATGGGTGCCGGCCGCATCCGTGACGCACTGCCCCCGCTGCTGGAGGCGGTCCGCGAGTCGGGAGCGCAGCCGCTGTGGGTCACCGACCCCATGCACGGCAACGGCATTACCACGCCGACCGGCTACAAGACGCGTCGTTTCGACGACGTCGTCGACGAGGTCCGCGGGTTCTTCGAGGCGCACCGCGCGGTGGGCACGTTCCCCGGCGGCATCCACGTCGAGCTCACCGGCGACGACGTCACCGAGTGCCTCGGCGGTTCGGAGCAGATCGACGAGGCAGCGCTGGCGACCCGCTACGAGAGCCTGTGCGACCCGCGCCTGAACCACATGCAGTCCCTGGAGCTGGCGTTCCTCGTCGCCGAGGAGCTCGAGAAGCGCTGATCCGCGGAAGGATGCGACGAAGGGGCCGGAACGATGTTCCGGCCCCTTCGTCGTGTCGGCGTCAGCCGGCGAAGCTCATGGTGAGCGTGATGCTCGTGCCCTTCCGCTGCGGTTCGGACGGGCTGTACGACTCCACGCGTGTGTTCTCGTTCGCGAGGAGATCCCACACCGAGTCCGGCAGACCGGTGCTGCTCGTATAGCTCCAGGTGAAGCCGGCGTCGGAGAGGGCGTTCGTCGCTTCGTCGCGCGTCATGCCGGACACGTCCGGCACGTCGAACAGCGGTGGTCCCTGGGAGACGATGAGCTGGATCGTCTCGCCGGGGCGCCACGATCCCTCCTCGGCGCGATCCGCGTATCCGATGACCCGATCCTTGCCGATCGAGTCGCTCGAGCGGTAGATGCTCTCCTCGGCGACCTTGAGGCCCTTGCCGGTGAGTGTCTCGGTGGCCTGTCTGACGGTCATGTCCGTGACGTCCGGCACGGGCCCGCGCGACACCTGGATGGTCGCGGTGTCCTTCTCGTGGACCGTGCAGCCCTCCTCGCAGCCGAAGGCATCGCCGCCGTCGCGGGGAGTGATGCGCACGTTGATCACCGATCCGTCCGCGGCATCGGTGAAGTACTCCTCGTCGCCGGTGATCTCCAGGTTCGCCGCCTGCAACGCGGCCCGGACATCGTCGGCCGGCTGTCCGGCGACGGGAGCGAGGTCATGCGCGGCGGGGCCGGCGGAGACGACGACGGTGACGGTCGTGCCCTTGTCGATCCTGGCGCCCTTCCCCGGATCCGTCTCGATGACGATGCCCTGCTCGATGTCCACGGAGAACTCGTCGCGCTGTGCGGGTGCGAAACCGGCTTCGGTGAGCTCGGCAGCCGCCGCGTCGTACGTCTGCCCCGCCACGTCGGGCACCGCGATCAGCGAACCGGGTCCCGAGCCGAACCACCATCCCACCCCGCCGGCGAGGACCGCGAGCAGGAGGACGAGGGAGAGGAGGAAGGTGCCGCGCGCGCGACGCTTGGCGGCGCGGCGTCGGAGGATCGTCGCGTTGTCGATCGCGGGGGAGGTGGCCGTCGCCGGTTCGGGGAGGACCATGGTGCCCGGCATGACCTTCGTGAGGTCGCCGGAGTCGGCTTGGTCCTTGGCGGCGCCGGTCGTCCGCGACACGGCGGGGGCGACACCGATCTCGCGCTCGATCTCGCGCAGGCGGTCGAGCATCTGCTGGGCGTCGTCCGGTCGCTCGTCCGGCGACTTCTCCGTCGCCCACAGCACGAGCTCGTCGAGCTGCTCCGGCACCGCGGGATTGCGCACACTGGGACGGGGGACCGACTCGGTGGCGTGCTGGAACGCGATCTGCATCGGCTGCTCGCCCTTGTAGGGCTGCTCGCCGACGAGCATCTCGTAGAGCATGATGCCGAGGGCGTAGATGTCGCTGCGCGCATCGGCGGTGCCCCGGGTGACGAGCTCGGGAGCGAGATACGCGATCGTGCCGAGCAACTGCTGCCCGGTCGCGGTGTTCGCGGTCGTGGCCCTCGCGAGGCCGAAGTCACCGATCTTGATGCGACCGTCTTCCGCGAGCAGCACGTTCTCCGGTTTGACGTCGCGGTGCACGATGCCGGCGCGGTGGGCAGCGGACAGCCCGGCGAGCACGGCGTCCATGATCGTGATCGTCTGGGCGACGGTGAGGCGCTTCTGCTCGCGGAGCAGCTCGCGAAGGGTGATGCCCGGCAGGTACTCCATCACGAGGTAGGCGAGTTCGCCGTCCTGCCCCTGGTCGAACACGTTGACGACGTGCGGGTCGGCGAGGCGGGCGGCGGCACGGGCCTCTTGGATGAACCGGCTCTGGAACGCGGAGTCGTCGCTCAGATGCGCGTGCATGACCTTGAGGGCGATGCGGCGCTCGAGGCGGAGGTCGGTCGCGACGTAGACGGTGGCCATACCACCGCGGGCGATCCGCGCGCGGACGCGGTACCGGCCGTCGACAAGCCGCCCGATGAGGGGGTCGGCCTGCTGATTGGTCGTCACGACAGAAGTCTATGGACGATTGGCTGAAAGCCCCGGGAACGCCTCACCCCTCGGAGCATCCGGATTTCCGAGCGCCTCACCCGTGCTGGGCGAGCCATGCGTACGCCTGTGCCTCCCACTGCCCGTAGCGATCGGGGTAGGCGGAGATCTGCACGGCTTGGGCTGCGTCGGTGAAGGCCAGCGATTCCCAGCCGGGGATGTCGAGCAGCCCGCGGGTGACGTGTCCGTTGGGGTCGCCGGCGCCGCCGTAGAAGACCCTGGTGCTCCGTTCCGCATCCATGATCTGCGCCGGAGTGCCCCAGCCGGTGCTCGGGCGCTGCTGGAAGATCCCGAGCGAGTCGCGGTCGCCCCAGTCCAGGTTGCGGAGATCCGACTCCACCATGCCGGTCGCGAGCGCGATGGCGATCCCGCGGTCGGAGACGCCGAGCTCCCGACCCACCCGGATGATGAGCGCCGCGTTGGCAGCCTGCTCAGCCGTCAGGGTGGCCGTGCGCTGTCCCGTGGGGGCGGCGGCGGGCTCCGGAGCAGGCGGGGCCTGTACGGCGAGGCGCTGACCCGGGTAGATGATCGAGGACGCGTCGAGGCCGTTCCAGGCGAAGAGGGACTGCGTGGTCGTCCCGTACCGCTGAGCGATCGAGAACAGCGTCTCGCCCGCGGCGACGGTGTGCGCGCGGCCGCCGGTCTGCGGAGAGGTCTCGGGCGCCGCCGCTGGTGCGGCTGCCGGAGCCGGAGTGGAAGCGGTGGTCCCGGATACGGTGAGCTTCTGTCCCGGGTAGATGATGGCGCCGGCGGAAAGGCCGTTGGCGGCGAGGATCGCGCTCACCGAAGTGCCGTACTTCCCCGCGATGCCGAAGACGGTGTCGCCCGCCGCGACGGTGTGCGTCTTCGTGGCGGCGGGAGTCGTCGCGGGCGCCGGCGTGGGTGCGGAGGCCGCGGCGCGCAGAGACAGCGTCTGGCCCGGGTAGATCACGGAGCGCCAGGAGAGGCCGTTCCAGGTGAGGACATCGGTGGTCTTCAGTCCGTAGCGGCCGGCGATGCCGGCGACCGTGTCGCCCGGCTGCACGACGTGCGAGGGCGGCGCGGCCTGTGTCGGCACGACGCGCACCGGAGCGATGCGGTGTCGTTCGTGCGCTGCGACCGGCGGCGCGGGCGCAACGGCGGGTGTCGCCGTCAGAGTGGCGGCGAGAGCACCGGCCATGGCTGTCTGGATGATCACGTCGGCCCCCTTTTCGAGCACTTCACGCTGACACGGATGTATAGAGATGTCAACAGAAGTGACAGGTGTGGCCTCTGTGACAGAAGTGATGGATATGCGCTGCGACGGCGGAGGTGAGATAGTGGCAACGTGTCTGAGAACGTCGCTGCCACCCCTGACGCCGCACCCGAGTGGCTGACCATGCCCGACCTCGTCGAGGTGCTCGGCGAGCCCCTCGGCCGCGTCCGCCGTCTGATCGACGAGCACTACCTCGTCGGCTCCCGTCGCAGCGGGGTGTTCGCCGTGCCGTCCGTGTTCATCGTGGACGGGCAGCCGCTGAGCTCCCTGCGCGGGACGATCATCGTGCTGCAGGACGCCGGCTTCTCCGACGACGAGCTGATCGACTGGCTGCTCGCCGAAGACGAGACGCTCGGGCGTTCCCCCATCGCGTCGCTGCTTGCCGGCCACAAGAGCGAGGTCCGTCGCCTCGCGCGCACCCTCGCCTGAGGCGCTGCGGTCAGGAGGAGCGCACCGTCGCCGCTCTGCCGAGATCGCGGAGCTCGCCGACCGCGGCGTCTTCGAGCCGGGCGCCGGAGAGCGCACGGTCGGCCTCTCGGGCGTAGTCGGCGATCATGGTCTCGACGCGTTCCAGGGCTCCGGTCGCGGCGATCGTCTCCTGAAGGAACGAGACCTGTGATGCGGTCAGGTCCGGGTCTCCGAGCATCTCGTCGAGAACTCGCCGCGCCGGGGCTTCCAGCCGCTCTCTGGTGAGGGCGATGAGGACGGTGCGCTTGCCCTCGCGCAGGTCGTCGCCCGCTGGTTTCCCGGTGACGGCGGCATCGCCGAAGACCCCGAGCACGTCGTCGCGCAACTGGAACGCGAGACCCAGCGGGTGCCCGAACCGGCGGAGGGCCTGGGTCTGCTCGGCATCCGCTCCGGCGAGGCTCGCTCCCAGGATGAGGGGCTGCTCGATGCTGTAGCGCGCCGACTTCAGTGAGGCCACGCGAAGGGCCCGTTCGGCGTGCTCACGGTCGTCGCTGACGCTCCACGCGGACTCCTCGGCGATGTCGAGGAACTGTCCGGTCGTGACATCCCGGCGCATGCGTGCGTACTCGGCGCGCACGGTGCGCGCCTGGCTGTGGCCGTCGAGCGCGGACTCCAGGAGGTCGTCGCTCCAGGCGACGAGGAGGTCGCCGAGCAGCACGGAGCCCGCACGTCCGAAGGCGGCGGCGTCGCCTGACCAGCCGGCAGAACGATGAGACGCCTCCAGAGCCCGATGCGCAGCGGGGCGGCCACGCCGAGTGTCCGAGTTGTCGATGAGGTCGTCGTGGACGAGAGCGGCGGACTGGAAGATCTCCAGGGCGGCGCAGACATCCCACAGCGCATCGTCCTCGACGGCGAGCCGGTCGCGGAAGCGCGCGACCGCGCGCCAACCGGCGTGACAGAAGCGGGCACGCAGCCGCTTCCCCCCGGAGAGAGTGTCGGCCGCCGCATCCAGGAAGGCCGCGGCATCGGCGCCGTACTCCGCCGACTCCGTCCGCATCCGGTCGAGGAAGAGGTCCAGCCGCGCGGCCACGGCGTCGGAGACGGAGGGGGAGGGGGTCGGCACGACTCCCAGCATACGTAAAGGATGAGAGGCCCGAACCGCTAGCCCCGGACGCCGCTCGCGCGTAGACTGGAGGGCACCATACCCGAGGGGGACGAGATGCCACTCTCCGAACAGGAGCAACGTCTGCTCGACGAGATGGAACGCCATCTCCTGCACAATGACGCCGACGTCGTGAGCGCGCCGTCGGGTGACCGCACGCTCAGCTATCGCAACCTCGTCTATGGCGCTCTCCTCCTGCTCGCCGGCGTCGGCGGACTGGTCGTCGGCGTCATCCTCGGAGACATCTGGGGCATCGTGGTCGGCGTGATCGGCTTCGCAGCGATGCTCGGCGGAGTGATGCTGGCCGTCACCCCCGTGCGACGAACCGGGCCGGCCGAAGCGCGGACCCGACCTGTTCCGAAGCGGCAGGACTCCTCTTCCTTCATGGACCGCATGAACGACCGATGGGATCGGCGCCAGGACGGTCACTGACCCCTCCCTTTCCCTCCACCACGAAGCCCGGATGCTGAGCATCCGGGCTTTTTCGTGTCCGGGGTGCGCGGGCCGCCGCCTTTCCTCCACTGGGCCTCCACGCACGCTCCACCGTCCTCCACCCCGGAATCACGGGGATCTCTTGCGTGTGTTTCCCCTCCTCGGGCGCGATAGCCTGGATTGACCGTAGGAATGTGGAGGAAAGTGGAGTAAAGTGGGGCGCACCTCGAGTTGGCCGGACGGAGAGGGGGTGATGGCCGATGCTGCTGGGCACGCACTCACCGAAGCTGGACGACAAGGGTCGCGTCATCCTCCCCGCGAAGTTCCGCGAGGACCTGGGCGGCGGCGTCGTCGTCACCCGGGGGCAGGAGCGCTGCCTCTACGTCTTCAGCACGGCCGAGTTCGAGGCGATGCACGAGCGGATCCGTCAGGCGCCGCTCGCCAACAAGCAGGCGCGTGACTTCATGCGCATGTTCCTCTCCGGTGCCAGTGCGGAGATGCCCGACAGCCAGAACCGCATCACCATCCCCGCCCACCTGCGTCAGTACGCGGGTCTTCAGAAGGAGCTCGTCGTGACCGGAGTCGGCGCCCACGCCGAGATCTGGGACGCGGAGAGCTGGAACGCCTACCTCGCCGCCGGCGAGGAGTCCTACGCCGAGCTGGAGCAGGAGGTGATTCCCGGACTGTTCTGACCACGGCTGTGATGCCCCGCCGCTCCCGCCCCGACACACTTCCCCGGTGCCGGGTCGAGAAGCGGAGGGGGATCAGAGCCGAAGGTCGGACCCGAGAGAGATCATGAACCTCCGCGACATCCACACCCCCGTCCTGCTCGACCGTTGTGTCGAGCTCCTCGCGCCCGCCCTCCAGGAGGACGGCGCCGTGCTCGTCGACGCCACCCTCGGCATGGGCGGACACTCGGAGGCACTGCTCGAGCGGTTCCCCGGTATCCGGCTGATCGGTCTCGACCGCGACACCGACGCCCTGCGGATCGCGGGCGAGCGGCTCGCGCGGTTCCGCGACCGGGTCACGCTCGTCCACACGGTCTACGACGAGATCGGACTGCACGCCCAGGGTGCCGCCGGGATCCTGTTCGACCTGGGCGTCTCGTCCCTGCAGCTCGATGAGGCCGAGCGCGGCTTCGCGTACTCCAAGGACGCCCCGCTCGACATGCGGATGGACCAGACGAAGGGCATCACCGCCGCGGAGGTCATCGCCACCTACAGCGAGGGCAACCTGCGACGCATCTTCGAGCGGTACGGAGAGGAGAAGCTCGCCGGCCGGTACGCGCGCTTCATCATCGAGGCCCGCCAGAAGCAGCCCATCACGCGTTCGGGCGAGCTCGTCGACATCCTCGTCGCCGCCACCCCTGCCGCGGCCCAGCGATCCGGGCACCCGGCGAAGCGCGTATTCCAGGCTCTCCGCATCGAGGTCAACGCCGAGCTGAACGTGCTCGCGGACGCGATCCCCTCCGCCATGGACGCCCTCGCGGTCGGCGGCCGCATCGTCGTGATGTCGTACCAGTCCCTCGAGGACCGGCTGGTCAAGCAGGCCTTCGCCGCTGCGTCCTCCTCGACGGCGCCCGCCGGGTTGCCGGTCGAACTGCCCGAGCACGCCCCCCGATTCCGCATCCTCACCAAGGGAGCGGAACTCGCCGACGACGAAGAGCGCGCACGCAACCCGCGTGCGATACCGGTGCGCCTGCGCGCCGCCGAGAAGGTGCGGGAGAGCGCATGAGCATGAACGCAGTCCGCAAGCCGACCCTGCCGCTGCAGCCGGTCGAACCGGAGAAGACGCCAGAGCGCCGCCTCCGGCCGGTGACGGCCCCGGCGCGTCGTCGGAAGCCGAAGCTCGCCTACGCGCTGGTCGCGCTCGGCGGTGCTCTCGCCATCGGCGCGGCGCAGGTGGGTCTCTCCCTCGCCATCACGCAGGACTCCTTCACTCTCGCGGGACTCACCTCGCAGCAGCGGGAACTCGACCTCCGCACGGATGCGCTGCAGGAGGAGCTCACGGGGCTGAGCTCCCCGCAGGTGCTCGCCAGCAGCGCCGCTGACCTCGGGATGGTCGTGGCGGGAGCGCCGTCCTACCTCCGTCTCAGCGACGGCGCCGTGTTCGGCACGGGTGCCGGGGCGGAGGGCGTCTCCACGATCGATCCCCACGGGACCGCCGCCGTCGGCAACGTCCTCGTCACCGAGGAGACTCCGCCGGCGGAGAACGCGGCGGAGAACACCACCGGCGGCACGTCGCCCGCGCAGAACCTGCCGCCGGCGATCACCGACGGCCTCCCCAGCCCCACGACCCACTGACCGCCTCGACCGACGGAGAGATCCCATGACGACACGAGCCACGCGCGGACCGCGGCGACGCACCGTCGTCGCACTGGCGGTCATCCTTTCGGTCCTGGTCGCGTTCGTCGTCCGGCTCATCGACATCCAGGTCGTGAGCGCCGACGAGCACGTGAACCAGTCCCTCGAGCACATCGGCGGCGGCTCGACGATCCCGGGTCAGCGCGGATCGATCGTCGACGCGGAGGGCACGGTCCTCGCGTCGAGCGTCATGGTCTACGACGCACAGCTCAGCCCGCAGGTCATCAGGCTCACGGAGGAGAAGGATCCGGCGCTGCCGTGGGCCGAGGCCTCCGAGAAGATCGCCGCGATCACCGGGGTGCCCGGCGAGGAGATCCGCAAGCGCGTCTCCGACGCCCTGGATGCGGACCCGAACAGCCAGTACGCGCCGTTGAAGACCGGACTGAACACCGAGCAGTTCATGGCTCTCCGCGATCTCGGGCTCGGGTCCTACCTGGCGCTGACGCCCCGCGAGACCCGGGTGTATCCGAACGGCGCTGTGGCGGGAAACGTCTTGGGCTTCCTCGACAACACGGGGGAGGCCAAGGCCGGCATCGAGCAGTTCGAGGACTCGTGCCTCGCACCGATCAACGGCGAGAAGACGTATCGCAAGGGCAAGGACGGGGTGGTGATCCCCGGAAGCGAGTCCGTCACGGACGCCGTCGACGGCAGCACCGTGCAGCTCACGATCAACAGCGACCTGCAGTGGTATCTCCAGCAGATGATCGGTGAAGAGGCTCAGAAGCAGGGTGCGAAGGGCGGCACGGTGACGGTCGTCGAGGTCGGGACCGGCAAGATCCGCGCCGCCGCCGAGTGGCCGGCGATGGACCCGAACGATCTGGACGCCTCGACGCCGGAGACGCGCTACAGCCAGATCTTCCACCGCGACTTCGAGCCGGGCTCGACGTTCAAGGCCATCACGGCCGCGGCGGCGATGGAGGGGGCAGGCCTCACGCCCTTGAGCACGGTCACGGCCTCGTCGCGCGAGACCTTCCCGAACGGCGCCGTCGTCAACGACGCCTTCAGTCACCCCGCCTACAACTACACGCTCGCCGGTGGACTGATCGACTCGTCCAACACGGCGCTGTCGAAGTTCGGCACCATGGTCGCCCCTGAGGTCCGCTACGACTACCTGCAGCGGTTCGGCGTCGGCGAGAAGACCCTGGACTTCCCCTCCGAGGTGGGCGGCATCCTCCACCCGGTGAGCGACTGGGACAGCCAGTCGCTGTACACGACGACGTTCGGTCAGTACTTCACGGTGACCGCCCCGCAGCTCGCGGGGGCGTACCAGGCCATCGCGAACGGCGGCGAGAAGATCGACCTGTCGCTGGTGGAGTCGTGCACGGCACCCGACGGGACGGTCACCGAAAGCGCGAAGCCGAAGCACGAGCAGATCGTGAAGGAGCAGACCGCCGCGGACCTGACGCGCATGCTCGAGAACGTGGCCGTGCAGGGCGGCAACGCCGACCGGATCCAGGTCCCCGGCTACCGGGTGACGAGCAAGACCGGTACCGCGCAGGTCTCCGACGGCAAGGGCGGCTACAAGGCGGGCGTCTACTACACGAGCATGGTGGGCTTCGCTCCGGTCGACGACCCGCAGTACGTCGTCGTGGTCACCCTCGACGAGCCGACTAAGGTTGTATCGTCCGCGGCCACCGCTTCCGCCTTCCAGAAGGCGATGACGCAGGTGATGAAAACGTATCGCGTGATGCCGTCCTCTGTCCCGATGGACGCGCTCCTCCCCAAGTTCGGATAGCCGGCGAGAGCCGCGCATGGAGATGACATGATCGCCCTGACGCTCGCTGAGATCACCACCGCCATCGGGGGTGAACTGCGCGTGGCCGGAGAGCACACGCCGGAGACGGTCGTCGACGGCATCGTCGACACCGATTCCCGCACCATGGAGGCGGGGTCCATCTTCGTCGCCAAGCCCGGAGCGGAGACCGACGGGCACCGCTTCGTCGGTGCTGCCGTCGAGGCCGGAGCGGTGCTGGCGATCGTCGAGCACCCCGTCGATGTCGCCGTGTCCCAGATCGTCGTGCCGGATGCCGTCGTCGCGCTCGGTGAACTCGCCCGGGCGGTCGTGGCGCGCGTGCGCGCCGGGGGGAACCTGCGCATCGTGGGGATCACCGGCTCGAACGGCAAGACGACGACCAAGAACTTCCTCGCCCGCATCCTCGAGGACGAGGGCCCGACCGTCGCGCCGGTGAAGTCCTTCAACAACGAGGTCGGCGCCCCGGTGACGATGCTCCGGGTCACGCACGACACTCGCTTCCTCGTGAGCGAGTTCGGCGCCGCCGCGCCGGGGAGCATCGCGCGGCTGGCCGGTCTGGTCGAGCCCGACCTCGTCGTGGTGCTCATGGTCGGCATGGCGCACGCCGGCGGGTTCGGTGGCATCGAGGCGACCGCCAAGGCGAAGTCCGAGCTCGTGGCTGCCGCCCGTGTCCCCGGAACCGCGGTGCTCAACGCCGATGACGCCCGCGTCTGGGCGATGCGCGAGCTCGCGGAGAGCCGCGGCCTCCGCGTCGTCGGGTTCGGCCAGTCTGCGGCGGCCGCCGTGCACGCGCGGGAGATCGAGGTCTCGGCGTCCGGCACCCAGTGCACCGTCGAGGTCGCGGGCGAAGCGCTGCCGTTGCGGCTGCGGGTCCTCGGTGCCCACCACGTCACGAACGCTCTCGCGGCGATCACCGCCGCGGTGGAGCTCGGCGTGGCACCGGCCGACGCCGTGTCCCGGTTGGAGACGGTCGAGATCGCCGAACGCTGGCGGATGCAGCCGCTCGGCAACGACCGGGTGCGCATCATCAACGATGCGTACAACGCCAGCCCTGACTCCATGGCGGCTGCGCTGCGGACGCTCGCGCAGATCACCGGACCCGATGAGCGGACGGTCGCCGTCCTCGGTGCGATGAGCGAACTCGGTGAGAGCGCAGGGGAGGAGCACGACCGGATCGGCCTCCTCGCCGTGCGTCTCAACATCCGCCGTATCGTCGTCGTCGGCCCCGAGGCCCGCCGGCTCTACCTCGCGGCCGTCAGCGAGGGGTCGTGGGACAGCGAAGCCGTGCATCTGCCGGACCAGGACGCCGCGTTCGAGTACCTCCGCACCGAGCTGCGTGACGGCGACCGGGTCTTGGTGAAGTCGTCCAACTCCGTGGGCCTCCGGCATCTCGGCGATCGTCTGGGAGAATTGTTCTCGTGAGGTCCCTCATCATGGCGGCGGCCATCTCGCTCGCCTTCACTCTCTTCCTGACTCCCGTCTTCCTCCGGCTCTTCCGGAAGTGGGGCTGGGGGCAGGTCATCCGTACCCCCGAGGCTGCGGGCAACCCGAGCCACGAGGCCAAGCGCGGCACCCCGACCATGGGCGGAGTCATCTTCATCCTCGGCTCGATCGTCGGCTACTTCACCGGTGTGCTCGTCAGTGGCGAGACCCCCGAGCTGTCCGCGATCCTCGTGATCTGGCTCATGGTCGGCTTCGGCGTGGTCGGATTCATCGACGACTACATGAAGGTGCGCAGCCAGCGCAGCCTCGGCCTGTCCGGCTGGCGAAAGGTGATCGGGCAGCTCATCGTCGTGATCCCGTTCGGGATCGTGGCGCTGAACTTCCCGAACAAGTGGGGGCAGACGCCCGCCAGCGCCTCGATCTCGCTCTTCCGGGACATCACCTGGCTGAACCTCTTCGCGTTCGGCGTGATCCTCGGCTGGATCCTCTACCTCGCCTGGATCTCGATCATCGGGGTCGCGACCTCGAACAGCGTCAACCTCACCGACGGTCTCGACGGCCTCGCCGCCGGCGCCGGCGTCATCGTCGTCGGTGCGTACAGCCTCATCGCGTTCTGGCAGTTCAAGCAGCCCTGCATCGGCGGCGACCCCGGCTCGCTCGGCGGCTGCTACGAGGTACGGGACCCGTTCAACCTCGCCGTGATCTCGGCCTCCTTCGCGGCCAGCCTCATCGGCTTCCTGTGGTGGAACGCCCCCAAGGCCAAGGTCTTCATGGGCGACGTGGGTTCGATGGCGATCGGCGGCGTCATCACCGCGATGGCGATCATGACGCGGACCGAACTGCTGCTCCTTATCATCGCCGGAGTCTTCGTGCTCGCCTCCGGATCCGTGATCCTGCAGCGCGCGTACTTCAAGATCACCCGCGGCAAGCGGCTGTTCCTCATGAGCCCGTTCCACCACCACCTCGAGATGCGGGGCTGGTCGGAGGTCACGATCGTGGTGCGGATGTGGATCATCGCGGGACTGCTCGCGGTGTCCGCCGTCGGACTCTTCTACGTCGAATGGCTGACCCGTGTCGGCTGAGCGTCTGGCCGGACTGACGAGCTGGAACGCCGACTGGCGTGATCTGCGCGTCGCCGTCCTCGGCCTCTCGATGACCGGCTTCTCGGTGGCGGACACGCTCGCCGAGCTCGGCGCCGATGTGCTCGTGCTCAGCGAATCGGCGGAGGAGGAGTACGCCCGGCTGCTTCCCGTGATCGGCGCCCGCCTGGAGATCGGTCCGATGGACGAGGTGCCCGAGGCGCTGACGACATTCGCGCCGGAGGTGGTCATCGCTTCCCCGGGGTTCGCGCCCGCGCATCCCGTCATCCGCTGGGTTCAGGACGCGGGCATCGCCCTCTGGGGCGACGTCGAGCTCGCCTGGCGGGTGCGCGACAAGGTGCTCCGCCCGGACGGCACCCCGGCCGACTGGGTGCTGATCACCGGAACCAACGGGAAAACGACCACGACCCAGCTGACGGCGACGCTGCTCGTCGCGGGCGGGCTGCGTGCCGCACCGTGCGGCAACATCGGCGTGCCGGTGCTCGACGCAGTCCGTGATCCCGCCGGCTTCGACACCCTGGTGGTCGAGCTGTCCAGCCACCAGCTCTGGTATCTCGGGCTGTCGCGTCCCGAGGGCGAGCTGTTCCCGCATGCCGCGGTCTGCCTCAACCTCGCCGACGATCACCTCGTCTGGCACGGGAGCGCGCAGGCCTACCGTGACGCCAAGGCGCTCGTCTATCGCAACACACGGGTCGCCTGCGTCTACAACAAGGCGGACGAAGCGACCCGGCGGATGGTCGAGGAGGCCGACGTCGTCGAGGGCGCCCGTGCGATCGGCTTCGACCTCGGCATCCCTGGGCCCAGCGACCTCGGGGTGGTGGAGGGCCTGCTGGTCGATCGCGCGTTCCTCGACGATCGGGCCCGCAGCGCCCTGGAGCTGACGACGGTCGCCGATCTCGAAGCCGCAGGTCTCTCGGCACCGCACATCGTGCAGAACATCCTCGCGGCCAGTGCTCTGGCGCGGTCGCTCGGCGTCGAGCCCGAGGCGATCCACGCGGCGTTGCAGACCTTCCGGCTGGACGCGCACCGCATCGAGATCGTGGCCCGGCACGCCGGCATCACCTGGGTCGACGACTCCAAGGCGACGAACCCGCACGCGGCCGCCTCCTCGCTGCGGGCGTACCCGGGGGCCGTCTGGGTCGTCGGCGGCGACCTCAAGGGCGTCGACATCGCCGAGCTCGTGGCCGATGCGGGCCGGACCGCGCGTGCCGCGGTCGTCATCGGCGTGGATCGCGCGGCTGTCGTCACGGCATTCGAGCGACACGCGCCGACGGTGCCGGTCTTCCAGGTCGATGCTGGTGACACTGGACAGGTCATGAACCGCGTCGTGGAGATCGCGGCGGGGATCGTCGACGGGGAGGGCACTGTGCTCCTCGCTCCCGCCGCCGCATCCTTCGACCAGTTCTCCAGCTACGCGGATCGCGGCCACCGCTTCGCCGAGGCGGTGCGGGAATGGATCGATCGGGGGAGCGCCGATGACGCAGGTGGCTCGCCCTCCGCGTTCTGAGTCGGGTGGTCTCGCAGCGCGGGTCTCGCTCGGGCGCCGCTTCACGCCGGTGTCGACCGAGTTCCTGCTGATCGCCTCGACCGCTCTGCTCCTCACCATCTTCGGCCTCGTGATGGTCCTGTCGGCGACGAGCGCCACCGCAGTGGCGAACGCGCAGAACCCCTTGGACGGGGCGCTCCGGCAGGGCGTCTTCGCTCTCCTCGGCGTTCCGATGATGTTCCTCATCAGCCGCTTCCCTGTGGCCTTCCTCAAGCGCATGGCTTGGCCGGCACTCTTCGGGGCGGTGGCCCTCCAGCTCCTCGTGTTCACCCCGCTCGGCGTCGCCGACGGCGGCAACCGGAACTGGATCCAGGTGGCGGGCTTCCAGATGCAGCCGTCGGAGTTCCTCAAACTCGCCCTCGCCCTGTGGATCGCCGCCGTGCTCCTGCGCAAGCAGACCATGCTGGGGACCTGGCACCACGTCTTCATCCCGGTCGTCCCCGTCGGCGCCCTGGCGATCGGCACGGTGCTCGCGGGCAAGGACCTCGGCACCGCGATGGTGATGGTCCTCATCCTCCTCGGCTGCCTCTTCTTCTCCGGCGTGAAGCTGCGGCTGTTCATCATCCCGATGATCCTGGGCGTGGTCGCCGTGCTGGCCTACGCGCTCTCCAGCGAGGATCGCATGCGCCGCATCACGGCGACCTGCGACGACATGGCGCTCTACTACACGGACTGCTACCAGTCGATCCACGGCATCTGGGGCATGGCCTCCGGCGGTGTCTTCGGGCTCGGCCTCGGCAACTCCCAGGAGAAGTACGGCTGGCTCCCCGCAGCCGGCAACGACTTCATCTTCGCCATCGTCGGCGAGGAGCTCGGCCTGATCGGCTGCATCGTCGTGCTCGCCCTCTTCACGTTCTTCACGGTCGGCGCTTTCCATGTGATCCGCAAGACCTCCGACCCGTTCATCCGCGTCGCGGCGGGCGGCATCACGGTGTGGATCGTCGGCCAGGCCGTACTGAACATCGGCGTGGTCATCGGGGTCTTCCCGGTGATGGGCGTCCCTCTGCCGTTCATGTCTCAGGGAGGCACGGCCCTCTTCGCCGTGCTCATCGCCTGTGGTGTCCTGCTGGCCTTCGCGCGCACGATCCCGGTCACCGAGAAGCAGTCAGCCGAGCGGGGTAGGGTCGCGAGGTGACTTCGTACCTCCTCGCCGGCGGTGGCACCGCCGGCCATGTCAATCCGCTGCTCGCCGTCGCCGACGCCCTTCGCGAGCGCGATCCCTCGGCGACGATCCTCGTGCTCGGCACGGCGGAGGGGCTGGAGTCCCGGCTCGTCCCCGAGCGCGGCTACGAGCTGCTCATCGTCGACAAGGTGCCGTTCCCGCGGCGCCCGAACGCCCAGGCCGCCGCGTTCCCCGGCCGGTTCCGCCGAGCGATCGCCCAGGTGCGCTCGCACATCCGGCAGCACGGCATCGACGTCGTCGTGGGCTTCGGCGGCTATGCCTCGGCGCCCGCCTACGTCGCCGCGCGCCGAGAGCGCATCCCCTTCGTCGTGCACGAGGCCAATGCGAAGCCGGGGCTGGCGAATGTGCTCGGCGCCCGAGCCGCGGCAGGGGTGGGCGTCGCCTTCGCCGGAACCCCGCTGCGGGGGAGCGAGGTGGTCGGCATGCCGTTGCGGCGCGAGGTCATCACCCTCGACCGGGCGGCGCGGCGTGGCGAGGCGGCCGAGTACTTCGGTCTCGATGCCGGTCGTCCCGTGCTGCTCGTCTTCGGTGGCTCGCTCGGCGCACAGCGGCTGAACGACGCCCTCGCGGACTCGTGGCGCGACATCCTCGCCGCCGGCTGGCAGCTTCTGCACGTGACGGGGGAGCGCAGCGAACTCCCCGACCCCGGCGTGCCCGGGTACGTCCTCCGTCGCTACGTCGACCGTATGGATCTCGCCTTCGCCCTGGCCGACCTCATCGTGTCCCGCTCGGGATCGGCGACGGTGAGCGAGATCAGCGCGCTCGGCATCCCCGCGCTGTACGTGCCGTACTCGGTGGGCAACGGCGAGCAGCGTTTGAACGCCGGCTCCGCTGTGGCCGCGGGGGCGGCGCAGCTCCTCGACGACGCGAGCTTCGATGGCGACGCGGTGCGCCGGATCGTCGTGCCGCTGCTCGGCGACCGCGAACGCCTCCGGCGGATGGCGGAAGCCGCGGAGACGACCGGCACCCGTACCGGCACCGAGAACGTCGTGGCGATGATCGACCGTGCGCTCGGCGCGGCGTGACGCCGCCGTCCGGACGAGAACGAAAAGTAGACTGAAGCGGACATGATCAGACCCGACCTCTCCCTCCCCATCCCTGAGACGATCACCGCCGCGCACTTCATCGGCATCGGTGGTTCGGGGATGAGCGGACTCGCCAAGATGTTCCTCGACGCGGGCATCCGCGTCTCCGGCAGCGACCGCGCCGACAGCGACAACCTCCGCGCGCTGGCGGCCGCGGGGGCGACGGTGCACGTCGGCCACGATGCCGCGCACCTCGCCGATGCGGACACCGTGGTGCACACCGGCGCCATCTGGCCCGAGAACCCCGAGTTCGTCACCGCGAAGGCGCACGGCCTGCACGTCATCCATCGGTCCCAGGCACTCCACTGGCTGATCGGCACGCGCCGACTCGTCTCGGTGGCGGGCGCCCACGGCAAGACGACGTCCACGGGGATGATCGTCACGGCGCTGCGTGAGCTCGGCGCGGACCCGCACTTCGTCAACGGTGGGGTGATCGAGCAGCTGGGCACGTCCAGCGCGACCGGGAGCGGCGACCTCTTCGTCATCGAGGCGGATGAGTCGGATGGGACCTTCCTCCTGTACGACACGGCGGTGGCGCTCATCACGAACGTCGACCCCGACCATCTCGACCACTACGGCTCCGACGAAGCCTTCCACGATGCGTTCGTGCGCTTCGCGGATGCGGCCTCCGAGGCCGTGGTCATCTCCAGCGACGACCCGGGCGCGCTCCGCGTGCTGGCCGGTCTGTCCCACCCCCGCATCCTCACCTTCGGGCAGGCCGAGGACGCCGACGTCCGCGTCAGTGACATCGTCACCTCCGGTCCCGTTGCCGCCGTCGTCTCCCACGGCGGCGAGTCGGAGCGCATGCAGCTCGCCGTTCCCGGTGTGCACAATGCGGTCAACGCGACGGGAGCGGTCGCCGTCCTCCTCGCGCTCGGGCATCCGCTTCGCGCCGCCATGCGTGCCGTCGAGGGCTTCGCGGGGACGATCCGTCGCCTCGAGCGCCACGGCGAGGAGCGCGGGGTCACGGTCTACGACGACTACTCCCACCACCCGACCGAGGTGCGGGCCGCCCTCGAGGCCATGCGCAGCATCGCCGGCTCGGGCCGCCTGATCGCGATCCAGCAGCCGCACACGTACTCGCGGACGCAGCACATGTACCAGGAGTTCGCGGACGTCCTGGAGCAGCTCGCCGATCACACGGTGATGCTGGACGTCTACGGTGCCAGAGAGGACCCGGTTCCCGGTGTCACGGGCGAGCTGGTGAGCGGCGCGTTCGCTGACCCCTCCCGTGTGCACTTCGTGGCCGACTGGCAGGAGGCCGCCGACTACACGGCGTCCGTCGCGCAGGACGGCGACTTCGTCGTGACCCTCGGGTGCGGCAACGTCTACCAGATCATCCCGCAGGTTCTGGAGTCGCTGCGCCGGACAGACGGGGCGTAGCCCGTGCGCCGGCCGCCCCCGCTTCCGAGCGCTCCGGACACTCCGGGGGAGACGGACGCCGCGTCCGAGCGGATCGCCCGCCGGCGTCGCGCGACGTCGCCAGAGGAGGTCGGAGTCGTGTCGTCGGCCGCTCCCGCGGGAGCGGACGAGGACGCCGAGGGAGAGCATGTCCCCAGCTCGTCGATGGACGTCTGGCGTGCGGCCCGCGCCCGCCGCAAGGCGCTCCGTGCGGAGATCCGTCGGTTCACCCAACGGTCGCGGCGGCGCCGTATCGTCTGGTTGAGTGCCCTCGGGGCCGTCGTCCTGCTGATCGGCGGCAGTGTCGCGGCGGCGTACAGCCCGCTCTTCGCCGTCGAGCGCATCACGGTCACCGGCACGACGACGATCGACCCCGCCGTGATCGAGGGTGCCCTCGCCGACCAACTCGGAACGCCGCTCGCCTTGGTCGACACGAGCGAGGTCAAAGCGGCATTGCTGACGTTTCCGCTCATCGAGACCTATGCACTGGAGGCCCGACCGCCGCACGACCTCACCGTGCGCATCGTCGAGCGCACGCCGATCGGTGTCATCCAATCCGGCGCCGGGTTCACGCTGGTCGACGCCGCAGGCGTCGCTCTCTCCACGACCGCAGAGCGCCCGGCGGGGCAGCCACTCGTGGAGGTCGAAGACGGGGTGGACTCGCCGGCCTTCCGCAGCGCGGGGCTCGTCGTCCGGGCGCTCCCGGCGGACATCCGCAGCACGCTCACCGGGGTCCGCGCCTCGACGGCGGACGACGTGACCTTGACCCTCGACTCGGGGCTCACGGTCGTGTGGGGGAGTCAGGAGGACTCAGGGTTGAAGGCGCTCGCGCTCTCCGCCGCGCTCGTGAAGAACCCCGATGCCTCGTCGATCGACGTCACCTCACCCGACGTCGCGGTCGTCGGCTGATCTCTTTCGACGGGAATGGCGCGACACGCCCATGTCGCTGCGCGCGCGCGAGCAGGCGGCGCTTACCTTCGATCTGAGAGAACGCAATACCGGGAAATACTTTACACCTCTAGTTGAGGTTTAAGGTTCATCCCTTTCCAGGCTCTACTAATCGGAGGCCGGCCATGAGCCAGAACCAGAACTACCTCGCCGTGATCAAGGTCGTCGGCGTCGGCGGTGGCGGCGTCAACGCCGTCAACCGCATGATCGAGCTCGGTCTCCGCGGAGTCGAGTTCATCGCCGTCAACACCGACGCGCAGGCGCTGCTCATGAGCGACGCCGACGTCAAGCTCGACGTGGGCCGCGAGCTCACCCGCGGCCTCGGCGCCGGTGCGGACCCCGAGGTGGGTCGTCGCGCCGCGGAGGACCACGCGGAGGAGATCGAGCAGGCGCTGACCGGCGCCGACATGGTCTTCGTCACCGCCGGAGAGGGCGGTGGCACCGGAACGGGTGGTGCCCCGGTCGTCGCCCGCATCGCGAAGTCGATCGGCGCCCTGACCATCGGTGTGGTCACGAAGCCGTTCTCCTTCGAGGGACGCCGCCGCCAGAGCCAGGCCGAGGCGGGCGTCGCGAAGCTGAAGGAAGAGGTCGACACCCTCATCGTCGTCCCGAACGACCGTCTGCTCGAGATCAGCGACCGCGGCATCTCGATGATCGAGGCGTTCGCCACCGCCGACCAGGTGCTCCTCGCCGGTGTCCAGGGCATCACGGACCTCATCACGACCCCGGGTCTCATCAACCTCGACTTCGCCGATGTGAAGTCGGTCATGCAGGGAGCCGGCTCCGCCCTGATGGGCATCGGATCGGCGCGGGGCGCCGACCGGGCGATCAAGGCGGCGGAACTCGCCGTCGAATCCCCGCTGCTGGAGGCCTCGATCGAAGGCGCGCACGGCGTGCTGCTGTCGATCCAGGGTGGTTCGAACCTCGGCATCTTCGAAATCCACGACGCCGCGGATCTCGTGAAGGAGGCCGCGCACCCCGAGGCCAACATCATCTTCGGTACGGTCATCGACGACACGCTCGGCGACGAGGTGCGCGTGACCGTGATCGCCGCAGGCTTCGACGGCGGCGAGCCCTCGCTGCGACTGGACCCGATGGTCGTCTCGCGTCCCTCGACCGCCTCCCTTCCCGAGGTGGCGCTGTCGGAGGCCTCCGAGCCTGCGGCCGAGAAGAGCGCGCCCGAGCCCGCCCCGGCGCCCACGGTACCGCGCACCCCGGCGACGAGCATCGAGCCGGCTTTCGCCGACGACGACATCGACATCCCCGAATTCCTGAAGTGACGACACCGGTCGGCGCTTCGGCGCCATCGGATCTGGCCGCGCGGCTGTCGGCGATCGACGAGAAGATCGCCGACGCCGCGCGTGCCGCCGGGCGCTCTCCCGCGGAGATCACCCGGATCGTCGTCACCAAGTTCCACCCGGCCTCCCTGGTGCGCGACCTGCACGACCTCGGTGTCCGCGCGGTGGGGGAGAACCGGCAGCAGGAGCTCACCGCCAAGACGGCGGAGCTCTCCGCGCTCGACCTCGAGTGGCACTTCATCGGACAGGGCCAGACGAACAAGGCGTCGGCGATCCGGCGGGGTGCCGACGTCGTGCACTCCGTCGACCGCGACCGGTTCGCGGATGCCCTGCATCGGGCTGCCGAGGCCGACGATGTGCTCGACGTGCTCGTGCAGGTCAACCTGACCGAGGACGAGGGGCGGGGCGGCGTCGCGCCCACCTCGGCGGTGGCGTTGGCCGAGCACGTGCTCGCGCTGCCGTCGCTCCGGCTCCGCGGGGTCATGGCCGTCGCGCCGCTCGACGAGGACCCTGCCGCCGCCTTCGCGCGTCTGCGTCGGATCGCCGACGACGTGCAGACGGTGGCGCCGGACGCCACCTGGATCTCGGCCGGCATGACCGGCGACTTCGCCGAGGCGGTCGCCGCCGGCGCGACACACCTGCGGATCGGTTCCGCAATCACGGGACCGCGCCCCGCCCGGGGTTAGCCTGTGACAAGACCAGCCCGAAACGTTCGAACCGGAGGACACGATGGGTAACCCGCTGAAGAAGACCATGGTGTATCTCGGCCTCGCCGACGAGGAAGAGGTCTACGAAGAGGAGACGCCGGCGCCCGCCCGCGCCCAGCGCGAGCGTGAGCGTGAGCGTGACCGCGAAGAGCCGGCACCGGCTCCCGTCACGCCGCTCCGTCGTCCCGTCGCCGTCCGCCAGCCTGCAGCAGGAGCCGTGAACGAGATCCTCACCGTCCACCCGAAGCAGTACCGCGACGCCCAGCTCATCGCGGAGAGCTTCCGCGAGGGCGTCCCGGTCATCATCAACCTCTCCCAGATGAGCGACGCCGACGCGCGCCGTCTCATCGACTTCGCGAGCGGTCTCTCCCTCGGCCTGTACGGCCGTATCGAGCGGGTGACCTCCAAGGTCTTCCTGCTCTCGCCGGAGAACATCGCGGTGTCGGGTCACGGGGGCATCGCGCACGCAGACGCCGAGTCTGCGGGCTTCGACCACTCCTAGACCGTGCAGCTGGTCTCGGTCCTCGCCAGCATCGTCCACCTGGTGCTGCTGGTCTACATCCTCGTGCTCTTCGCGCGCCTCATCCTGGACTACATCCCGATGTTCAATCGGGAATGGCGGCCCAAGGGATTCGGTCTCGTCGCCGCGGAGGCGGTCTACACCGTCACCGATCCGCCCATCCGGTTCTTCCGGCGGATCATCCCTCCGTTGCGCATCGGTCAGCTCTCCCTGGACTTCGGCTTCGCGCTGACCCTCCTGGTCGTCCTGATCCTCATGAACATCGTGCGCCTGTTCATCTGATCATCCCCGCGTGTCGCGCCGGGGACCGCGGCGAGTTCGCCGAGCCTGGGTGTCGTGGCATCGCGACCCCAAGGCTCGGGGGCTATGCTGGCACCCAGGTGCGCGCCCCGGGTTCGCGCCACATCACGAACACGCCATACATCGGTACTGGCAATCGAACTCATCGAAAGAGGAGCCACCCATGGCACTTACCCCGGATGACGTCGTCACCAAGCAGTTCCAGCACGTCCGCTTCAAGGACGGCTTCGACCCGGACGAGGTCGACGACTTCCTCGACGAGATCGTCATCGAGTGGCGCAAGGCCCTCGAGGAGAACGCCGAGCTGAAGGCGAAGCTCGCCGCGTACGAGTCGGGCTCCGCGCCCGCCGCCGCTGCAGAGCCGGTCGCCGCCGCTCCCGCCCCGGCCCCCGCGGCCGAGACTCCCGCCGAGCCTGCCCCGACCGGCTCCGCGACCGCCACCGCCGGCATCATCGAGCTCGCGCAGCGTCTGCACGACGAGCACGTGGCCGAGGGTGAGGCCAAGCGCGACCAGCTCATCTCCGAGGCCGAGGCCGAGGTCGCCCGCATCCGCACGGAGGCCGAGGCGAAGCAGCGCGAGGAGACCGCACGTCTCGAGCGCGAGCGCAACACGCTGGAGGCCCGCATCACCGAGCTGCGCAACTTCGAGCGCGACTACCGCTCGCAGCTCCGCGGCTACATCGAGGGTCAGCTCCGCGAGCTCGACGAGAAGTCGGGCTCCACGGACTCCACGCCGGTCTCCGCGATCGGCCTGTAAGGCGCCCTCTTGTCAGGACGTCGTCCCCTTCGTCGGTCGGCGGCCGGTGCGATCGTTGCGGTTCTCGCAGCGGTCGTGCTGGCCGCCGATCAGTTTGTGAAGTACCTCACCATCGAGAACCTGCCGCTGCACGAGGCGGTCCCGGTTCTCGGCGAGTTCCTCCAGCTCTACTACGTGCGCAATCCCGGTGCGGCGTTCTCGCTGGGCTCCGGCGTGACCTGGATCTTCACCATCGCCCTCGCCGTGGTGGCGGGCATCATCGTCTGGAAGGCCTTCGGGCTGCGCTCGCGCCTCTGGGCCGTGGTCCTCGGGTGCCTCCTCGGGGGTGTCCTGGGTAATCTGACGGACCGTCTCTTCCGGGCTCCCGGCTTCCCGGTCGGCGAAGTGGTGGACATGATCTCGATGCCGTGGATGATGCCGGCGATCTTCAACGTCGCCGACATCTTCATCGTCACGGGGATGATCTCGGTCGCTCTGCTCGTCGTGTTCGGGCTCCGGTTCGACGGCACCCGCGAGCGGGACCACGCGCCGGTGGAGACGGACGAGGACGCCGAGGCGGCTGCTGCGTCCGAGGGGCGCTGACCGTGGAGTCCCGGTCGCTGCCCGTTCCGGACGGGCTCGACGGCACGCGCGTCGACGCCGCCCTCGCCAAGCTGCTCGGGTTCTCCCGCACCTTCGCGGCGGAGGTGGCGGGCTCCGGTGGCGTGCGTCTCGACGGCGTGACCCTCGACAAGTCCGACCGCCTGCGCGGTGGTGCCTGGCTCGACGTCGAGTGGGAGCCGAAGGAGGGCCCGAAGATCGTGCCGATCGCGGTGCCGGAACTCGGCATCGTCTACGACGACGATGACATCGTCGTCGTGGACAAGCCGACCGGAGTCGCCGCCCATCCCTCGCTCGGATGGGAGGGCCCGACGGTAGTCGGTGCTCTTGCGGCTGCCGGCTTCCGGGTGGCGACGAGCGGTGCGCCGGAGCGTCAGGGCGTCGTGCACCGGCTGGACGTGGGCACGAGCGGTCTCATGGTCGTCGCCAAGAGCGAGGCCGCTTACACCGCGCTCAAGCGCGCGTTCAAGGAGCGCACGGTCGAGAAGATCTATCACGCGGTGGTACAGGGTCATCCGGACCCGCTCGTGGGCACGATCGACGCTCCGATCGGTCGGCACCCGAACCACTCGTGGAAGTTCGCTGTCGTCCCGGACGGCAAGCCTTCCGTGACGCACTACGAGACGCTCGAGGCGTTTCCCGGTGCGTCCCTGCTCGAGATCCACCTGGAGACGGGCCGCACCCATCAGATCCGGGTGCACATGGCGGCGCACCGGCACCCGTGCGTCGGCGATCCGCTGTACGGCGCGGACCCGACGCTGTCGGCCCGCCTCGGACTCACGCGGCAGTGGCTGCACGCGCATCAGCTGGCCTTCGCGCATCCGACGACGGGGGAGTGGGTGCAGTTCACCTCGCCCTATCCGGAGGACTTCCAGCACGCGCTGGACGTGCTGCGCGGCGAATAGCCGCACCCGGCGGGGCGTCGCTACGCCGGTGTCCGTGGTCTCCGCCACACTGACCGCATGAGCATCGTGGTACGCCCGGCGACGGTCTTCGAGGACGTCGCGGCGGTCGTGGGACCGAAGAAGCCGACGTCGAACGTCTGTTTCTGCCTGAGCTACCGGATCGGCAACAAGGAGAACGTCTCCCTCCGCGGCCCCGCGCGGGCCGAGCGGGTGCGTGAGCTCTGCCATCAGGACCCCCCTCCCGGCGTGCTCGCGTACCTCGACGACGAGCCGGTCGGCTGGGCGGCGCTGCATCCTCGACGGGATACGAGCTTCGCGCGCAACCGCCTCATCCCCCACATCGACGACGTCGACGTGTGGTCGCTGTGGTGCTTCCGGGTCCGCCCGGGGCACCGCAAGCAGGGTGTGTCGCACGCGCTCATCGAAGGCGCTGTCGCCTACGCCAGGGAACGCGGCGCCCCGGCGATCGAAGGCTATCCGGTCGACAACGCGGGGGCGAAGGTGAATCTGACGATGGCCTACGTCGGCACGCGGCGGCTCTTCGAGAGTGCGGGATTCGCCAAGGCCGCGGACACGGGTTCCGTCCTCGACGGCTTCCCCCGGGTGCTCATGCGTCTCGATCTGCGCCAGTGAGCGTGAGGCCGGCCGATGTCGACGGCCGAACGTAGACTCGAAGCATGGCATCCGACTCCTTCGTCCACCTGCACGTGCACAGCGAGTACTCGATGCTCGACGGGGCTGCGAAGATCAACGCGATGACCCAGGCTGCGGCCGATTACGGCATGCCGGCCATCGCGGTGACGGACCACGGGAACACCTTCGCGGCGTTCGAGTTCTACAACGCTGCACGCAACACCGGCATCAAGCCGATCGTGGGACTCGAGGCCTACGTCACCCCCGGCACGCACCGCAGCGACAAGACCCGGGTGCAGTGGGGCTCCGCGGATCAGCGCAGTGACGACGTCTCGGGTTCCGGCGCCTACACCCACATGACGATGTGGAGCCAGAGCACGGAAGGCATGCACAACCTCTTCCGGCTGAGCTCGCTGTCGAGCATGGAGGGCTACTACTTCAAGCCGCGCATGGACCGCGAACTGCTCCAGACGTACGGCAAGGGTCTCATCGCCACGACCGGGTGCCCGTCGGGGGAGGTGCAGACCCGACTCCGGCTCGGTCAGTACGACGCCGCCCGGGCCGCGGCGGCGGAGTTCCAGGACATCTTCGGCAAGGAGAACTACTTCGCCGAGATCATGGACCATGGTCTCTCCATCGAGCGCCGGGTCATGACCGACCTGCTGCGTCTCGCGAAAGACCTCGGGATCCCGCTGGTGGCCACCAACGACTCGCACTACACCCACCAGCACGAGGCCGATGCCCACGCGGCCCTGCTGTGCGTGCAGTCCGGCTCCACGCTGGACGACCCGAACCGCTTCAAGTTCGACGGCGACGGCTATTACATCAAGACCGCGGCCGAGATGCGGCAGCTCTTCCGGGACCACCCGGAGGCCTGCGACAACACGCTCCTGATCGCCGAACGCTGCGAGGTCGAGTTCAACACCTCGGCGAACTACATGCCCCGGTTCCCGGTCCCGGACGGCGAGACCGAGGACAGCTGGCTCATCAAGGAGGTCGAGAAGGGCCTCCACTACCGGTACCCGAACGGCATCCCGGACAAGGTGCGCAAGCAGGCCGAGTACGAGACCGGGATCATCCTGCAGATGGGCTTCCCCGGCTACTTCCTCGTCGTCGCCGACTTCATCAACTGGGCGAAGGACAACGGGATCCGCGTCGGTCCCGGCCGTGGGTCCGGTGCGGGCTCGATGGTCGCCTACGCGATGAAGATCACCGACCTCGACCCGCTCGAGCACGGTCTGATCTTCGAGCGCTTCCTCAACCCGGACCGCGTGTCGATGCCCGACTTCGACGTCGACTTCGACGACCGTCGCCGCGGCGAGGTCATCGAGTACGTGACCCGGAAGTACGGCTCCGAGCGCGTCGCGCAGATCGTGACGTACGGCACCATCAAGTCCAAGCAGGCACTCAAGGACGCCGGCCGCGTCCTCGGCTTCCCCTTCAGCATGGGGGAGCGGCTCACCAAAGCGATGCCGCCGGCGGTGATGGGCAAGGACATGCCCCTCGACGGCATGTTCGACTCGGCGCACCCGCGCTACAAGGAGGCCAGCGAGTTCCGTGCCCTCATCGAGACCGACCCGGAGGCGAAGACCGTCTTCGACCGCGCGCTCGGACTGGAAGGCCTGAAGCGGCAGTGGGGCGTGCACGCCGCGGGCGTCATCATGTCGTCCGAGCCCCTGCTCGACATCATCCCGATCATGCGCCGCGAGCAGGACGGCCAGATCGTCACGCAGTTCGACTACCCGTCGTGCGAGTCCCTGGGCCTGATCAAGATGGACTTCCTGGGCCTCCGGAACCTCACGATCATCTCGGACGCGCTCGACAACATCCGGATGAACCGGGGTGAGGAGCTCGATCTCGAGCACCTCGGCCTCGACGACCCCGCCGTGTACGAACTGCTCGCCCGCGGCGACACCCTCGGCGTCTTCCAGCTCGACAGTCCGCCGCTGCGCTCGCTCATGCGGCTCATGAAACCCGACAACTTCGGCGACATCTCGGCCCTCATCGCGCTGTACCGGCCGGGACCGATGGGAGCGAACTCCCACACCAACTACGCGCTCCGCAAGAACGGCCAACAGGAGATCACGCCGATCCACCCCGAGCTGGCGGAACCGCTCGCGGAGATCCTGGAGGAGTCCTACGGACTCATCATCTACCAGGAGCAGGTCATGGCCATCGCGCAGAAGGTCGCCGGCTTCAGCCTCGGCCAGGCCGACATCCTGCGCCGCGCGATGGGCAAGAAGAAGAAGTCGGAGCTGGACAAGCAGTACGCCGGCTTCGCGGCGGGGATGACCGAGCGCGGCTTCGGCGAAGGCGCGGTCAAGGCGCTCTGGGACATCCTCCTGCCGTTCTCCGACTACGCCTTCAACAAAGCGCACTCCGCGGCGTACGGCCTCGTGTCGTACTGGACCGCCTACCTCAAGGCGCACTACCCGGCCGAGTACATGGCGGCCCTCCTCACGAGCGTCGGCGACTCGAAGGACAAGATGGCGCTCTACCTCAACGAGTGCCGCCGGATGGGCATCAAGGTGCTCCCGCCGGACGTCTCCGAGTCGATCAACTTCTTCGCGGCCGTCGGCGACGACATCCGCTTCGGTCTCGGCGCGGTCCGCAACGTCGGCACCAACGTCGTCGAGGGCATCGTGCAGTCCCGCAAGGACGAGCGATTCACGTCCTTCCACCACTTCCTCGACAAGGTGCCGCTGCACGTCGCCAACAAGCGCACGGTCGAATCGCTCATCAAGGCCGGCGCTTTCGACTCGATGGGGGACACCCGACGGGCGCTCCTCGAGGTCCACGAGGATGCCGTGGAAGCAGCGGTCGACCGCAAGCGGAACGAGGCTCAGGGCGCCATCGGCTTCGATTTCGACAGTCTCTACGACGGCATGGAGGAGGCGGCACCCGCGAAGGTGCCACCGCGCCCGGAGTGGATCAAGAAGGACAAGCTCGCCTTCGAGCGCGAGATGCTCGGCCTGTACGTCTCCGACCACCCGCTCGCGGGTCTCGAGGTGCCGCTCGCGAAGCACGCCTCGATCTCCATCCACGACCTCAACAACTCCGAGGATCTGCAGGACGGTGATCAGGTCACCGTGGCCGGACTCGTCACGAGCGTGCAGCATCGTGTGGCGAAGGCGAGCGGAAACCCCTACGGCATGATCACCGTGGAGGATTTCAACGGCGAGGTCACCGTGATGTTCATGGGGAAGACCTACCTCGAGTTCCAGCACACCCTGCAGCAGGACGCCATCCTCGCGGTGCGTGGTCGCGTGTCCCGTCGTGACGACGGCCTCAACCTGCATGCGCAGTCGGCGTTCGCGCCCGACGTCGGGTCCTTCGATGCCGCGGGTCCGCTGTCGCTGGTGCTCGCCGAGCAGCGCGCCACGGAACGCGTGATGACGGAACTCGCCGAGGTGCTCCGCCGTCACAGCGGCGATACCGAGGTGCTGCTCCGCGTGCACCGCGGCGGAACGGCGAAAGTGTTCGAAGTGCCCATGCCGGTGAAAGTCTCGGCCGACCTCTTCGGTGACCTCAAGTCTCTGCTCGGACCAACCTGTCTGGGGTGAGCGGGTAGGATCGGGAGCCGTCGAGAGCACCGGGAAGTCGAGGTGCACCGATGAGGAAAGGACGACTATGAGCACGGATCTTCCCGAGCCGGACGCCGAGGCGGTGTTCAGCGATGAGGACGGCGTCCTCTACGACGACGAGGTCACCCCGGAGTACGGCATCCTCGGTTTCACGCTGCGTGAACTGCTGATCGTGGGCGTCTGGGCGCTCTCCTTCCTCGTCTCCTTCTTCCCCCTCAGCGGAGGGATCTCGCTGTGGGGTATCGGCATCCAGTGGATCCTGCCGATCGGCGTGCCGACCGTCGCCGTCTTCCTCCTCGTCCTCCGGCGGTTCTCGCCGGACGGCATCCGCCGCGTCGGGTCGCTGGGTATCGACCAGTTCGCCTCCGTGGCGTTCTCGGTGTCGGCGTGCGTGTGGGCCGGCAACCTCTGGCTCGCCCTCTCGGCGGTCATCTCGACGGGCAACTGGGGTCTGCCCTGGACCGCGGTCGTGCAGGTCATCACCTCCACCGCCCTCGTCGTCCTCACGGTCTTCGCGCCCCTCATCCCGGGGCTCAAGGAGGACTTCCAGGGCCGGCTCGTGACCCTCGCGCACCGCAACGCGAACCCTGTGCGTCCGGTCATCGCGCGCCCGCGGCCCGAGACGTCGTCGAACGCGTCGACGGTGGTCTCGACGCCCGCGGAGTCCTCCGAGGCCTCTGCCGCCCCCGCCGAGGGTGAGACCGTCGTCATCGCGGACTCCGGCGGCGAGCCGAGCGCCGCACCGACCGACGACCGCGTCGTCGTCCCCGGTGCGTACACCGACACCGACACGGGCGACCGCGAAGCCGTCGCGAACGACGCGGATCGCGTCCCCCTGACCGCGCACGCCTCGGGGGGCGGCACCGGAACCGTTCCGGTCGCTTCGGAGCCGGAGTACGCGCCGTCCTACTCTCGCCGTTCCCGCGGGGAGCAGCCGGAGATCGTCTCTGACACCGGCAGCATCGAGTCGCTGCTCGGCGCCAAGGCGCTCACCGAAGAGGAACTCGCCGCCGCCCAGGAGCCGGCGCCGGAGGCTGCGACCGCCGTCCACCCCGTGTTCTCCGATGACCGCGATGCCGAAGCTCCGGCGCCTCGGGACAGCGCACCCGTGGCGCAGCCTTTCTGGATCCTTGCGCCGACGGAGCGCGATGTGCACGACGAGCGGGGAGAGCCGATCTTCCGCGTCGGCCCGACCGCCTGGGCTCTGGTGATCGAGGACCGGGGCGGTGCCTTCGTCGTCCGTCATGACGACGGACGCATCGGTTACCTCCACGACATCGCCGGCATCACGAAGGGCTGACATGCGAACGATCGATCTGCGGAAGCGCGAGCTCTCGCCCGCTGACATGCTGGCCGCCGTGCCCCGCGCGACGCAGGCGCGTGCCGAAGCCCTCGACACCGCGGCTCGCCTCGTCGACGACGTGCGCGACCGCGGAGAGGAGGCGTTGCGCGAGCAGGCGGAGCGCTTCGACCGCGTCGCCGGCCACGCCGTGCGGGTGCCGGAGGAGCACCTCACCGAGGCCCTCCAAGCGCTCGCGCCGAACGTGCGCACCGCCCTGGAGGAGGCGATCCGGCGCGTGCGCCTGGCCTCGGCCGCGCAGGTGCCGGCTCCGCAGGTGACGCGGATCGGTGACGGCGCGACCATCACCCAGCGGTGGCAGCCGGTGGCGCGCGTCGGGGTGTACATCCCCGGGGGCAAGGCCGTCTACCCGTCCAGCGTCGTCATGAACGTCGTCCCCGCGCAGGTCGCCGGCGTGCAGCAGATCGCGCTCGCCTCGCCGCCGCAGGCGGATCTGGACGGTCGGGTGCACCCGACGATTCTGGCCGCCGCGGCGCTGCTCGGCGTCTCCGAGGTCTACGCCATGGGCGGGGCCGGAGCCATCGGCGCGCTCGCGCACGGGGTCGAAAGCCTCGGGCTCGACCCGGTCGACGTCGTGTCGGGGCCGGGCAACAACTACGTCGCCTCGGCGAAGCGCGCCGTCGCCGGTGTCGTCGGCACCGACTCGGAGGCGGGCGCGACGGAGATCCTCGTCGTCGCGGACGCCGCATCCGACCCGCGGCTCATCGCCGCCGACCTCGTGAGCCAGGCCGAGCACGACGAGCAGGCTTCGGCCGTGCTCGTGACGGACGCTGCGGACATCGCGGAGCAGGTGCGGGCCGAGGTCGAGCGTCAGGCCGCCCGTACGCGACACAGCGAGCGGGTCGCCGCGGCGCTGTCCGGGCCGCAGTCGGCGATCGTCCTCGTGGACGATCGCGCGATGGCGGTCGCCTTCAGCAACGCGTACGCGCCGGAGCACCTGGAGCTGCACCTCGCCGACGCGGAGGAGGCAGCAGCCGCTTTCACCAGCGCGGGAGCAGTATTCGTCGGCGACCAGACACCGGTCAGCCTGGGGGACTACATGGCAGGCAGCAACCATGTCCTGCCGACAGGTGGCCAGGCACGGTACGCCCCCGGTCTCGGGGCGTACACGTTCCTACGCCCGCAGCAGGTCGTGTCCTACGATCGTGCGGCCCTGGCTGTGGTCCGTGAGGGCGTCGTCGCCCTGGCCGACACCGAAGTGCTGCCCGCGCACGGCGAGGCGATCGAGGCCCGTTTCACCGCGTAGGATCTGTCAGATGCACTGCCCCTTCTGCCGTCACCCCGATTCCCGGGTCATCGACTCGCGTACCAGCGACGACGGGCTGTCGATCCGTCGCCGTCGTCAGTGTCCGGAATGCGGGGGACGGTTCTCCACGACCGAGACCGCGAGCCTCAACGTCATCAAGCGGTCGGGCGTCATGGAGCCGTTCAGCAGGGAGAAGGTCATCTCCGGCGTCCGGAAGGCCTGCCAGGGGCGGCCCGTCACCGAGGCGGACCTCGCGATCCTCGCGCAGCGCGTGGAGGAGGCGGTCCGGCAGACCGGCGTCTCCCAGCTCGACACGAACGAGATCGGCCTTGCCATCCTCGGACCGCTGCGCGAGCTGGACGAGGTCGCCTTCCTGCGCTTCGCGAGCGTCTACCAGGCCTTCGACTCCCTCGAAGACTTCGAGGCCGCCATCAGCGACCTCCGTGCCGACCACGCGAAGGCCGAGACGGCGGACCGGTAATCTGGCAGGGATGTATCCGCTGCTCTTCCGCGCCGTCCTCTCGCGCTTCGATCCCGAGTTCGCCCACCACGCCGGTATGGCGGTGATCCGCGTGCTCGGTGCACCGCCGTTCTCGTGGGCCACACGCGCGATGACCCGTCCGGATCCCTCGCTGCAGGTCGAGGCGCTGGGACTCACCTTCCCGTCGCCGTTCGGCATCGCCGCCGGATTCGACAAGAACGCCGTCGGCGTCCGGGGGATTGCCGCGCTCGGCTTCGGACACGTCGAGGTCGGCACGATCACGGCGGTCCCGCAGGAGGGCAATCCGAAGCCGCGCCTGTTCCGTCTGATCGAGGATCGCGCGGTCATCAACCGGATGGGGTTCAACAACCGCGGCGCGAATGCCGCCGCCCGCCGTCTCGCTCGGCTTCGTCGTGGCGCGCCCGACACCGTCATCGGCGTCAACATCGGCAAGAGCCGCGTGGTCGACGTCGAGGACGCCGTCGCGGACTACGTCGCGTCAGCCACCCGACTGGCGCCGCTGGCGGACTACCTGGCCGTGAACGTCTCGTCGCCGAACACCCCGGGGCTGCGCGGGCTGCAGGCAGTGGAGACCCTGGCGCCGCTGCTCCGCGCCGTCCGCGACGCGGCCGGTTCCACCCCGCTGCTCGTCAAGATCGCCCCTGACCTGTCGGACCAGGAGATCACGGGCATCGCTCGACTCGCCGTCGAAGAGGACTTGGCAGGCATCATCGCCCACAACACGACGATCAGCCGCGACGGTCTTCGCACCGATGCGGCGGTCGTCGAGGCAGCGGGTGCGGGGGGACTCTCCGGTGCTCCGCTCAAGCAGCGGTCGCTCGAGGTCCTTCGGGTCGTCCGCGCCGCGGTCCCCGAGGACTTCTGCGTGATCGCTGTCGGGGGCGTCGAGACCGCCGCCGACGTGCAGGAGCGGCTGGATGCCGGGGCGACGCTGGTGCAGGGGTACACCGCGTTCCTCTACCGCGGTCCCTTCTGGGGCCGCGAGATCAACCGGGGACTGGTCAGTCCGGGTACTGCCCGCGCTTGACCTGCGGCTTCGGCAGCCGCATGAAGCGCATCTGCAGGGCGCGCATACCCGCGTACCAGCCGAGGCCCTTCTCGACGCGGTCCTTGCCGAACTTCGCGGCCGCCTTGCGCTTGACGCGCATGCCCAGGAGGATCATGCCGCCGATCGCGATGACAAGGTACGCCATCATGAAGAGGTACGCGTAGAACGAGATCATCATGTTCGTCGGCAGCAGCGAGGCCAGGATGACGAGGACCATGACGCCCATGACGAACTCCGCGGGGTGCCAGCCGGCGTCGACGTAGTCGCGCACCCAGCGACGCTGCGGGCCCTTGTCCCGCGCGGGGAGATACTTCTCCTCGCCGGCGGCCATGCCGGCCTGCGCCTTCGCGCGGCGCTCGTTGAGCTCGGCGCGAGCCGCGGCCTTGGCCTCCTTCGTGTTCGCCACGAGGGGGCGGCGGCGGGCGGCCTCCTGCTCGGCGCGGGTCGGCGTGGCGCGTCCCTTGCCGACGGCAGGCGTCTGGGGGGCGTCGTCGTTCGTCGAAGGGGAGGCGGGGGTAGTGGCCACGAGGTTCCTCGGTTCGCTGGGGTGGGTCGCCTTAAGATTACTCGCATGACCTCACCTGCACTTCTCAGCGAGTCCGACGCCGCCGTCCTCGAAGCCGTCGCCACGGGAATCCCCTCGGCGCTGTCGGACCTGGGGCACCTCGTCCGCATCCCCGGCATGGCCTGGCCGGCCTTCGACCAGACACAGCTGGAGCGCAGCGCCGACGCCGTCGCCACCCTGGCGCGCGGCACCGGCGTCTTCGATGATGTGCAGGTCCTCCGCGCGGACATCCCCGGCACCGACGAGCAGGGGCAGCCCGCCGTCCTGGCGACCCGCGCGGCGCGCAACGGCAAGCCGACGATCCTTCTCTACGCGCACCACGACGTGCAGCCCCCGGGGGACGATGCCCTCTGGGAGACCCCGCCGTTCGAACCGACCGTCCGCGACGGTCGCCTCTACGGGCGGGGAGCCGCGGACGACAAGGCCGGCATCATGGCGCACATCGGCGCGGTCCGCGCGGTGGCCGAAGTGCTCGGCGACGACCTCGACCTCGGCATCGCGATGTTCATCGAGGGGGAGGAGGAGTACGGTTCGCGGTCCTTCGCGCAGTTCCTCTCCGACAACAAGGACGCCCTCCGCGCCGATGCGATCGTCGTCGCGGACTCCGGCAACTGGGACTCCGTCACTCCCGGCCTCACCGTCTCCCTCCGGGGCAACGCGCGTTTCACCATGAGAGTTCGTACGCTGGACCACGCCTCACACTCCGGCATGTTCGGCGGGGCGGTGCCCGACGCGATGATGGCCACCGTCCGGCTCCTCGCCACGCTGTGGAACGAGGACGGTTCCGTCGCCGTGGACGGCATGACCGTTCGGGAGGCCGAGACGCCCGTATACACGGAGGAGACGCTGCGCGACGAAGCCGGTCTCCTCCCGGGGACGACGCCCATCGGCGACGGCACGATCCTCAGCCGCATCTGGAACAAGCCCTCCGTCACGGTGATCGGCATCGACGCGACGAGCGTGGCCGCGGCCTCGAACACCCTTCTCCCGGAGGTGACCGTTGTGATCAGCGCCCGTGTCGCCCCGGGGCAGTCGGGGCAGGACGCCTACGACGCGTTGGAGCGTCACCTCCGCGCGCACGCGCCGTTCGGTGCGGAGCTGAGCTTCTCCGACGTCGATCTCGGCAATCCCTTCCTCGTCGACACGAGCGGCTGGGCCGTCGAGCTCACCAGGGATGCCATGCGCGACGGCTACGGGGTGGCCCCGGTCGACCTGGGCGTCGGCGGATCGATCCCGTTCATCGCCGACCTCGTTCGGGAGTTCCCGGAGGCGCAGATCCTCGTGACGGGTGTGGAAGACCCGCACTCCCGCGCACACAGCCCGAACGAGTCGCTTCATCTGGACACCTTCCGGCACGCCGTGGCGACGGAGGCCTTGCTGCTCGCACGCATGAACGCGCGGGAGATCTGAGCCTTCCGTCCCCACCGGCGGTAGAATCGTGGAAGAGCCCGTACCCGGCCCGTCATGAGGAGCGACATGAGCGACACCATCCTGTCCGCAGAGACCACCCGCGCACACGGCGTCAAGCTGACGGACGCCGCCGCCACGAAGGTGAAGAACCTCCTGGAGCAGGAGGGCCGCGACGACCTGCGACTGCGCGTCGCCGTGCAGCCCGGTGGCTGCTCGGGCCTGATCTACCAGCTCTACTTCGATGAGCGCTTCCTCGAGGGCGACGAGACCGTCGACTTCGACGGCGTCGAGGTGATCGTCGACAACATGAGCGTTCCTTACCTCGACGGCGCGTCGATCGACTTCAAGGACACGATCTCGGAGCAGGGCTTCACGATCGACAACCCGAACGCAGCGGGCAGCTGCGCCTGCGGCGACAGCTTCCACTGAGACGTTCTTCCCGCGAACGGCCGCCGTCACCCTGTGACGGCGGCCGTTTCCGCTTCTCAACCTGCATGGTTGGCATGAATCAGGTGTGAGGTTGCTCTAGACTTGAACATGCCTTGTCCGCGATCTGAAAGGTGCATCGTGCCCTCGAAACGCCGCCTTCGTTGGGCCGCACTCCCTGTGGGAGTTGCGGCAGCTGTGGCTCTGGCGGGATGTACTCCCACCGAGCTCAACGGCTTTCTTCCGGGCTTCGTGGATGGTGGTCCGGCAGCAACCAACCAGACGGAGCGCGTGTCGTCCCTCTGGGTGAACTCCTGGATCGTGCTCCTCGCGGTCGGCGTCATCACCTGGAGCCTCATGGCCTGGGCCGCGATCGCGTACCGCCGTCGCAAGGGCCAGACCGGCCTCCCGGTGCAGATGCGCTACAACATGCCGATCGAGATCTTCTACACGATCATCCCGCTCATCCTGGTGCTCGGCATGTTCTTCTTCACGGCTCGCGACCAGACCGAGATCGAGACGAAGTGGGACGACCCGGACGTCGAGATCACCGCGATCGCCAAGCAGTGGGCGTGGGACTTCCAGTACGACGGTGAGACCGAAGAGGACACCGTCTGGACGATGGGCATCCAGGCTCAGCCCGACGCCGAGGGCAACATCGATCAGGCAGAGCTCCCGACCCTGGTGCTGCCGGTCGACAAGAAGGTCACGATCAACCTGCAGTCGCGCGATGTCATCCACTCCTTCTGGATCATCGACTTCCTCTACAAGAAGGACATGTTCATCGGGAAGGACAACTCCTGGTCCTTCATCCCCACCCGTGAGGGCGAGTACGCCGGCAAGTGTGCGGAGCTCTGCGGCGAGTACCACTCGATGATGCTCTTCAACGTGAAGGTCGTCTCGCAGGACGAGTACGACGCCTACCTCCAGACCCTCGAGGAAGAGGGCAACACGGGCGACATCACCGACGCGTACGACCGTCTCTCGAACCTCCCCGGCACATCCGGGAAGACCGAAACCGAGGAAGGAGAGGAGTAAGCCATGTCGACCACTGAAGCTCCTCGCACCGACGAGGCTCCCCGCTCCCGTCCCACCACCCTGCCCGCCCGCCAGGCCGCTCTGATGAGCTCGTCGCGTGTGGAGCAGAAGGGCAACATCGTCGTCAAGTGGATCACCTCCACGGATCACAAGACGATCGGGTACATGTACCTCATCGCCTCGGTGATGTTCTTCCTTCTCGGCGGTGTGATGGCGCTCGTCATCCGTGCCGAGCTGTTCGCGCCGGGCATGCAGATCGTGCCGACGAAGGAGCAGTACAACCAGCTGTTCACGATGCACGGCACGATCATGCTGCTGATGTTCGCGACGCCGCTGTTCGCGGGCTTCGCGAACGCGATCCTGCCGCTGCAGCTGGGCGCCCCTGACGTCGCCTTCCCGCGTCTGAACGCCTTCGCCTTCTGGCTGTTCCTGTTCGGTTCGACCATCGCGGTCGCCGGCTTCCTCACCCCGCAGGGTGCGGCCTCGTTCGGCTGGTTCGCCTATCAGCCGTTGGCCAACGCATCGTTCTCGCCAGGGGCGGGTGGAAACCTGTGGATGCTCGGTCTGGGCATCTCGGGCTTCGGAACGATCCTCGGTGCCGTGAACTTCATCACGACGATCATCACCATGCGCGCTCCCGGCATGACGATGTGGCGCATGCCGATCTTCAGCTGGAACACGCTCATCACCAGCCTGCTGATCCTGATGGCCTTCCCGGTCCTCGCCGCGGCGATCTTCGCCGCCGCTGCCGACCGCGTGCTCGGCGCGCACATCTACGACCCGCAGAACGGCGGTGTCCTGCTCTGGCAGCACCTGTTCTGGTTCTTCGGTCACCCCGAGGTCTACATCATCGCGCTGCCGTTCTTCGGCATCGTGTCGGAGATCTTCCCGGTGTTCAGCCGCAAGCCGATCTTCGGGTACAAGACCCTGGTCTACGCGACGATCGCGATCGCGGCCCTCTCCGTCGCCGTGTGGGCGCACCACATGTATGTCACGGGCTCGGTGCTCCTGCCCTTCTTCGCCCTGATGACGATGCTCATCGCGGTGCCGACGGGTGTGAAGATCTTCAACTGGATCGGTACGCTCTGGCGAGGCTCCGTCACCTTCGAGACGCCGATGGTGTTCGCCCTCGGCTTCCTCGTCTCGTTCGTCTTCGGCGGTCTGACCGGTGTCATCCTCGCGGCGCCGCCGCTGGACTTCCACCTCAGCGACTCGTACTTCGTCGTGGCGCACTTCCACTACGTGGTGTTCGGTACCGTCGTGTTCGCGATGTTCGCCGGCTTCTACTTCTGGTGGCCGAAGTGGACGGGGCGCATGCTCAACGAGCGTCTCGGTTACGTGCACTTCTGGATGCTCTTCGTCGGCTTCCACATGACCTTCCTCATCCAGCACTGGCTCGGTGTGGACGGTATGGTCCGTCGCTACGCGGACTACTCGGCCGCCGACGGCTGGACCTGGCAGAACCAGGTCTCGACGATCGGCGCGATCATCCTCGGCGCGTCGATGCTGCCGTTCTTCCTGAACGTCTGGATCACGGCGCGCAAGGCTCCGAAGGTCATGGTGAACGACCCGTGGGGCTACGGTGCATCGCTCGAGTGGGCGACCTCGTGCCCGCCGCCGCGTCACAACTTCACGTCGATCCCGCGCATCCGTAGCGAGCGTCCGGCATTCGACCTGAACCACCCGGAGGCCGCCGAGTTCGCGACCACCGCACCCGGCGAGCGAGAGGGCCACTGAGTCATGCGCGACAACGTCATCATCTGGTGGGTCCTGACCGCGTTCTTCGCCCTCGTCGGCGTGGTCTACACGGGCTGGAACATCCTCGCCCACCCCGGCCTTCCGCTCGTGAACCAGATCGAGTGGGTCGGCACGGTCGCCCTGTTCTTCTCGGCCTTCATGGGCGCCATGGTCGCGTTCTACCTCGACCGGACGCACAAGGCGCAGAACGGTGAGCTGCCCGAGGACATCCTCACGTCGGACATCGACGACGGCGACCCCGAGCTCGGCGAGTTCAGCCCGTGGTCCTGGTGGCCGCTGGTCCTCGCGGCTTCGGCCGGCGTGTTCGTCGTCGGCCTGGCGGTCGGTCACTTCCTCCTTCCGATCGGACTCGCGATCTTCGTGGTTGCGATCGTCGGCTGGGTCTACGAGTACTACCGCGGCAACTTCGCCCGCTGAGTCTCCTCACACCCCGAAGGCCCCCGGATCACTCCGGGGGCCTTCGTCGTTCCTGCGATCCGCTCACACGCGGGTGCGGATGCGGGGGATTCCGGTCAGCGGGTCGACGGGACGGTGGTGCACACCCTCGGCGTCTTCGACGGGGTATCCCTCGCGGGCCCAGTACTCGAAGCCGCCGATCATCTCGCGCACGCGATAGCCGAGACGAGCGAACTCGAGCGCGCCGCGGACACCGCCGTTGCATCCCGGGCTCCAGCAGTAGACGACGACCTCGGCATCCGCCGGGATCTCCTCCGGGGCACGGTGCGCGATCTCGCTGTGAGGCATGTGGAGCGCGCCGGACACGCGCCCTTGGGCGAATGCCTCGCTCGAGCGGACGTCGACCACGACCAGTGCGCGGCCGGCGGCACGGTCGGCGTGCACGTCGCTGGGGTCGGTCTCGAAGGCGAGGCGGGCGGTGAAGTAGTCGAGGCGATCGATCATGAGCCCAGACTAGGGATGCGCGGGCGCCGACGACCGAGGGATACCGTCGTGCGTCGCGCGAATCCTGCCGTCGTGGCCGGTCAGAGCGCCGCGGTCATCTGGATCCGCCGTCCGTACCGGGTCAGGCCCAGGCGCTCTTCGACGGCGACGAGCTCACGGAGGAAGTCGGTGTCCGGCGTGGACTCCGTGAAGCCGCAGCGGGAGTAGAAAGGGGCGTTCCAGGGGACGTCCGCGTAGGTGCGCAGCGTGAGCTGTGTGCGGCCCCGACGGCGGGACTCTTCCTGGGCCGCCATGACGAGGGCGCGACCGATACCGCGGCGACTGGAGGCGGGGTGGACGGACAACTGCTCCAGATGGGCGTACCCGGGTCCCTCCAGCACCTGCACGAACCCGACCGGCACCTCGAGTCCACCGGCTGCCTCCGTCGTAGGGGAGCAGGTGGCCACCAGGACGAATCCCTCGGCGCGCCGGCGGTCGTCGGCTGTCGACGGCGGGGGCCAGTCCTCGGCACCGAAGCGATCGGTCAGAAGGCTGTCAGCGGCGCGCTCGATCTCCTCCAGGACGGCATGGTCCTGATCCGTCGCGTGTCGGATGCGGGTGGTCATGCATGGTCCGCGGGCAGAGCGGCGACCGCCTCGATCTCGACGAGCTGGTCGTCGTAGCCGAGGGCAGTCACGCCGAGGAGGGTGCTGGGGACGTCGTGAGGCCCGAACGCGGCGTGGACGACGTCCCAGGCCGTGACGAGGTCCCGCTGCGCGGGGGAGGCCACCAGGACCCGCGTGCTGATGACATCCGTCAGAGTGGCGCCGGCAGCCGTGAGCGCGCCCTGCAGCGTCTCGACACACCGTGCCGCCTGAGCGGCGTAGTCACCGGGGGCGGTGGTCGTCCCATCGTCCTCCAACGGGCAGGCTCCGGCGAGGAAGACCAGACGCGCGTCAGCGGGGGCGGTGGCGGCGTACGCGTACGGGGTGTCGGCGAGGAGGGGAGCACGGATCAGGCGCACGACCGATGACATGAGACGATCCTCTCATCAGGGGAGAACGATGAAGGCCCCGTCCGAACGGACGGGGCCTTCATCGAAGGGGAGTGACGACTACTCGTCGTCCTCCGACTTCTTCTTCCGAGGCTTCTTGACGGGCTCGGTCGAGATCACCGTGCTGGGCGTGTTCGGCGTTTCGTCGACGTGCGTCTCGTCGACCGTGAGCGGCGCGTCCGGGAACCCGGCACGCTCGTGAGCGCCCTGGATCTCGGCGGCCTCCGCCTCCTCGTTCCCCGCAGTGACGTGGTGCTGGTGCGCATCCGCGGCGTCGATCTCGGCCTGCGTGAGCGGGGCGAGACGGTCCTCGAAGAACCAGCGCGACATCGCCGAGCGGAGGTTCTCCGTCCACGGGATACGGCCCTTGGCGTTCGGACGGACGACCAGCGGCTCGTAGCCGTCGACGTCGATGAGCTTCCAGCGGTCGTACTTGTCGACCGGCTGGTGCACCTCGATGAACTCGCCGCCGGGGAGACGGACGATGCGGCCCGACTCGAAGCCGTGCAGGACGATCTCGCGGTCCTTCTTCTGCAGCGCGATGCAGATGCGCTTCGTGACGAAGTAACCGATGATCGGGCCGAGGAACAGCAGCGCCTGCAGCGTGTGGATCACGCCCTCCATCGTGAGCATGAAGTGCGTCGCGATGAGGTCGGAGGAAGCCGCCGCCCAGAGGACCGCGTAGAAGATGACGCCGGCGACGCCGATCGCGGTGCGGGTGGCCGCGTTGCGCGGACGCTGGGCGATGTGGTGCTCACGCTTGTCGCCGGTGACCCACGCCTCGATGAAGGGGTAGATCGCGACGATGACGATGAACAGGCCGAGCACGGCGACCGGGGCGAGGATGCCGAACGACCAGGTGTGGTCGAGGAAGACGATGTCCCAGTTCGACGGCGCCAGACGGAGCGCGCCGTCAGCGAAGCCGATGTACCAGTCGGGCTGCGTACCGGCCGAGACGGGGGAGGGGTCGTACGGTCCGTAGTTCCAGATCGGGTTGATCTGGAAGAACGTCGCGATCAGCACGATGGTGCCGAAGACGATGAACAGGTAGCCGCCCATCTTGGACATGTAGACCGGCATCATCGGGTAGCCCACGACGTTGTCGTTCGTGCGGCCGGGGCCGGCGAACTGCGTGTGCTTGTTGATGATCATGAGCATCAGGTGCACGGCGATGAAGGCGATCACCAGCATCGGCAGCAGCAGGATGTGCAGCGTGTACAGGCGTCCGACGATGTCGGTCCCGGGGAACTCGCCGCCGAAGAGGAGGAACGAGGTCCAGGTGCCGATCAGCGGGAGACCCTTGATCATGCCGTCGATGATGCGGAGGCCGTTACCCGAGAGCAGGTCGTCGGGGAGGGAGTAGCCGGTGAAGCCCTCGGCCATCGCGAGGATGAACAGCACGAAGCCGATCACCCAGTTGAGCTCGCGCGGCTTGCGGAACGCGCCCGTGAAGAACACGCGCAGCATGTGCACGCCGATGCCGGCGATGAAGACGAGCGCGGCCCAGTGGTGGATCTGGCGGACCAGGAGGCCACCGCGGAGGTCGAACGAGATGTGCAGCGTCGACTCGAGAGCCGAGGACATCGCGATACCGCGCATGGGGGCGTAGGCGCCGGTGTAGTGGGTCTCCACCATCGACGCCTGGAAGAAGAACGTCAGGAAGGTTCCGGAGAGGAACACGACGACAAAGCTCCAGAGCGCGATCTCACCCAGCATGAACGACCAGTGGTCGGGGAAGATCTTGCGACCGAGCTCCTTGACGAAGCCCGAGAGGCTCGTGCGCTCATCGATGTAGTTCGACGCGGCGCCGACGAAGCGGCCGCCGAGAGGCGCCTTGGTGTCCTTCTCGTCCTTGGACAGCGTTGCGGTGCTCAATGGCGCTCCCAGAAGCTCGGGCCGACGGGTTCGGTGAAGTCGCTGCGTGCGATGAGGTAGCCCTCGTCGTCCACGGTGATGGGCAGCTGGGGCAGCGGCCGGGCGGCCGGGCCGAAGATGACCTTCGCGTGGTCCGTGACGTCGAACTGCGACTGGTGGCACGGGCACAGCAGGTGGTGGGTCTGCTGCTCGTACAGCGCCACGGGGCAGCCGACGTGGGTGCAGACCTTCGAGTAGGCGACGATGCCGTCATAGGACCAGTCCTTGCGGTCCTCGGCCTCGATGAGCTGCTCGGGACGGAGACGCATCATCAGAACGATGGCCTTGGCCTTCTCCTCGAGGTAGCCCTCGTCGTGCCCGAGCTCCGCGAGGTCCTCCGGGATCACATGGAACGCGGAGCCGAGCGTGACATCGGCGGCGCGGATGGGCGTGCCGTCGGGGTCACGCACGAGGCGCATGCCCTCATCCCACATCGTGTGCTTCAGCAGCGCGACCGGGTCGCCCTTGGTGGGGTCGTCCGGCGTCGAGTGCGGAGCGAGGCCACGGAACAGCGTCACACCGGGGATGATCGACGCCACGATCGCTGCGAACAGCGAGTTGCGGATCATGGTGCGGCGACCGAAGCCCGACTCCTCGTTGGCGTCGGCGAACGCCTTGATGGCGGCCTCACGCGTGGAATCCTTGCCGCGGGTGGGGTGGCGCAGCTCGACGTGCTCCTTGTCGGACATGAGCGCCTTCGACCAGTGGATGGCGCCGATGCCCAGGGCGAGCAACGCGAGAGCGATGCCCAGACCGATGAAGAGGTTGTTCTGACGGATGTCGATGAGCGCGCCGCTCTCGATCGGGAACAGCATGTAGGCGGCGACCGCCCAGATGCTGCCGGCGAGCGACAGGTAGAACAGCGTGTAGACGGTGCGGACCGCGGTCTTCTCGGCGCGCGGGTCCTTGTCGGTCATCCGCTCGCGGTGCGGCGGCAGCCCGGGGTTCTGCACGGGATCGCTGACTGCGACACCCAGCCCCGGAGAGGGCTGGTAGGCCCTGTCAAGAGCCTGCGAGTCGTCGTCGTGTGCCATGGTGCTCCTCGTACGTTCCTCTTCGATGAATAAGCGTCAGTTGGACTTCGCCGTGATCCACACGGTGATGGCGACCAGAGCGCCGATACCGAAGATCCACACGAACAGGCCCTCGGAGACCGGTCCGAGCGAGCCGAGGGAGAAGCCGCCGATCTGGACGGACTGCTGCTGGAAGAGCAGAGCCGAGATGATGTCGCGCTTGTCCTCGTCGGACAGGTTCATGTCGCCGAAGACCGGCATGTTCTGCGGGCCGGTGACCATGGCCGCGTAGATGTGCAGCGCGCTGGTCTCGGTGATGGCCGGAGCGTACTTGCCCTCGGTCAGAGCGCCACCGGCGGCGGCCACGTTGTGGCACATCGCGCAGTTGACGCGGAAGAGCTCGGCGCCGTGCGACACGTCGCCTTCGCCGTCGAGGATCTCGTCAGCGGGGTAGGTCGGGCCAGGCGCCTCGGACTGCACGTAGGCAGCCATGGCGAGGATCTGCTCCTCAGTGAACTGCGGCTCCTTCTGCGGGGCCTGCGGTCCCTGCATCTGCAGCGGCATGCGGCCGGTCGAAACCTGGAACTCCACCGCCAGCTCGCCGACGCCGTAGAGGCTCGGGCCGTTGGGGGTGCCCTCCAGGTCGAGGCCGTGGCAGGTGGCGCAGTTGGCCGTGAACAGCTTCTCGCCGTCCTCGACGGTCAGCTGCGTCGACGCCGTGGGGGCATCGTTCGCCGCGAAGGCGGCGGACGCACCCGCGTACACCGCGCCGGTGATCATGAGGCCTGCTCCGATGAGCGCGGCCGCCGCCAGTGGGCTGCGACGACCGCTCGAACGGCGCTTCTTCTCTCGTGCCATCTCGGGGATCAGCTCCGCTCTTATTTCAGGAAGTAGATAACGAAGAACAGCACGATCCAGACGACATCGACGAAGTGCCAGTAGTAGGACACCACGATCGAGGAGGTCGCCTCCTTGTGCCGGAAGTTCTTGACGGCGTACGCGCGGCCGATCACGAGGAGGAACGCGACGAGTCCTCCGGTGACGTGGAGGGCGTGGAAGCCGGTGGTCAGGTAGAAGGCCGAGGCGTAGGCGTCAGCCTGGATGGGCATGCCCTCCGCGACCAGCTGGGCGTACTCCCAGACCTGGCCGGAGACGAAGATCGCGCCGAGGGCGAAGGTGAGGAAGAACCACTCGACCATTCCCCAGCCGAACAGGCGACGGCGCCCAGCGCCGTTCTTCTGTCCCTTGCCGATCTTGTAGGGCTGCAGGTCCTCTGCCGCGAAAACGCCCATCTGGCAGGTGAACGAGGAGAGCACGAGGATCGCCGTGTTCACCGCCGCGAACGGAACGTTCAGGAGCTCGGTACGGTCGGCCCACAGCTCGGGAGAGGTGCTGCGGAGGGTGAAGTAGATCGCGAAGAGTCCCGCGAAGAACATCACCTCGCTGCCGAGCCACACAATGGTGCCGACAGCTACCGGGTTGGGCCGCTTGATGGTTCTCGCCGCCGGGGCATACGTCGCTGAGGTCGTCACCCCTCCATTATGGCCGATCCGCGAGCGTGATTCTTGCACCCGCGGCCTTCGATTCGCCCGCCGACGACTTAGGGGACCCTAAGAAAACACTGCGAATACCCGGTGAATACGCGGGAAATGTCGCTCCTGCGTCGGCTGCGCGCCCGCCCGGATCGCACTGCACGTTTTCTCCGCGCCGATAGGATCGCACACATGGCTGATTCGCTGACCTGGTCCGACGTGCTCACCTCTCTCCTGGAGCGCCGAGACCTCAGCGTCTGGGAGTCGACGTGGGCGATGCGCCAGATCATGCAGGGCGAGGTCTCCGAGGCGCAGCTCGCCGGGTTCCTCGTCGCACTGCGGGCGAAGGGCGAGACGATCGACGAGATCGTCGGCTTCCGCGACGCCATCCTCGAAGCGGCGGTCCCGCTTCCCGTCTCGCCGAACGTCCTGGACATCGTCGGCACCGGCGGCGACCGGGTCGGAACGGTCAACGTCTCGACGACCGCTGCTGTCATCATCGGCGCGACCGGCATCCCCGTGGTCAAGCACGGGAATCGCGCGGCGAGCTCCGCCTCCGGCTCCTCCGATGTCCTCGGCGCGCTCGGCCTCGAGCTCTCGCTCGACCCGTCGGCTGTCGCATCGATCCTCGACCGGACGGGCATCACCTTCGCCTGGGCCGGGGCCTTCCACCCCGGATTCAAGCACGCCGGAGCCGTGCGATCGCAGCTCGGCGTGCCGACCGTGTTCAACATGCTCGGCCCGCTGTGCAACCCGGCGCGTGCGGAAGCGAACGCGGTGGGAGTGGCGCAGATGGAGCGGGTGCCGCTCATCACCGGCGTCTTCCGCACGCGCGGAGCCACGGCGCTCGTGTTCCGTGGCGACGACGGCCTGGACGAGCTGACCACGACCGGACACAGCCGGATCTGGGAGGTCACCCGCGGTGACATCCACGAGCACGACCTCGACCCTCGCGATCTGGGCATGCCGCTCGCCGACCTCTCCGACCTCATCGGCGGATCCCCGGCCCATAACGCCGACATCCTGCGCAGGACGCTCGCGGGGGAGCAGGGGCCCGTCCGGGACATCGTGCTTCTGAACGCTGCCGCCGGGATCGTCGCCTTCGAGCTGTCCCAGGACGCGACCCAGGTGCAGCGGCCGATCCTCGAGCGCCTCCGCGACGCCCTCGCCCGGGCCTCCGCCGCGGTGGACGACGGGAGCGCGCTGGCGAAGCTCGACCAGTGGATCGGCGTGAGCCGCGAGCTGGCGGCACCTCAGGAGTGAGCATGGATCCGGTCGACGCACTGCTCGAGATCGCCTCCCTGCTGGAGCGCGAGCGGGCATCGCGCTACCGGGCCAAGGCCTTCCGGCAGGCTGCGGCGACGTTCCAGGACCTCCCTGCCGAGGTGCAGGACGATCCGACGCGTCTTCGCGCCGCCAAGGGCATCGGCGAATCGACCTTCGCCGTCATCCGGCAGGCTCAGGCCGGACAGGTGCCGGAGTACCTGGTCGAACTGCGCGGCGATGTCGAGCCCGAACGGGTATCCGCGCTGCGTGGGAAGCTGCGGGGAGACCTGCACGCCCACACCGACTGGTCGGACGGGACGACCTCCATCGAGGTGATGGCCGCGGCAGCTCGCGCGCAGGGACACGAGTACCAGGCCATCACGGACCACTCTCCGCGCCTCCGTGTGGCTCGAGGCCTGTCGGCGGAGCGGCTTGGTGAGCAGATCCCACAGGTGCGGGCGCAATCGGGCGACGGGTTCACCCTGCTCGCCGGCATCGAGGTGGACATCCTCGAAGACGGCACGCTCGATCAGGAGGACGCGCTGCTGGCCGAACTGGATGTGGTCGTCGCGTCCGTGCATTCCAAGCTCCGCATGGATGGCCGGGCGATGACGAAGCGGATGATCGCCGCGGTATCGCATCCCCGCGTGAACGTGCTCGGGCACTGCACCGGCCGCCTCGTGCAGGGAGACCGCGGAACGCGACCGCCTTCGGCCTTCGACGCCGCGGCCGTCTTCGCCGCCTGCGCAGAGAACGGGGTCGCCGTGGAGATCAACTCCCGTCCCGAGCGTCAGGACCCGCCGGACGAACTGATCGCGATCGCGCTTGAGGCAGGCTGCCTCTTCTCGATCGACTCCGACGCGCACGCTCCCGGACAGCTGTCACTGCTGGACCATGGTGCGGAACGCGCAGAGCGTGCGGGTGTCCCGGCGTCGCGCATCGTCACGACGTGGGGCCTGTCCCGCCTTCTCGCCTGGGCGGAGTGACCCTTCGCGGCGTCACGCGGCCGCGATCGCCTTCGCCGCCTCCTCGACCGCGGTGACAGCGCGCGCCATCGAGCCGCCGAGGTTCCAGCGCTCCGCGAGAGCGGTGGCTGCGTCGGCCTCGGCCGGGCTGAGCGAATGCAGCGCGACGCCCGGGGCGGTGATCGGTAGAGACGTGGCGACGGCGACGACGGTCGGAGCCACATCGAGATAGGCCTGGGCGGCGAGGATCTTGGAGCGGATGCCGGCGCTCATGCCCTCACCCTCCTCCGCAGCCTCCCTGATGCCGAGCAGGTCGCCATGCTTCTGCAGCAGAGTGGCGGCCGTCTTCTCCCCGATCCCCGCGACACCGGGCAGGCCATCCGACGCGTCCCCGCGCATCGTCGCGAAGTCCGCGTACTGCGTCGGGAGCACGCCGTACTTCGTGACGACCGTGGCATCCGTAACGATCTCGAGGTTGCTCATGCCGCGGGCCGTATAGATCACCCGTACGTCTCGCGCATCGTCGACGAGCTGGAACAGATCGCGGTCGCCGGTCACGATGTCGACGGGCATGCTCGCGTTCGTGGCCAGGGTCCCGATCACGTCGTCTGCTTCGTGTTCGGCGACGCCGACGATCGGGATGTCGAGGGCGGCGAGCGTCTGCCTGATCAGGGGGATCTGCGCCTCCAGCGGGTCCGGCACCTCTTCGACGTCCGGCGCGTCGGCCACGACCTCCACCACGCGGTGCGTCTTATAGCTGGGGATGAGGTCCACGCGCCACTGCGGACGCCAGTCGTCGTCCCAGCACGCCACGACATGCGTCGGCTCGTACGTCGTCACGAGCTTGGCGATCATGTCCAGCAGGCCGCGTGCGGCGTTGATGGGGGAGCCGTCCGGGGCCGTCACCTTGTCAGGGACGCCGTAGAAAGCCCGGAAGTAGAGGCTGGCGGTGTCGAGCAGCATGAGGCGTTCGGCGCGGGTCATGGACTCAGGGTAGAGCGTGCCCGATCGGGCGCTCAGCAGCCCGCCGCCGCGGGTCGCTCTTCGCACGTCCGCGCCACGAGTGCGGTCGTCGCCTCGTAGATGCGGATCTGCCGGGCCGCTCCGTCGATCGACAGCTCACCGGATACCGGGAACCAGCCACCGCCGACATCGACCTCGGCGGTGTAGGCAACCGTCGCTCTCGTCGTGTAGGTGCCTCGGTGCGTGTAGGTATGGCTCGTCGGGGTCGGTGTGAACGGCGCCTGGCCGAGAGCCGACCAGGTGCGACCGCCGTGCGGCGCGCTCGACGTGGTGCCGTCGCCGTGGTCGAAGGTGACGCGCACGGGCGTGAATCGAACCGTGACAGGCCGGTCGAGGAGCGTGCCGGTCGCGGTATGCGCCGCGACTGTCGCCACGAAGTTCGTCGGCATGCCCACGACGCCGATGTTGCCCGGCTCAGCTGTCGTCGATGCCGGTTGAGGAGCGAACTGCGCGAGGTCTTCGATGGTGATCGGCTGCCCGGATTCCTCCGTCACCCGTACCCCGTACATCCCGCACGACCGGCGCAGCACCGTGTCCGTCATGCACGGTTCGTGCTCCGCCTCTGGCGCGGAGGAGTTTCGCTTCGCCGGCGGACGCTCCGGGACACCGGATCCCTGTTGTTGGGCACGCACCTCAAGGGAACCATTGCGTGACGCGGTCCATCCGCTGTCAAAGCCCGCTTGCGGGGGTGCGTCGTCGCGGAGCCCAAAGTGGAGCGGTATCGCGACTAAGGCGCTTGCCGTTAGCGCGGAGCCGATCAGCCGTCGCATGAGGCTGTCTTCGACGCGGTGACGGAGGAGATAGCTAGGCCTGTATCCGTCGGAGCGGAGACGAGCTTGACGTCGACTGGCTGGCGCGGCGGTCGATCGGGCGGGACGATCGACGTGCCGTCGGGCCGTACCAAAGCCACGTCGGAGACGTCCAAGCACAGTTGAACCGCGACCTGTGCGTCGCTATACGCTCGCAATTCCATTCGGTCGAAGGTGGAATCGCCTGAGCGGACGATGCCTTCGGCATGAAGCCTGGTGTAATTCTCCTTAGCTGACGTCGCTGCTTCCCCTGTCAGCCAGCGGTATACCTCCTCGAACGTGGCCGGCTCCTGAAGATCGGTCCCGTTAGTAGCGGCGGTGTACTCGGTGAAGGTGGCCTCGGCGGCGGCGAAGGCCTCATCCTCGGTGGCGAAGGCGGCGGAGGGCGTCGGCGTGGGTTCCGGAGCGGGTGCGCACCCGCACAGCACCGAGGCGGCGGAGGTCAGCACGGCGATCAGGCGGAGAGTGGTGGACGACATCACCCGGCCACCGTAGGTGGAATGCGCGGAGCCCCGCGGACGTTATCCACAGAGCGGCTGCAGGAACCCGCTTCTTCATGGGGCGGCAAGTTCTGGTAGCCTGAACTGTCACTCGTGGCGTGTACACGCATGCCCAGGTGACGACCACACCACAATCCACCTGCTGCGAAGCACATCCCGGCCGTGCGCGGCCGTGTTCCGCAGCCTGAGTATCCATTCACAAGGACAACCCACTACATGACTACCGCAACGACCGCCCCGGCCACCAAGCAGGTCGCCATCAACGACATCGGATCTGCTGAGGACTTCCTGGCCGCGGTCGAGAAGACCCTGAAGTTCTTCAACGACGGCGACATCATCGAAGGCACGATCGTCAAGATCGACCGCGATGAGGTCCTGCTCGATGTCGGCTACAAGACCGAGGGTGTCATCCCCTCGCGCGAGCTCTCGATCAAGCACGACGTCGACCCCAACGAGGTCGTCAAGGTCGGCGACGAGGTCGAGGCCCTCGTTCTCCAGAAGGAGGACAAGGAAGGCCGCCTGATCCTCTCTAAGAAGCGTGCGCAGTACGAGCGCGCCTGGGGAGACGTCGAGAAGATCAAGGAGAACGACGGCGTCGTCACCGGTACGGTCATCGAGGTCGTCAAGGGTGGACTCATCGTCGACATCGGCCTCCGTGGCTTCCTCCCGGCCTCGCTCATCGAGCTCCGCCGCGTCCGCGACCTCACGCCGTACCTCGGCCAGGAGATCGAGGCGAAGATCCTCGAGCTCGACAAGAACCGCAACAACGTCGTCCTCAGCCGCCGCGCGCTGCTCGAGCAGACGCAGTCGGAGTCGCGCACCACGTTCCTGAACAACCTGCACAAGGGTCAGGTCCGCAAGGGTGTCGTCTCGTCGATCGTCAACTTCGGTGCGTTCGTCGACCTGGGTGGCGTGGACGGCCTCGTGCACGTCTCCGAGCTGTCCTGGAAGCACATCGAGCACGCCTCCGAGGTCGTCGAGGTCGGCCAGGAGGTCACCGTCGAGATCCTCGAGGTCGACCTCGACCGCGAGCGCGTCTCCCTGTCGCTGAAGGCGACGCAGGAGGACCCGTGGCAGGTCTTCGCGCGTACCCACGCGATCGGTCAGGTCACGCCGGGTAAGGTCACCAAGCTCGTCCCGTTCGGTGCGTTCGTGCGCGTCGCAGACGGCATCGAGGGCCTTGTCCACATCTCCGAGCTCTCCAGCAAGCACGTCGAGCTGGCCGAGCAGGTCGTCTCGGTGGGCGAAGAGGTCTTCGTCAAGGTCATCGACATCGACCTGGAGCGTCGCCGCATCTCGCTGTCGCTGAAGCAGGCCAACGAGTCGGTCGACCCCAACGGCACCGAGTTCGACCCGGCTCTGTACGGCATGCTCGCCGAGTACGACGAGAACGGCGAGTACAAGTACCCGGAGGGCTTCGACGCCGAGACCGGTCAGTGGAAGGAAGGCTTCGACGCCCAGCGCGAGGCATGGGAGCAGGAGTACGCTGCGGCCCAGGCTCGCTGGGAGGCGCACAAGGCTCAGGTCGCGAAGGCGGCCGAGGCCGAGGCTGCGGCCGGCGACGACTTCGGCGGCCAGTCCTTCTCGAGCGAGTCGGCCGGCGCCGGCACGCTCGCTGATGACGAGGCTCTCGCGGCTCTGCGAGAGAAGCTCTCGGGCGGCAACTCCTAAGTAACACTCCGAGAAGGGTCGTCACCCCGCCTCACGGCGGGTGTGGCGGCCCTTTTCGCATGTCCGGAACACGGCGGAACGGCTGCGTGACGCAACGTTACGGCCGCATTCGTAACATTTCGGCGCCTCCGACAGCATGGGGATATGACCGCCCTCCTGCCTGCTGCGTCGCGCACCGCTGAGGCCTCGACGACGTCGGGCTCCGCACAGCCCGTGCGCCTGGACGGCATCGCGCGGTCGTTCCCGCTCGCTCAGGGGCGACGCGAGGTGCTCCGCGGCATCGACCTCGATATCGCCGCAGGGGAGATCGTCGCCGTCGTCGGTCCGTCCGGATGTGGGAAGTCGACGCTGCTGCGCCTCATCGGCGGACTGGACACCCCGACGCGCGGGACGATCCGTCTGGACGGCTCCGGTGTCGCAGACGTCGACGAGCGCACGGCGATCGCGTTCCAGGAGCCGCGGCTGCTCCCGTGGCGGACGCTCGCGCAGAACGTCGAGCTCGGTCTTCCCCGTGGCGTCTCCCGCCGAGCCGGACGTGCTCGGGTCCGCGAACTTCTGCAGCTCGTGGGACTCGAGCACGCCGCCGACCAGCGCCCCCGTGAGGTGTCCGGAGGCATGGCGCAGCGGGCTTCCCTCGCTCGGGCTCTCGCCAGGAACCCGGGGGTGCTGCTGCTCGACGAGCCGTTCGGCGCGCTCGACGCCCTCACGCGCCTCCGTATGCACGACCTGCTCCTGAAGATCCACGCGGCCGAGCCCACCACGGTGCTGCTCGTGACCCACGACGTAGAGGAAGCCCTCTACCTCGCCGACCGTGTGCTGCTGCTGCGCACCCTCGGTGAGGAAGACCACGAGTCGTCCGTCGCGCGGACCATCAGCGTCCCCGGCGTCCGCCCCCGAGACCGCGCCGACCGCGGCCTCGCCGACCTGCGCGCCGAGCTCCTGGAAGGACTCGGCGTCGACACGCATCACCACACCCCCGAGGAGACCCGATGAGCACCATCACCCGCCGCATCATCCCTGCGATCGCCGTCGCCGGGACGATGATGCTCGTCGCCACCGGCTGTGTCGCCGGTGAGAACGCGACCGCCGACGCCGAGTCCACCCCTGCCGGGAACGGCGAATGGTCTGCGGACACGCTGTCCATCGACTTCGCGACGTACAACCCGCTCAGCCTCGTGATCCGGGATCAGGGCATCCTCGAAGACATCCTCGGCGACGACGTGACCGTCGAGTGGGTGCAGTCCGCGGGGTCGAACAAGGCGAACGAGCTGCTGCGCTCCGGCTCGGTCGACGTGGGCTCGACGGCCGGCTCGGCCGCGCTGCTCGCCCGGGCGAACGGTTCGCCCATCCAGGTCATCGACATCTACTCCCAGCCCGAGTGGTCGGCCATCGTCGTCGGCCCCGACAGTGACATCACGTCGGTCGCTGACCTGAAGGGTGCCTCCGTCGCGGCCACCAAGGGCACCGACCCGTACTTCTTCCTCCTCCAGGCGCTGGAGGAGGGTGGGCTGTCCCTCGCGGACGTCGAGGTGCAGAACCTTCAGCACGCCGACGGCCGGGCGGCGCTCGACGGGGGCTCCGTCGACGCGTGGGCCGGTCTCGACCCCATCATGGCCGCCGCGGAGCAGGAGTCGGGTGACCAGCTCATCTACCGCAACGTCGATTTCAACACCTACGGCTTCCTCAACGCGACCGAGGATTTCATCGACAACCACCCCGACCTCGCCCAGGCCGTCGTCGACGCCTATGAGGAGGCTCGCGTGTGGGCGCTGGAGAACCCGGAGGAGACGGCTACTCTGCTCGCCGACGTGGCCGGCATCGACCTCGACGTCGCGACCACGGTGATCCAGGAGCGCTCGAACCTCGACGTGAGCGGCGTCCCTGGCGACGACCAGCTCGCCGTGCTCGAGAAGATCGCCCCGGTGCTCGTGGAGTCCGGCGACGTCCAGGGCGGACAGGCCTCCGTCGACAAGGCGCTCTCCACGATCATCAACGACACCTTCGCGACGAAGGCGGGCGCGAGCGAGTGAGCGGGTTCGAGGATCGGGTGGTCGTCGCGGCGGAATCGCGGGACGCACTCGAGTTCGCGAAAGGCGCCTCCCGCCGCGAAGTCGGTAGGGCGCGCGCGGGTCTGCCGCCGGTCGTGCGGATCCTCGGAGGCTTCCTGCTCCCGGCCACGATCCTCGTCGCCTGGCAGGCGGTCACCACGGCCGGTCTCATCGAGCCGTACCGACTGCCGACGCCGGGATCGGTCTTCCAGGCAGGGGTGGAACTCGCCGAATCCGGGCAGCTCTGGACCCACATCGCCATCTCCGTCCAGAGGGTGCTGCTCGGATTCGCGATCGGCGCGGTCTTCGGGCTCGCGGCGGCCGGCATCGTCGGGTTGTCGCGGTGGGGCGACGTGCTGCTCAGCCCGACCCTCGCCGCCGTCCGTGCCGTCCCGTCGCTCGCCTGGGTGCCGCTTCTGATCCTGTGGATGCAGATCGGTGAAGAGTCCAAGGTGACGCTGATCGCGATCGGCGCCTTCTTCCCGGTCTACACGACGGTCGCCTCCGCGCTCCGGCATGTCGATCCGCAGCTCGTCGAGGCCGGGCGCTCGTTCAGCCTGCATGGCTGGTCGCTGTTCCGCACGGTCCAGCTGCCGGCCGTCGTGCCGTCGGTCGTCGCGGGCCTGCGGCTCGCCCTCGCTCAGGCGTGGCTGTTCCTCGTCGCCGCCGAGCTGATCGCGTCGTCCATGGGGCTCGGCTTCCTGTTGACCGACTCGCAGAGCACGGGGCGCGTCGACCGCATCCTGCTCTCCATCGTGCTGCTGGCGCTGCTCGGTACGATCACCAACGGCGTGCTCGCGCTGTTGGAGAAGTACCTGCTGCGGCGATGGACGTGACGACGATCGAGGCCCGCCTGCAGGAGGAACGGGTCTACCCGCCGTCGGCTGCGTTTCCTGACGCCAACGTCACCGCGGAAGCCTACGCCCGGGCGGCGGCCGATCCTGTCGCGTTCTGGGAGGATGCGGCGCGCCGGCTGGACTGGGCGGAGCCGTGGACGTCGGTGCACGAATGGGAGCCGCCCGTCGACGGTGCGGTGCCGGCGGCGCGATGGTTCCTGGGCGGGCGGTTGAACGTCGCGGTGAACTGCGTCGACCGGCATGTGGACGAGGGACGGGGTGACAAGGTCGCTCTGCACTTCGAGGGGGAGCCGGGCGACCGGGTCTCCGTGACCTACGCCGACCTGCAGCGCCGGGTGGCCCAGGCGGCGCACGCGCTGGAAGGCCTGGGGATAGGACCGGGGGATCGCGTGGTGGTCTACCTCCCCGTGCTCGTGGAGACGGTCGTCATCACGCTGGCATGCGCGCGCATCGGTGCCGTGCACTCCCTCGTCTTCGGAGGTTTCTCGGCGGAGGCCGTGCGGTTCCGGCTCGAGGACACCGGGGCGAAGCTGCTCGTCACCAGCGACGGCCAGTTCCGGCGGGGGACGGCGACCGAGGTCAAGTCCGCCGCCGATGCCGCCGCTGCGGGATTGCCGGACCTCGAACACGTCCTCGTCCTCCGCCGTACCGGACAGCCGGTCCCGTGGACCGAAGGCCGGGACGTGTGGTGGCACGACGTCGTCGACACGGCTCCCACCGTGCATCGGGCGGAAGCCTTCGACGCCGAGCACCCGCTGTTCATCATCTACACCTCCGGCACGACCGGGAAGCCGAAGGGGCTCGTGCACACGTCGGGCGGCTATCTGACGCACGCGAGCTGGGCGCACTGGGCGCACTTCGACGCCAAGCCGAATGACGTCCATTGGTGCACGGCGGACCTCGCGTGGGTCACCGCGCACACCTACGAGATCTACGGACCGCTGTCGAACGGGCTCACGCAGGTCATCTACGAGGGCACTCCGGACGCTCCGGGTCGTGAGCGGCACCTGGAGATCATCGAGCGCTACGGGGTCACGGTCTACTACACGGCTCCGACGCTCATCCGCACCTTCATGACCTGGTTCGGCGACGAGCTGCCGAGCGGACACGATCTGTCGTCCCTTCGACTGCTGGGCACGGTGGGTGAGGCGATCAACCCGGAAGCCTGGGTCTGGTTCCGCCGGAACTTCGGGCGGGACCAACTCCCCGTCATCGATACCTGGTGGCAGTCGGAGACCGGCGCGGCGATGATCGCCCCTTTGCCCGGCGTCACGCCATTGAAGCCCGGCTCCGCATCGATCCCTCTTCCCGGGATCGACGTCGCGGTGGTCGACGAGAACGGTGACGAGGTGGCGCCGGGGCGATCGGGGACGCTGGTCGTCCGGCGGCCGTGGCCGGGAATGGCGCGGACGGTCTGGGGAAATCCGACCCGGTACCGCGACGCGTACTGGTCGGCGTACGCCGGCGTGGGCACGCACGGCGGCTACTACGTCGCCGGAGACGGGGCGACCAGGGACGCCGACGGCTTCATCTGGATTCTGGGGCGGCTCGACGACGTCGTGAACGTCTCCGGTCATCGCCTGTCCACGATCGAGATCGAGTCGGCGCTCGTGGCCCACGAGACGGTCGGCGAAGCCGGGTCCGCCGGAGTGGCGGACCCGGTGACTGGGCAGGCGGTCGTGGCATTCGTCACCCCGTCCGGCCGGGCGGAGATCGACGTGCGCGCGCTGCGCGCGCAGGTCGCCCTTTCGATCGGACCGGTCGCGAAGCCGAAGCACGTCGTCGTCGTACCCGATCTGCCCAAGACACGATCGGGGAAGATCATGCGCCGCCTCCTGGCCCAGCTCTGGGAGGCCGAGCAGGATCGACGCGCCGGACGGGAGCCGCAGGCGCTCGGCGATACGACATCACTGCAGAATCCCTGGACCGTCGACGACATCGCCGGCGCTCTCGCGGCAGAATCGAGGACATCATGACGGACGACCACCGCTTCGGGTTCCGCACCCGCGCTCTCCATGCCGGTGGCACACCGGACGCCGCCACCGGAGCGCGGGCGGTGCCGATCTATCAGACGACGTCGTTCGTGTTCGACGATGCGGCAGACGCCGGGAACCTCTTCGCGCTGCAGAAGTACGGCAACATCTACTCGCGCATCGGCAACCCCACCGTCGCGGCTCTGGAGGAGCGGCTGGCCTCGTTGGAGGGTGGCATCGGCGCGGTGGCCACCGCCTCGGGGATGAGTGCCGAGTTCATCACGTTCGCCGCGCTCGTCGGCGCCGGCGATCACGTCGTCGCGGCTGCACAGCTCTATGGCGGTACGGTCACGCAGCTCGATGTGACGCTGCGCCGCTTCGGCGTGGAGACGACGTTCGTCAGCTCCTCGGACCCGGCCGACTTCGCGGCGGCCATCCGGCCGGAGACTAAGGTCGTCTACGTCGAGATGATCGGGAACCCGTCCGGCGAGATCGCCGACATCGCGGGTCTCGCCGCCGTCGCGCATGAGGCGGGGGTGCCGCTCGTCGTCGACGCCACGCTGGCCACGCCGTACCTCGCGCGCCCACTGGAACACGGGGCGGACATCGTCATCCACTCGGTCACGAAGTTCCTCGGCGGGCACGGCACGACCCTCGGCGGCGTGGTCATCGAGAAGGGCACCTTCGACTGGGGCAACGGCAAGTTCCCCCAGATGACCGAACCGGTGGCCTCCTACGGCGGCATCTCCTGGTGGGGCAACTTCGGAGAGTACGGATTCCTCACCAAGCTGCGCTCCGAGCAGCTGCGCGACATCGGGCCGGCGCTGAGCCCGCAGTCGGCCTTCGCGCTCCTGCAGGGCGTGGAGACGCTGCCGCAGCGCATCGACGCCCACCTCGCGAATGCCCGGGTCGTCGCCGAGTGGCTGGCCGCCGACCCCCGCGTGTCCTACGTCACCTGGGCGGGGCTGGAAGGTCATCCGCATCACGAGCGTGCCGCCAGGTATCTGCCCCTGGGACCGGGATCCGTGTTCGCGTTCGGGGTCGCCGCCGAGGACGGCCGCGCCGCGGGGGAGGCGTTCATCGAGAACCTTCAGCTCGCGTCCCACCTCGCCAACATCGGCGACGCCCGCACCCTGGTGATCCACCCGGCCTCCACCACGCACCGCCAGCTCACCGAGGAGCAGCTCGTCGCCGCGGGCGTGCGCCCCGACCTGATCCGCATCTCCGTCGGCCTGGAGGATGCGGAGGACATCATCTGGGACCTCGACCAGGCCCTCACCCTCGCGACGGGAGCCCACCGATGAGCACGACCTCCGCCGGCGACGCCTGCGCCCTTCCTGCGACGACGGACGCGGCCAGCTGCGCGCTTCCCGCCGTCGCCGACCCAGGCCGCACCTGGACAGGACCCTCGCAGCCGCAGCGGTTCGGGCTGCTGCGGCGGGCACGATCCATCGCCATCGTCGGCGCTTCCGGGAACCCGTCGCGGGCCTCGTACTTCGTCGCGACCTACCTGCTGTCCAGCACGGACTACGACGTCTATCTCGTGAATCCGAGGGAGACCGAGATCCTCGGACAGCCGGTGTACCCCTCGCTGACCGCCCTTCCGGTGCAGCCGGACATCGTGGACGTGTTCCGCCGTCACGATGATCTCCCTGGCGTCGCGCAGGAGGCGGTCGACAGCGGGGCGAAGACCCTGTGGCTCCAGCTCGGATCCTGGAACGAGGAGGCCGCTGCGCTCGCGGAGGCGGCGGGTCTCTCGGTCGTCATGGACCGCTGCATCAAGATCGAGCACGCCCGCTTCCATGGCGGCCTGCACCTCGCGGGCTTCGACACCGGCGTGATCAGCTCCCGACGGCAGCTGCTCGCGCGCTGAGGGGCGCGCGCTCCGTTCCGCGCCCCTCAGGTGCAGATCGTGTCCGCCGTGGTGCGCTGCAGCGTCACGGGAACCTGAAGGTCGGTGAGGTGCCAGTCGAGGCTACGGCCGGTGAGCCGGGGCAACGAGGAGCACGTCCACGCGGGGTCCGGCGTGACGTGGCTGCCCGCGAGCACCCCCGCAGCGGTCCAGGAGGTCCACGTCCGGGGAAGGCCCGTCGCCTTCTTCAGATCCACGTCGACGTCGACGTGGTGCGACGCGCCCGGGGCGTTCGTGCTGATGTAGAAGTGGCCGGCGGTGTCGCTGATCTCCTCGTAGCGGATCGCCGTGATCGCGCAGGTGGTGGGGGCGGCCGACGGGCTGCTGTAGGCCTTGCATGTGTTCCCCGCGAACGGGGATAGCCACGCCGAGGCGGACGTCACCGTCGCCGTGACCACGGTCCGGTCCGTCCACGCGGCGCTGGTGGTCGGACTCCCTTGAGCGAACGCGGCGAAGACGAGCATCATCGCGAGGAGGAAGCCCACCATCGGGAGCGTTCCCCGCCATACCGCGGTCATGTGGTCGCGGGCCGACGCACGGGGCGCTCGACGGGACTCATCATGGTGAGGCCGAGCAGCCCCAGGAGTCCGAGGAACAGAGGCACCGCGACGGCGGGTGTCGTCATTCTCACGATCACGGTTCCCCACCCGGGGAGTTGCACGGTCGGCTTCCAGACTTCGCCGGACACGTGATAGTCGAGAGCGTCGGAGAATTCGTTGTCGTCGCCCTTCATCGTGATCGTGTAGGACCCATCGGCGGGTTCGATGGCCGTGATGCGATGTGTGACCAGCGAATCGGTGAGCGCACTCGGGAGGCTGACGACGTCGCCGACTTCCAGCGAGTCGGCCGGAGCCTTGGTGGCGATGAGAAGGTCTCCGGTCATGATCTCCGGTTCCATCGAACCCGAGATCACGACGAGAGGCTGGATGACCCCGGCGGCGGTGGCGCCCCAGACGACGCCACACGCCAATCCCGCAGCGGCCAGCGCCCAGAGGACGACGAGCGAGATCCGACGGAGGAGCTGCACCATGATTCGTCCTGTCTCTCGGCTACTGCGGCGGGGGGTCAGTTGGTGGCGGAGGCGGAGACCGTGACGACGATCGTGCCGGTCTTGCCCTGGTTGGTGGTCGGCCAGTCGGCGGGAGTGGTGACGACGAGTTCGAACTCGTCGGTCGCCGTGGCGCCGGACGCGGTCAGCGTCGGAGCCAACCCGTTGATCGTCGCGGTCGGCTTGACGGTGAAGTCCGTCGCGGCGTTGCCTGCGGCATACTCGACGACCGAGGTGAGTGCGGCGTTGACGGAGCTGGCGTTCTTCACCCAGAGCTTGATGGTCCGGGTCTCGCCCGGGAGCAGGTTCGCCAGCTTCTCGGCGGGGACGACGAGCTCGATGCTGTTCTTGTTGGCCGACTCCTTCCAGGTGGTTCCGTCGGTGGAGCCCTGAAGGTTGAAGGTGGCCCCCGCGGCGGGAGCGCTGAAGAAGGTGTTGTCGGTCCAGGCAGCGCTGGTGAGCGCGGCGCCGATCCCGCCGGTCGCAAGCACGGCCAGCGCGAAGGCCATGATCGGGCGGCGCCGTGAGCGCCGCTCGGTGCGGACAGGGGGTGTGGTGGCTTCCGTGTTCATCATGGCTTTAACGTTACGTACCACACCTCAGGGGGCTCTCAAGACCTCCTTAAGAAGGGCTGAGGTTTCCCCGATAGTTCGGTTTCGGCGACTCTCGAGCGCGCATTCGGGCCCGCGTGAGAGGATGGTCGGATGCCGCTCATCGCTCTCACCGGAGGCATCGCGTCAGGGAAGTCCACCATCGCGAACCGGCTCGCCGAGCTCGGCGCCGAGGTCGTCGACGCGGATCAGATCGTGCGAGAGGTGCAGGCGCCCGGATCCGAGGTGCTCGGAGAAATCGCACAGACGTTCGGCGAGGCCGTCATCGCCGAGGACGGCTCCCTCGACCGGGTTGCCCTCGGGGCGACCGTGTTCGGCGACCCGGACCGGCTCGCGCAGTTGAACGCCATCGTGCACCCCGCGGTGCGGGCAGAGTCCCAACGCCGTTTCGACGCCGCGTTCCGCGCTGATCCGGACGCCGTGGTCGTCTATGACGTGCCGCTCCTCGTGGAGGCTCGTGTGGATGACCCCTGGGATGAGATCGTCGTGGCGCACGCGCCGGAGGAGATTCGGCTCGAGAGGCTCGTCAGCCTGCGCGGGATGACCCCCGAGGCAGCTCGCGATCGGATCGCCGCCCAGGTCTCCGACGAACGGCGGCTCGCGATCGCCGACGTCGTGATCGACACCGCGGGGTCGATCGAGCACACTCTGGCGCAGACCGACGCGCTCTGGGAGCGGCTCCGCGCGCGCTGACCGCACGTCCGGGGACCGGCCGCCCTTCCGACGGACCGGCCCCGATGTCGGAGGGGCGGCATACGCTTGATGTATGCAGCCCACCCGCAGTGTCCGCCCCTTCGAGGTCATCAGCGAGTACGCCCCTGCCGGTGATCAGCCGCAGGCCATCGCCGAGCTGGCTTCCCGCATCAACGCGGGCGAGACCGACATCGTGCTGCTCGGCGCCACCGGAACAGGCAAGTCGGCGACCACGGCCTGGCTCGTCGAGCAGGTGCAGCGCCCGACGCTCGTGCTCGCGCACAACAAGACTCTCGCCGCGCAACTCGCCAACGAGTTCCGCGAGCTCATGCCGAACAACGCCGTCGAGTACTTCGTCTCGTACTACGACTACTACCAGCCCGAGGCCTACGTGCCGCAGACGGACACCTTCATCGAGAAGGACTCCTCGATCAACGCGGAGGTCGAGCGGCTCCGCCACTCGACGACGAACTCCCTGCTGAGCCGTCGCGACGTGGTCGTGGTGTCGACCGTCTCCTGCATCTACGGCCTGGGCGCTCCGGAGGAGTACCTGCGCGCGATGGTCGCGCTCCAGGTGGGGGAGCGGTACGACCGCGACGCCCTCATTCGCCAGTTCATCGCGATGCAGTACAACCGCAACGACGTCGACTTCTCGCGCGGCAACTTCCGGGTCCGCGGCGACACGATCGAGATCATCCCGGTATACGAGGAGCACGCGATCCGCATCGAGCTCTTCGGTGACGAGATCGAGGCGCTCTACTCGCTGCACCCGCTCACCGGCGAGGTCATCGAGAAGCTCGACGCGGTGCCGATCTTCCCCGCCTCGCATTATGTCGCCGGCACCGACGTCATCCAGCGCTCGATCGGCACCATCGAGCACGAGCTGGAAGAGCGCTTGAAGGAGTTCGAGCGTCAGGGCAAGCTCCTGGAAGCGCAGCGCCTGCGGATGCGGACGACCTTCGACCTGGAGATGCTGCAGCAACTCGGCTTCTGTTCCGGCATCGAGAACTACTCGCGTCACATGGATGGACGCATGCCGGGCGAGCCTCCGCACACGCTCCTCGACTTCTTCCCCGACGACTTCCTGCTCGTCATCGACGAGTCCCACGTCACCGTGCCGCAGATCGGTGCGATGTACGAAGGCGATGCGTCCCGTAAGCGCACGCTCGTCGACCACGGCTTCCGCCTGCCGAGCGCGATGGACAACCGACCGCTGCGCTGGGACGAGTTCAAGAACCGCGTGGGTCAGACCGTCTACCTGTCCGCGACCCCGGGCAAGTACGAGATGGGCATCGCCGACGGTGTGGTGGAGCAGATCATCCGACCCACCGGCCTCGTCGACCCGGAGATCATCGTCAAGCCCTCGAAGGGGCAGATCGACGATCTGCTCGAAGAGATCCGGCTGCGCGTGGAGCGGGACGAGCGTGTCCTCGTGACCACGCTCACGAAGAAGATGGCCGAGGAGTTGACCGACTTCCTCGGCGAGCACGGCGTGCGCGTGCGCTACCTGCACTCCGACGTCGACACCCTTCGTCGTGTCGAACTGCTGAGCGAGCTGCGTGCCGGTGTGTACGACGTCCTGGTGGGCATCAACCTGCTGCGAGAGGGACTCGACCTCCCGGAGGTGTCGCTCGTGGCGATCCTCGACGCCGACAAGGAAGGATTCCTCCGCTCCGGGACCTCACTCATCCAGACCATCGGCCGTGCGGCGCGTAACGTCTCGGGCGAGGTGCACATGTACGCCGACAACATGACGGATTCGATGGCCAAAGCCATCGAGGAGACCGATCGCCGGCGTGAGAAGCAGATCGCGTACAACAAGGAGCACGGCATCGATCCGCAGCCGCTGCGCAAGCGCATCGCGGACATCACGGAGGTGCTGGCACGCGAGGGGCAGGACACGGCGGAACTGATGTCCGGCCGCGGGCGTGCGTCGGGCAAGGGCAAGTCGCCCACGCCGAACCTGCGGCGCACCGGCATCGCGGCAGAGGGAGCCCAGCAGCTCGAGGCTACGATCCAGGACCTCACTGATCAGATGCTCGCGGCGGCCGCGGAGCTGAAGTTCGAGCTCGCCGGACGCCTGCGTGACGAGGTGCAGGATCTGAAGAAGGAGCTCCGCTCGATGGAGCGGGCGGGGCATGCGTAGACGGGGTCGACATGGATGCCGCAGGAGAGGAACTCGCGGACCGCGTCCGGGCCCTGCTCGGTGCTGACCCGTCTATCGAGGAGCGGCGGATGTTCGGAACCAGGGCATTCCTCGACGAGGGACGCATCCTGGTGGGAGCACGGAAGGACGGCACGCTTCTCGTCCGCGTGGACGAAGAGAACGGTGCGGTCGCCGTGACCCAGCCGGGAGCCTCGCGGGCGGTGATGGGCTCGCGCACGATGGGTTCCGGGTGGATCGATGTCGCCGCCTCCGCCATCGCGGACGATGCGGCGCTGATGATGTGGATCGATATGGCCCGCGAGTCCGTCGGCGCGGCGGTCGCAGAGGCCGACGACTGAGGGGTTGCCTACGGGCAGTGCACCAGCGTTCTGGGGCCAGAGCGGTCGATCTCGTGTTCGGTCATCGGCGCCCCGCAGAGGGGGCAGGCGCGTTCTGCGCGCTCGGCGGGAGTCGGCGGCGGCGTCTTCTCGTACGGTCCGACCGATGCCGGCCCGGCGAGGCGGACGAGGTTGGTGTTCACCCAGGCGTAGAGGCCGCCCGCTTCGCGGATGCGGGTGCGAAGCGGGGGGCGGCTGGAGTCGCGTGACATGATCATTAGCGTACTAATGATTCGTGCAGATGTATAGTCGGGAGCGTGACTGACACCGACGATCTGCTCCGGCTCGAGAACCAGCTCTGCTTCGCTGTAGTCACGGCGGCGCGGAACGTCGTGGCGATCTACCGGCCGATCCTCGAGCCGCTCGGCCTCACCCATCCGCAATACCTCGTGATGCTTGCACTCTGGGAACGTGCGCCTCGCACGCTGAACGACCTCGCGGCCGACCTCGCGCTCGAGCCCGCGACGGCCTCGCCCCTGGTCAAACGGCTCGAGGCCGATGGGCTCGTGGCGCGCCAGCGCAGCAGTCAGGACGAGCGTCGGCTCGAGATCACGCTCACGGACGCCGGTACGGCGCTGCGGGAACGGGCGGTCGACGTCCCGCGTCAGGTGATGGCCGCCGTGGGCATGGACATCGACGAGGTGGCGACGCTGCGCGACGGACTGGGCGCCTTCGCCGGGCGCCGCCCCGAGCACTCCTGACGGTTCCGCGGCATCCCGGTACGAAGCGCTGATGCGCGCATCCGCACCTCTAGGGTGGGAGGCATGTCGCGCCCCGAGCCTCCGGTCCTTGCGCCGGAGCGCGTGCGCCGACCGGGACCGCCGTTGCTCCTCGGCCTGGCCGCCGTCGCCGGACTGTTCGGTCTCCTCATGTTCGCGGCGGCCCTGCAGGGCACCCCGCAGTTCCCGTCGACGGACGCCGCGAGCCCATCGCCGCCGCCGGACAACGTCGTGCTCCCCGCCCCGGCGGCGACGGAGACGCCGCTGCCCCCGGAATCGTGGGGGGACTCGGTTCTCGCACAGGTGCTCGGGGTGGTCTTCGGTCTCGTGCTGGGGCTGGTCGTCCTCGCCCTCGTTCTCGTGGTCGTTCGCCAGCTCATCCGGTTCCTCATGCGGCTGTGGCGGGACCGCCCCCTCGCACGCCGCGATGGCGCGGCCACCGGGCCGGATGCCGGCCCCACGCCGCCGGAGATCCTTCCCGACGAGGTGATCATCCGCCACGGAGTGTCCGATGCGCTCCGCACGGTCATCGAACGACCAGAACCCGGTGACGCGATCATTGCGGCGTGGATCGGCTTGGAGGAATCCGCCGCGGACGCCGGTCAGGGTCGCGCGCCGACGGAGACCCCGGCAGAATTCACCGCCAGGGTGATCGGCGCCCGCCGCGGCATCGCGGCGGACGTCGTGGTCCTGCAAAGCCTCTATGAGCGGGTGCGTTTCGGCGGGCTGATCGCAGCCGAAGGCGACCGGCGGAGCGCCGCCGACGCGCTTCGCGGCATCAAGGCGGGATGGCGATGAGGGGGAGGATCATCCTGGTTCTGATCGGCGCCCTCGTCGCCGCTGGGCTTCTCGTCGTGATGCTCCTCTTCGGAGTGCCCGCCCCCTTCGCCGTCGCCTGGTCCCTCACCCTGCTCGCGATCGTCGCGGCCACTCGTCAGGCCTTCGTCGACGAGGTGGTCGTGTGGCCGCCGGAGGCGCCGCGAGCGGAGGTGCGCGGCTCGGACGTATCGCGGCTGGCGTGGGCCATCAACACCCGCACCGGCGTTGCGGGTCATGTCGTCGTCCGGCGGGTCCAGGGCGTGGTCCGTCGGCGCCTCGCGCATCTGGGCCTCGATCTCGATGACCCGGAGGACCACCCGCGTATCGACGTCGTGCTGGGAGACGGTGTCCGCGCCTCCCTGCATGCGCGAGAAGTGCAACGCGCGGACATCGAGCGCGTCCTCGACGCCCTTGACCGCATCCCTGCTGACACGGAGGAGACACCATGACCACCGACGAAACCGCCCAGATCGCCGACGTCGGACGCCGCGTGCTCGCGGGCGTCAAGACGGCCGTCGTCGGAATGGACGAGTCTCTGACCATCGCGCTCGGGGCCATCCTCGCGGGCGGGCACGTGCTGTTCGAGGACGTCCCCGGGCTCGGCAAGACGCTCGCCGCACGCAGCCTCGCCGGTGCACTCGGTCTGGACTTCCGTCGGCTGCAGTGCACGCCCGACATGTTGCCCGGCGATGTCACCGGGTCGTATGTCTACTCGCCGTCCACCGGCGACTTCACCTTCCGTCCTGGCCCGATCTTCACGGGTCTGCTGCTTGCGGATGAGATCAACCGGACGACGCCGAAGACACAGTCAGCGATGCTCGAGGCGATGGCCGAGCGACAGGTGACGGTGGAGGGCAACAGGTTCCCGCTCCCGCGTCCGTTCCACGTGATCGCCACCGCGAATCCGATCGAATACGAGGGGACGTACGCGTTGCCGGAGGCGCAGCTCGATCGCTTCATGGTGCGGCTCGCGGTGGGGTACCCCCAGCCGGAGGAGGAAGCGCGCATCATCCTCGACCGCATCGAGCGGCGGAGTCCGGATGTCGAGGTCGAGCCGGTCGTGGACGCCGAGGGTCTGCGAAGCATCCAGGCGGCGGTCGAGCGCATCCACGTCGATGCGGACGTCGTTCGGTACGGCGTCGAGCTCACCCGGGCGACGAGAGAGGCGGCGACGGTCGCCGTCGGCGCGTCGCCACGGGGCTCGCAAGCGCTCATCCTCCTCGGCCGTGCGCTCGCTGCTTTGGACGGGCGGGCCTATGTGCGGCCCGATGACCTCAAGCGCATCGCGGTGCCGGTCCTCGCGCATCGGCTGACGCTGACACCGCAGGCCTGGGCGCAGGGGGTGGACCCGCGAACGGTGGTCGACGCGGCCCTGGCGCGGACGGCCGTGCCTCCGACCGTCGCGGCGGCCCCGTGACGGACGAAACGGCGGTGCAGACGGCGACCACGGTCGCCTGGCGGCGGACGCCGGCCATCGCTCTCGGCATCGGCGGCGCCGCGATCATCGCCGCGGTGGGGCTCGCCTTCTCGCGTCCGGATGTCGTCGCCATCGGCCTGCCGTTGGCCCTGGCCGCGGGGTGGGCGCTTCTCCGCCGCCCGAGCCCCGGAGAAGCGCGGATCGCTCTGCGTGCGCACGCCGCGGGCAGCATCGATCGCCCGGAAGTGCGGACGGTCCTGGATGTGGTGCTGGCGGCGGATGCGGTACAGATCGCCGTGGACCAGGACGGGCGGCGAACCGGTCTCGCCGACGTTCGACCGGGAACGGCGTGCCTGATGGCGCGTGGCCTTCTGCAGCACTCGGGTCCGAGTGAGCCGCTCGCGGTGACTGTGCGGGGGGCGTGTCTCGACGGCGCCTGGGTCTCCGAGATCGTCCCTCGGACAGCGATCGCCTGGAACGCACCGCCGCGCGCGGTCCGGATCGGCAGCCTCCCGGTGGCGCCACGGCTCACCGGCCTGCACGGGTCGCACGTGGGCTCGCGTCCTGGACAGGGTGGCGACTTCCGGGATATCCAGCCCTTCGTCCCCGGAGACGAACTGCGTCGGGTGGACTGGCGCGCGACCGCCCGCGTCGCGCGCCGCCCTGGAGATCTCCTGGTGCGCAGGGATGACGCGCTCAGCGACTCTTCTGTCGTGCTCGCGATCGACACCGCCGAGGACCTTGGTGCTGCCGTGGCCGGCTGGGGGAGCGGCGACCCCGATCGCTCCGGAGTGACCTCGCTGGATCTCGCGCGGAAAGCGGCCCTCGCCATCGCCACCGCGGCGATCGGCATGGGCGACCGCGTGGCTTATCACGCGCTCTCTCCGGACGGCGTCTCGCTGCCCTCCGGCGGCGGCGCACGGCACCTCGCCCGGTTGCGCCGCGCGATCGCCGCGACCGGCATCGGCACCGACCCGTCCTATCGACGGTCCCCGGTCGTGCCGCCGGGGTCGATCGTCTTCGTGCTCTCGACGTTCGTGGACGGCGTGGCGGCGCGGCTGGCGACGAGCTGGCGCGCCGCCGGCCATGCCGTCGTCGCCGTCGATGTGCTTCCGACTCCCGAGGAGGGCCGCCTCGGTCGCGAGCAGCGGATCGCGCTCCGCACGCTGCTCGCCGAGCGCACCGACATCCTGGCCGAGCTGAGGCATGCGGGCATCGAGGTGGTGCCGTGGTCCGAGGACGTCGATGCCGCGATGCGGCTTGCTGCGCGCCGCCTTGCGCATCGCAGGACGGGGCGCCGATGACTCGCGCCGTCCGCTCCTTCCGCGCCGGTCCCGCGGTCCCGGGTGCCGTCCTCCGGCTGGCGGTGCTCGCCCTGGCCGCCGGGGGCGCACTGCTCCTGGTCCCGTTCCCGCTGTGGCAGGGCATCGCGGTGCTCGCCGCTGTCGTCGCCGGCGCGATCCCGCGCAGTCTCGCCGCCTGGGTGGCGCTGGCCTGCCTCCCGTTCGGCGTGATCCTCTCGGAGCCGGATCCCGTCAGGACCGCCCTTGCTGTGCTGTTCGTGCACGCCCTGCATGTCTGCGCGTCGCTGAGCCTGGTGGTGCCGCCGTCGTCGCGCGTGGCCCTGTCCGTCCTGCTCCCGAGTGCCGGCCGTCTCCTCGCCGTCCAGTCGATCGCGCAGCCGCTGGCCTTCGGCGTCTGGCTGCTCGCCGAGCGGCCGGACGCCCCCGAGGCCGCGATCTTCGCTCCGCTCGCCGCGGCGATGCTGCTCGGCGGGATCCTGGTCGCCCTCCGTGCGGCGAAACGGGCGGGCGAGGCGGCGTCCGGGGCAGGCGCGTTCGGCGTTCTCGGAGCCGATGTCCGTGGCCCCTCGTAGACTTGTTCGGTGCCCATCGTCCCCGTTGCTTCCCCAGGAAAACTCAGTGTCCGCGGCGCCCGCGTGCACAATCTCAAGAACGTCGACATCGACATCCCCCGCGACTCGCTGGTGGTCTTCACCGGCCTCTCCGGATCGGGGAAGTCGAGCCTCGCCTTCGACACGATCTTCGCCGAGGGGCAGCGCCGGTACGTCGAGTCGCTGAGCGCCTACGCGCGGCAGTTCCTCGGTCAGGTCGACCGGCCGGACGTCGACTTCATCGAGGGGCTGAGCCCGGCGGTGTCGATCGATCAGAAGTCGACGAACCGCAACCCGCGGTCGACGGTCGGCACGATCACCGAGATCTACGACTACATGCGTCTGCTCTGGGCGCGCATCGGCGTCCCGCACTGTCCCGTGTGCGGGGAGAAGATCCAGCGTCAGACCGTGCAGCAGATCGCCGATCAGCTGATGGAGCTCCCGGAGCGCACCCGCTACCAGGTGGTCGCGCCGATCGTCTCGCAGAAGAAGGGCGAGTTCGTCGATCTGTTCCGCGAGCTGGGTGCGAAGGGCTACTCGCGCGCCATCGTCGACGGCGATCTCATCCAGCTGGCCGAGCCGCCGACGCTCAAGAAGAGCTACAAGCACGACATCGCGGTGGTCGTCGACCGCCTCGTCGCCTCGCCCGACATCCTCGGACGCGTCACCGACTCGGTGGAGACCGCGCTCGGGCTCGCCGGCGGCGTCGTGCAGATCAACTACGTGGACGGCGAGGGCGACGACGCCTGGCAGACGTTCTCGGAGAAGCTCGCGTGCCCCAACGGCCACGCGCTCACCCTCACCGAGATCGAGCCGCGCACGTTCTCCTTCAACGCGCCGTTCGGCGCCTGCCCGGCCTGTTCGGGCCTCGGCACGCGGATGTCCGTGGACGTGGACCTGATGCTCGGCGACGAAGACCTCTCGATCCGCGAAGGGGTCATCATCCCCTGGACCACGCAGGGCAAGGGGCTCTTCCAGTACTACGAGCGGCTGCTCGAAGGACTCTCCCGAGACCTGGACTTCTCCCTCGACACCCCGTGGCGAGAACTCCACTCCGACGTCAAGGAGGCGGTCCTCCGCGGAGAGAACTACAAGGTCACCGTCAAGTGGAAGAACCGCTACGGCCGTGAGATGCGGTACGCGTCGGGCTTCGAGGGCGTGGTGCCGTACATCGAGCGCCAGTACCTGCAGGCCGAGTCGGACACCCAGCGCAGCCGCTGGGGCGAGTACCTCCGCGAGGTCCCCTGCCCCGTCTGCAACGGCGACCGCCTGAAGCCCGAGGTGCTGGCCGTGCAGGTGCACGGCCACTCCATCGCCGAGGTCTCGCACCTCAGCCTCGCCGATGCCCGCGCGTTCATGGAGAAGCTGCAGCTCACCGAGCGCGAGGCCAAGATCGCCGCGCAGGTGCTTCGCGAGATCCGCCTGCGTCTCGACTTCCTTCTCCAGGTCGGTCTGTCGTACCTCAACCTCAGCCGTTCGGCGGGGTCGCTGTCCGGTGGTGAGGCGCAGCGCATCCGTCTCGCGACCCAGATCGGCTCGGGCCTGACCGGAGTGCTCTACGTCCTCGACGAGCCCTCGATCGGCCTCCATCAGCGCGACAACCGTCGACTCATCGAGACGCTGCTCACCCTGCGCGACCTCGGGAACACTCTGATCGTCGTCGAGCACGACGAGGAGACCATCGAGGCGGCCGACTGGGTGGTCGACATCGGCCCCGGCGCCGGCGTCAACGGCGGTGCGGTGGTCCACTCGGGTCCGTATTCCGCGCTGCTCGCCGACACCGACTCCATGACCGGCGACTACCTCTCCGGTCGCCGGGAGATCCCGATGCCGGACAAGCGGCGGAAGATCGACAAGAAGCGCATGCTGAGCGTCGTCGGCGCGCGCGCGAACAACCTCCGCAACGTCACGGCCGACTTCCCGCTCGGCGTGCTCACCGCCGTCACCGGCGTCAGCGGGTCCGGGAAGTCGTCCCTCGTGAACGACATCCTGTATCAGGTGCTCGCCTCGCGACTCAACGGGGCGCGGACCGTCCCGGGCAAGCACACGCGCGTGACCGGGCTCGACAACCTCGACAAGGTCGTGCACGTCGACCAGGCGCCGATCGGCCGCACGCCGCGGTCGAACCCGGCGACGTACACCGGCGTCTTCGACCGCATCCGCACGCTCTTCAGCGAGACGCCCGAGGCGAAGGTCCGCGGCTATCAGCCGGGCCGGTTCAGCTTCAACGTCAAGGGCGGGCGCTGCGAGGCCTGCTCGGGCGACGGCACGATCAAGATCGAGATGAACTTCCTCCCGGACGTCTACGTCGACTGCGAGGTGTGCCACGGCAAGCGGTACAACCGCGACACCCTGGCCGTGCATTACAAGGGCAAGAACATCGCCGAGGTTCTGGAGATGCCCATCGAGGAAGCGGCCGAGTTCTTCGAGCCGATCCAGGCCATCCACCGCTACATGAAGACGCTGGTCGACGTGGGGCTGGGATACGTCCGCCTCGGTCAGTCGGCGACCACGCTCTCCGGCGGCGAGGCGCAGCGCGTGAAGCTCGCGACCGAGCTCCAGCGCCGCAGCAACGGCCGCAGCATCTACGTGCTCGACGAGCCGACGACGGGTCTGCACTTCGAAGACGTCCGTAAGCTCCTCGAGGTGCTGAACGGCCTGGTGGACAAGGGCAACACGGTCATCGTCATCGAGCACAACCTCGACGTGATCAAGTCGGCCGACTGGGTGATCGACCTCGGTCCCGAGGGCGGCTCCGGCGGCGGCACGATTCTCGCCACCGGCACGCCGGAGCAGATCGCGCGGGTCGAGGAGAGCCACACCGGCCAGTTCCTCGCCGAGATCCTGGGTGAGGGGCGCGCCGCGCGGAAGGCCAGTTGATGGCCGACGTCCTACCGTACAAACCCCGGGCCGGCGAGATCCCGACCGACCCGGGGGTGTACCGGTTCCGTGACGCCAACGGCCGCGTGCTGTACGTCGGCAAGGCGAAGAACCTCCGTCAGCGGCTGTCGAACTACTTCGCTCCGCTGCGGACGCTGCACGAGCGCACCCGGCGGATGGTGACGACGGCGGCCTCGGTGGAGTGGACGGTGGTCCCGACGGATGTGGACTCGCTGCAGCTCGAGTACATGTGGATCAAGGAGTTCGATCCGCCGTTCAACGTCAAGTACCGGGACGACAAGTCGTATCCGTTCATGGCGGTGACGCTGGGGGACGAGGCGCCGCGTGTGCTCGTCACTCGCAACCGGAAGATCCCCGGTGCGCGCTACTTCGGCCCGTATCCGAAGGTCTGGGCCGTGCACGAGACCATCGACCTGATGATCAAGGCGTTCCCGATCCGCACCTGCAGCGACGCGAGCTACAAGCGCGCGATGCAGACCGGACGGCCGTGCTTCCCCGGCCAGATCGGCAAGTGTGGCGGGCCGTGCTCGATGACCGTCTCGATCGAGGAGCATCGCGCCATGGTCGATGACTTCGTCGCGTTCATGGCAGGCGGTGACGAGCGTTTCACCCGCGAGCTCACCCAGCGCATGCTCGCGGCTTCGGCGGCCATGGACTACGAAGCGGCGGCGAAGTACCGCGACAAGCTCACGGCGATCGAGGCTGTCCTCGGCAAGAGCGCCCTCGTGCTGCCCGCCGACGAGGACGCCGATCTGTTCGGCATCGCCGAGGACGAGCTCGCCGCCGCGGTGCAGCATTTCGTCATCCGCGGTGGCCGGGTGCGGGGCGTCCGGGCCCTGACGATCGAGAAGGAGATCGACATCACGGGTGGCGACCTCGTGGAGCAGGTCCTCCAGCAGGCGTACGGCGAGGCGCAGGATGTGCCGAGGCGCATCCTCGTCCCGGTGCTTCCCGACGATGCCTCCGAACTCGAGGTGTGGCTGCGCGAACGCCGTGGACGGAAGGTCGAGATCGCGGTGGCGCATCGGGGCCAGCGCGCCGACCTCATGCGCACCGCCACCCTCAACGCGCAGCAGGCGCTGATCCGGCACAAGACCCGGCGCACGAGCGACTACGTCGCCCGCACCCAGGCGCTCACCGACCTCCAGGAAGCTCTGGGCATGGAGGAGGCGCCGCTCCGGATCGAGTGCTTCGACATCTCTCACCTCGGCGGGACCAACGTCGTGGCCTCCATGGTCGTCTTCGAGGACGGGCTGCCGCGGAAGGACCAGTATCGGACCTTCAACATCGCGGAGACCACCGACGACACCGACTCGATGTATCAGGTGCTGCGACGCCGGCTGGCCTACCTCGATCGGCCGGAGGAGCAGGAGACCATCGACCCGACCACCGACGACATCGTGGCGGAGGACGTCGGTGAGGCCGGAGTGCGCCGCAAGCCGCGCTTCGCCTATCCGCCGCAGCTGCTGCTCGTGGACGGCGGAAAGCCGCAGGTGGAGGCAGCCGCCCGTGCGCTGCGCGACGCCGGGCACACCGAGATCGCCGTGTGCGGCATCGCCAAGCGGCTGGAGGAGATCTGGCTGCCCGACGATGACTTCCCGGTGATCCTGCCGCGTACCAGCGAGTCCCTGTACCTGCTCCAGCGCCTTCGCGACGAAGCCCACCGCTTCGCCATCACGCATCAGCGCAAGAAGCGCAAGAAGGACATCACCACGGTGCTCGCCGAGGTCCCGGGACTGGGCGCCTCGCGGATCAAGGTGCTGCTCAAGCACTTCGGATCGGTCACCGCGTTGCGAGCCGCCGAACCCCAGCAGATCCAGGAGGTCCAGGGGATCGGACCGGTGCTGGCGCAGAACATCCATACGCACCTGTCCACTCGCTAGGCTGGGAGGCCGAGGGGGAGAAGGAGCAGTGAGCAATGTCTGACGGGGAACAGGGCGAATTCCTCATCGTCACCGGGATGTCCGGCGCGGGTCGGACCACGGTCGCGAACGCGTTGGAGGATCTCGACTGGTACGTCGTCGACAACCTGCCGCCGCAGATCCTCCGTCCGCTCCTCGACCTCACCGGCATGGGCGGCGACGCCCTTCCGAAGGTCGCAGCGGTCGTGGACGTGCGAGGCCGCAACCTCTTCGACGACTTCCCCGGCGTCGCGCGGGTGTTGCGTACCCGGGGGTCGATCCGCGTGCTCTTCCTGGACGCGTCCGACGATGTGCTCGTCCGTCGCTTCGAGGCGGTGCGGCGTCCGCACCCCTTGCAGGGCGACGGAACGCTGCTCGACGGGATCCGGACCGAACGGACCCGCCTCGCGCCGATCCGCGAAGCCGCGGACCTCGTGATCGACACCTCAGCGTTGAACATCCACCAACTCGCGACGAAGGTGTTCGACATCTTCTCCGAGGAGGGCGAGGCGCGACACCGGGTCACGCTCCTCAGCTTCGGGTTCAAGTACGGGCTCCCCACCGACGTGGATGTCGTGGCAGACATGCGTTTCCTCCCGAATCCGTACTGGAATGAGGATCTGCGCGGACTCACCGGACAGGATGAGACGGTGCGGGAGTATGTGCTCTCGCGGGACGGAGCGGAGGAGTTCCTCGACGCCTACGCGAAAGCTCTCGTCCCGGTCCTCGAGGGGTACCAGCGCGAGAACAAGAGCCACTCCACGATCGCGATCGGGTGCACCGGTGGCAAGCACCGCTCGGTGGCGATGTCGGAGGAGCTGGCCCGCCGCCTGGCCGGAATCCCCGGTGTCGCCGTGAACGTCCGCCACCGAGACCTCGGCAGGGAATAGGCCCCCGAGCGAGTAAGCTGGAGGTTTGCGTCGCGACCCGGCGCGTGAACGTGAAGGAGTCTCGTGGCACTAACCACCGACGTCAAGGCTGAGCTCGTCAGCATCCGCAATGCACCCCCCACGGTGCGCGTCGCTGAGGTGACGGCCATCCTCCGGTTCGCCGGTGGTCTGCACTCCATCGCCGGCCGCGTGGCGGTGGAGGCGGAGGTGGATGCCGAGACCCTCGCCCGCCGTGTGGCGCGCGATCTCGCTGAGATCTACGGCGTCCGGCCGGAGATCGCCCAGGTCCAGTCGAGCACCGCCAACGACGGCGCGCGGTGGGCCGTCCGCGTCATCGCGCAGGGGGAGACCCTGGCGCGTCAGACGGGTCTGCTCGACCAGCGCCGCCGTCCCGTCCGAGGTCTTCCCAACCGTCTCACCACGGGTTCCCGTGCGGAGATCGCCGGCCTCTGGCGCGGCGCCTTCCTCGCTGCCGGCACGCTCAGCGAGCCGGGCCGGTCCGCGATGCTCGAGGTCGCCTGCCCGTCGTCGGAAGCGGCCATGGCTCTCGTCGGTGCCGCGCACCGCCTCGGCGTTGCCGCGAAGGCGCGCGAGGTCCGTGGCCTTCCTCGCGTCGTCGTGCGCGAGGGGGAGGCCATCCGCACGATCCTCAGCGAGATGGGTGCCCAGCGCACCGCTCTCGCGTGGGAGGAGCTGCGGCAGCGCCGCGAGGTGCGTGCCGGGGTGAACCGCCTCGTCAACTTCGACGACGCGAACCTCCGCCGTTCCGCGCAGGCCGCCGTCGCTGCCTGCGCCCGCGTCGAGCGTGCCCTCGAGATCCTGGCCGACGAGGTTCCCGACCACCTCCGCGTCGCCGGCGAGCTCCGCCTCGCGCACCGCGACGCCAGCCTCGATGAGCTCGGGCACCACGCGGACCCGCCGCTCACGAAGGACGCCGTGGCGGGCCGTATCCGTCGTCTGCTGGCGATGGCCGACAAGCGCGCGCAGCAGGAGGGCATCCCCGGCACCGAGGCCGCTGTTCCGGCCGGACTCGACGTCTGATCACCGCCCCGTCCACTCCGCGGCGTGGCGTGTCAACCCCGGGAAGGAACCCGGCACGGGGGGCGTTGTCGTCAGTAGGATGAAAGTCGTCCGCTCTCCGTCGCACACCGGCGACGCGGAGCATCGGCAAGCGCCGCGGCGCGGCGCGGATTGGATGAAAGCGATATGGCCACCTACACGCTCCCCGACCTCCCTTACGACTTCGCCGCTCTCGAGCCGCACATCAGCGGCAAGATCATGGAGCTGCACCACGACAAGCACCACGCGACCTACGTCGCGGGCGCCAACACCGCTCTGGAGCAGCTCGCCGAGGCCCGCGAGAGCGGCAACCTCGCGAACGTGAACAAGCTCGAGAAGGACCTCGCATTCAACCTCGGCGGCCACGTCAACCACTCGATCTTCTGGACCAACCTGTCGCCGAACGGCGGCGGTCAGCCCGAGGGCGAGCTCAAGGCAGCCATCGACGAGTACTTCGGCTCCTTCGAGAAGTTCCAGGCGCACTTCACCGCCGCCGCCACCGGCATCCAGGGCTCGGGCTGGGCCGTGCTGAGCTGGGACTCGATCGGCTCGCGCCTCATCATCCAGCAGCTCTTCGACCAGCAGTCGAACACCGCCCAGGGCACCATCCCGCTGTTCCAGCTGGACATGTGGGAGCACGCCTTCTACCTCGACTACCTCAACGTGAAGGCCGACTACGTCAAGGCCGCATGGAACATCGCCAACTGGGAGAACGTCGCCCAGCGCCTCGAGGTCGCCCGTCAGCAGACGAACGGCCTGCTGGTACTGTCGTAATCGGGTCGCGTCCCGGCGGGCCCACGGCTCGTCGGGGCGCCATCTCAGCCAAAAAACCCGCGCATGGCGCACGCTCGACGGCGGCGCTCGGCGCATGAGAAACAGGGAGACCTGAGTGTCTGTCAAGATCGGTATCAACGGCTTCGGCCGCATCGGACGCAACTACTTCCGCGCAGCTCTCGCGCAGGGAGCAGACCTTGAGATCGTCGCGGTCAACGACCTCACCGACAACAAGACCCTGGCACACCTGCTGAAGTACGACTCGGTCAGCGGCGTCCTCGACGCCGAGATCACGTACGACGACGACAGCATCACCGTCGACGGCAAGGAGATCAAGGCCTTTGCAGAGCGCGACCCCGCGAACCTCCCGTGGGGCGAGCTGGGCGTGGACATCGTCATCGAGTCGACCGGCTTCTTCACCAACGCCGACGCTGCGCGCAAGCACATCGACGCCGGCGCGAAGAAGGTCCTCATCTCGGCTCCGGCCACGGGTGACGACCGCACGATCGTCATGGGCGTGAACGAGGAGACGTACAACCCGGAGACGGACCACATCATCTCCAACGCCTCCTGCACCACGAACTGCCTCGCGCCGCTGGCCAAGGTGTTCAACGACGCCTTCGGCATCGACCGCGGCTTCATGATGACGGCCCACGCGTACACCGCTGACCAGAACCTGCAGGACGGCCCGCACAAGGATCTGCGTCGTGCCCGTGCTGCCGCGATCAACATCACGCCGGCCTCGACCGGTGCCGCGAAGGCCATCGGCCTCGTGCTGCCGGAGCTGAACGGCAAGCTCAGCGGCTCGTCGTACCGCGTGCCGGTTCCCACGGGCTCGATCGTCGACCTGACGCTCATCACGGACCGTGAGAACCTGACGGTGGACGAGGTCAACGAGGCCTACAAGAAGGCCGCGGCCGAGGGGCGTCTCGCCGGGTACCTGCGGTACAACGAGGACCCGATCGTGTCGAGCGACATCGTGCACAACCCGCACTCGTCGATCTTCGACTCGACGCTCACCAACGTCAGCGGCAACCTGATCAAGGTCTCGAGCTGGTACGACAATGAGTGGGGCTACTCCAACCGTCTCGTCGACCTGACCGAGTACGTCGCCGAGCGCATCTGAGCTCCGACACATGACTCTGCGTACCCTGGACTCACTGGGTTCGCTCGAGGGCAAGCGCGTCATCGTCCGTTGTGATCTGAACGTCCCCCTGCGGGACGGGGTCATCACGGACGATGGCCGTGTCCGCGCCTCGCTGCCGACCCTGAAGGCCCTCATCGACGCGGGCGCCCGCGTCGTCGTCTGCTCGCACCTCGGACGCCCCGACGGCGCGCCGGACCCGCAGTACAGCCTGGAGCCGGTCGCGCAGCGGCTGTCCGAGCTGCTCGGCGCGCCGGTCGCCTTCGCGGGCGACACGGTCGGCGAGGCCGCGAAGGATGCCGTGGCTTCCCTCGAGAACGGTCAGGTCGTCGTGATCGAGAACCTCCGGTTCAACCCGGGGGAGACCTCGAAGGATGACGCCGAGCGGGGTGCCTTCGCGGCGCAGCTCGCGGAGCTGGGCGACGTGCTCGTATCCGACGGCTTCGGCGTCGTGCACCGCAAGCAGGCGAGCGTCTACGACCTCGCGAAGCTGCTGCCGTCGGCGGCGGGCCTCCTGATCGCGACCGAGCTCGATGTGCTCGACCGCCTGACGGAGAACCCGGAGCGGCCGTACGCGGTGGTGCTCGGCGGGTCCAAGGTGAGCGACAAGCTCGGAGTCATCTCGCACCTGCTGCCGCGGGTCGACCGCATCCTCGTCGGCGGCGGCATGCTCTTCACCTTCCTGAAGGCGCAGGGGCATGCCGTCGCGTCGAGCCTCCTTGAGGAGGACCAGCTCGAGACCGTGCGCGGCTACATTGCCGAGGCGGCCGAGCGCGGCGTGGAGCTCGTGCTCCCGACCGACGTGGTCGTCGCCGCCTCCTTCGGTGCCGACGCGGACCACGAGGTGGCCGCCGCGGACGCGATCGAGGAGACGGCATTCGGCTCGTCGGGCATCGGCCTGGACATCGGGCCGGAGACCGCAGCGCGCTTCGCCGAGGTCATCCGCGGATCGAAGACCGTGTTCTGGAACGGCCCGATGGGCGTGTTCGAGTTCCCTGCCTTCGCCGCGGGCACCAAGGCGGTCGCACAGGCGCTGACCGAGGTCGACGGCCTCAGTGTGGTCGGCGGCGGCGACTCCGCCGCAGCCGTCCGCCAGCTCGGATTCACCGACGACCAGTTCGGTCACATCTCGACCGGCGGCGGCGCGAGCCTCGAATTCCTCGAGGGCAAGAAACTACCTGGGCTGGAGGTCCTCGGATGGGCGTGAGCTCCCGTACCCCGCTGATCGCGGGCAACTGGAAGATGAACCTGGATCACCTGCAGGCGGTGGCGTTCGTGCAGAAGCTGCACTGGACGCTGAAGGACGCCAAGCACGAGGACGGATCGGTCGAGGTGGCGGTCTTCCCGCCGTTCACCGACATCCGCAGCGTGCAGACGCTGATCGACGCGGACAAGATCCCGTTCGCGTTCGGCGCGCAGGACGTCTCGGCGCACGACTCGGGGGCGTACACCGGCGAGATCTCCGGGGCGTTCCTGGCGAAGCTCGACGCGAAGTACGTCATCATCGGGCACTCCGAGCGTCGCGAGTACCACGCCGAGTCCGACGAGATCGTGGCCGGGAAGGTGAAGGCCGCGCTCAAGCACGGCCTCTCCCCGGTGATCTGCGTCGGCGAGACGGCGGAGGACCTGGAGAAGTTCGGCGCCAGTGCCGTTCCGGCCGGACAGCTCGAGGCCGCGCTCCAGGGCGTCTCGCCCTCCGCGGACATCGTCGTGGCGTACGAGCCGGTCTGGGCCATCGGGTCGGGTCAGGCGGCCACCCCGCAGCAGGCGCAGGACGTCTGCGCGGCGCTCCGCGGCGTGATCGCGAGGGTCCTCGGCGACGAGGCGGCCGCCCGCACCCGCATCCTCTATGGCGGCTCGGTCAAGGCGGCGAACATCGCCAGCTTCATGCGCGAGCCCGACGTGGACGGTGCTCTGGTCGGCGGCGCGAGCCTCGTCGTCGACGAGTTCGCGGCGATCATCCGCTTCGAGAAGCACGTCGGCGTGTGAGTGCAGCGGGGCTCCGGCCCCGCTGCACCGTATACTTGACCGTTACGGGGGCGCTCCGGCCCCAGCGAAAGGCTCTTTCCGTGGCAATTCTCGAGTTCGTCCTGCAGGTCGTGCTGGGCATCACCAGCGTCCTGCTGACTCTTCTCATCCTCTTGCACAAGGGCCGCGGTGGCGGCCTGTCCGACATGTTCGGCGGTGGCATGACCACTGCGGTCGGCTCCTCCGGTCTCGCGGAGCGGAACCTGAACCGCTTCACCGTCGTCCTGGCGCTCACGTGGTTCGTCGCCATCGTGGCGCTCGGCCTCATCACGAAGTTCGAGGTGATCTGATGGCTACCGGTGGAAACGCCATTCGCGGTACCCGTGTCGGTTCCGGCCCCATGGGGGAGCAGGACCACGGCTACCACGCCGACCGCATCGCGGTGTCGTATTGGGACGGCCTCGGCAACGAGACGGTCCGCTACTTCGCCGCCGGCCTCCCCGAGGAGGAGATCCCCGAGATCATCGACCACCCGCAGTCGGGTCTGCCGGCCGGGCGCGACAAGGAGAACCCTCCGGCCGTCGCGAAGGCCGAGCCGTACAAGACGCACCTCGCGTACGTGAAGGAGCGCCGGACGGACGAAGAGGCCGTCCAGCTCCTGGAGGACGCCCTCACCCAGCTGCGCGAGCGTCGGGGTCAGTGATCTCCGACTGAACGCGAGGAGAAGCCGCCGTGGTGATCACGGCGGCTTCTTCCGTCTCAGCGGCAGCCGGCCGCCGCGTCGATGTAGTTCTGCGGGGGATACCCGTAGGCCCAGACCCCGTTCGCGTCGTCGGTGAAGCCCATGCTGATGGCCCAGGCCGTCGCCCACTTCTCGATGCTGTCCTGCGTGGACGAGTCGTACATGCCCTCGCACTTGACGCTGATGGCATGGCCCACCTCATGGGCGACCAGCGCGCGGCTGCGTTCGGCGGGCCACTGCTCCGCGACCGAGTCCGACAGCTGGATGACCGCGCGCCCCGGATCGTCCCACCACCAGGTGGTGTACCCGCCCATGCTGCCGTTGTACCCGGCGCCGTTGACGACCGGGGCCCAGTCGAACTCCAGCAGGACGCCGGGCGCGAGAGACCGCGCGAACGCCTCCACCTCGAGCCGGGCGTTCTGCAGCGGACCGGCCTTCTCCGCCAGCTCCGCGTTCTCGGTCGCTATCACCTGCGCGGCCGCGTTCTGCAGGGTGGCGTAGACGGTGGCGGTCGTGTCATCGACCGTGGTCGCGGCGGTGGCGTCCGCGGCGGCGTCGCGCAGGGCGATCACGGCAGCGTTGCGGGCGGAGAGGTGCTCGGCCTCGAAGGCGGTCGCCGCGCTTCCGGCCGCTGTGATGACCGCGACCCCGCTCTCGGAGACGGCGTTCCGGCCGGCAGCGGCGTCGGTGGAGGCCGTCCTCAGGTCGTGGACGAGGTTCTCCACTCGTTCCCGGTCCGCGTAGAGGGCGGACGTGGCTCCGTAGAGCTCCCAGAACCACGACGGCTTCTCTCCTTTCGGCGGAGGCGTCGCCGCGGCGACCTTCTCGACCTCGGCGCCGATCGCCTCACCGTCGGCGACCGCGGACATCAACGAGTCCCAGGCGTCATCCGGCACGGGGAGGCTGGTGTCTCCGGTGTCGAGGATCACGTGTCCGGCGTCGGTCGATTCGACGAGTTCCCCGTAGCGGTGGTCGACCTCCGTGCTCTGCGCATGGAAGCTGCGCGAGGCGGTCTCGAACTCGCGCCGGGCGTCGTCATAGCCGAGGTTCGCCGACACCTGTGCGGTGGCCAGTCCGCCGACCACGACGAACCCGCCCAGGAGTCCGGCGATGACCCTTCCACGAGGGGGACGGCGTCTCCGGGGCGTCGTATCGGCGGAGGTTCGCGCCTCGACGGGCTGTGACAGCACGGCCGGAAGGCCGTGGCCGCCGTGCGGCGGGCTCTCCGGCGTGACAGGGCCGGAGGGGAGCGCATCCGTCACGACATATCCATTCGCTCGGGCCTTCCGGTCGGGGACTGCGTGCATCTGCTGTCAGCGTATTGGACGCAGCGCGTCATCGTCGCGGGGCGGGGGACTGCCAGGATGAGCGCATGGCAGGTGTGACGGTGCGGACCATGACCGCGGACGAGTTCGACGAATGGATGGACGAGATCGCGCGTGCGTACGCCCATGAGCAGGTTGCCGCAGGGCGCTGGCCCGCGGACGGGGCGGTGGAGCGGGCGCGTGCCGACAACGCGCGCATGCTGCCGCAAGGGCCGGACACACCGCGCATGCTCGTGCTCCGCGGACTCGACGCGGACGGGCGAGCCATCGGCCGCGCCTGGGTGGGGCTCGATCATCCGCGCGGCGCTCCTGGAGTGGCGTTCCTCTACGACATCGAGGTGGGGGCCGCTCGCCGCGGTGAGGGACTGGGGCGGGGACTGCTCGCGGCGGCGGAGCACGCGGCACGCGCTGCGGGTGCGACGGCACTCGAACTCAACGTCTTCGGCGGGAACCGGACGGCGATCGGGATGTACGAGACGGCGGGGTACGAGGTCGTCACGCAGCAGATGCGGAAGCAGCTCTGAGCGAGGGAAGGCTGCGAAGAAGGGGAGGGGGTGACGGGAATCGAACCCGCGCAATCAGTTTGGAAGACTGAGACTCTACCATTGAGCTACACCCCCGGAACCGGAGTCCGGACTCCATCGATCATAGCGGACGGTCGGGCGTGCTCCGGTCCGTTAGACTCGATGGGGCTGAATCTGCGTGCGGATTCCCCGGGGCGTAGCTCAGCTTGGTAGAGCGCCCGCTTTGGGAGCGGGAGGTCGCAGGTTCAACTCCTGTCGCCCCGACTCGACCCCACGACCTTTCAGCCGCGTCCCGCGCGGAAACCACAAGGAGACACACCAGCATGGCGAACAGCACCGTCGAGAAGCTGACCCCGACCCGGGTCAAGCTCACCATCACGGTCACCCCGGACGACCTCAAGCCGAGCATCGCGCACGCGTACGAGCACATCGCGCAGGACGTCCAGATCCCCGGCTTCCGCAAGGGCAAGGTGCCCGCTCCGATCATCGACCAGCGCATCGGCCGTGGCGCCGTCATCGAGCACGCCGTCAACGAAGGCCTGGACAAGTTCTTCCGCGAGGCGACCACCGAGCACAAGCTCCGCATCGTCGGCCGCCCGTCGGCCGAGATCACGCAGTGGCCGAACGAGAAGGACTTCTCGGGCGACCTGCTCGTCGACGTCGAGGTCGACGTGCGCCCGGAGATCGAGCTCCCCGACTACGCGGGCATCACCCTCGAGGTCGACGCCGTGGAGGCCGACGAGGCCGCCCTCGACGCCGAGCTGGAGAACATGCGGGCCCGCTTCGGCACGCTCATCCCCGTCGACCGCCCCGCGGCCAAGGGCGACTTCGTCGAGCTGGACCTCGTCGCCACCATCGACGGCGCCGAGATCGACCGCGCCGAGGGCGTCTCCTACGAGATCGGCTCCGGTGAGCTCCTCGAGGGCATCGACGACGCGATCGAGTCGCTCACCGCGGGTGAGGACACCACGTTCCGCTCCGCCCTCGTCGGCGGTGACCACGCCGGCAAGGAGGCGGAGGTCTCCGTCACCGTCAAGGCCGTCAAGGAGCGCGAGCTTCCCGAGGCCGACGACGAGTTCGCGCAGATCGCCAGCGAGTTCGACACCATCGCCGAGCTGCGCGACAGCCTGCGCGAGCGCGTCGAGCAGCAGGGCGTCTTCACGCAGGGCTCCGCCGCCCGCGACAAGCTCGTCGAGACGCTGCTCGCGCAGATCGAGATCCCGGTCCCGCCGCAGCTCATCGAGGACGAGGTGCACAACCACCTCGAGGGCGAGGGTCGTCTCGAGGACGACGTGCACCGCGCCGAGGTGACCGAGGCCAGCGAGAAGCAGTTCCGCACGCAGGTGCTGCTCGACACGATCGCCGAGCAGGCCGACGTGCAGGTCTCGCAGGAGGAGCTCTCGCAGTACCTCATCCAGTCCGCCGCGCAGTACGGCATGGCGCCGCAGGAGTTCGTCGAGGCGCTGCAGTCCTCGAACCAGCTCCCCGCGCTGGTCGGCGAGGTCGCCCGGAACAAGGCGCTCGCGATCGCGCTGGGCAAGGTCAAGGTCGTGGACACCAACGGCAAGGCCGTCGACCTCTCCGACTTCGTCGTGACCGACGACGAGGCCGAGGCCGAGGACGAGAAGCCCGCCGAGGCCGAGGAGAAGCCGGCCGCGAAGAAGAAGGCTCCGGCCAAGAAGGCGGCCGCCAAGAAGGACGCCGACGCGGACGAGAAGCCCGCTGCGGAGAAGAAGCCCGCCGCCAAGAAGCCGGCGGCGAAGAAGGCTCCGGCCAAGAAGGACGCCGACACCGCCGAGTGATCGGTACGGTCGAGTGAAGAGGGCGGGTGCTGCGGCATCCGCCCTCTTTCTCATCGAGGGAAGGACGACGGGATGACGAGTTGGGACGACCGCATCGAGCAGGTGTGGGCGGAGGCCTCAGGAGAAGAGGTCGGCGACGAGACGATCGCGCGCATCGACGCCCTCGCCGCCGAGCGGGCTTCGGACGACGCCAGGGCCGAGTTCGAGCGCGCCGGTGCCCGCGACTCCGCGGGGCGACCGGCGGAGGCCGTGGCGCTGTACCGCCGCGCCCTGGCCCTCGGCCTCGACGAGGAGCATCGCCCGCAGTGCGTGATCCAGCTCGCGAGCTCGCTGCGCAACCTCGGCGACTACGACGAGGCGCTGCGCGTCATCCGCGCCGAGGAGGAGATCGCGGCGGACGGACCCTATCGCGACGCCGTGGCGGTGGTGCATGCTCTCATCCTCGCCAGCGCTGGACGGCCGGCGCAGGGGCTGTCGGTGGCCATCCTCGCGCTCGTCCCGCACCTCCCGCGCTACCACCGATCCATGACGGCGTACGCGCACGAGATCGCCGGCAGCGACACCTGATATGCCGACGGCGAACACGACCTAGGGGCTGTGCGCGCGCCGGTAGATTCGAATCACTGAAACACGGAAGCAGGAGCTGACATGGCTGAACCCCTCGTCGCGACAAGCGTCTTCGACAGGTTGCTGAAGGACCGCATCATCTGGCTCGGCTCGGAGGTGCGAGACGACAACGCCAACGAGATCTGCGCGAAGATCCTCCTTCTCGCCGCCGAAGACTCCGAGAAGGACATCTACCTCTACATCAACTCGCCGGGCGGCTCGATCACCGCGGGCATGGCGATCTACGACACGATGCAGTTCGTGCCGAACGACATCGTCACGGTCGGCATCGGCATGGCCGCTTCCATGGGCCAGCTGCTGCTCACCAGCGGCACCAAGGGCAAGCGCTACATCACGCCGAACGCCCGCGTGCTGCTGCACCAGCCGCACGGCGGCTTCGGCGGCACCGCGAGCGACATCCAGACCCAGGCGCAGCTCATCCTGTCGATGAAGAAGCGCCTCGCCGAGATCACCGCGTCGCAGACCGGCAAGCCCGTCGAGCAGATCAACGCCGACGGCGACCGCGACCGCTGGTTCACGGCGGAGGAGGCCCTCGAGTACGGCTTCGTCGACCACATCCGCGAGCACGCCAGCGACGTCACCGGCGGCGGCGGCACCGGCGTCGAGTAAGGATTCGAGAGGACACCATGTACACACCCACGTTCCAGTCCGCCGGAAACCTGCCCTCCAGCCGGTATGTGCTGCCGCAGTTCGAGGAGCGCACCGCCTACGGCTTCAAGCGCCAGGACCCGTACAACAAGCTGTTCGAAGACCGCGTGATCTTCCTCGGCGTGCAGGTCGACGACGCGTCGGCCGACGACGTCATGGCGCAGCTCCTCGTCCTGGAGAGCCAGGACTCCGAGCGCGACATCACGATGTACATCAACTCGCCCGGTGGCTCCTTCACCGCGATGACGGCGATCTACGACACGATGCAGTACGTCGCGCCGCAGATCCAGACCGTCGTGCTCGGCCAGGCGGCCTCGGCCGCCTCCGTGCTGCTCGCGGCGGGCGCCCCCGGCAAGCGTCTCGCGCTGCCGAACGCCCGCGTGCTGATGCACCAGCCCGCAATGGGGGAGGCCGGACACGGTCAGGCCTCCGACATCGAGATCCAGGCGGCGGAGATCCTCCGCATGCGCACCTGGCTCGAGGAGACCATGGCCCGTCACACCGGCAAGCCGGTCGAGCAGGTCAACCGCGACATCGATCGCGACAAGATCCTCTCGGCCAACGAGGCGCTGGAGTACGGCATCGTCGACCAGGTGCTCACCTCGCGCAAGCGCGCGTAGTCCGCATCCGCAGAGAAGGACGCCCGTCGATCGACGGGCGTCCTTCTCGCGTCTCCGGCGGATGCGCGCGGGAGGATGGCGGGACTGCGCATGTGAGCAGATGGATGCGCGAACGCTGAATCCGGCCTACCCTGGAGGAGGAAGGAGGACACCGTGGAAGAAGATCTGCTCATGGTCCGAGTCGCCGAGCTGTACTACGACGAGGACAAGACGCAGGACGAGATCGGTGGTCTCCTGAAGATCTCCCGCTGGAAGGTCGGGCGCCTCCTCACGCAGGCGCGGCAGCGGGGGATCGTTCGCATCGAGATCGTCCACCCGCGCGCCCGTCGGCTCGGCCTCGAACGCGAGCTCGTGGAGCGGTTCGGGCTCACTGACGCCGTGGTCGTCCCCTCGCCGGAGGGCGACGAGGGCACCCTGGAGCGCGTCGCTCAGGCAGCCGCCGACTTCCTGACCGCCCTCCGTCCTGTTCCGCGCACCCTCGGGGTGAGCTGGGGCAAGACGCTCCGCGCCGTCGCCGAGGCGCTTCCCGACGGCTGGGCGAACGGCGTCACCGTCGTGCAGCTCAACGGCGGTGTCAGCCTCAACCGGCGCTCGGGAGGGGCCGCGGGACTCGCGGTGACCATCGCCCAGCGCGCCTCCGGCCAGGTCTCCCTGCTGCCGAGCCCCGCGATCCTGGAGCACGTCGAGACGAAGCAGGCCATCGAAGGCGACCGCACCGTCGCGGCCGTGCTGGAGGAGGCGGCGGACGCTCAGGCGTTCCTGTTCACCGCCGGACCGTGCGACGCGACCTCCGCCCACGTCGAGAACGGCTATCTCACGGCCGCCGATGTGGAGGAGCTGGCACGTCGCGGTGCCGTCGGCGACGTCCTCGGGCGCTACGTCGACGCCGAGGGCAACATCGTCGACCCGCAGCTGGATGCCCGCACGGTCGGCGTCTCGCTCGACCGCCTGCGCGGCGCCGCGCGGGCCATCTTCGTGACGGCGGGCCCCGCCAAGCACGACATCGCGCGCACGGTCGTGACCAGCGGCCTGTGCGGGGTCCTGGTGACCGATGAGACCACAGCACGAGCATTGTTGGAGGAACAGTGACGACGACAGAACTCAGCCGCAGGACGGCGGTGGACGTCCTCGGCGGTGAGCCGGACGACGCGACCCTCCGTCGCTTCCTGCACGGCCTCCCCGGTGTGGACGCCGTCGGGCTGGAGCAGCGCGCTGCCGGCCTCGGCACGCGCTCCATCAAGACGACGTCGAAGGCATGGGCCCTCGACACGATCATCAAGCTGATCGACCTGACCACCCTGGAGGGGGCGGACACCCCCGGCAAGGTCCGTTCGCTCGTCGCCAAGGCGAAGAACCCGGACGCGGCGGATCCGTCCACGCCTCGGGTGGCGGCCGTGTGCGTCTACGGCGACATGGTCGCCGGCGCGGTCGAGGCTCTCGGCAGCCTGCACGGCGACCCCGACGACGGCCTCATCTCGGTCGCTGCGGTGGCCACCGCCTTCCCGAGCGGCCGGTCCTCCCTCGCGATCAAGCTCGCCGACACCGCGGAAGCGGTGGCCGCGGGCGCGGACGAGATCGACATGGTCATCGACCGCGGTGCGTTCCTGTCCGGCCGCTACGGTCTGGTGTTCGACCAGATCGCCCAAGTCAAGGAGGCGTGCCGCCGCGAGGACGGCTCGTACGCGTCGCTCAAGGTGATCCTCGAGACCGGCGAGCTGAACACGTACGACAACATCAAGCGCGCCTCCTGGCTCGGCATCCTCGCCGGCGGCGACTTCATCAAGACCTCGACGGGCAAGGTGCAGCCGGCGGCGACGCTGCCGACCACGCTGCTCATGCTGGAGACGGTGCGCGACTGGTATCGCGGGACGGGCGAGCGCATCGGCGTGAAGCCCGCCGGCGGCATCCGCTCCTCGAAGGACGCGGTCAAGTACCTCGTCACCGTCGCCGAGACCGTGGGGGAGGAGTGGCTCCAGCCGCACCTGTTCCGCTTCGGCGCCTCCAGCCTGCTCAACGACGTGCTCCTGCAGCGCCAGAAGCTCACCACCGGCCACTACTCCGGCCCCGACTACGTCACGATCGACTAGGAAAACCCGACATGTCATTCCTGGAATACGCTCCGGCTCCGGAGTCCACGGCGGCGCTGAATCTCAAGGACAGCTACGGGCTGTTCATCGACGGCGAGTTCGTCGACGGCTCCGGCACGCCCTTCCGCACCATCTCCCCGGCGACGGAGAAGGAGATCGCCGAGATCGCCTCCGCCGACGATGCGGACATCGACCGCGCCGTCGCCGCGGCCCGGCGCGCCTACGACAAGGTCTGGTCGCGGATGAGCGGTCGCGACCGGGGCAAGTACCTGTTCCGCATCGCCCGCCTCGTGCAGGAGCGCGCCCGCGAGCTGGCCGTCGCCGAGAGCCTCGACAACGGCAAGCCGATCAAGGAGAGCCGCGATGTGGACGTGCCGCTCGTCGCGTCCTGGTTCTTCTACTACGCGGGCTGGGCAGACAAGCTCGACTACGCCGGTCTGGGCGCGAACCCGCGTGCGCTGGGCGTCGCCGGGCAGGTCATCCCGTGGAACTTCCCGCTGTTGATGCTCGCGTGGAAGCTCGCGCCCGCGCTGGCGGCCGGCAACACGGTCGTGCTCAAGCCGGCCGAGACCACGCCGCTGACGGCGCTGATCTTCGCGGAGATCCTGCAGCAGGCCGATCTCCCCGCGGGTGTCGTGAACATCGTCACGGGGGCCGGGTCGACCGGCGCCGCCCTCGTCCGTCACCCCGACGTCGACAAGGTCGCGTTCACCGGCTCGACGGGTGTCGGCCGCGACATCGCCCGGGCCGTCGCCGGGACGAACAAGAAGCTGACCCTGGAGCTGGGTGGCAAGGCCGCGAACATCGTGTTCGACGACGCGCCGATCGATCAGGCCGTCGAGGGCATCGTCAACGGGATCTTCTTCAACCAGGGCCACGTCTGCTGCGCAGGCAGCCGCCTGCTGGTGCAGGAGTCGATCCACGACGAGGTCGTCGACCGGCTGAAGAACCGGCTGTCGACGCTGCGTCTCGGCGACCCGCTCGACAAGAACACGGACATCGGCGCGATCAACTCCGCCGCGCAGCTCGCCCGCATCCGGGAGCTCAGCGACATCGGCGAGGCCGAGGGCGCGGAGCGCTGGACCGCCGACTGCGCGATCCCGGAGCAGGGCTTCTGGTTCGCTCCGACGATCTTCACGGGCGTCGAGGCCTCGCACCGCATCGCCCGCGACGAGGTCTTCGGTCCGGTGCTGTCGGTCCTCACCTTCCGGACCCCCGCCGAGGCGATCGCCAAGGCCAACAACACGCCGTACGGTCTCTCCGCCGGCATCTGGTCGGACAAGGGCTCGCGTATCCTCGCGGTCGCCGACCGGCTGCGCGCCGGCGTCGTGTGGGCGAACACGTTCAACCGTTTCGACCCGTCGAGCCCGTTCGGCGGCTACAAGGAGTCCGGGTACGGCCGCGAGGGCGGTCGTCAGGGCCTCACCGCCTATCTCAAGGGAGCCGCAGCATGAGCAAGCGACTGACCGTTCCGAAGACCTACAAGCTCGCGATCGGCGGGGCCTTCCCCCGGAGCGAGTCCGGACGCACGTACGAGGTCGTCTCCCGCAAGGGCGCCTTCCTCGCGAACGCCGCCAAGGCCTCCCGCAAGGACGCTCGCGACGCGGTCGTCGCCGCGCGCGCCGCCGTCAAGGCCTGGTCGGGGGCGACGGCCTACAATCGCGGCCAGGTGCTCTACCGGGTCGCCGAGGTCCTGGAAGGGCGTCGCGCGCAGTTCGTCGACGAGATCGTGGCGCAGGAGGGCATCTCGTCTTCTGCGGCCACGGCGCAGGTCGACGAGGCGATCGACCTCTGGGTCTGGTACGCCGGCTGGTGCGACAAGTACGCCCAGGTGGCGGGCAACGCCAACCCCGTCTCCGGTCCGTACTTCAACATCTCGGTGCCCGAGCCCACCGGCGTGGTCGCCATCGTGGCCCCGCAGGACTCGGCGCTGCTCGGCCTGGTCTCTGTGGTCGCCCCGGCCCTCGTCGCCGGGAACACCGTCGTCGTGGTCGCGAGCGAACAGTACCCGTTGTCGGCGATCAGTCTCGCGGAGGTGCTCGCGACCAGCGACGTGCCCGGGGGCGTGGTGAACGTGCTCACCGGCTCGCCTGCGGAGATCGCGCCGTGGCTCGCCTCGCACCAGGATGTGAACGCCCTCGACCTCGCCGGCGCGGGCGCGCTGGAGTGGGTCGACATGCAGATCGCCGCGGCGGAGACGCTGAAGCGCGTGCTCGCCCCCGGTGATGTGGTCGCGTCGCCGGAGCGGATCGCCGCCTTCACCGAGGTCAAGACGGTCTGGCACACCAAGAGCATGGTCTGACGACACGTCAGGATGACCGAGGGCCCCGTCGCGCACCGCGCGGCGGGGCCTCGTCGTTCGAGCAGCGTGCGGGTGACGCCGCTGCTGTGGTTTCATGACGGGATGATGGCGATCTCCGGCGCCCGCGCCCGCCCCGGGCGAGTGACGCTCGTGCTGGCGGCGATCCTGCTTCTCGGCGGCTGTGCTCCGGCGCCGGCCGACGTCGCCGCCGGAGAGCCGACGCCGACTGTGACTCCCACCGTCGCCTGCCCGCAGGTGGACGGCGCCGAGCTTCCGCCGGAGTGTGCGCCGTACGACCCGGAACACGCGATGGAACAGAACGACCGGCATCGTGAGCGGATGGACACGTCGGCCGAGGCGCGGGCCGCCGCCGAGCAGCCGGCGGCGGACCTCCGCGTGCGTCTCGAAGCGCTGCGCACGGAGGGCATGATCTCCGTGATCGCCGTCGAGGACGCCTTGCGCGAGGTCGGCCTCGTCCATCACGTCGCCCGGGGAGATGCGCGCGCGGTGGCGTTCGGGGCCGACGGTCCCGCGGGCGGCTGCGTCTTCGGGGAACTGCGTCCCGACGAGGTCCGCGTCGAGGTCGGGGGATACATCATGGACGGCGGCTGCCTCCCCGCGGAATGACGCCGGAGACACCGTCGTCCGCCGGACCCGCCGAACGACTCGTCGCCAATGCGGCCCGGTGTCGTATGCAGCGGTTAGGCTCGAAGAACGATCCTGATCCCCCCGAGGAGGACGCGCATGGCCCGCATCGGTGAAAGCGCTGACCTGTTCAAGTGCTCTTTCTGCGGAAAGAGCCAGAAGCAGGTGCAGCAGCTCATCGCCGGACCCGGCGTGTACATCTGCGACGAGTGCGTCGAGCTCTGCAACGAGATCATCGAAGAGCGCATGGCGGAGTCGTCTGCCGAGGGTGTCGCCGAGTTCGAGCTGCCGAAGCCCCGCGAGATCTTCACGTTCCTCGAGGAGTACGTCGTCGGACAGGAGCCCGCGAAGCGTGCGCTGTCCGTCGCCGTCTACAACCACTACAAGCGCGTGCGCGCTCACGGCACCCTGCAGCCTGCTGAGCAGAAGGCCGACGAGGTCGAGATCGCCAAGAGCAACATCCTGCTCATCGGACCCACGGGCTGCGGCAAGACCTACCTGGCGCAGACGCTCGCCAAGCGCCTCAACGTGCCGTTCGCCGTTGCTGACGCGACCGCGCTGACGGAGGCCGGCTATGTCGGCGAAGACGTCGAGAACATCCTCCTCAAGCTCATCCAGGCCGCCGACTACGACGTGAAGCGCGCCGAGCAGGGAATCATCTACATCGACGAGGTCGACAAGATCGCCCGCAAGGCCGAAAACCCGTCGATCACCCGCGACGTGTCGGGCGAGGGCGTGCAGCAGGCGCTGCTGAAGATCATCGAGGGCACGGTCGCCTCGGTGCCGCCGCAGGGCGGACGCAAGCACCCGCACCAGGAGTTCCTGCAGATCGACACCTCGAACGTGCTCTTCATCGTGGCCGGCGCCTTCGCCGGGCTGGAGGACATCGTCTCGGCGCGCGTCGGCAAGCACGGCGTCGGCTTCGGCGCTCCGCTTCACGACAAGGGCAAGGACCTCGACCTGTTCAGCGAGGTGCTCCCGGAAGACCTCCACAAGTTCGGGCTCATCCCGGAGTTCATCGGTCGCCTGCCCGTCGTCACGAACGTGTCGCCCCTCGACCAGGCTGCGCTCATCGACATCCTCACGGGTCCGCGCAATGCGCTCGTGAAGCAGTACCAGCGCATGTTCGAGCTCGACGGCGTCCAGCTCGAGTTCGAGGAGGACGCGCTGCGATCGATCGCGGATCTCGCCGTCGAGCGCAAGACCGGTGCCCGTGGACTCCGTGCCATCCTGGAGGACGTGCTCGGCCCGGTGATGTTCGAGATCCCCTCTGCCGAGGACGTCGCGAAGGTGATCATCACCCGTGCCGCCGTCGACGAGGGCGCCGCGCCCACCATCGTGATGGAGCGCAAGCGCAAGAGCGCCTGAACGTCGCGCGTCGGCGAGGCTCAGACGCGCCTACTCACGCCACGGGCATGAGCAGGTCCGTGCGCAGCTCGTCCGGGTCGACTCCGGGGTCCGAGACGTAGATCTCGATCCACACACCGCGGGGGTGCAGCCCTGCCTCCGCGGCGCGAGCGACCAGCCCGGCCCACCCGTCGCCCAGGCCGTCGTAGGAGCCGAGAACCGTGCTCGCGACGGCCTGCCCGCTCGGCAGGGTCGACGCCACGATGGCCGTCCCGTCGCCGGTGGCGATCGGGTCGGACGGCGGTGTCTGGACGGGGAAGCCGAGTTCCAGGTCGAACTCGCCCATGGGATCGCCATGGTAGATCGCGAGTGCCGGACCGGTGGGAATCAGCGTGCCCGCGGCGAAGGCGGCGCCGATCGCCGCGTATCCCGAGTCGAAAGCGTCGCTGAGGTCGGCGAGGCGGATGCCCTCGTGTCGGATGACGGCGAGGGGAACGGGGTCCAGCTCCAGGCTGTCCACCGGGCCGAACGGAGCGTCAGGGAATGCGTCCATGGGCTCAGGGTCTCACGACTCAGGAGTCCAGTCCACGGCGTTTCAGGAGCGGCTCGATCTCCGCGTCCCGCCCGCGGAAGTGGCGGTAGGCGGCCAGGGGGTCCTTCGAACCGCCGACCCCGAGCAGGCGATCGCGGAAGCGGTCCCCGTTCTCCCTGCTGAGCCCGCCGTTCTCGCGAAACCACTCCACCGTATCGGCGTCGAGCACCTCGCTCCAGATGTACGAGTAGTACCCGGCGCTGTAGCCCCCGGAGAAGACGTGGGCGAAGTAGGTGGAGGAGTATCGGGTCGGAACGGCGGGGTCGTCGAGCCCGATGTCGGCCAGCGCTGCCGCCTCGAAGTCGGCGACATCGTCCACAGCGTTTTCGGCGGAGAGCCGGTGCCACGCCTGATCCAGCCACGCCGCCGCCAGATACTCGCTGGTCGCGTGCCCCTGATCGAACGTCGCGGTCGCCCGCAGTCTCTCCACGATGGCGGGATCGAGCGGCGCGCCGGTCTCGTGGTGCCGGGCGTAGTGGTCGAGGACCTCCGGCCAGAGGATCCACATCTCGTTCACCTGGCTGGGGAACTCGACGAAGTCGCGGAACACGTTGGTCCCGGCGAAGTGCGGGTAGGTCACCGTGGCGAACAGGCCGTGCAGGGCGTGCCCGAACTCATGGAACAGCGTCGTCACCTCGTCGAGCGTCAGCAGCGTGGGCTCGCCGTCCCCGGGCTGCGGGACGTTGAGGTTGTTGACCACGACCGGGGTGCTGCCGCGCAGGCGGGACTGGCTGACGATCGCGTTCATCCAGGCGCCGCCGCGCTTGGAGTCACGGGTGTAGAGGTCGAGCACATAGAGCCCGAGCGGGGAGGCATCGGCGTTGCGTACCTCGAAGACCCGGGCCTGCGGATGATAGGCCGCGAGGTCACGGCGCTCGTGGAAGGTCACCCCGTACAGGCGGGTCGCCGCGAAAAACACGCCGTCCTGGAGCACGCGCTCCGCCTCGAACCAGGGGCGCAGGGCGGCGGTGTCGATGTCGTAGCGGGAGGTGCGCACGCGCTCGGTGTAGAACGCCCAGTCGTGGGCCTCGACGGCGAAGGGCTCGGACTCCGTCTCGTCGACGATCGCCTGGAGCGCGTCCCGTTCGGCGCGAGCGTTCCGGGCGGATGGCGCCGCCAACCGGCGCAGCATCCGTTCGACGGCCTCGGGGGAGCCCGCCGTCTCGTCGGCGGTGACGTACGCGGCATGCGACGGGTACCCGAGGAGGCGCGCACGCTCGGCGCGGAGGCGCACGATCTCGCGCAGCACCGGGCGGTTGTCGTTGTTGTTGTCGCGCGAGCCCCGCGCGCGGGACGCCGCCATGATCCGACGGCGGGATTCCCGCACAGCGAGGCGGGCGAGCGCGGGGTGGCCGGTGAACAGCGGCAGGGTGAGGAGGTAGCGTCCGTCGAGCCCGCGGTCACCCGCGGCGCGCGCGGCAGCGGAGAGCTCGCCCGAGCTCAGACCCTCCAGCTCGGCCGCGGAGTCGAACACCACGGCGAGGTCGTTCGTGTCGCTCAGCAGGTTCCGCTCGAACGTGTTCGTGAGCACGGACAGCTTCTGGTTCAGAGTCGTGAGCTGCGCCTTCGCCTCGTCGTCGAGCCCGGCCCCGGCGTGCGTCATCTCGCGGTGGTAGCGCTCTACGAGGTAGCGCTGCTCAGGGTCGAGATCGAGGGCGTTGCGCTGCTCGTACACGTGGGCCACGCGCGCGTAGAGCGCCGCATCGAGCGTGATCGCGTCCTGGTGAGCGGCCATGAGCGGCGCGAGCTCCTCGTCGATCGCCTGGATCTCCGGCGTGGCATCGGCGGAGCTCACCGTGTAGAACGCGTGCGCCACCCGGTCGAGCAGCTCGCCGGACCTCTCCAGCGCCTCGAGGGTGTTCTCGAACGTCGGCATCGACCGCACGCGGGTGATGTTCGCCACTTCGGTGAGCTGCTCCGCGAACCCGGCGCGGAAGGCGGGGAGGTAGTGCTCCGGGCGGATGGCCCGATAGTCCGGGAGTCCGAAGGGAAGGGTCGACGGCTGCAGCAGCGGGTTCGTGGCGTCGCTCATCCTCCGAGCCTAGCCACCGCCGTCTCCGGAACGCTCCGCGCTCAGACGGGTCATCACCTCTCGCAGGGCATCGAGGACGACGCGCACGGCGCGGCGCCGCAGGTTCTCCGGCCGTGCGAGGACATCGACCATGCGGTGCGTGCTCACGCCTCGGAGGGGGATGCGCACGATGTCCCGATCGTCGACGCTGCGCGAGGTGAACCGGGGGAGCATCCCGAGGACGCCTCCGGCTGCGACCACCGCCGACACCGCGCCGTAGTCGTTGATGCGGTGACGGACCTCGACCGGGCGACGGGCGACGGCGGCGACGGCACGCAGCACGTCGTCGGGGGAGTAGCCCACGCGGCTCGTCACCCACTGCTCGTCGGCGACCTCGTCCGGCGAGAGCGTGCGGCGATCGGCGAGCGGGTGCTTGGCGGAGACCGCGACATCCAGGGGCTCGCGCACGAGACCGACCGCGCGGATGCCCTCGGTCGGCCACGGCGCGGAGTGCTCCATCCGATGGGCGAGGACGAGGTCGTACCGCGCGGTGAGCCCCGGGAACTCGCTCTGCGCGACGTCTTCGTCCGTGAGGCGCACGGTCGGGGCGTGCTCCTTCCCGGACAGCTCACGGACGAGCGGGCCGAAGAGCGCCTGACCGACGCTGTGGAAGCCGCTGATGCTCACCTCTCCCGTCGCCGCGCCCTCGAAGTCGTCCAGCGCGTGGCGCGCCGCGGCCATCGCGTCGATGGCCTCGGCCCCGGCCGCCGCGAGGATCTCGCCGGCGGACGTCAGCTCGAGCGTGCGGCCCTGCCGGCGGGTGAGCGGCGCCGGGAAGGAGCGCTGCAGCGCGGCGAGTTGCTGCGAGACGGCGGACGGGGTGACCCGGAGAGCCTCGGCGACGGCGGTGACGCTTCCCAGGGCTCCGAGTTCGCGGAGGATCTGGAGCTGATGGAGTTCCATGCGGAAAGTTTAGTGCCAGCTATACAGACAGTACAGAACCTGCCGATTGTTCTACACCGTGCGATGCGATGGGATCGGAGCATGAGAGCTCTGTTCAAGGAGGAACCCGGCGCCGGCCTGGCACTCGTGGAGCGTCCCGACCCCGTCGCGGGTCCCGGCGAGGTCGTCATCCGCGTGCTCCGCACCGGCATCTGCGGAACCGATCTGCACATCCGGCGATGGGACGACTGGGCGGCCTCCGCGATCTCCGCGCCCCTCATCCCGGGACATGAGTTCTACGGGGAAGTCGTCGAGGTCGGACCGCTCGTCCACGACATCGCCGTCGGCGACCGGGTGTCCGGCGAGGGACACATCGTCTGCGGCACCTGCCGGAACTGCCGTGCCGGACGGCGGCAGATGTGCATCCGCACGATCGGACTCGGGCTGCAGCGCGACGGCGCCTTCGCCGAGTACCTCTCGCTTCCGGCGACGAACGTGTGGGTCCACCACGCCGAGGTCACCCCGGAGCTCGGTGCGATCTTCGACCCGCTCGGCAACGCCGTGCACACCGCCCTGCGCTTCCCGCTCGTCGGCGAGGACGTGCTCGTCACCGGGTGCGGCCCGATCGGCCTGATGGCGATCGCCGTCGCCCGGCATGCCGGCGCCCGCTTCATCGTCGGGACCGACGTGAGTGCGCCGCGCCTGGAGATGGCGCGGGGGATGGGCGCCGACGAGGTCGTCGACGTCTCCCGCCAGGAGATCCGCGACGCGCAGCGGGCGCTCGGCATGCGCGAGGGGTTCGACATCGGCTTCGAGATGAGCGGCGCGGCATCGGCGCTCCCGGCGATGATCGACAACATGAACCACGGCGGACGCATCGCCATGCTCGGGCTGCCGTCGGCCGGGTTCGACATCGACTGGGGCAAGCTCGTCACGCACATGCTCACGATCACCGGCATCTACGGCCGTGAGATGTTCGAGACCTGGAACGCCATGGGGGCGATGCTGCAGACGAGTGCGACGTTACGCGACGCGATCAGCCGGGTGATCGCCGAGGTCGTGCCGGCGCGCGACTGGGAGCGCGGATTCGCGGCGGCGGAGTCCGCCGGCACGGGCAAGATCATCCTCGACTGGACGGAGCTGTGATGTACGCGACCTTCAAGGACCATGTGGCGCAGGAGCTGGCGGGAATCGAGGAGGCGGGGCTCACCAAGCACGAGCGCGGCATCCGCGGACCGCAGCGGGCGGAGATCACGGCCGACGGCGCCGAGGTGCTCAACTTCTGCGCCAACAACTACCTGGGGCTGGCCGACGACCCCCGCATCCTGAGCGCCGCGCGGACGGCCCTGGACGAGTGGGGGTACGGGCTCGCGAGCGTCCGCTTCATCTGCGGCACGCAGGAGCAGCACCTCGAACTGGAGCGTCGGCTCGCGGACTTCCTCGGCACCGATGACGCGATCCTCTACTCCTCCTGCTTCGACGCGAACGGCGGTGTCTTCGAGACGCTGTTCTCCGCGGAGGACGCGATCATCTCGGACGAGTTGAACCACGCGTCCATCATCGACGGGATCCGGCTGTCGAAGGCGCGCCGGCTCCGCTACCGCAATCGCGACATGGCGGACCTGGAGGAGCAGCTGCGGGCGGCGTCCGACGCCCGGTTCCGCGTGATCGTGACCGACGGTGTCTTCTCGATGGACGGCTACATCGCCCCGCTGGCCGAGATCTGCGACCTCGCTGAGCGGTACGACGCCCTCGTCTTCGTGGACGACTCGCACGCGGTCGGCTTCGTCGGCGAGAACGGGCGCGGAACGCCGGAGCTGTGCGGCGTCGCGGATCGCGTGGACATCTACACCGGCACGTTCGGCAAGGCGCTGGGCGGGGCCTCCGGCGGGTACGTCGCCTCCCACGCGGAGATCGTCGCGCTGTTGCGCGAGCGTTCCCGTCCCTACCTGTTCTCGAACACCCTCGCTCCAACGATCGTGGCCGGGACGCTGACCGCCCTCGATCTGATCGAGGGGTCGGCGGACCTGCGGGCGCGACTGGGCGACAATGCGGTCCTGTTCCGTGCCCGGATGACGGAGGAGGGCTTCGACCTGCTTCCGGGTGAGCACCCGATCGTTCCCGTCATGTTCGGCGATGCCGCTCTGACGGCCCGGATCGCCGCGGCGATGCAGGAGCAGGGCGTGTACGTGACCGCGTTCAGCTTTCCTGTCGTGCCGCGGGGGAAGGCGCGCATCCGCGTGCAGCTCTCCGCCGCGCACACCGCCGAGCAGGTCGAGCGTTGCGTCGCGGCCTTCGTCGCGGCGCGGGAGACCGTGAGCTGACATGGTGCAAAGAAACGCTTGCAAAGAAGTATTTGCAAGCGTATCTTTGCATGCATGACGAACGAGACGCAGATCCGGACACTGGATGCGGGGGCGCTGAAAGCGCTGGCGCATCCGCTGCGGGTCAAGATCTTCGATCTGCTCGCCTCCAGGGGCCCGCAGACCGCCAGCTCCCTGGCGGCTCTCGTGGGGGAGACCTCGGGGTCGACCAGCTATCACCTCCGCGCCCTTGCCGCGCACGACCTCATCCGCGAAGTGGAAGGCCGGGGTACGGCACGGGAGCGATGGTGGGAGCGCCCGAGGGGCCGGATCGACGTGCCGGGGCCGGACGAGCAGATGTCTCCGGCCAACCGTGCCGCGGCGCAGATCGTGACCTCGGAGTTCTTCCGGCTCCGGCACGAGACGCTCATGCGGTATCTCAACCGCCCGGAGTCCGAGGTGCCTGAGGGCTGGCGCGACGTCGGCGTGACGATCACCACGCACCTCGACATGACCGCGGAGCAGGCGATGTCGCTGCGGGCCGAGCTGGAGGCGGTCGTGGAAAGGGCCATCGAGCAGTACCGCGGTCAGGAGGGCCCCGATGTCCGGCGCGTGTCGCTGCGCGCCGAGCTGTTCGACCTGCCGACGCCGGGCGAGACGGCGGAGGCATCATGACCGCCGCGACCCTTCACCTCGTCAGCCCCACGCGTACGGAGCGCGGACTGCTGCGCCTCGCCGACCGGGTCACCGCCGTGGTCGAGCATCGGATCGAGCGTCGCGCACAGCGGCGGACCCTTGCCCTCGCCCTCCTCCGCGAACAGCAGGCCCGCCGCCACGACCCGCGCGCCGTGGATCATCTCCTCGCGCAGCTCGGAGCCCCGCGCCGCTGAGTCGAGACCCCGGCTCCACGACGAGACCCCCTCGTATCCGGGCGGATGCGAGGGGGTCTCGGCGACGAAGCGGGGTCTCGGCGATCAGAAGGGGCGGGCGATGACCTCGCCGGAGGGGGTCTGGAGGAGCTCCCAGCCGGCGTCGAGCTCCGCGATCGCACGGCCCTCGAGCCAGGTGAGCGTCCAGTGGCCGGTGAGGCCTCGGGACTCGACCTCGGCGATCGCGGGACGCAGCGCTTCGGGAACCGATGCGGGCGGCTGCGCCCCCGTGGCCCAGCGCGTACCGAGCTGCATCAGGAGGCCTCGACCGGGGCGAGCTCGATCGCGGTGATCGCGAACTCCTCCGCCTCGGAGATCTCGAGCTCGGCGATGCGGCCGACCGCGCGGAGGTCGTCCGCCGCGGCGCGCAGGGCCTCGACCTTCGTGGCGGGAGCGGCGATGGCGGCGCGGGACACCGGGGTCTTCTGCGACGCCTTCGCCTCGGTCTTCGCGCGCCGGATGCCGATGAGCGCCTCGCTCGCGGCGGCCAGCACGGCCGGGTCGCCCTCGATGCCGAGCTTCTCGGGCCACGCGGCGGTGTGCACGGAGCCCTCCTCGAACCACGACCAGGCCTCCTCCGTGGCGAAGGAGAGCACCGGCGCGAGCAGACGGAGCAGCGTGGACAGCGCCAGACGCAGCGCGAGGGCGGCCGAGGCCTGGCCGACGTCGTTCTGGTTGTAGGCGCGCTCCTTCACGAGCTCCAGGTAGTCGTCGCAGAACGTCCAGAAGAACGCCTCGGTCAGCTCGAGCGCCCTGGCGGCGTCATACCGGTCGAAGGCCGCGGTCGCCTCGGCCACCACGCCATCGAGTGCCGTGAGCATCGAGGCGTCGAGCGCGTGCGTCACCTGAGCACCTGCGGGCACCGGGAACGACAGCACGAACTTGGCGGCGTTGAGCACCTTGATCGCGAGACGCCGGCCGATCTTCACCTGGGTCGGGTTCTGCGGGTCGAAGGCCGCGTCCATGCCGAGGCGGCTCGACGCTGCCCAGTAGCGCACCGCGTCCGACCCGTGGGCGTCGAGCACGTCGGCCGGGGTGACCACGTTGCCCTTCGACTTCGACATCTTCTTGCGGTCGGGGTCGACGATGAAGCCGGAGATGGCGGCGTTCTTCCACGGGGCGCGGCCGTCCTCCAGCGTGGAGCGCAGCATGGTCGAGAAGAGCCAGGTGCGGATGATGTCCTGTCCCTGCGGGCGCAGGTCGAACGGAGCGGTGAGCTGCCACAGCTCCTCGTCGCGCTGCCAGCCGCCCGCGAGCTGCGGGGTCAGCGACGAGGTCGCCCACGTGTCGAGGATGTCGGCCTCGGCGTCGAACCCGCCCGGCACGCCGCGCTGGGCCTCGGTGTAGCCGGCCGGCACATCCGTGGTCGGGTCGATGGGCAGCGCGGCCGCATCCGGGGTGAGCACGCGGTCGTAGTCGCGCTCGCCGTTCTCGTCCAGCGCGTACCAGAGCGGGATCGGCACGCCGAAGAACCGCTGCCGGGACACGAGCCAGTCGCCGGTGAGGCCGCCGACCCAGTTCTCGTAGCGGACCCGCATGAAGTCGGGGTGCCAGGCCAGCTCAGTACCGTGCGCGAGGAGCTGATCGCGCAGCTCGCCGTCGCGGGCACCGTTGCGGATGTACCACTGCCGGGTCGAGACGATCTCGAGCGGACGGTCGCCCTTCTCGAAGAACTTCACGGCGTGCTGGAAGGGCTTGCCGACGGCCGTCATGTCGCCGGTCTCCTGCAGCTTCTCCACGATCGCCTTGCGGGCGCTGAAGACGGTCTTGCCCGCCACGTTCTCCGCGTACCAGGCGCGCGCGTCGGCGTCAGCGACGATCGACGGGGCCTCGGCGAGGAAGCGGCCGTCGAGGCCGATCGTCGTCATGTTCGGCAGGGACTCGCCGGCAGCGGTGCGCAGCTCGCGCCACCAGATGATGTCGGTCACATCGCCGAAGGTGCAGACCATGGCCGCGCCCGTGCCCTTGTCGGGCTGGGCGAGGTGGTGGCCGTGGATCTCGATCTCGGCGCCGAAGTACGGCGTGCGGACCTTGGTGCCGATGAGGTGCTTGTGCGGCCCCTCGGGGTGGGTGACGATCGCGATGCACGCGGGGAGGAGCTCCGGACGCGTGGTGTCGATCGCGATGGAGCCGGAGCCGTCCGCGAACGGGAACTCGATCGTGTGGTACGCCGCCTGCTGGTCGCGGTCCTCGAGTTCGGCCTGCGCGATCGCGGAGCGGAAGTCGATGTCCCACAGCGTCGGTGCCAGGGCCTGATAGGCCTCGCCGCGCTCGATGTTGCGGAGGAAGGCGAGCTGGCTCTGCCGGATCGTGTCGTCGGAGATGGTGCGGTAGGTCTGCGTCCAGTCGACGCTCAACCCGAGCTGACGGAACAGCGCCTCGAACTGCTTCTCGTCCTCGATCGTGAGGCGCTCGCACAGCTCGATGAAGTTGCGACGGCTGATCGGCTGCTGGTCCGCGGCGCGGCTCGACTTGTTGTCGCCGCCTTCGAACGGCGGGGTGAAGTCGGCGTCGTAGGGGAGGGACGGGTCGCAGCGCACGCCGTAGTAGTTCTGCACGCGGCGCTCCGTGGGCAGGCCGTTGTCATCCCAGCCCATCGGGTAGAACACGGTCTTGCCGCGCATGCGCTCGTATCGCGCCTTGACGTCGGTGTGGGTGTAGGAGAACACGTGACCGATGTGGAGGCTGCCCGAAGCCGTGGGCGGCGGGGTGTCGATCGAGTAGACGCCGTCGCGGCCGAGCTCGGCGGCGCGCAGACGATCGAACAGGTACGTGCCCTGCTCCGCCCACGCGGCGTCCCACTTCGCTTCGAGACCTTCGAGTGCGGGCTTGTCGGGAATGGCGGACATGGAGGTCTCCTCGAGCGATGTATGCGGCACTGTGTGAGCGTGCCTGAGTGTGGGTGGTGCCGCCCAGTCTACCGAGCGCACGGGCGGGGCGCTCGACCCGGGGGAGGGTCCGGCGCGGCGCTGCCGTCGGCCCCTCCGACGCTGGAAGGATCGGAGCATGACACCGCCGTCGTCCTCGTCCTCCCGTCCCCGTCTCGCCGACCTCGGCGTGCCGTCCGGAGCCTTCTCGCGCGGCGCGGAGAACGCGATCACCGACGTCCCCGGTGTGCGGGTGGGGCACGCCACGCTGCACGGCGACGGTCTGCACACGGGCGTGACGGCGATCGTCCCCGATGCCCTCACCGCAGAGCGCCGCAGCCTTCCCGCGAACCTCTCCGTGGGCAACGGCTTCGGCAAACTCGTCGGCGCCACACAGCTCCGGGAGCTCGGGGCGCTGGAGACGCCGATCCTGCTGACCTCGACGCTGTCCGTGTTCCGCGTCGCGGATGCGCTGCTCGGGCACCTGCTGGCGACGCCGGCGCACGCACGGACGACCACGTTGAACCCGGTGGTGGGCGAGACGAACGACGGATTCCTCTCCGACATCCGTCGCCGAGCCGTAGGAGAGGCGCAGGTGACGGAGGCACTGGCTGCGGCCGCTCCGGGTGCAGTTGCGGAGGGAGGCGTGGGCGCCGGAGCCGGGACCGTCGCCCTCGGGTACAAGGGCGGCATCGGCACGGCCTCGCGTCTGGTCGAGGTCGCGGGGAGTGCGTACACCGTCGGCGCTCTCGTGCAGACGAACTTCAGCGGCACCCTGCGGATCGCCGGGGTCCCGCTGCCCGCCGAGGAGCTGCTCGCCGAAGTTCCGGCACAACCCGTCGGTAACTCGTGCATGATCGTCGTCGCGACGGACGCCCCCGTCGACGGGCGGCAGCTCGGCCGCGTGGCCAACCGTGCCGTGTTCGCGATGCGCGGTGTCGGTGCGGACTATGCGCAGGGCAGTGGCGACTACGCCATCGCCTTCTCGGTGCACGAGGAGCGCCGTCCGGTGGCGGATGACGACCTCTCGCCGCTCTTCGCCGCGACGATGGACGCGGTCGAGGAGGCGCTGATCAACTCGGTGCTCGCCGCGGAGACCACGGCGGGCCCGGAGGGGCGGACGGCGCACGCGGTGCCGATCGATCGGGTGCACGAGCGTCTGGCTCGTGCCGGAGCCGTCTGACCCGCGTTCACAACTCAGGAGAAGCCGGGCCGGTGGCGCCGCAGGCGCGGCGCGTCGCCCCGACCGCCATCGGGTGTCCTGAGTTGTGAACCGTGGTCAGCCGGCGAGCGCGGCGTGGATACCCTCGCCGATGCGGCGCATGGCGGCCAGCACCGGTCCGCGTCCGTCGGCGCCCCGGTCCCAGTTCGCCAAGACGGCGTAGGCGATCCGGCGGGTGGGGGACATGACGATTCCGGTGTCGGCCCGGACGCGGGAGATCGTGCCGGTCTTGTTCAGCAGCCAGATGCCGCGGTCGAAGCCCCAGTGCGCGAGCGGGTCGAGGTCGAAGGCCGAGGCGACCATGGACAGGTCCATGCCGGCGCCCAGCCAGCGGCGCAGCGTGTCGGCCGAGGCGGGGGAGAGGTCTGTCCCGTCGGCCAGTCGCGACATGAAGCGCACGAGCTCCGCAGCGTTCGCGTGCGACAGCGTCTTCGGGGCGCCGGGCGGGATCGGCCACCGCACGATGTCGTCGAGCGCCGAGGCGGTGTAGCCCAGGGCGCGGGTGTGCTCCTGCACGGTCGGGATGCCGATGACGCGGCCCAGCGTGTTGGTCGCGGCGTTGTCGCTCACCGCACCGATGAGCGCGGCCACGTCGTACAGCGACAGCTCGGACGCCTGCAGCAGGTACCAGAGCCCGGAGTCCTCGATGGCCTCGACCGGCCGTCGGGTCACGCGCTCGTCGAGAGTCCGCGTGCCGGCGTCCACCTCGGCGAGGAGGCGGTGCAGGAGGAAGATCTTGCCGACGCTCGCCGTGTCCTGCACCGCCTCCGGGTCATGACGCAGCAGCACCTCGCCGGAGTCGATGTCCTGGACGAGGATCGACCACACCGTGCCGTTCTCGTCGGGGAGGTCCACGTCGATCGCGCTCATGCGTCCTCCTCGTCTCGTGCGCGTCCGGTGACGTGCGCGCGGATGAGCTCACCCACGGCGCGCATGCCGTCGAGCACGGGCGCGCGGAGATCGGCCGCAGAGTCCTTCCAGTTCGCCGCCACCGCATACGCGACGGCGGCCCTCGGGCCCCGCAGCAGCCCGACGTCGACGCGGGCGAAGCTCACGCTGCCGGTCTTGTGGCGCAGCACCATGCCCTGATATTCGGTCTCGACGTGGGCGAGAGGATCGAGGAGGAAGGCGTCGGCGGTCATCGACGTGTCGGTGTCGGCGGCGAGCCAGTCCAGCACCCGTGCGCTCACCGCGGGGGAGAACGCCTCGCCGGCCCCGAGCCGGCGCATCACGTCGGACAGTTCGGCCGCGGTGCCGAACGACGGCGTCCATGGTAGGTCGGGTGTGCGCTCGTTGCGGATGTAGTCGTGCAGGGCGGTGTCGCGGTATCCGAGTTCCGGAGCGACGGCCCGCACCTCCTCCAGACCACAGAGGTGGATCAGGGCGTTCGTGGCGAGGTTGTCACTCACCGCCCCGACGAGGAGCGCCGCATCGTGGACCGTGATGCGCTGGTCGTGCATGCGGTACAGGAGCCCGGAGTCCTCGACGCGGTGCTCGTCCGGGATCTCGATCCGGTCGTCCTCGGCGAGCGTGCCCGCCTCCAGCCGTCGAGCGACCTCGAGGAGCAGGAAGATCTTGCCGATGCTCGCGGTCTCGCACTGCGTGTGCGGCTCCTGCTCGGCGAGGGTCTCCCCGGTGTCGGCGTCGACGAGCCGGATCGACCAGGTGACGCGGGGGGCGAGGGGCGGAAGAGCGATCATGGCCGTCCCACCGTGAGGCGGGGCTCGGCGCCGGTCGCGTCGAGCACCCCGTCGACGCCCAGGGGGATGGTCAGGGCGTGCGGGTCGTGTCCGAAGCCCTGCTCCCACAGCACGGGGACGCCGGCATCCTGGAACTCGTCCCGCATGAGCGCGTGGACGAGGTCGAGGTCGCCGCACTCGTGCCAGGAGCCGAGCACGACACCCGTGGCCTGTGCGAGGCGGCCCGCCCGCCGCAGCTGGGTAACGAAGCTGTCCAGGCGGTACGGCTCCTCGGTGATGTCCTCCAGGAACAGGATGCCGGGGGAGGGGACGTCCGCCTCCGGGGCGCCGAGTCCAGCCGCCAGCAGGCTGAGGTTGCCGCCGGTGAAGCGCCCCTCGGCGCGGCCCGGCGTCATGATCTCCGTCTTCGGGCCGATGAGCTCCCGTCCGCGCCAGGGTTCGAAGAGCCAGCGCTGCACGTCGTCGCGCACCTGCTCCGAATCGCGGAAGACGTTGTTGCCCGCCATGGGGCAGAAGAGCGTCGCGACGTCGAGGTGCGCGCGCCACGTCTCGTGCAGCGCGGTCACGTCGGACGAGCCCGTGAGCAGCTTCGGTCGTCCGTCCTTGCGCAGCGCCCCGCGGCGCATGTCGGCCCAGTCGATGCGGTCGAGGAGGCGCAGGGCGCCGTAGCCGCCGCGTGCCGCGACGACGGCGTCCACGTCCGGATCGAGCCAGGCGTCGACGAGGTCGGCGCGGCGGAGGTCGTCCGGCCCCGCGAGGTACGACGCGCGCGGGTGCGGCGTGAGGACGTGCGCGCCCACGCGGACCTTCAGACCCCACGACTCGTAGTAGCCGACGGCGCGCTGGGTGTTCTCCTCGTTGCCGGGACCGGACGGCGAGACGATCGCCACCGTGTCGCCGGGTTGCAGGGGAGCCGTGTCGAGATACGGCGACACCGCCGCCTCCGTCAGGGCGCTCATGCCGTCTTCTCCTCGATGCGCGGCGCCGCGGACAGCAGGTGCCGGGTGTACTCGTGCTGCGGGTTCAGCAGCACCTCTTCGGTGGGTCCGTGCTCGACGATCTGTCCGTGGTACATCACCGCGACCGTGTGGGCGATGTTCCAGGCCAGGCCGAGGTCGTGCGTGATCACGAGGGCGGAGAGCCCGAGGCGGCGACGCAGCTCCAGCAGGAGTCCGAGGATCTCTCCGCGCACGGACGCGTCGAGCGAGGCGACGGGTTCGTCGGCGATGAGCATCTGCGGCTGCACGGCGAGCGCACCCGCGATGACGACACGCTGCCGCTGCCCGCCGCTGAGCTCCTGCGGGATCGCGCCGAAGTACCGCTCCGGCGGGGTGAGTTCCGCGTCCGCGAGGCTCTGCGCCACGCGTTCGCGCTCGTCGCCGGGGAAGCGCTGCACACGCAGCCCCTCGGCCACGGACTCGTACACGCTGTGCTTCGGGTTCAGCGCGGCCCACGGGTCCTGCAGCACGAGCTGCACCTGCGAGCGGAACCGCGCGAGGTCGCGTCCTTTCGACGGGATCGGTGCGCCGTCGAAGAGGATCTGCGACCCTGAGTCGGCGGGCTGGAGTCCCATGAGCGCGCGGGCGAGGGTCGACTTGCCGGAGCCGGACTGGCCGACGAGAGCGACGATCTCGCCCTTGCGCACGGAGAGGTCGACGTCGCGGACCGCATGCACGGGGCGCCCGCCGGAGCGGTAGGTGACGTTGACGCCGCGGGCCTCCAGCAGCACCTCGTCGCCGTGGGTGATCTCCGGCACGTCGTCCGCGCCACGGCCGTGCCGGGTCACCGGGGCCATCCGCGAGGCCGGGTCGCCGATCGTGGGGAAGGCGTCGGCGAGCTGACGCGTGTACGCCTCCTGCGGGGTGGTGCAGACCGCGTAGCTCTCGCCGACCTCGACGAGCTCCCCGTCGCGCATGATGGCGATCCGGTCGCACGCCGTGGCGAGCACCGACAGGTCGTGGCTGATCATGAGCATCGAGATGCCGCGCTCCGCCACCAGACGCGAGATCATGTCGAGGATCTGCTTCTGCACGATCACGTCGAGCGCGGTGGTCGGCTCGTCCGCGATGATGACCTCGGGATCGCAGGCGAGGGCCATCGCGATCATGACGCGCTGCTTCTGGCCGCCGGAGAGCTCGTGCGGGTACGACTCGCTCTTCTGCTGCGGCAGGTCGACGATGTCGAGCAGCTCCCGCACCCGCTCCTTGCGCGCCTTCTCGCCCTTCCATCGGTCGGAGGCGTGCAGCTCCAGCGCCTCCATGAGCTGCCACCCGACCGTGCGGACCGGGTTGAGCGAGTGCATCGCACCCTGGAACACGATGGACGTCTGCGCCCAGCGCACGGCGCGCAGCTGCCCGAAGGACAACGTGGCGACGTCCTGGTCGCCCAGCAGCACGCGGCCGCTGAGCCGGGCGTTGCGCGGCAGGAGCCGCAGGACGCTCATGGCGAGCGTGGACTTCCCGGACCCGGACTCGCCGGCGATGCCGAGGGTCTGCCCCGCGGGGAGGGTGAGCGAGACGTGGCGCACGGCCGCCACCTCGTCTCGCCCGGACCGCCCGGAGGTGCGGTACCTGATGGAGACGTCGTCGAAGATCAGGTCGGGCATCTCAGCGGCTCCTCAGCGTCGGGTTGGTGATGTTCTCGACGGCACGGCCCATCAGGGTGAACGACAGCACGACGAGAACGATGGCGATGCCGGGCACGAGCACGTACCACCAGTAGCCGCTGGTCGCCGCGGAGACGTCCATCGCGTTCTTCAGGATCGAGCCCCAGGACTGCAGGGTGGTGTCGCCGAGGCCGAGGAACGCCAGGGTGGACTCGGAGATGATCGCCGAGCCGACCGTGAGCGTCGTGTTGGCGAGCACGAGCGGGAGCACCCCGGGGAGGAGGTGCTTCATGATGATGTGCCAGTGCCCGGCGCCGAGAGCCCGAGAGCGCTCGATGTAGTCGCGCGATTCGACGGACAGGGTCTGCGCGCGGACGACGCGGGCGGTACCGGCCCAGGAGGTCAGGCCGATCGCGATGATGATCGTCCAGACGCCGCGGCTCAGCACCGACGACAGCACGATCGCGAGGATCAGCGACGGCAGCACGAGGAAGAAGTCGATGATGCGCATCATCAGCCCGCCGAAGAAGCCGGTGAAGTGGCCCGCCGAGAGGCCGACGAGGGTGCCGATGATCATCGACATCGCCGTGGCGGCGAGGCCGACGAGCAGGGACACCCGGGCGCCCCACACCATGCGGACCCAGATCTCGCGACCCTGATGGTCGGTGCCGAGGGGATGCTCCCAGGACGGTGGGGCGAAGCGCTGCACGTCGACGAGCTTCGTGACGTCGAGCATGCTGGCGGGGGCGATCACGGGGGCGAAGATCGCGATGAGCGCCACGATCACGAGGAAGACGAGACCCACCATGCCCGCCCGGTGTTGGGCGAACTGCCGGCAGAAGTCGACGAAGGCGGTGCCGCGGCGGTGCCACGCCAGGGCACGGGGCGAACGGATGGTCGGGGATGCCGTGGTCATGCGCGCCTCACCCTCGGGTCGAGCTGCCGGTAGATGAGGTCCGCGATGAGGTTCATCGCGATGATGATCGTGGAGAACACCACGAAGGTGCCCTGCAGGAGCGGGAGGTCGGGGCCGGAGATGGCCTCGAAGGTGAGCTTCCCGAGCCCGGGCCAGGAGAACACCGTCTCCACCGTGACGGCCCCGGCGATGAGACCGCCGATGTGCATGAAGACGAGGGTGACGGTGGGCAGGAGCGCGTTGGGGACGGCGTGCCGACGGCGGACGAGGTCTTCCCGGAGGCCCTTGGCCCGAGCAGTGGTGAGGTAGTCGGCGCCCATCTCCTCGAGGAGTGAGCTGCGCATCACCATGAGGTACTGCGCGTACACGACCGCGACCATCGTGATCACCGGGAGCACCATGTGCGAGATCACGTCCAGGACCGCGCCGACCGGATCGGTGGGCGGGTTGGGGGAGACCATGCCTCCCGTCGGGAACCAGTGCAGCGTGCCGCCGAAGATCATCAGGAGCAGCAGGGCCAGCCAGAAGGTCGGCACCGACCAGAACACGAGCGATGTGCCGGAGACGATGCGGTCGAAGGTGGAGCCGTGCTTCCAGGCCGCCTTCTGTCCGAGCCAGAGGCCGAGGGCGATCGCGATGATCGCCGCCGTGCCGGTGAGGAGGATCGTGTTCCAGAAGTACTGGCCGATGAGCTCGGACACCGACGTGCGGTAGACGTAGCTCGTGCCGAAGTTCAGCGTGAAGACGTTGCCGAGGTAGTCGACGAACTGCTGCCACAGGGGCTTGTTCAGACCGAGCTGCTCGCGCAGCTGGTCGGCCTGCTCGGCGCTCATCCCGCGCTCCCGGGCGATCGAGGCGACCGGATCGCCCGGCAGGATCTTGAAGGCGAAGAATCCGAGGAGGATCACCATCGCCAGGCTGATGGCCGCGCCGCCGAGCTTGACCAGGAAGTAGCGGAGGGCGCCGACGCCCTTCGGCTGCTCCTCGGCCGCGGCGCTCGTCGCGATGGCGGAGGTGGACGGGGGAACCGCGTTGGACATGGGGGTCTCCTTACAGCGGACCGGGAGACGCCGCGGGGGCGGAAGCCCGCCACCCGCGGCGTCTCGCCGGACTCATTCGACGTCGGCGATGTTGCGGCGACGGATCAGGAAGAAGATGAGCCCTCCGATGAGGACCACCCCCACCACGACGCCTCCGATGAGGAGTCCGGTGTTCGTGCCGGTGCCGCCGGCGGTCGCCCCCTCGACGGGCTCGACGGTCAGGTAGCCCCAGTAGCCGGCCTGGTTGGCGATGATGCCGCCGTCCTTCGGCTGCAGCGTGAAGCCCGTGAAGCGGTCCGAGCGGTAGGCCTCCAGCGAGTTGGCGTACCAGGTGGCGACCTGGGCGGTGTCGGTGTAGTTCAGCGCGAGCATGTCGTGCACGATCTCCTGGCGCTTCTCCGCGTCGATCTCGGAGCGCTGCGCGGCGTACATCTCGTCGAACTCCGGGTTGCAGTACCCGTCCTGCGTGGTGCCGCCGGTGCCGTCGGTCGCGGTCGGCAGGTTCATGCAGGTGTTGATGCCCAGCTGGTAGTCGGGGTCGGGGTTGACCGACCAGCCGCTGAAGTACAGGTCGTAGTCGCCGGAGGTGGCCTTCGCGCTGATCGTGTCGGAGTCGGTGGACTCGACCGTGATCTCGATGCCGATGTCCTTCATCCACGGGACGAAGAAGTCGGAGATGGACTGCTCGTTCGCGTCGTCCGCGTCCGTCAGCAGGCGCAGGCTCAGGCGCTGGCCGTCCTTCTCGCGGATGCCGTCCGCGCCGGGGACCCAGCCCGCCTCGTCGAGCTTCGCCTGCGCGGCCTCGGGGTCGAAGCCCACGATCACGTCGTCGTCGTCCGACAGGTGCCACTTCGGGAAGGACGCCGGGATGAAGCTCGTCGCGAGCGTGCCCTCGCCGTCCAGGACCTTGTCGAGGAGGGTGGCCGTGTCGGTGCCGAGACGGATGGCCTGGCGCACCTCGAGCTCCTTCAGCGCGGCGTTGCCGGTGCCGTAGGGCACATTGTCGCGGGTCTGCTGACCGACGTTGATGCTGATCGAGTGGTAGCGGCGGCCCTCACCGGAGTGCGTGGTGATGCCGTCGACGCCCTCGAGTGCCGAGAACTGGGTGGGGGTGAGGCCCGTGACGAGGTCGACGTCGCCCGCCTTGAGCGCCTGCACCTGGGCGTCCGAGTTCGTGTAGTACACGTACTGGATCGCGTCGATCTTGGGGGCGCCCCGCCAGAAGTTCTCGTTCGCCTTCAGCACGATGGACTGGTTGGCCGAGTAGCTGTCGAGGACGAACGGGCCGGAGCCGACCACGTCGGCGTCGTTGGTGAAGGTCGTCGGGTCGTCGACCTCCTCCCAGATGTGCTTCGGGACGATCGGGATCTCCGAGCCGGGGTTCGGGGCCTGCGGGGTCTTCAGGGTGATCACGACGGTCTTGTCGTCCGGGGTCTCGACGCTGTCGAAGTTGGAGACGAGGTTGCCGTTGGCGGTGCCGAGCGCGGGCACCGTCATCATCTGGTCGTACGTGTACTTCACATCGGCCGAGGTGATCGGCTCACCGTCCGACCAGACGAGGTCGTCCTGGAGGGTGAAGGTCCACGTCTGACCACCGTCGGTCGCCTCCCAGCTGTCGGCGAGGCCCTTCGTGGGCGAGCCGTCCTCGGCGTCGTTCTGCACGAGCGACTCGTAGACGTACCGGATGATGTTCGTCGGCGTCAGGTAGATCGAGATGAACGGGTTGAACGTGTCCACGAACCCGGAGGTGGCGATCCGGAGCGTCGTGTCGGAGGCCGGGGATTCGGTGGCGGCGCTGACGGACTGCGCCTGAGCGGCACCGACCGGAGCGGCGAGGAGGAGCGCGGAGGCGATCGCGGCGGCGGTCAGACTTCGCACGGTTCTGGAGCGGGGGGCAAGACGCATGGAAGGTCCCTTCGGGCGCCGCCCGGATCCACAGTGAAGCCGGGTCGGTGCTGACCATGCAAGCGGAAGACGGCCCTGTGGTCAAGACATTCGATGCGTATCGCGGAAGAAAAATCGCGCGGATCAGAAAGATCACCGGCCGTCGAGCGGCTGTAACACGGCGGAAATACGCGGATGCCAGGATGCGCGCATCGGAATGACGGGAGCGAAGGATGACTACTCGACGCGGACATCCGGAACGTATCTCGGGTCGGTTCGGGTCGGGCACGCGAACCGGAATCGTATCGTCACTCCGCCGGGACGGTGAGCACGGCACGCAGGAGCGCGATGCGTTCGTGCAGGGAGGAGCGCAGGAAGTGCTCGTCCAGCGCATGCGCACCGCCGCCCCGGGGGCCGAAGCCGTCGACGGTCGGCAGACCCTTTCCGCCGAGGAGGTTCGTGTCGCCCGCGCCGGCCGCGGGGCGGCCGTCGACGTGCTGGCCGAGTGCGGCGCCGGCCGCGGCGATCCGGGCGAGGAGGTCGGTGTCCTCCGCCGAGGCCTGCCAGGCGGGCCGGGCGCTCAGCACGGCGACCTCGAGGCGGGCGCCGGGGCGCACCGGCGCCAGTTCCTGGAGGGCGGTGAGGACGCGCTGCTCGCTGTCCGGGTCTCGGAAGCGGAGGCCGATCTCGGCCGCCGCGTGCGCCGGCACCACGTTGGTCCTCGCGCCGCCGTCGATGACGCCGACGTTGCACAGCACCGGACTCGGAAGCTCCGGGTCGGCCACGATCGCTCGGGCCAGGAGGAGCTGGTCCACGAGCTCGTCGATCGCCGAGACGCCGTGCTCGGGATCGAGTGCGGCGTGGGCCGCGCGGCCGGTGACGGCGATGCGCACCCGGGCACTGCCGCGGCGGCCGACCTTGAGGGCGCCGTCGGGATGCGGGGACTCGAATCCGATGGCGCAGGACGCGCCCCTGGCCCGTTCCGCGAGCAGGGGGCCCGAGACGGGGGAGCCGATCTCCTCGTCCGCGACGAGCACGATCCGCACGGCGCGCCGCTGTTCGAGCGGCACGGACTGCAGGTGCCGCAGGGCCTCGAGCATCACCACGATGCCGGCCTTCATGTCGTAGGCACCGGGGCCGCGCACGACATCCCCGTCCTCGGTCCACGGCAGGTCGTCCGCCAGGGTGCCGACCGGCCAGACGGTATCGGTGTGGCCGATGAGGAGAACCGGGTCTCCGGTACCGGGGACGTCGATGACGAGATCGGTCCCGAGCTCGTGCGGGATCCGCTGGACGCTGCCGCCGACGCCGGCGAACCAGGCGGACAGCAGGTCGGCGATGCGGGCGCTCGCCTCCGTGTCGCGGCTCGGCGTCTCGATCAGCACGAGTTCGCGCACGAGTGCGATGATGTCGTCGGAAGGATGGTCCCCGTCGCGCACTGCCGAGAGAGTCGTCACGGTTACGAACCGTATCTTGCCCCTTGATCGCCCCGCAACCCGCCGATAGCATCGCTCAAAGCAGCAGGACTCCTCAATCTTAGGAAACGTATCGTGCCTCATTCTTCGGTGGCCGCCGGTGTTGCCCACGGCTGCCGCGAACTCACCCGGTACACCGAGTTCCGTGAGGCCGCCGCGCTGTACGCCCGCGTCTTCGCATACACGGAGAACGAGTACGCCCTCAACGCCAACCTGCTCACCGCCCTCGCCCGCAACGGCGGTTCCGCGGTCGGCGCCTTCGCCGACGACGGAGAGCTGATCGGGTTCGCGTACGGGTTCGCCGGCTGTGACACCACCGGCGCGTCCTTCCACTACTCGCAGGCGGCCGCCGTCGATGCCGCGCACCAGGGACGCGGCGTCGGCCAGGCGCTCAAGCTCGCGCAGCGTGCCGTGGCCCTGCGCTGGGGGCAGCGGACGATGCGGTGGACGTTCGATCCGCTGCTGTCACGCAACGCGCACTTCAACCTGAGCTCTCTCGGGGCCGTCGGCATCGCCTACGAGCGCGACTACTACGCCCGTCCCGATACCGACCGTCTGGTGGTCTCCTGGGACCTGGACGTCGCCGATCGCCCGGCCCGTCGGTCGCTTCCCGTCCCGCCCGTGCTCGGGCCGGACGACTGGGGGCGAGCCGTGGCGGCGGACGGCGGCACCTGGATCGCGATCCCGACGCGACCCGGCGCCCTCGACGCCGAGGAGCGCGCGGTGCTGCGGCGGGATCTGGAGCGGACGATGACCGCGGCATTCCGCCGCGGGGACCTCCTCGTAGGGGCCGCGCGCCTCGACGACGACACGGCGGTCTACCGCGCGACACCTCGGGAGGGCACGGCATGAACGACCACGACCACGACCAGGAGGATCGCGACCTCGTCTCTCCGCGAGACCGCTACGGCGAGCGCATCCGCACCAACCTCTCCGCCGAGAGCATTCAGGCGCGGATCATCGAGACCGAGCAGCGCACCCTCGCCCAGACCTTCGAGGAGCTCAGCCGCTCGGCCCAGGTGCCGCAGGCCGCCGCGCTGCTGCTCGGCGCCCGACGACGGTACGTGGCCGGCGAGGGCAAGGCGGCGGCGTACGCGCAGCTCCTCAACGCGGATCTCTCGGCGACGCTGTCGAACGTCTTCCTCGTCGACGGGCACGCGCTGCAGCCGCTCACCGTGCTCACCGACGTCCGGGCCAGCGACGTCCTCATCGCGTTCTCCCTGCGGCGCTACCGGGAGGAGACCGTGCGGCTCGGGCGGCTCTTCCACGAGGCGGGCGGTCAGCTCGTCGTCATCACCGACAGCGAGGATGCCCCGCTCGCATCCATCGCGACCTCGCTCATCCGGGTGCGCACGGGATCGGCGTCGTACGCCGACTCGCCGACCCCGGTCGCGGCGGTGTGCCACCTGCTGAGCGCGCTCACCACGGCGAGCGCGAAGGGAGCGCGACGGCGGCTCGCCGAACGCGACCGGCTGGTGGCGCGCCTGGGTCTCTACGGCCCCGAGACCGCGCGGGCCCGCCCGGAGGAGGACGCGTGAGGGTCGTCCGCGTCCGGCTGTTCGCCCTGCGCCAGCCGCTGCGTCACAGCTTCGAGACGAGCTCGCACCGCAAGTCCGGCATCGAGCATGTGCTCGTCGAGGTCACCGATGCCGACGGCCAGACGGGGTGGGGGGAGATCGCGTCGCCGTCCGATCCGTTCTACGGAGCGGAGACCACGGTCACCGCGTGGGAGATCGTGACCCGCTACCTGGTGCCCGCGCTGCTCCGCGCCGAGGGGGAGGAGCCGGCGGAGCTGGAGGCGTCGTGGGCGCGGGTCCGCGGGCACGAGTTCGCGAAGGCCGGGTTCTCCGGCGCGGTGTGGGACCTGGCCTCCCGGCGGCGGGGGATCGCGCTCGCCGCGGCCCTCGGCGGGACGCGCGACGAGGTCGTCGCGGGGGTGTCGTTGGGCATCGAGCCGTCGATCGACGAGCTGCTGGCCCAGGTGGAGCTGCAGCGCGCCGCCGGCTACCCCCGCGTCAAGCTCAAGATCGCTCCGGGCTGGGATGTGGAGCCGGTGCGTGCGGTGCGCGGCGCCTACCCCGACCTCGACCTTCACGTGGACGCGAACGGCGCGTATGCCGACGACGAGCGGGCGGCCGCGGTGTTCGCACGCCTGGATCGCGAGGCGCTCACCATGATCGAGCAGCCCTTCGCGCCGCGGGATCTCGTGGCCCACGCTGATCTGCAGGCGCGGCTCGACACGGACGTGTGCCTGGACGAGTCGGTCGTCGACCTCGGCGACCTGCGGACCATGATCCGGCTGGGGGCGGGGCGGGTCCTCAACATCAAGGTGTCGCGGATGGGCGGGCTCACCGTCGCCCGCGCGGCGCACGACGTGGCGCGGGACGCGGGCATCCCCGTGTGGTGCGGCGGGATGCACGAGTTCGGCGTCGGGCGGGCTGCGAACGTCGCGCTGTCCTCGCTCCCCGGTTTCCTGCTGCCGTCGGATGTGTCGGGATCGGACAAGTACTACGAGTCGGACATCATCGCGCCTCCGGTGACCGCCGTCGCCGGTCGCGTCACGGTCCCCACCGGACCGGGGATCGGACACGAGGTGCTCGCCGAGCGCATCGCCCGTGACGCGTCCCGCGTCTTCGACTCCTCCGCGGCCGAGGCCCCTGAGGCCGTCCTGACCGCGGGCTGACCGGCCCCCGAACCCTGCGAGAGCGGAATCCCATGCGCGCACTGCTGCTGTACCGGCTCGATCTCGCCGCCGAGGCGGCGGAGGACGGGATCCATGCCGTCGATCCGCGGGAGCCGATCATCCGGGCGACCGACCTCGGCGTCGCCCGCGGCGACGGCGTGTTCGAGACCGCCGTGGTGCGCGGAGGAAGGCCGCAGGCCCTGGAGGCGCATCTCGTGCGGCTGGAGCGGTCCGCGCAGCTCCTGGGGCTGCCCGCGCCGGGCCGCGAGCGGTGGGCACGGGCGGTGCTCCGCGCGGCCGCCGAGGTCTCCCGCCCCGGAGTGCTGCGGGACGGGGAGATCGCCTCGATCAAGTTCGCGATGACCCGCGGAGACGAGATCGACCCGGCCGGGCCGACGGGGTGGGTGCTCGGCTTCGCGGGCGAGGACCCGGAGGTCGTCCGCGCGCGCGGCGTCTCGGCGGTGGTCCTCGACCGCGGGTACCGGCACGACGTCATGGAGACGGCGCCCTGGCTGCTGCAGGGAGCGAAGTCCCTCGCCTACGCCGTGAACCAGGCGGCCCTGCGGGAGGCGCGGAGCAGGGGCGCGGACGACGTCCTCTTCGTCAGCGCCGACGGGTTCGTCCTCGAAGGGCCGCGGTCGACGCTGATCGCGCGGCTCGACGGCGCGCTGGTCACGCCACCGCCCGAGTACGGGGTGCTCCCCGGGACGACCCAGGCCGACGTCTTCGCGGGACTCGCCGAGGTGCCCTCCCGCGTCGGTCCGATGGTGCGGGACGATCTGGAGCGGGCGGACGCCCTCTGGCTCTGCTCCAGCACCCGCGGTGCGGTGCCCGTGCGGGAGCTGGACGGCGTCGCGCGCGCCGTGGACTCGGCGCTCACCGCGCGGATGAACGCGGTGCTGGATGGACGAGAGGACTGAGATGGTCGACGCGGACCTGCCGATCGATCGGGTGATCGACGGCCACAACGACCTCGCCTGGGCGAGTAGGACGCTGCTCGGCTACCGGGTCGCGGAGCTCTCCGGCCGGGTGACGGCCACGCAGACCGATCTGCCGCGACTGACCGCGGGCGGGGTCGCCGGCCAGTTCTGGTCGGTCTGGGTCGATCCCGTGCTGGAGGGGGCGGAGCAGGTCGTGGCCACGCTCGAGCAGATCGACTTCGTGCACCGCCTCGTCGACGCCCACCCGCAGCGCTTCGCGATCGCTCGGACGGCGGCCGACGTGCGTGCGGCGATGGCGGAGGGGCGGATCGCCTCGCTCATCGGCATCGAGGGCGGCGACCAGCTCGGCGGATCGCTGGCCGTGCTGCGGCAGTTCGCGCGGCTCGGCGCGAGGTATCTGACGCTCACCTGGTCGCGGACGATCGCCTGGGCGGACTCCGCGACCGACGAGGCGCGCCACGGCGGTCTGACGGACTTCGGACGCGAGGTGGTGCGCGAGATGAACCGCATCGGTGTGCTCGTCGACCTCTCGCACGTCGCTCCGACGACCATGCGGCATGCCCTGGAGGTCACGACCCGCCCGGTGATGGTCAGCCACTCCGGCGCCCTCGCTCTGTGCGACCACCCCCGCAACGTGCCGGACGACGTGCTCGCCGCGATCGGCGCGCAGGGCGGCGTCGTGATGGTGCCCTTCGTCCCCACGTTCGTCTCGCAGGCCCGTCGCGACTGGTGGGAAGCCGGGGAAGTGGGAGAGGCGCCGCGCGTCGGCGTCGCAGACGTCGCCGATCACCTGGACCACGTGCGTCGCGTGGCCGGCGCACACGCGGTCGGGATCGGCGCCGACTACGACGGCTCCGACGCGATGCCGGACGGTCTCGGCGACGTCTCCGGGTACCCGGCGCTGTTCGCCGAGCTGCGGCATCGCGGCTGGTCGGAGGACGACCTCCGGGCGGCGGCGCACGAGAACGTCCTCCGCGTGCTGGAGGCGTCGGACCCCGACCACGAGGCCTTCCTCGCCGGCCGCGCAGGAGAGCCCGCCGCGGCCGCGCTCGTGCCGGCGGTCGACACGACGATTCGGGAGGGGGCGCTGTGAACCCGCGCGTCCTCGTGATCGTGAACTCCGCGAGCTCCGGCCCGCGCCGCCTCGGCACCTGGCTGCGGGAGAAGGCGATCGACGTCGACGAGATCGTGGGAGCCGAGCAGCCGCTGCCCACCTCCCTGGACGGCTACGCCGGACTCGTCATGCTGGGCGGCGGGCTCATGCCCGACGAGGATGACCGCGCGCCGTGGCTCGCAGCCGAGCGCGCGCTCGCCGCGGAGACCATCGCCCGCGACCTCCCCACCCTCGGCATCTGCCTGGGCGGTCAGCTGCTCGCCCACGTGGCCGGCGGCGAGGTCGCCGAGAAGACCGGACCCATCGAACGCGGCGCGACCCCCATCCGCCCCACCGCGGCCGGGCGTGCGGACGCCCTGCTCGCAGCCCTCGGCGATGAGGCTCCGATGATCGAGAACCATCAGGACATGATCACGCGGCTCCCGCCCGCGGCGGTGCTGCTGGCATCGAGCGCCGCCGTCGAGAACCAGGCCTTCCGGCTGGGGGCGCGGGTGCGCGGCGTGCAGTTCCATCCCGAGGCCTCCGCGGCCGATCTCGCCCGGTGGGACGACGCGGCACTGCGGGGAGAGGGACGCTCGCTTCCCGCGCTCATCGCGGACGCCGAGCGCGTGCACGACCACAACACCGCGGCCAGCCGCGCGCTGATCGAGGCCTTCGCGGACGAGGTGCGCGCGGGGGTCCCGGCATGACCGGGGAGGATGCGGGTTTCCTCGTCCCGGAGGAGACCGCCGCGGAGGCCCTCCGCCACGGCCTGGACGAGCGCGCGCGTCGTGCCGCCCCGGCCGCGATCGCCGCGGTGGCCGAACGGGGAAGCGTCCGCGCAGTGCTCACCCACGGCCATCCCCTCGTCGATGAGGCCCCGACGACGCGGGACACCGTCTTCCGCATCGCGTCGATGTCCAAGAGCTTCCTGGCCGCCACCGTGCTCTCCCTTCGAGACCGCGGCCTGCTCGACCTCCACGCGCCGATCCGCACCTACCTGCCGGAGGTCCGGCTGAGGCATCGGGGTGCCGACGTCGAGGTCACGGGCGACCTGCTGCTCTCCAACCGTTCGGGTCTGGGAGAGGACAACGCCTGGGTGGACCGACATCTCGGCGCCTCCCGCGCGGAGATCGCCGCCCTGTTCGCGGGTGGGGTGCGCCTCGCGGCCGCACCGGGGACCGTCTACCAGTACTCCAACCTCGGCCAGTCGCTGCTCGGCCGCGCCGTGGAAGCGGTGACGGGGTGGGCCGTAGAGGACGTGATCCGGGAGGCCGTGCTCGAGCCCCTCGGGCTGCGCCGGACGGCGGCCGCGTCGGACGGGTACGCCCCGGAGGTGCTGGCCGGCGGCTTCCGGACCTTCGACGACGGCGCCACGTTCCGCCCCGAGCCGTTCGTGGGCTCCGGGGCGCTGGGCTGCATCGGCAGCATGTTCAGCACCGTCGACGACATCGCCACGTGGATGTGGTTCCTCGGCTCGGCCTTCACCGACGACCCGGTCGCGCCCGACGTGCTGGCTCCGGCGTCGCGACGGGAGCTGCAGCAGGCTCGCACACCGATCCCCGTGCCCTCGACGATGTTCGACGGGCGCGATCTCGCGGGGGCCGGCTACGGCTACGGCCTCTTCATCGAGGACGATCGGCGGTTCGGCCGCGTCGTGCAGCACTCCGGCGGCCTCCCCGGCTTCTCGGCGCACATGCGCTGGCATGCGGCCACCGGCGTCGGCGTCGTGGCCTTCGGGAACTCCGACGAGTTCGGTGCTCGGCGGATCGCAGGCGCCGCGCTCCAGCAGCTGCTCGAAAGGACCGACGCCCCCTCCGCGGTCCTGCACCCGTGGGAGGAGACGGTCGCCGCCGCGCGGGCTCTCGACGTCGCGCTCCAGTCCGGTCGGCCCGCCGCGGAGTACCCGTTCCTCGCCGACCACGTGCTCGATGACATCCCGGCCGATGTCCGCGATGCCCGACTGGCGACCCAGATCGAGGAGATCGGCGGATTCTGCGCGGAGCAGGAGCCCTTCGGTGATCGCGTGGTCAGCGCGGCAACGGAGGCCGAGATGCGCTGGCGGATCGCGGGGAGGCGCGGCGACCTCCTCGTCGACGTACGGCTGGTCGGACTTCCGGAGCCTCGCGTGCAGGGGGTGAGCGCGGCGGTGGTCGCGCCGGGACAGACCCTCCTCGAGGGAGAGCGCGCCGGAGCAGCCGAGCGGCACCGGATCGTCCTGCCGTCGGGCTGACCCCGGACGGCACAGATCGACCGAGTCCAAAAAACCGCCCTAGGATGGGGACATCCCGACCCGTCCGTTCTGAGGAATCCTCATGCCCGCCACCCCCGTGCGTCGCCTCCTGCCCTTCGCCGCGCTCGCCGCCGCCACCGCCCTGGTGCTGAGCGCGTGCGCCGGCCCGTCGACGGAGAGCGACGGCGGTGAGCTCGTCTGGTCGATCGAGGGCGCGAACCTGTCCGCGGGGCACATGGACCCGCAGGTGAGCCAGCTCGACGTCTCCGGTATGGTGCAGCGGGCGGTGCTCGACTCCCTGGTCTTCCAGGAGGACGACGGCACGTTCAGCCCGTGGCTCGCGAAGAGCTGGGACGTCTCGCCGGACAGCACGGAGTACACCTTCACGCTGCGCGACGACGTGACCTTCACCGACGGCGAGTCGTTCGATGCGGAGGCCGTCAAGGCGAACTTCGACCGCATCGTCGACCCGGAGACGGCGTCAGCCCAGGCGGCGAGCATGATGGGCGCGGACTTCTACGCCGGCACCGAGGTCGTCGACGACCACACGGTCAAGGTCTCGTTCACGCAGCCCTACGCGCCGTTCCTGCAGGCGGCGAGCACCGCGCAGCTCGGCTTCTACTCGCCCGCGGTGCTGGCCGAGTCGGCCGACAAGCTCAAGGCGGGCGGTCCCGACGTCACCGTCGGCACCGGACCCTTCGTGCTCACCGAGTACACCGCCGACCAGGAGATCGTCTACACGCGCAACGACGACTACGCCTGGGGCCCGCACGAGACGAAGGCGCCGGCGTTCGAGACGCTGCGCGTGCAGATCCAGCCGGAGGCGTCGGTGCGTACCGGAGTGATCGAGAGCGGAGAAGCCGACCTCGCCAGCAACATCCCGCCGAACCAGGTCGCCGGTCTGGACGACGCCGGCGTCACGGTCGACTCGGTGGAGTACCCCGGCCTGCCCTATTCGCTCTACCTGAACGAGAAGTACGGCGTCTTCGCCGACGAGAAGGTGCGGCAGGCGTTCGCCCGCGGCATCGACGTGGACGCGGCGGTCGAGGAGATCTACTTCGGGCAGTTCCCGCGGGCGTGGAGCGTCCTCGGCAGCACGACCCCGGGGTACGACGCGTCGCTGGAGGACTCCTGGCCGTTCGATCAGGACGCCGCGAACGCCCTGCTCGACGAGGCCGGCTGGACGGAGCGCGACGCGGACGGCATCCGCATGAAGGACGGCGAGCGCCTGTCCGTGCGGTGGATCGCCTGGACCCCGGTCCCCGACGACCGCGCGGCGCTGGCCAACGCGATCCAGTCGGACCTCAAGGCCATCGGCTTCGAGGTGCAGCGCGAGGAGCTGGAGCCCGGCGCCTACAACGCCCAGTACGAGCCCAAGACGTTCGACCTCACCGACTGGGGCTTCTCCGGCGTGGACGCCGACTTCCTCCGTGCGCACCTGCACACCGACGGCTTCCAGAACGCCTCGCAGGTGAGCGATCCGGAGATCGACGCGCTCCTGGAAGAGGCCGTCGCGTCGAGCGATCAGGACGCCCGCAACGAGCTCTACACGCAGCTGCAGGAGTGGAACGCGGAGTACACGGCCATCGTCCCGCTCTACAGCCCGTCGGCGATCACGGCGGTCGGGGAGCGCGTGCAGGGGCTGGAGTACGACCTCTACGGGCGGCCGCTCTTCTACGATGTGAGCCTCGGCTGACATCCGGCGGCCGTCGTTTCGAGGGAGCGGGCGGAGTGATCGAACCGTGAAGGCGGTGCTCGGCCGCGCCCTCGGGCTGGTCGCTTCGGTGGTCATCGTGCTGTGGGGGGCCGCAACCGTCGCATTCCTGGCCTTCCGGGTGATCCCCGGCGACCCGGTCTCGGTGATGCTGGGCCCGCAGGCGCAGGTGAGCGAGGCGGTCAAGGACGGCATCCGCGCCGACCTCGGGCTCGACCGTCCGCCGCTCGAGCAGTACGTCGGCTTCATCGGGCAGCTCGCCCGGGGTGACCTCGGCGAGTCGTACCAGCTGCGGCTGCCGGTGACCGAGGTCATCGGACGGCAGCTGGGTGCGACCGTGCAGCTCTCGGCCCTGGCTCTGGGGATCGCCGTCGTTCTCGCCCTCGTGGTCGCGGTCTTCGTGCGGGGCCGTGTCGGGCGCACCGTCGCCGCCGGCGTCGAGCTCGTGGTGCTCTCCTCGCCGGTGTTCTGGATCGGGCTGCTGCTGCTCAGCGTCTTCGCGTTCGGACTGGGGTGGTTCCCCGTCTCGGGCACCCGCAATCCGGCGACCATCGTCCTGCCGGCGATCACGCTCGCGCTCCCGGTCGCGGCACTGCTCAGCCAGGTGCTGCGTGATGGGTTGATGCAGGCGGAGCGGATGCCGTTCGCGGAGACGGTCCGTGCGCGGGGCGCCGGGCCGACCTGGTTCACGGTGCGGCACGGGGTACGGCACGGCGCCGCGTCGGCGGTCACCCTCGCGGCCTATCTCACCGGATCGGTCCTCGGGGGCGCGGTGCTCGTCGAGACCGTGTTCGCCCGACCCGGCCTGGGGCGGGTCACCCTCGCCGCCATCAACGACCGCGATCTCCCCGTCCTCACCGGGATCATCCTGTTGAGCGCTCTCGTCTTCGTCGTCATCAACGTGGTGGTGGAGCTCGTGCATCCGCTCATCGACCCCCGCGTCGCCGCCTTCTCGCGACCGGGAGCCGTCCGATGAGTCGGGGGCAGCGGCTCCTCCTCGGCGCCGCCGCGCTCGTGCTGGCCGTGGTCGCCGTCGCCGCCCTGTGGCCGGGACTGCTCGCCACCCACGATCCGCTGCAGACCGAGGTCCGGGCCGCTCTGCTGCCGCCGAGTGCCGAGCACGTCTTCGGCACCGACCAGAGCGGCCGCGACGTGTACTCCCGCGTGGTGTTCGGCGCGGGGCGCTCAGTCGGGATCGGCCTGCTCGCCACCGCCATCGCCCTCGCCGCGGGCCTGCTCGTCGGGGCGCTCGCCGGCATGTCGCCCCGGGGCGTGGACGTCACGCTCATGCGCATCAACGACGTGCTCATGGCGTTCCCGGAGTTCCTGGTGGCGCTCGTCGTGGTGGCCGTGCTGGGTCCGGGACCGGTGAACATCGCGATCGCGGTGACGCTGGCCGCCGCGCCGGTGTACGTGCGGCTCGCCCGCGTGCAGACCCGAACGCTCCGCGTGGCCGAACACGTCGAGGCCGCCCGCATCCTGGGCGTGCCGTCGCTGCGGGCATTCCGCCGCCACGTCATCCCGGGAGTGCTGGGGTCGCTGAGCGTGCTGGCGACCATCGGGATCGGATCGAGCATCCTCGCCGCCGCGGGGCTGAGCTTCCTGGGCCTCGGGCCGTCGGAGCCGACCCCGGAGTGGGGCCTCATGCTCGCCGGCGGCCGCAACGTGCTGGGACAGGCGTGGTGGGTATCGGTCTTCCCCGGTCTCGCGATCACGCTGACCGTGGTGTGCGCGACCATCATCGGGCGGATCCTCCGTGCGCGGGCGGATGGGAAGGACGCATGAGTGCGGCGCTGGAAGTCGAGGGGTTGCGGATCGCCTTCGCGGGGACCCCCGTGGTGGAGGACGTCTCGTTCGCCGTGCAGCCCGGCGAGTGCGTGGCGATCGTGGGGGAGTCGGGGGCAGGGAAGTCGCTCTCGGCGCGCGCCCTGCTCGGCCTCACGCCGCGGGCCGCCGAGGTCGTGGTCGACCGGCTCCGCATCGGCGGCGTGGACGCCGCCGCGCTGACGGAGCACGCCTGGCGGCGGGTCCGCGGGGCCGAGATCGGTCTCGTCTCGCAGGACGCCCTCGTGTCGCTGGACCCGCTGCGCCGGATCGCGGACGAGATCGCGGAACCGCTGCGGCTGCACCGCCTCGTGCGCGGGCGCGCGGCGGTCGCTGCGCGGGTGCGGGAGCTTCTCGGACGGGTGTGGATGCCCGACCCCGACCGCCGTGCACGGCAGCGTCCACAGGAGCTCTCCGGAGGATTGCGGCAGCGCGCGCTCATCGCCTCGGCGCTGGCCGGGAACCCCGCGGTGCTCGTCGCGGATGAGCCCACCACGGCCCTGGACGCGACCGTGCAGGCGCGGATCCTCGTGCTGCTGCGGGAGATCGTCGACGACGGCACCGCCGTGGTCTTCATCAGTCACGACTTCGCGGCGGTGCGCCGGGTGGCGGACCGCGTGCTGGTGATGAAGGACGGCCGGATCGTGGAGTCCGGCCCGGTCGCGGCTGTGCTCGCCTCTCCCGAGCACCCGTACACGCAGCAGCTCATCGCGGCGACGATGCACGAGCCGCGAGAGGAGCGCGCCGCGCTCTCCGAGGCCGTACTCGTCGCGGAGGGCTTGTCCAAGGCGTTCGGCGGGGTGCCGGCCGTCGTCGACGCGTCGTTCACGGTGTCCGCGGGGCGGACGCTGGGCGTCGTCGGCGAATCCGGATCGGGCAAGACGACCCTGGCGCGGATGCTGGTCGGTGTCGAGAGGCCGGATGCGGGCGTGTTGCGCTGGACCGGGACCCGACGCGTGCAGCTCGTACACCAGAACCCGCTCGGCGCCTTCGACCCGCGGTGGACGATCGGGCGATCGCTGGAGGAGGCTCTGGAGGCAGGAGGCGTGCCGCGCGGGGAGCGTCGGACGCGGGTGCGTGCGCTGCTCGCGGAAGTCGGGCTCGATGAGAGTCTGGCGGCGCGGCGGCCGGAGGCCCTGTCGGGCGGGCAGCGGCAGCGGGCGGCCCTGGCCCGAGCGCTCGCCGCCGATCCCGAGGTCCTGGTCCTGGATGAGCCCGTCTCGGCTCTCGACCCGTCGGTGCGGGAACGCGTGCTCCGCCTTCTCGCGCGGGTGCAGGAGGAGCGGCGGCTCACGATGGTCTTCGTCTCCCATGACCTCGACGTCGTCGGCGCCGTCGCGGACGACGTGGTGGTCATGCAGGACGGCCGGATCGTGGAGCAGGGGCCTGCGCAGGAGGTGTTCGCCGCCCCGCAGCATCCGTTCACCCGGGAGCTGCTCGCGGCGAGTGGCCCCGTCAGTCCGTGACGATGATCCCCAGCCCCGCCGCCATCACCGACGCGAGCTGCTGCACCTGCACCGAAGAGAGAGTCGCTCCGCGCAGGCTCTGGACGTCGAGGTAGGACAGCGCGTCGAGACCGCGGAGATCGAGGTCCTTCGCCCGCAGGCCCCGAGGGTCGACCTCGTCGCTGCGCGTGGTCTGGAACCGGACGCGCGTCAGTTCGGCCTGCGGGAGGTCGATCGTGCGCATGTCACAGCCCACCACGTCGACGTCTTCGGCGCGGGCGGCGCCCAGGTTCAGGTAGTCGATGCGCACGTCCCGCAGCTCGAGCTCGGCCACGCGGGCGTCACCCAGGTCGAGGGTCCCGATGCGGCCGCCCGTGATCCGGAGTCGACGGATGCTCGCGTTCCGCAGCCGGAGCGACGCGATGCGCGGTTCGGGCAGGTCGACATCGAGGAGCGTGGCCCCGGTGAGGTCGATGCTGTCGGCGTCGGCCTGCACCGCGCACTGCTCGAGCGTGGCGTACGCGAGGTCGACGGTGCCCGCGAGGTCCATTGCGGCGGCGAGGAGGTCGGCCCGGCGCGCGGCTTCACGGGGCTCCAGCACGGGCGGGAGGTCGGGCGCGGACACACGGGGTGCGGTCGGGGAGTTCGGCATCCTCCGAGGCTATGTCCTCCCTCCGACACCTCCGTCCCTTCTCCCGGGCCGAGCAGGTTCCGGCGGGTCTTGCCGCGACCTCGAAGGGAATCCGCAAGGGGAGGAGCACGCGTACAATGGCGGTACGAGCATCGATCCGGCCATCACCGGGGAGCTCTCGGAAGAACGGTCCGGCGACGGACTCAGTAGAACCGAGCGGGGCAGGCCCGTCACAGCCGCAGTGAGAGTGGTCCGTGGGTCCCCGAGCTTGTCGAGGGGATGCAGGGGCACGCGAGGTGGTACCGCGGTCCGCGAGGATCGTCCTCGCAGCAGCATCCGCCACGACGACCACTGCGAGAGACCATGACCTACCCGCGCTCCTCCTTCGGCCCCGCTGCCGACCAGGCCGCCACTGTGGCGCCGAGCCCCCGCTTCCCGCAGATCGAGGAGGAGGTGCTCGACTTCTGGAAGACCGACGACACCTTCCGCGCCTCCATCGAGCAGCGCGAGGGCGCGCCGGAGTGGGTGTTCTACGACGGTCCTCCGTTCGCGAACGGCCTCCCACACTACGGCCACCTGCTCACGGGCTACGCGAAGGACGTGTTCCCCCGCTTCCAGACCATGATCGGGCACAAGGTCGACCGTGTCTTCGGGTGGGACACCCACGGGCTGCCGGCCGAGCTCGAGGCGATGAAGCAGCTCGGGATCACCGAGAAGAGCGAGATCGAGGAGATGGGGATCGACGTCTTCAACGAGAAGGCGCGCTCCTCGGTCCTGAAGTACACGCGGGAGTGGGAGGACTACGTCACCCGTCAGGCCCGGTGGGTGGACTTCGAGCGCGGCTACAAGACGCTCGACCTCGGCTACATGGAGAGCGTGCTCTGGGCCTTCAAGACCCTGTACGACAAGGGACTCGCCTACGAGGGCTACCGCGTCCTCCCGTACTGCTGGCGCGATGAGACGCCGTTGTCCGCCCACGAGCTGCGCATGGACGACGACGTCTACCAGATGCGACAGGACCCGTCGGTCACGGTCACCTTCCCGCTCACCGGGGCGAAGGCCGAGGCGCTGGGTCTCACCGGGGTCCGAGCCCTCGCCTGGACGACGACCCCGTGGACCCTGCCGACCAACCTCGCGCTCGCGGTGGGGCCGGACATCGAGTACGTCGTGCTGCCCGCCGGTCCCGCCGGCGCCTCCGACGTGCACCAGGGGCGCGCCGCTCCCTCGGCCGACCAGCTCGCCGTCGAGGCCTCCGCACACCGCTACCTGCTCGCGAAGGACCTGCTCGGCGGCTACGCCAAGGACCTGGGCTACGAGAGCCCGGAGGACGCGCTCGCCGCGGTCGACGCCACGCTCCGCGGCGCCGAGCTTGCCGACATCACCTACGACCGCCTGTTCGACTACTACGCGGACGAGGAGACCTACGGCACGGGGAACGCCTGGCGCATCCTCGTCGACGACTACGTCACCACGACCGACGGCACCGGCATCGTCCACCAGGCACCCGCCTATGGTGAGGACGACCAGCGCGTCGCCGGCGGGGCCGGCATCCCGACGATCCTGTCCCTCGACGACGGCGGGCGCTTCCTCCCGAACGTCACCGATGTCGCGGGCGAGTTGTGGATGGAGGCGAACACCCCGCTCGTGCGGATCATCCGTGACAACGGCCGCCTGGTGCGGCTGCAGAGCTACGAGCACTCCTACCCGCACTGCTGGCGCTGCCGGAACCCCCTGATCTACAAGGCCGTGTCGAGCTGGTTCATCCGGGTCACCGACATCAAGGACGACCTCCTCGCGAACAACGAGCAGATCACCTGGGTGCCGGAGAACGTGAAGGAGGGGCAGTTCGGCAAGTGGCTCGAGGGCGCTCGCGACTGGTCGATCAGCCGCAACCGCTACTGGGGCTCACCCATCCCGATCTGGAAGAGCGACGACCCGGAGTACCCGCGCGTCGACGCCTACGGCTCGCTGGAGGAGCTGGAGCGCGACTTCGGCACGCTGCCGCGCAACCCGGAGGGCGAGGTGGACCTGCATCGCCCCTACATCGACGATCTGACCAGGCCGAACCCGGACGACCCCACGGGCAAGAGCACGATGCGGCGCATCGGCGACGTCTTCGACGTGTGGTTCGACTCCGGCTCGATGCCGTACGCGCAGGTGCACTATCCGTTCGAGAACCAGGAGTGGTTCGACTCGCACTCCCCGGCGGACTTCATCGTGGAGTACATCGGCCAGACCCGCGGCTGGTTCTACGTCATGCACGTGCTCTCGACGGCGCTGTTCAACCGGCCGGCGTTCACGGGCGTCAGCTGCCACGGCATCGTGCTCGGCAGCGACGGCTACAAGATGTCGAAGTCGCTGCGGAACTACCCTGACGTGTCCGAGGTGCTCGACCGCGACGGGTCCGACGCGATGCGCTGGTTCCTCATGTCCAGTGCGGTGCTCCGCGGCGGCAACCTCATCGTCACCGAGGAGGGCATCCGGTCCGGCGTGCGGGAGTTCCTGCTGCCGCTGTGGAACTCGTGGTACTTCTTCGCGACGTACGCGAATGCTTCGACAGGCTCAGCAACCCAGGGAGGAGCAGGCTCAGCAACCCAGGGAGGCGGGTACGAGGCGTCGTGGCGCACCGACTCGACCGACGTCCTCGACCGGTACATCCTCGCGCGGTTGGGCCACCTCGTCCGCGAGGTCCGGGCCGATCTGGAGGGTCTGGACTCGACCACCGCGTCCGCGCGACTGCGCGACTTCGCCGAGGTGCTGACGAACTGGTACATCCGCCGCTCGCGCGATCGGTTCTGGGTGGGCGTGACGGACGACCCGAAGAGCCGCGAGGCCTTCGACACGCTGTACACCGTGCTGGAGACCCTGTGCCGCGTGGCCGCGCCGCTCGTCCCGCTCATCAGCGAGCGCGTGTGGCAGGGCCTCACCGGCGGGCGCAGCGTGCACCTGCAGGACTGGCCGGATGCGGACCAGTTCCCTGCCGCCGACGAGATCCGCGACGCCATGGATGCCGTCCGTGAGCTGTCGAGCGTCGGCAACGCGCTGCGCAAGAAGGAGAAGCTGCGCGTGCGGCTGCCGCTCGCACGGCTCACGGTGGTCTCTCCGCTCGCGGCCGACCTCGGCCAGTTCGAGGACATCCTCCGCGAGGAGCTCAACGTGAAGACCGTGGAGCTCGTCCCGCTGACCGATGAGGCGGCCGGGGAGTACGGCATCAGCCACCGGCTGAGCGTGAACGCCCGCGCCGCGGGTCCGCGCCTCGGCAAGGACGTGCAGAAGGCCATCCAGGCCGCGCGCTCGGGTGAATGGTCCGAGACCGACGGCGTCGTGACCGCCGGCGGCATCGCGCTGGAGCCCGCCGAGTACGACCTCGTCCTCGAGACCACGGGTCGCCCCGAAGGGGAGGCCCTGGCCATCGTCCCGTCCGGAGGGTTCGTCCTGCTCGACACCGACACGACGCCGGAGCTGGAGGCCGAGGGTCTGGCGCGCGACGTTATCCGCGCGACCCAGGAGACGCGGAAGAACGCGGGACTTGACGTGAGCGACCGCATTCGACTGAGGCTCTCCTTCGCTAACGCCGACGATGCGGACGCCGTTGCCGCCGCATTCGACGCCGCGCGAGTCGCTGAAGAAACGCTGGCCGAGGAGTATGCCGTCGTGGATCCGGATGGTTCCATCGCCCTCGGATACGCAGCCGTGTTTGCGGCGTCGGCGGACTCCGTTGCCGATGCTGCTATCGAATTCGCCGTGGATGTTCCGAGCGGGAAGTATGCCAACCGCGGTGACTTCACGATCTCCGTAACCAAGATCGAGGTGGGCGCATGAGTGCGAGAGACCGGGCCGACGCCGTCTACGAGACGCTGCTGAGCCGAGCCGGGGAACGGTGGGTGCAGCCGCGCAAGGAGCGGACGGCGCGCATCCTCGAGTATCTCGACGATCCGCAGCGCACCTACCGTGTCATCCACATCACCGGGACCAACGGCAAGACGTCGACCGCGCGGATGATCGAGAGCCTGCTGCGCGCCCATGATCTGCGCACCGGCCTGTTCACGAGCCCGCACCTGGAGCGCTTCACCGAGCGCATCATGATCGACGGCGAGCCGATCGCGGACGAGGCCGTCGCCGACGCCTGGGACGAGATCGAGCCCTTCGTGGGGATCGTCGACGCCGAGCTCGAGGAGGCGGGGGAGGCCCCGCTGACGTTCTTCGAGCTGCTCACCGTCCTCGCCTTCGTCGCGGTCGCCGATGCGCCCGTCGATGTGCTCGTGCTCGAGGTCGGCATGGGCGGCGAGTGGGACTCCACGAACACCGCGGACGGCGACGTGGCGGTGTTCGCTCCGATCGACATCGACCATGCGGACCGCCTGGGAAGCACCATCGCCGAGATCGCCCAGGTCAAGGCCGGCATCATCAAGGAAGGCGCTGCCGTCGTCTCCGCTCAGCAGCCCGCCGAGGCCGCCGACGTGCTGCGTCGCGTGGCCGCGGAGCGTCATGCCACCATCGCCTTCGAGGGGGAGGACTTCGGGCTCGCCGAGCAGAAGCTCGCCGTCGGCGGTCAGCTCCTCACCATCCGCGGCCTCGCCGGGCAGTACGAGGAGGAGTACCTGCCGCTGTACGGCGCCCACCAGGGCCACAACGCCGCCCTGGCCGTGGCCGCGGTCGAGTCGCTCATCGGCGGCGCCGCTCAGGCGATCGCGGGCGGAGTGATCTCGGACGGACTGCAGGGCAGCACGTCTCCCGGGCGCCTGCAGCTCCTCGGCATCGCCCCCACCGTCATCGTCGATGCCGCGCACAATCCGCATGGCGCCGCCGCGCTCGCCCAGGCTCTGGACGACAGCTTCGACTTCGACGAGTGGGGACTCGTGCTCGGCGTCCTCGCAGACAAGGACGCGGCGGGCATCGTCGCGCGTCTCGCACCCGCCGCCGCGCATGTGTTCGCGACCGCGCCGGAGTCCGACCGCGCCAGCGATGCCGACCTCATCGCCGACCTCGTCGAACAGGCCGGACAGCGCGCCACCGTGCACCCGTCGCTCGCGGACGCCGCTGATGCGGCCAGGGAGTGGGCGGCTTCGTCGGATCGTCGGGCGGTGGTCATCGCCGGCTCCGTCGTCCTCGCGGGCGAGGCGATCGCGCTCTCCGAGGAGGAGGACTGGAAGTCCGGGTGGCGCGCATGAACGCCGCGGCCCCGCGTCGACCGCGCGCACCGCGTACTCTCGTCCAGAAGCTCGCCCCGGTGGTGCTCGGTTTCGAGGCGATCGTCGTCTTCCTCGTCGGCCTCACCATCTTCGGCCTGAAGGCACTGCCGGCGGGCATCGAGCAGTGGTGGGGGATCGTGGGCGGCGCCGTCGTCGCCGTGGCGTGCGTCGTCATCGCGGGCATGATCACGAAGCCCTGGGCGATCCCCGCCGGCTGGATCGTGCAGATCGTCGTGGCCCTCTCGGCCATCGCCGTCCCCGCCGTGCTCCTCGTCGTCCTGATTTTCGGCGGCATGTGGGCGTATGCGACCATCATGGGGGCCCGCCTGGACGCACGACGCCCGAGCGAGTCTCCGACCGTGCAGAACGCAGACACAGAGAGTGAATGACATGGCCACCGAAGAAACCCTCGTCCTCGTCAAGCCGGACGGTGTCGCCCGCGGCCTCACCGGCACGATCCTTGCCCGCATCGAGGCCAAGGGCTATGCGCTCGTCGACATCCGCCTCGTCGAGCCCGACCGCGACCTCCTCGCCGCTCACTACGCGGAGCACGAGGGCAAGCCGTTCTACGAGCCCCTTCTCGAGTTCATGATGTCCGGCCCCTCGGTGGCGATCCGTCTCGCGGGCAACCGCGTCATCGAGGGGTTCCGCTCCCTCGCGGGCACGACCGACCCCACGACCGCCGCGCCGGGCACCATCCGCGGCGACTTCGGCCGCGACTGGGGCCTCCAGGTGCAGCAGAACCTCGTGCACGGCTCGGACAGCCCCGAGTCGGCCGCCCGCGAGCTGGGCATCTGGTTCGACTGACCCCGATCCTCACGACGAAGCCCGTCCGCCGGAATGGCGGACGGGCTTCGTCGTTCGATCGAGCGGACTCAGAAGAGGATCCTCGCCATCTCGCCGAGGAAGTCGAGTCCCTGCAGCTGCGCCAGGAAGATGATCAGCGCGTAGGCGATGACCGTCGCCAGCGGCACCCACGGCATGAGCTTGTCGGCCGTGGCGCGGACCTTCGCGTTGCGCGTGAAGGTGCCGTTGCGGGCGAGGTGGACCATGGTCGCGAAGAAGGTGGGGATCGTCACCGCCCAGGTGACCATGCACCAGGGGCAGAGCACGAAGAGGCTGTACAGGCTCTGCGCGATCAGCCAGCACACGAGGCCGAACGCGAAGGTGATGCCGACGCCGAACGCCGCCCAGAACCACCGCGGGAACCGCGCGCCGGCGAGGATCGCGACGCCGACGACGAGCGGCGCCATCCAGCCGGTGAGGCCGATGATCGGGTTCGGGAAGCCGAACACCGATCCCTGCCACGACTGGAGGTTGACGCTGCACTGGATGAACGGGCTGAGGTCGCACCCGAGCGCTTCCTGCGGGTTCTCCAGCAGCGCGAACTTCTCGACGGTGAGCTGGAAGGCGGCGTACCAGCCGATGACGCTCGCGATGATCAACCACACGGCATAGACGACGGGGCGGGTGCGCTGCTCGCTCATGCTCGGGATTATCCCAGCGACGGCTATGGAAAGGGCGAGAACCGCCCGGAGAAAACGGCTGAGGCCGGCGGGATGCCGCGATCAGACCGATGTGGTGCGATAATGACCTGTGATGCGATGAACGGCGTTGCCGCGACACGCGTCGAGCAGACTTCGGGGCCCATGCCCCACGCGACCAGAGCCATGAGCCGGTCGCAGGCCGATTGAGTTCGCGGCACCCGCGGGTGCCGCATGAGATTTCACGGGACACGCAGTGACCCGTGCCAGGGAGCACGCCAGAGATGGCCGATGAGAACAATGACAACAACGCCCCCGCCCTCGACGCCCCGGCTGACGCCGCGGAGCCGCTGACGGCGCCCACCGACGAGGCTGCTGCAGCGGAGGCTGACGCTCCCGCGGAGCAGGCGCCGGTCGAGCACGTCTCGGCCCCGGATTCTTCCGCCGACGAGGCTCCGACGAACGAGGCGCCCGCCGAAGGCGATCAGCCTGCGGCGGAAGCTCAGTCCGCGGACGACGCTCCTGCCGAAGAGCAGCCCGCCGACGAGGCGCCGACGGAGGAGAAGTCCGCGGACGAGGCTCCTGCCGAAGAGCAGCCCGCCGACGAAGCCCCGACAGAGGAGAAGCTCGCGGAGGAGGCTGCGGCTGCGCCGGAGCCGGAGAAGCCGGCCGCCGTGACCGCAGTGTCCCTGGGGCTGCTGCCCGAGGTCTTCGTGTCGCAGGTGTCGACGCAGCTGCACTTCTACGCGCCGGAGGTGGTCCCGCTTCCCGCGCGCCCCGGTCGGGACGACCGTGCGCCGGAGCGTGACCAGGAGGAGTCCGGGGGAGGGCGCCGCGGGCGCCGTCGCCGCGGCGGATCCGAGGGCGATGACCAGCGCGAAGAGCCGCGCCAGCGCCAGCGGGTCGTCGAGTACATCACCGAGCCGAAGGCGATCAAGGGTTCGACCCGGCTCGAGGCCAAGAAGCAGCGGCGTCGTGACGGCCGTGACGCCGGTCGTCGTCGTCCGGTCGTGACCGAGGCCGAGTTCCTCGCGCGTCGCGAGTCCGTCGACCGCAAGATGGTCGTGCGCTCCAAGAACGGCCGCACGCAGATCGGTGTGCTGGAGGACGGCGTGCTCGTGGAGCACTACGTCGCCCGCAACCAGGACGCTTCGCTGATCGGCAACGTCTACCTCGGTCGCGTGCAGAACGTGCTTCCCAGCATGGAGGCCGCCTTCGTCGACATCGGTCGCGGCCGGAATGCGGTGCTCTACTCGGGCGAGGTGGACTGGGATGGCGTCGAGACCGGCAACCAGCCCCGTCGCATCGAGCTCGCGCTGAAGCCCGGCGACCGCGTGCTCGTCCAGGTCACCAAGGACCCGGTGGGCCACAAGGGCGCCCGCCTCACGAGCCAGATCTCGCTGCCAGGCCGTTACCTCGTGTACGTGCCCGGCGGCTCCATGAACGGCATCAGCCGCAAGCTCCCCGACAACGAGCGTGCGCGCCTCAAGCGCATCCTCAAGGAGGTGCTGCCCGAGTCGTCCGGCGTGATCGTGCGCACGGCTGCGGAGGGCGCGACCGAGGAGCAGTTGACCCGCGACGTGCAGCGTCTCACCTCGCAGTGGGAGCACATCCAGAAGCAGGTCGAGAGCCAGCAGGCACCGGCGCTCCTGCACGCCGAGCCTGATCTGCTCGTGAAGATCGTCCGTGATGTCTTCAACGAGGACTTCACGAAGATGCTCATCCAGGGCGAGGAGTCGCAGCGCACCATCCGGGCATACCTGGAGAGCGTCGCGCCCGACCTGCTCGAGCGTGTCGAGGCCTACGAGGACGACGTCGACCCGTTCGACGCGTTCCGCATCACCGAGCAGATCGAGAAGGCCCTGGATCGTAAGGTCTGGCTGCCTTCCGGCGGTTCGCTCGTGATCGACCGCACCGAGGCCATGACGGTCGTCGACGTCAACACCGGCAAGTTCGTCGGCTCCGGCGGCAACCTCGAGGAGACCGTCACCAAGAACAACCTCGAAGCCGCCGAGGAGATCGTCCGTCAGCTGCGGCTGCGCGACATCGGCGGCATCATCGTCGTGGACTTCATCGACATGGTGCTGGAGTCCAACCGCGACCTCGTGCTGCGCCGCCTCATCGAGTGCCTGAGCCGCGACCGCACGAAGCACCAGGTCGCCGAGGTCACCTCGCTCGGTCTCGTGCAGATGACCCGCAAGAAGCTCGGTCTCGGGCTGCTGGAGACCTTCAGCGAGGCGTGCGAGGTGTGCGCCGGCCGCGGCGTGATCGTGCACCACGACCCGGTCGTGAAGCACCGCGCGAACGGCAGCGGCAACGGCGGTGGCAACAACGGCAACGGCGGACGCCGCCAGCGCGGGAACGGCGGAAACGGCAACGGCAACGGCGGTGGCAACAACCACGCCGCGCCCGCCGCCCCGCCGGTCACCCACAGCATCACGGAGGGGGCGAAGTCGGCCCTCGCGCAGATCGCCGCTTCCACGATCGCGCCGGCCGGTGAGCCGGCCGCCGAGGTGCCGGCCGTCGAGTCCGCGCCGGCGCCCGCAGCCGAGCGTCCGAAGAAGGCGCGGAAGAAGCGCGGCGACCGCAAGGGACCGAAGACGCCGACCGAGGAACTGCTCGACTCGGTGCTGGACGCGCTGCCGGAGCCGAAGGCGCCGGGTCAGGGTCGTGGACGGCGTCGGGTCACCACCGCCGCCCTCTCCGGGACGCCGGTGTCCGTGAGCTCGGAGGGCTCAGCGCCGGTCGCGCCCGCGGACCCTGAGGCCTGAGGCGATCAGGCGCCGGACCAGCTCCTTGCCGGGGACCCGCTGGGCACCGCCCGCGACGAGCCGGGGGACAGCGTCCTCCGGGACGTCGTAGTGGTCGAGGTCGAAGGCGCGAGCAGGGATGCCGTGCGCGCGAGCGAACGCGTGCAGCTCGGCGAGATTGTCGTCGCTGACCAGGTGCGCCCACAGGCGTCCGTGGGCGGGCCAGCGGGGGTCGTCGACGAGTACGGTCACCCCGTCAGCCTACGACCGGACGCGCGACGCGGCTCACTTTGCGAGGTCAGCCGGCATCCGGTAAAGTAGTCCCTTGGTGCGCATGCCGCGTCGTCCTCGACGGCCGAAGCGGAGAGTCTTGCATTCGCGCCCGTCGTACCAGCGACGCATGCAAGCAACAGTCTTCCCGTGAGATTCTCGGAGCCGCGTGCTCCCCAACGAAACAGGTATGAAGTGGTTTACGCAGTAGTGCGCGCCGGTGGCCGGCAGGAGAAGGTCGAGGTCGGCACCATCGTTCAGCTCGACCGTGTTCAGGCTGCCCAGGGCGACCAGATCCAGCTGCCCGCTGTGCTGCTCGTCGACGGCTCCACGGTGACCACCGACGCCGACGCGCTGGCCAAGGTGACCGTCACGGCTGAGGTCGTCGGCAACCTCCGCGGCCCGAAGATCGTCATCCAGAAGTACAAGAACAAGACCGGCTACAAGAAGCGTCAGGGCCACCGCCAGGAGCTCACGCGCGTCAAGATCACCGGCATCAAGTAAGACCGAGGAGACCAGGACATGGCACACAAAAAGGGCGCAAGCTCCACCCGTAACGGTCGTGACTCCAACGCACAGCGCCTCGGCGTGAAGCGCTTCGGCGGTCAGCAGGTCCTCGCCGGCGAGATCATCGTCCGCCAGCGCGGCACGCACTTCCACCCCGGCGCCAACGTCGGCCGTGGTGGCGACGACACGCTGTTCGCTCTGGCCGCCGGTGCGGTCGAGTTCGGCGCGAAGGGCGGCCGCAAGGTCGTCAACATCGTCGCTGCTGCTGAGTGATCACAGCACCACGCTAAACATCCGGTTCGGGGCGGGCTTCGGCTCGCCCCGTCCGTGTATCTGCCGTCAGGCACCCTGAGCAACCGAAGGACTCGCACATGGTCACGTTCGTCGACACCGTCACACTGCACCTGCGTGCAGGCAAGGGCGGCAACGGCTGCGTCTCCGTGCACCGGGAGAAGTTCAAGCCCCTCGGCGGCCCTGATGGCGGCAACGGGGGCGACGGCGGTGACATCGTCCTCGTCGCTGACACGCAGACCGGGACGCTGCTGTCCTACCACCATTCGCCGCACCGCTCGTCGGGCAACGGCGGTCCCGGCATGGGCGACCACCGCTCCGGCTTCGACGGCGAGACCCTGGAGCTGCCCGTCCCGGTCGGCACCGTGGTGAAGAGCCCGGACGGCGACGTCCTCATCGACATGATCGAGCCCGGGGAGCGCTTCGTCGTGGCAGCCGGTGGCCAGGGCGGTCTCGGCAACGCGGCCTTGGCGACTCCGAAGCGCAAGGCCCCCGGTTTCGCCCTGCTCGGCACCCCCGGTTTCGAGGGCGATGTCGTGCTCGAGCTCAAGACCGTCGCCGACGTGGCGCTCGTCGGTTACCCGTCCGCCGGGAAGTCGAGCCTCATCGGCGCGATCTCCGCCGCGCGACCGAAGATCGCCGACTATCCGTTCACGACGCTGCACCCGAACCTCGGAGTCGTCCAGGTCGAAGACTTCCGCTACACGGTCGCCGACGTCCCCGGTCTCATCGAGGGCGCGAGCGAGGGCCGCGGGCTCGGACTCGAGTTCCTGCGGCATGTCGAGCGTTGTTCTGCCCTGCTGCACGTTCTCGACTGCGCGACGCTGGAGCCGAACCGCGACCCGATCTCGGACCTCGACGTCATCCTCGCCGAGCTGGCCGCGTACGAGGTGCCGGAGGGGCAGACGCCGCTGCTGGAGCGCCCGCAGTTCGTCGCACTGAACAAGGTCGACGTGCCGGAGGCCCGTGACCTCGCCGATCTCGTGCGTCCTGATCTGGAGGCCCGCGGATTCCGCGTGTTCGAGATCTCCACGGTCTCGCACGAGGGGCTGCGCCCGCTCACCCTCGCGCTCGGTGAGCTGGTCGAGAAGCACCGCAAGGAGACCGCTGTCGAGGTGCCGCGCGAGCGCGTCGTCATCCGGCCGAAGGGCTCCGTCAAGCCGTTCACCATCCGGGTCGAAGGCGGCACGTACGGCAATGTCTACCGCATCCTCGGTGAGAAGCCGGTGCGCTGGGTGCAGCAGACCGACTTCCAGAACGAGGAGGCCGTGGGCTACCTCGCCGACCGCCTGGAGAAGCTGGGCGTCGAGGACGAGCTCTTCCGCCTCGGCGCCGTCCAGGGCTCGACCGTCGTCATCGGCGAGGGTGACAGCATCGTCTTCGACTGGGAGCCCACGATGAGCTCCGCCGCCGAGCTCATGACGGCGCCTCGCGGCACGGACCCGCGTCTGGCGCCGAACGCCCGCCGGACCACGTCCGAGCGTCGCGAGAAGTACTACGAGCGCATGGACGCCAAGGCGCAGGCGCGCGCGGAGTTGGAGGCGGAGCGCCTCGCCACGTACCGCGAGGACGAGGCGTGACCGCACGCACGCGCGCCGATCTCGCGACGGCGACGCGGATCGTCGTGAAGGTGGGCTCGTCGTCCATCAGTGGCGAGTCGTCCTGGCGTATCCCGGTGATCGTCGAGGCCCTGGCGGCGGCGCATGCCCGCGGCGCCGAGGTCGTCCTCGTCTCGTCGGGGGCGATCGCCTCCGGCATCCCGTTCCTCCGTCTGGACGCGCGACCCACCGATCTCGCCACACAGCAGGCGGCGGCGGCCGTCGGCCAGAACATCCTCGTCTACCGGTACCAGGAAGCTCTGCGTCCCTTCGACATCGTCGCCGGCCAGGTGCTGCTCACCACCGGAGATCTCGAAAACCCTACGTCGCGCTCGAACGCGCGCCGCGCGATGGAGCGCCTGCTGGGACTGCGCACGCTGCCGATCGTGAATGAGAACGACACAGTCGCGACGCAGGAGATCCGCTTCGGCGACAACGACCGGCTGGGTGCCCTCGTGGCGCAGCTCATCGAGGCGGACGCGCTCATCCTGCTCAGCGACATCGAGTCGCTGTACACCCGACCGCCGAGCGATCCGGGCGCGGAGCCCATCGATGTCGTCGCTCCCGACGCGGACCTGTCCGGACTGGAGTTCGGCGCGACCGTCGTCAACAGCGTCGGGACCGGGGGAGCGGCGACCAAGGTCTCCGCCGCTCGGCTGGCTGCGGCCTCCGGGATCGGCGTCCTGGTGACGAGCGCCGACCTCGTCGATCAGGCCCTCGCCGGGGCCGACATCGGAACCTGGTTCGAGCCGGCCACCTCCTAGACTGGACGGATGACCGACCTCACCCCTCAGACGCGCTTGGAGCGAGCCAAGGAGGCCTCTCGAGCGACCGCGGCCCTCACGAGCGATGACAAGGCGCGGGCGCTGGAAGCGATCGCCGTCGCACTCGAGGCGAATGCTGCTCGGATCATCGAGGCGAACGAGCGGGATGTCGTGCGCGGACGTGAGGACGGCATCGGCGAATCGCTCATCGACCGGCTCCGTCTCGATGAGAAGCGCGTCTCCGCTCTGGCCGCAGCCGTCCGCGATGTCGCGGCGCTGCCGGATCCGGTGGGTCGTGTGGTCGGCGGCCACCGCATGCCGAACGGCGTGGCTCTCGAGCAGGTGCGCGTCCCCTTCGGCGTCGTCGGGGCGATCTACGAGGCGCGTCCCAACGTCACGGTCGACATCGCCGCCCTCGCTCTACGCTCCGGTAACGCGGTCGTCCTGCGCGGGGGAAGTGCGGCGCGTGATTCCAACACCATCCTCGTCGACGTCATGCGCTCCGCCCTCGGCGGGGCCGGCGTGACGCCTGAGGCGATCCAGACCGTGGATGACTTCGGGCGCGACGGGGCGAAGGCGCTCATGCACGGCCGTGGTCTCATCGATGTGCTCGTGCCCCGCGGCAGCGCCGGACTCATCGAGACGGTGGTGACCGAGTCGACCGTGCCCGTCATCGAGACGGGGGCGGGCAACGTGCACATCCTGCTCGACGAGAGTGCCCCGGACGACTGGGCCTGCGACATCGTCGTGAACGCCAAGGTGCAGCGTCCGAGCGTGTGCAACGCGGTCGAGACGGTTCTCGTCCACCGACAGGCCGCTCCGCGCCTCATCCCGCTGGTCGCGAGCGCCCTCATGAGCGAAGGGGTGGCGATCCACGGCGACGACGTGGTGGCCGGACTCGTCGCCAACATCATCCCGGCGACGGAGGAGGACTGGGCGACGGAGTACCTGAGCCTCGATGTCGCCATGAAGGTCGTCGACTCCATCGACGACGCTCTCGACCACATCCGCCGCTACAGCACGGGCCACACGGAGTCCATCGTCACCACCGACTCCCGGAACGCGGAGCGGTTCCTGAACGAGGTCGACTCGGCGGTCGTCATGGCGAATGCGTCCACGCGATTCACCGACGGCGCCGAGTTCGGGTTCGGCGCCGAGGTCGGGATCTCGACCCAGAAGCTGCACACACGCGGTCCGATGGGGCTCTCGGAGCTGACCAGTACCAAATGGCTCGCGCGTGGGGCAGGTCAGACGCGCGGCTGAGGACTAGACTGGGGGACGCTGTATCCCACAGGACCCCCGAGACAGCACGCCACGAACGGAGTCAGGATGAACCTCGTCGCACAGATCGCGATGGCCGCCGCAGAGACCGAGCACCACGGCAACGTGGCTCTCGACACCCTGATCTTCGGAGTCATCGCCGCGATCGTGTTCGCCGCGCTCGGACTCGTGACGCTGTCGTACAAGAACGTCGCGAACCGTCACTCGGCGAAGGCGGAGGCCTGGGCGGCCAAGCACGGTAAGGACCACGAGGCGGGACACGGCCACTAGGCCCTCATGAGCACCGCGACCACGCGCGCACCGCGCATCGGCGTGATGGGCGGAACCTTCGATCCGATCCATCACGGCCATCTGGTCGCCGCCAGCGAGGTCGCGCACTCGTTCGATCTCGACGAGGTGGTGTTCGTCCCGACGGGGCGGCCATGGCAGAAAGCCGACGTGACGCCCAGCGAACACCGCTATCTGATGACCGTGATCGCGACGGCCTCCAACCCGCAGTTCACCGTGAGTCGGGTCGACATCGACCGTGCAGGACCCACGTACACGATCGACACCCTCCGTGATCTCAAGGCGCAGCGCCCGGACGCCGAGCTGTTCTTCATCAGCGGCGCCGACGCCGTGGCGCAAATTCTCAGTTGGAGAGACCATGATGAGTTGTGGGAGCTGGCCCACTTCGTCGCGGTCTCCCGCCCAGGACACGTCCTGAGCATCGACGGCCTCCCGAGCGACGACGTCAGCCAGCTCGAGGTGCCGGCGTTGTCGATCTCGTCGACGGATTGCCGTGAGCGCGTCCGTGACGATCAACCGGTCTGGTACCTCGTCCCCGATGGGGTCGTCCAGTACATCGCGAAGCATCATCTGTATCGGAGCAAGGCATGAGCACATCGGATCAGCGAGGTCCGCTGACGCGGAAGCAGCTGCGGGAGATCCGGTTGACGGGATCGACCCCGATCATCAGTGAAGAAGAAGCGAGCGCCGCCGCGAAGGCAGCGTCCACCGCCCAGCCGCTACCGCGCGCCGCCGAGCCCGTCGTCGTTCCTCCCACCCCGATCGTCGACACGTCGGCAGATCCGAGCGCCACGCCGTTGACCAGGCGTCAGGTGCGGGAGCAGGAGAAGATCAGGACCGCCGCGGTTCCGGCCGTGGACGCCGAGCAGCCGGAGACGTCCGACGCGACCGAGCCGGCGGAGAACGCAGCGACGACCAAGGACGACGTCGTCGACGACGAGGTCACCGCGGAGCCGGTCCGCGCGGCCGACGTCGCCGAGAATGCCGGCGACATGCCGCTCGTCGAAGACCAGGCCATGCAGGCGGAGTCCGGACACGAGGACCTCTCGGCTGTCCTCGGTGTGTCCGACGATGAGCCGACCGCTGAGGAACTGCTCGATGAGGACGCGGATGACGACGTGGAGCCGGGAGAGCGCCCGACGGTCAGCCCGACGTTCGGCAAGGGAGTGCTGCAGGAGGACACTCCCGCCGAGCCGACGCCGTTCCGGCCTTCTTTCGACGAGCTGCTGACCTCGAACGACTCCGGTGGGACCCAGCACTCGGCGCCCAACGCGCTGATCTTCACGCCGTCACCCGGCGAAGGCTCGCTGTCGGGGCCGGTCGCATCCACGGGGGAGATCCTCGTGACGGGTTCGTACGAGCTGCCGAAGGGGCTGGGGTCCCAGGGGCACGCCCACGGCACCACGGATGGGAAGGATGTCGACGCCGTCCTCATCGACGGAGAGCTTCCTCCCGCGTCTTCGCCCACCCCGATCGCCGCGAGTTCCGCGGTGAGCACCATCAAGCCTGCCGGTGAGGTGATCCGGCCGCCGGCTCCCGAGAAGGGCAATCGGCTGATGCTGATCGCCGCGATCGTCGCCGGCGCCCTCGCGCTCGGCCTGGGCACGGCCCTGGTCATCGCCTTCACAGGAAACGTCTTCTGATGCAATCACCCGAAACCGCCGAAGAGATGCTGCGCATCGCCGCCGAAGCCGCCGTGGCCAAGGGCGGTGAAGACCTCGTCGCGCTGAACGTCTCCGAGCCGCTCCCGCTCGTCGACATCTTCCTTCTCGTCACCGGGAACAGCGAGCGGAACGTCGCCGCCATCGCCGACGAGATCGAAGATCGTCTCGTCGAGTCCGGGCACAAGCGGGTGCGTCGAGAGGGCCGCGCCGAAGCGCGGTGGGTCCTGCTGGACTTCGGTGACCTCATCGTGCACGTCTTCCACCAGGAGGAGCGGGTCTACTACGGGCTCGAGCGCCTGTGGAAGGACTGCCCGGTGATCCCGCTCGAAGTCGCCGAGACCTCGGCCGACAACCGCTGACATGGCGACGCACCTGCTGACCGGTGCGGGCTCCGGCATCGGCGCCGTTCTGGCCCGCCGGCTCGTGGAGCGCGGCGACAACGTCGTGGTGCTCGCGCGGGATGCGGGACGGGCGCGGCAGATCGCCGAGGAGCTGCCCGGTGTCTCGGCGCTCGTCGGCGACCTCGCGCAGCCCGGTCGTCTCTCCTGGGCGCTCTCGAAGCAGAGTCTGCCCGATCGCATCGACTCCCTGGTGCACGCGGCCGGTGTCGTCGACCTCGGAACGGTGGGGGAGCTCACCCCGGCGCTCTGGGAACAGCAGCTCGCGGTCAACCTCGTCGCTCCGGCGGAGCTCACGCGCCTCCTGCTTCCCGTCCTCCGCGTCTCGCGGGGGCACGTCGTCTTCGTGAACTCCGGCGCAGGGTTGCGAGCCAGCCCGGGGTGGTCGGCCTACGCGGCTTCGAAGCACGGTCTGAAGGCGCTCGCGGACGCGCTCCGGCAGGAGGAGGGCGAGCACGGCCTTCGCGTGACCTCGGTCTATCCGGGACGCACGGCGACGCCCATGCAGGAGCGTGTGCACCGGCAGGAGGGGCAGGAGTACGACGCTACGCGGTTCATCACGCCGGAAGCGGTGGCGACGACGATCATCACCGCGATCGATCTGCCGAGGGATGCGCATCTCACGGATCTCACCGTGCGGCCTCAGGGCTGATCACGCCGATCACACCATTCTCCTGCATCTCCTCGCACGGGTGTCAAGGCCCTTCCCTTCCCCGGCGGGGTATCGGAGGCTCGTCTCCAGAGAGTCCTGGAGGGCCGACCGATGTCAGAAGTTCCTGATCCCCGTTTCGTGCTTCACCGCATCACGCCGTCGGAGTGGGTGATCAACGACCTGCGCTATCCCCAGAATGACCCGCGTCATGTCGTCGCCTGCGTGTACGAGCTCGCCGACACCGAGGTCGAGGTGACGTGGCTGCGCGACCTTCCGCTCGCGATCCGCTACGGAACCGCGTTCGAGGTCCTGGAGGAGGTCGAACGGATGCAGGGGGCGAGCCGCGCGACGCGGCCGATCGCGATCCCGCACCGTCCGCCGCTGCTGGCCACCTGAGCCGCACGAGTGTGAGAAAGGGCACCCCTCCGTCGAGGCGGTGCCCTTTCTCACGTCCGGCTCAGTCGTCGTCGCCGACGACCGCCGCGCGGTCGGCGTCGGCGCTATCGATCTGGGCGTCGTCCGCGTCCTCGTCGAGCACCTCTTCGCCGTCGACTTCACGCGTGGGGACCTCTTCTGCGTCTCCATCTCCGTCCGCGATCGGCGGGAGGGGCGGGATCGGGGGAGTCGTGTTGGACATGTCGTCTCCTTTCATCGGATGCACTCTGTCTACGCGGGCACGCGCACGCGGGGGAGACCGTTGACGAGCGGTGGCGGGGGCGGCTACGGAGGCCGCTTCGATTTCAAGAGGCGGGAGGTGTGCCGCCGCCTCCCGGGCCGCCGCTCATGCCGGACCCGGCCTGCTGTCTGACGCTGTTCGCATAGTCATTGGTCGGATCGCGGTAGATGGTGTGCACGTGCCCCCAGCCCGATGTCGTCACCCCCTCGACGTCGGCGCCCGCGGAGCCCTGCTGCGCCTGGAAGGCGACGTACACCTTCGGGCCGGAGATCGAGAAGTCGATGCCGTTCCCGGTGCTCATGTCGTACGTCGTCGCCCCGGACCAGGCGATGACGGTGTCGTCCAGCGTCTCCTCGATCTCGGCCAGTGCGGCGGCCGTGGTCTCCTCGTCGCTCATCCCGGCCCAGTTCGCGATGAGCTGGAGCAGCAGGTCTCGCTGCTCGTCGGAGAGGTCGGCCCCGGACAGCCCGGCTCCGCTGGCGAAATCGCACGTGTCGCCCGGTGCGCACATGCTCACGTCGCCGGAGGTCAACGTGGCCTGCTGGTCGGCGGTGAGGCTGTCGAAGAACGCGAAGGCGTCCGTGTAGATCCCGTCGAACGGCTGCACCTCCTCGCCGTGCTCGTTCGTGTAGACGGCGGGCTGGACGCCGAGGTGCGTGGGAGCGAACGTGATCGCGTCGGCGTCGCCGTCCAGCGTGGCGTTGATACCGAGGTGGTGCCCCCCGAACTGCACCTCGAAGGCGCTGTCGGTCGCCGTCGGATCGCCGAAGAAGGCGATGTAGTACTGCCCGAGGGAATCCTCGGTGCTGCTGCTGTTCTCGGCGAGGTACTCGTCTCCCCCCATGATCCCGGTGACGGTCGTGTAGGCCTCGTCGCTGAGCAGCGCCTCCATCACGGAAAGGGCCGCGGTCCGCTGCTCCTCCGTCAGGTCGGCGAGGTTCAGACCGGCTCTCTGCACGAAGGTCACCGGGAAGTTCGACCAGGATGTCGTCTTCGTCTCGTCGTCGAAGTCGTACAGCAGGGCCTCCCGCTGCTCGTCGGTCAGCGTGGCGAGGAAAGCCTCGGCGGCGGCGGACGTGTCGGCGATCGTCTCCGCGGTCGATCCGGCGTCTGTCGACGCGGCGGTTGAGGTCGCGGCGGACGATGACGCGGAGGTCGTCGGTTCGGCGGTCGTGGCTGCCGCGCAGCCGCTCAAGACGAGGCCGCCCGCGAGGACGAGGCCGGAGAGCCAGGCGAGGCGTTTCGTTGCGGGAGAGGTTGTCGTGTTCATGGCATCAAGCTAGGGAGACGGCCGATGCGGACTCTTTGCGCCTTCGATGCCCTTCCTATGAGATGCGCCGTTTTCGTGTTCTCGGATGACCGGGTCTTCATCCGCACGGGGGAGCGTGGAGGTGTGAGCACAACCAGCCGACCGATTCCCGCATCATGTACGAGCTCCAGGGTCTGAGTGGGGACTCAGGCATTCGCATGCGGGGAGGGTCGGGGCTCCCTCCCGCGTTCTCACCGGGGGCCGCCTCAGACGGCTTCTGTATGCGCTGGCTTCGTCGGGACGACCGCCACCGGTGCGTTCCAGCTCGGCGTGAGCCTGCTGAGCAACCGATAACCGGCATTCCACGACCATTCGAGAGGACCGCGGGCGAATCGACGCCGCCACAGACTCGCGAACACCACGACGATCGTGGCGACGATCGCGTAGCAGGCGACGACCTTTCCGATCTCCCAGCTGTCCGGGATGAGGCGATCGAGATTCAGCGCCCAGTCGGAGAAGAAGAAGGTGGCGACGATGTTCTGGCCGACATAACAGGTCAAGGCCATCCTGCCCACATCTTCCAGCCGTGTGCCGGCCCAGCCGATCCGGCGCCTCTGGTAGAACATGACCACGACGGCGAGGATGCCGAAGCTGATAGCTGTGGCGACGAAGTAGCGGCCGAAGTTCCCGGGCGGATGGGGAACCACTTCCGGCACGAGCAGCACTGCCAGCTCGTACGCCGCTGCAACGAAGCCGACGATCATGAGCATCGTTCGGATTCTGCGCCCTCGCGGCTCCAGGACGCCGGCGCGAAGCAACATGGCGCCGATGAGGAACAGAGCGATCCCCATGGGCAGGATGAAGACGGCCTCACCGCGGTAGTCCCAGAAATCGGTGACCCGCGCGACGACGCCGGACCACCAGGTTTCCAGCTCCGCACTCTCTCCGACCGGCTCTGTGATGCTGCGAAGCACTCCGGTGTCCTCTGTCTCCCCCGCGGGTGTGGTCGAAGGGGCCCACTCGCCTGTGGCGAGTGCGACCCCGCCCGGGAGGGGAACGGAGATGCCCAGGACCGGCAAGGTGAGGAGGACCAAGTGCACGGTCAGCGCGACGCCCAGCACCACCCGCTGCACGCCCCGCGAGGTCGACAGGATGTACGCGACGACGAGACCCGTCACGGCGTACGCCATCAGGACATCCCATTGGAACAGCAGGATGTAGTGCAGCACGCCGTCGAGCAGGAGCAGGACGCCCCGCCAGATGTACACGAGCGGCCACCGTCGGTGTCGGCGCAAGGCGGCGTCCTGCTGGATGGCGAGACCGATCCCGAACATGATCGTCAAGAGGCCGAGGAACTTCCCGTTCGTCAGCCCGCTGAGAAGGGTGGCGGCGAAGCTCGTGCCGATGTCGACGTCCACGAACAGGAAGATGTTCGTTCCGAGCGTGCCGAGGATGGCGATGCCGCGCAGAATGTCCAACGAACGGTGGCGCCCGTCGTTCGCGGTAACGGTTGCGGTGTCGTGCGCGGCGGGGATGGTTGTCACTGTTATCTCCTTTGGGGCCGAGAGCGAGGGGTGCGGGGCGACCGCGTCACCCGGTGAGGGCGATCGTCGGGGGGAGCCGTGCTGCGCGGATCGCCGGGTACAAGCCGGCGATCGCCCCGATGACGAGCGTCGCGCCGATGGCGGCGACGAAGACGACGGGAGGGATGGAGAGCAGCCAGCCGTTGGCGACGGCGAACACCGCCGTGACCCCGAGGCCGATCACGGAGCCGGCTACCCCGCCGAGGAAGGAGAGGATGAGCGCCTCGGTGACGAACTGCACCCGGATGTGTGCGCGGGTGGCGCCGAGTGCTCGCCGGAGCCCGATCTCTCGGCGTCGCTCCAGGACCGAGATGATCATCGTGTTCGCCACACCGATCCCGCCCACGAGCAGCGCGACGGAGCCGAGCCCGACGAGGAGGCCCGTGAAAGCCTGATCCGTGGCTTGCTTGGCGGCGAGGGCGTCTGAGGGACGGCTGACAGCGACCTGCCCGGGGTTTTCCGGATTCGCCGCCGACGGCAGAAGGTCACGGACGCGGTCGACGTTCTCGTCCGCCGAACGCTCGAAGATCGTGCTCGGAATCGCCTCGTGGTCGAAGAGGGTCCGTGCATTCTGCGGGCCGATCAGCACGAGGCTGTCGAGCTCAGGAGCGAGGACGACAGGCTCCAGAATGCCGATCACGGTGTGATACTCGCCTCCGATGAGCACCTGCGTCCCCGGCGTGGTGATTCCGAGGCGCTGTGCGGCGTCCGCGCCGAGGACGGCTGCGGGGTATGCGCCGGAGGCCTCGTTCAACCACCCTCCCGATCTGATGCGTCCGCCGACCGTCTGCAAGAGGTCCTCACTGGCGGTCGCCACCGAGAGGCCGCCGGTGTTGGCCGGGTCGATGTGCTCGTTTCGGTAGACGGGCGTGTCCTTCACAGTGCTGAGCTGCGCGACATCGGTCACGCCCGGAAGCCGTTTGATCGACGCTGCCGCTGTCTGCGGCAGCTCTGCTTCTTTGCCGGCGATGTCCTTGCCTGCGCTGACCGTGAGGAGGTTGGTTCCCAGGCGTTCGAACTCGGCGTTCAACCGCGCCTGACCGGAGGTGGAGAGTCCGACGACCGCGATCATCGCCGCGATGCCGATCGCGATGCCGAGCGCGGAGAGGATCACGCGGGTGGGGCGGGATCGCAGTCCGCTGTAGCCGAGGGCGACGACATCTCGCCAGCGAAGCGAGGAACGTTCGTTCATGCGGAGTCCTGACCTTTCCGATCTGTGCCGCGCGTGTCCTCCGTGAGGAGTCCGTCGCGGATGCGCACCCGTCGGGGGAGCTGCTGCGCGAGGGCGTCGTCGTGCGTGATCACGACGATCGTGGTGCCACCGGTATTCAGGCGGTGGAGGAGCTGGACGATGCCGATCCCAGTGCGGGTATCCAGATTTCCCGTCGGCTCGTCGGCGAGGAGCAGGGTGGGTTGCGCGACCAGTGCACGCGCGATGGCGACCCGCTGCCGCTCACCTCCGGAGAGCTGATGAGGCTTGTTGTCGAGGCGGTGCCCCAGCTCCACATCGATCAGCGCCGCGGTCGCTCGCGACAGACGCTCGCGCTCCGGGACGCCCTGGTACAGCAGGCCGTCGGCGACGTTCTCCCGCGCGGAGCGACCCTCCGCGAGATGGAACTGCTGGAACACGAACCCGATTCGATGCGCGCGCAACCCGGCGAGCTCGTCGTCGCTCAGGCCGGCGATGTCACGCCCCTCGATCGACGCGGTGCCGCTCGTCGGCAGATCGAGGGATCCCAGGATGTTCAGCAACGTCGACTTTCCCGATCCGCTGGGCCCGACGATCGCGACGAACTCGCCATCGTCGATGCGCAGGGAGACGCCGCGGAGAGCCTGTACCGGGGGACTTCCGTAGCTGCGGGTGATGTCTTCGAGCTCGATGACCGTCGTCATCCCGGCACCACCACATCGTCGCCCGCGGAGAGCTTTCCGTCGGTGACCTCGACCATGCCGTTCGCGAAACGGCCGGTCGAGACGGGAACGGTCCGCGTCTTGCCGCCGCTGTAGACCTCGACGGCGAAGGCGCCCGGCTTGATCGCCAGGAGGGCGCCTACCGGGACCTGGAGCACGTCCTCTTCACCGGGGGTCGTGATGGTCAATTGCGCTGTCAGTGGAGCGAGCGCGGCGACGGCAGCGGGATCGTCCGGCTTCACCGTGAGGGGAATGAGGAGCTGTTTCTTCCCCTCGACGTCCTTCTCGACCGCGCGTCCCACCGTCGAGACGGTGCCGGTACTCGTGCCCCCGCCTGGCAGAGCGATCTCGACCTTCGCCCCCACCGCCACCGCCCCCTGTTGCGACACCGGGAGCTGCGCGGTGAGGACCGGATCGGGACTGCTCCGGGTGTAGATCGGCGTACCGGGCGTGACATGGTCGCCGACCGTCGCCTTGTGAGCGCCGACGCGGACGTCGGTGGCGGAGAAAACGATCCGGCCGAGCGGGACGATGCCGTCCTGCGGAAGCCCTACGGACTTCTGCCAGGCCTTGAGATTCATCTCGGTGACGGCGGTGAACCGCTCGTCGACGGTCAGGTTCCGGCCGAATCCCATGTCGGTGAGGTTCTGCTCCAGCTGCCGGACGTCCGGACCGTCGGACATCCCTCGGGAGAAGTCGCGCCAGGCTGGCAACGCGCCCCGGAAGAGGACCACCGGGGCGTTCGCCACGCGGTAGAGCTCTCGTCCCGCGCTCACGACCGTGTCCGGAGCGGGAAGCGCCGTCAGCGCCCCATCGACCCCTGCCGTCAGATCGCGTGATCCGCCGAAGCCGATCGTTCCGGGCGTCCGTATCGAAGACGACAGCGGGCTCGAGGTCACCGGTGTGGTCTGCGGAGCGGCGGCGGCCGTCGAGGGCGTGGAGGCCTGAGAAGCGTTCCACCAGACGAAGCCGGCTCCGCAGGCCAGAGCGGATGCCAGGACGACGGCGATGATCACGGTGGTACGGCGACGAGACGGGTTGCCGTGGGAGCTGTTGTCGAGAGCGGTCATGCTCACTGTCCTTCGGTGGTGAGGCACTTCTCGATCGCCTCTTCGCTCGCGTCGGCGGGAACCCCGAACGCCTCGCCCGGCTTCGGGTCTTCGACGTCGTATCCCTCGTCCCGGAGGCACTGCGCACTCTTCAGCTGCTGTTCCTGCACGGCCTGTCCGGTGTCGCCCGTCGCGGCGGGGGGCGGGCCCAGCTTCTTCTCGCAGGTCTCCGCCGCGGCGGTGTATGCCTCCTCATCGCCGAGGTTGAGGTCGACGGACCCGTCCTCGCTCGGGTCGGACTGGTCGATGCCCTCGCCGCGCAGGCACTCGGCGAACTTCAGCTGCCATTCTTGGAACGCCTTGTCGGGTGACGAGGCCTCGGACTCGGCCTGCCCTGTCGATTCTGAAGGCTGCGCAGTGGAGCTCGCACTCGGGGACGAGCAGGCGGCTAGGGCCGCGAGCATCGCGACTCCGACGCCCGCGAGGACTCCGGCTCGAATGCGGCGTGTCGAGAAACGGGTGAACATGAGATGACCTCCTCAGTCAGTGAATCGAGATGTCTCGATTGCAGCGAAGGGGACGTTGCGGTCGTGTAAGCCGGACTTTTACGTGTTCTTTACGGTCGATGTGATGCACTGGGGGAATCACCGTGACTGTTCCGGCTGGGTAACGGGACACTCACAGGAGGGGAGGCAGTGTGCGAGTTCTGTTGGTCGAGGACGACTCTGCGCTCGGGGAAGCGGTACGGCACGGACTGAGTCTGGAAGGCTTCGCGGTCGATCTGGTCACCGACGGGACTGATGCTCTGCACGCCGTGGAGGTGACTCCGTACGACGCTCTGGTTCTCGACCGCGACATCCCCGGGGTGCATGGCGACGAGGTGTGCGCGCGTCTCGCGGCTCTGCCCGACTCGCCGCCGATACTCATGCTCACGGCGGCGGCCACCCTGACCCAGCGTGTGTCGGGTTTCGAGCTCGGTGCGGACGATTACCTGCCGAAGCCGTTCGAGTTCTCCGAGTTGGTCGTCCGGCTGCGCGCGCTCGGTCGTCGACCGACTGCAGCCATCCCGCCGGTGCTCTCTCGGAGCGGTGTCGAGCTCGACCTCTTCCGTCGCACGGTTCGACGTCAAGGTGCCAGCATCAGGCTCACCCGCAAAGAGCAGGCGGTCCTGGAAGTCCTGCTTCGTGCGGACGGCGGTGTCGTCAGCGCTGAGCAACTCCTCGACAAGGCATGGGACGAGAACGCCAATCCGTTCACGAACACGATCAGGGTGACCATCAGCTCCCTGCGCAAGAAACTCGGTGAGCCCTGGGTGATCGAGACGATCCCAGGGAGCGGGTACCGGATCATCGACCAGGCCGACGAGATCTCCTGATGCCTCTCCGCCGCGTCCGCCAGAGGCTGCCCTACCGTGTCCAGCTCGCCATCGCGTTCGGGGCGACCGCACTCGGAGCCGGGCTCCTGGTGATGACCCTGCTGTACGCGTTCCTCCGCTACGTTCCCAGCTACCTCATCACGCCGATCGATCCCTCGGAAACCTCCGTGGTCGGCGAGACGACCTCGGATGGCGGGGGAGGCGAGGGCGGCATCAACATCACCGATGTCTCGAGTCTTCTCGACACGGTCCTGTGGGCGGGGATCGCCATCCTCCTGCTGCTGTCGGCGGTCGCGGCCGCATTCGGGTGGTTCATCGCGGGACGGATGCTCGCGCCGCTGTCACACGTCGGGGAGGCCGCGCGCAAAGCCGGCGAAGGCACCCTCAGCCACCGGATCGCGCTGACCGGTCCTCGTGACGAGATCCGCGACCTCGCCGACACCTTCGATCGCACGCTCGACCGGCTGGAACACGCCTTTCACGCCCACGAGCGCTTCACCGCGAACGTGGCTCACGAACTCCGCACGCCGTTGACGACTGCGAAGACACTGCTGGACGTGGCATCCGCATACCCCGAAGCCACCGAACCGACGCGACTCGTCCAGCAGCTCAAGTCCAACAACGATCGCAATATCGAACTCGTGCAGGCTCTGCTCGCGCTGACCGAGCTCGAGCGGCCGGCGCCGTCGTCGGACGACATCGACCTCGCTGATCTCGTCCATGAGGTGGCTCAGGAAACCATCCCCGGTTCGAGGCCGACGACGATGGATCTGCGCGCCGCGCCCACCCGGGCGGATGCCGTCCTCGCGAGACTGCTCGTGCACAATCTGGTCCAGAACGCCCTGCGGCACAACGATGACCGTGCGGTCATCGAGATCACCACTCGCGAGGCCGAGGGCCAGAGCACGATCCGCATCGAGAACACCGGCGCGGTCCTCACCCTCGATGAGGTGAGCAGGCTCTCCGAGCCGCTGTACCGCCCCGACCGCTCGTCGCAGGAAGGCCATGGGCTCGGACTCGCGATCGTCGAATCGATCGCCAGGGCACAGGGCGCATCGCTCGCGCTGGAACCCCGTCCGGGAGGCGGCCTGATCGCGACGGTCTCCTTCCGCGCAGCCGGCCATACGATCTGATCGCGGCGGGGTGAACGCAGGCTCGCGCGCGGGGCAGGCAGTTAGGGCAAGAAGAACCTGATGCGGCGTGACGGCCGGATCTCGCGGGATGCCACGGGCTCAAGAAACACGAAAACCCCCGGCGAACCGAGGGTTTTTCGTGGACCTGAGGGGACTCGAACCCCTGACCCCCTGCATGCCATGCAGGTGCGCTACCAGCTGCGCCACAGGCCCAGACGCTGCTCCGGAGTGCTCCGGGCAACGTGAAAACACTACTACACGAATCCGCATCCGCACCAATCGGGACGGGCGGCCCGGGCGCGTCGGTGCGCGAGGAACATCCGGAGGAGCGACGGCGTTCGATCCATCGTGAGCACTCTCGACAGCATCGTGATCGGCGCCGGCCAGGCCGGGCTGTCCGCGTCGTTCCACCTGCGCCGCCGCGGGATCGAGCACGTCGTTCTGGATGCCGATGCTCGGGCCGGGGGAGCATGGCAGCACCGGTGGGACGCCCTCACGATGCGCGACGTGCACGGGGTCGCCGAGCTCCCGGGAGACGCCGCGCCGCCACGGGACGAGCGCCGGGCCAATATCGCGGTGCCGGAGTACTTCGCCGCGTACGAGAAGGCCCACGATCTGCCGGTGCTGCGGCCGGTGCACGTCCGTCGAGTCCACGATGACGACGGGGTTCTCGTCGTGCAGGCCGACGAGGGGGAGTGGCGCACCCGCACCCTGGTCAACGCGACCGGGACCTGGACGCAACCCTTCATCCCTCACTACCCGGGGATGGAGACGTTCCTCGGGGAGCAGTTCCACACCGTGGACTACCCGGGGCCGGAGCACTTCCTGGGCAAGCGGGTCCTGGTCGTCGGCGGCGGTGCGTCCGCCGTGCAGTTCCTCGGTGCCCTCGCCCCCCTCACGGAGACGCTGTGGGTCACCCGTCGCCCTCCCGTCTGGCGCGACGACGACTTCACGCCGGAAGCCGGCGCTGCTGCCGTCGCGCTCGTCGAGAAGCGTGTGGCGGCCGGCCTGCCCCCGGAGAGCGTGGTCAGTGTGACGGGTCTCATGCTGCGCCCCCAGGAACGGGAAGCGGAGCGTCTCGGGGCGTATGCCGACCGTCGCCCGCTCTTCCAGCGGATCGAGCCCGATGGTGTGCGGTGGGCCGACGGATCGTTCGAACGCGTGGACGTGATCCTGTGGGCGACGGGGTTCCGACCCGCGATCGGCCACCTCGCTCCGCTTCATCTGCGCAGCGCCGCCGGCGGGATCCAGCTCGACCGCGGAGGTCGCGGCACGACGGCGGTGGCGGATCCGCGCGTGCAGCTCGTCGGCTATGGGCCTTCCGCGAGCACGATCGGCGCGAACAGGGCAGGAAGGGCCGCGGCCGCCGGCGTCGTTCACGCTCTGGCGGAAGCAGGAGCGGCAGTCTCCTCCTGACCGGTTCGTCCGTGGGGGTCGCCGATGAATACGCTGGGAGGCATGCTGCGCATCATCCTGACCGTCGTCTGGCTGCTGCTGTCCGCCTGGCTCGTGGTGTGGGTGGGCGAGGGCTTGTTCGGGGTGAACCAGCGCGAGTCGATCCTTCCGTTCGCGAGCGACGACGGTCCCGGCGGTCCGATCGTGATCGGCGTCGCCTGGGGCCTGCTCCTCACCTTCGGCGGGTCGATGTCGGGCCTGGCGCGGCGCAAGAAGGTCCGCGGTCCGGCGCAGATCGGCGTCGGAACCATCGTCGAGATGTCGCGCACCGGCGTGACGGTGAACGATGTGCCCCAGTACGACCTCTTCATCCGTGTCAGCCCGAGCGTCGGCGACGACTTCATCGGGCAGCTGCGCATGCTGCTCGATGCCGGCGACGTCGGAGCGCTGCAGGTCGGACAGCCCGTCCCCGTCCGCTACAGCGTCGAGGATCCGGACACCGTCGAACTCGCCGATCTCAGTGACCCGAGCGTCCGAGAGGCGATGCTGCAGTGGCGCATCGATCGCGGCCTCATCGATCCGTCCCAGGTCCGCGCGCGCACGACGGGGACCCAGGTTCCCGCCTCTGTCGTCGAGGTCCGTCCGACCGGGCGGCGTCGCGAGGGGCAGAGCGAGCTCGCGCTGAAGGTGCTGGTGGCCCCGGAGGGCGCGGAGCCATGGGAGGCTGACACCACCGTGTTCGTCTACCCGCAGGCCGTCTCGCGGCTGCAGGTGGGGGCTCCCGTCTGGGCCTTCTATCGGCGGGAGGACCCGCACACCGTCGCCGTCACCATCGAGAAGGAGGCGGGCCGATGAACCCCCTGGACACGCTGATGTGGCTGGTCAACTTCCCTGCCGCGCACGGCTACACGATGGTCTTCATCGCGGCGTTCTCGATCCTCGGGCTGTTCGCGATGTCCGCGCGAGGCACGGGCGGAGGCGGCTCGCTGCGCGCCGTCCGCGAACGCGAGGGGCTGCTCCCCGCAGAGAGCCGATCCCGCGGCAACGTCGGCGGCACCGTGGTCCGGGTGATCTTCCGTGTCCTGGCTTTCGTGATGCTCGGCTCTCTCGTGATCGGTATCCTCAGCCTGACCGGGGTGCCCGTCACCCGCGCCTACATCTTCGAGAACGGCCGTCCGACCACGGGCACCGTCGACGGGGATTGGGTGACGTTCACGGCCGCGGACGGCACCGAGTACACCCTGGAGAGCGATTTCTTCACGCCCGCGGTGTACCCGGACCGCGACGTGTGGATCCCCAGCGAGGCACCCGTCGTCGTGCGCTACCTTCCCTCGCACCCGCAGGCGTTCGTCATCGACAGTTCGCAGACTCCAGGCTGACGTCCGTGAGGGCGCGTAGGGTGAAGGCATGTCGCGCATCCTCGTCTTCGGCGGCCACGGCCGCATCGCCCTGCTGCTCGCCCCTCTTCTCGTCGCCCGCGGCCACGAGGTCACGGGGGTGATCCGGAATCCGGACCATGTCTCCGAGGTCGAGGAGGGCGGAGCCATCGCTCTCGTCGCCGACATCGAGACCATGGACGTGGACGCCCTCGCCGAGATCATCCGCGGACACGACGCCGTCGTGTGGTCCGCGGGCGCCGGTGGGGGGAGCCCCGAGCGCACCTACGCGGTCGACCGCGACGCGGCCGAGCGTTCCATGGACGCGGCCGAGCGCGCGGGCGTGCGGCGGTACGTCATGGTGTCCTGGATCGGCTCCACGGCCGACCACGGCGTTCCGGAAGACGACTCCTTCTTCCCGTACGCGGACGCGAAGTGGGCGGCCGACGAGCACCTCCGCGCCTCCGATCTCGACGGGACGATCCTCGGCCCCGGCGCGCTCACCTTCGACGACCCGACCGGCCGTATCCGCATCGACCCCGAGGGACGCGGTGAGGTCTCCCGCGCCGACGTGGCGGCCGTCATCGTCGCTGCCCTCGAAGACCCGGGCACGATCGGGCGCACGATCCGCTTCGGCAACGGTGACGAGGAGACCTCGGTGCCGATCCCCGAGGCGCTCGCGCGCTGAGGGCGATGGATCGCAGAAGGTACCGGGGACCGTCGCTGCGACGCGGGGGCGCTGCCGCGTTCGTCGTGACCGCCCTCCTCGGCGCGGGCGCTGTCTCCCCGTCGGCGGCCGCGCCGTCGCCTTCGCCTGCAGACGTGGTGACGGTGCAGGCGGCCGAAACAGATGGTGTGCAAGAGCACGCCGCGGCGCTCGTCGCCGAGATGAGCACCGCCGAGCAGGCGTCCTCCATCGTCATGGGTCACATCGGCGGGACAGACCCCGCGGCGCTGCGTGCCTACATGGCGTCGGGCCTCGGCGGCTTCATCCTCATGGGCGGGAATATCCCGTCCACGGAGGTGGAACTCCGAACGCTGACGGATGCCCTGACGGTCGACCCGGCGCTTCCGCCGCTGATCGCGGTAGATCAGGAAGGTGGCATCGTCTCGCGGCTGCCCTGGGACACGTACCCGGCGTCCTCGACCCTGAAGAACCGCCCGGTCGACGAGACCGCGGCGGCGTTCGCGGCGCGCGGGGCGCTCGTCGCGCGTGCGGGGATCACGGTCGATTTCGGGACGGTCGCCGACGTCCCCGCCGACCCCGGCTCCTTCATCTTCGGTCGGGCCCTCGGAACCGATCCGCAGGGTGTCGCCGACCGCACCGCCGCCGCGACGGAGGCGCAGGAGCGGTTCGTCGCCTCGACGCTCAAACACTTCCCCGGCCACGGCGCGGCTCCGGGCGACTCGCATCACGCGATCCCGACCACGAATGTGTCGAAGGCGGCGTGGGAGCGCGCGGACGGCGTGCCTTTCGCTGCGGGCATCGAGGCCGGAGCTTCGCTGCTCATGTACGGGCATCTGGCCTACACCGCGGTGGACGCGCGTCCGGCCTCGCTGTCGGCCGAGTGGCATCGCATCGCTCGGGACGAGCTCGGTTTCGACGGCGTGGCCGTGACCGACGATCTCGGCATGCTGTTGTCCTCCGGGGACCCGGCGTACGCCGACCCGGTCGCGAACGGGGTCGCGGCGGTGGCCGCCGGCAACGATCTCGTGCTCATGATCGCGGGCTCGGATGCGCAGACCGCGGGCGAGATGGCCGCCGGGATCGCTGCGGCTGTCGATGATGGCACGCTCCCCGCCGACCGCGTGGCGGATGCCGCGACGCGCGTGCTCGCCCTGCGCCTGCAGCTCGCGGCCGCGTCGTCGTCGTGGTCCATCTGCGCGGACTGCGCCGCCGCGGGATGACCCTCAGGCCGCGGCGAACCCCGCGGGGCCGAGCCAGGCGGTGAGGAGGGCGCGGCGCAGAGCGGTGCCCCGCTCAGCGAAGCCCCGCTGACGCCGGACGTACTCCGCTTTGCCCCCCGGCGTCTCGATGCGGACCGGCTGGACGTCCCAGGCCGACAGATCGTACGGCGCCGCCTGCATATCCAGCAGCCGGATGTCCCGCGCGAGCTCGAAGGCATCGAGCAACAGCTCGCCGGGGATCAGCGGTCCGAGCTTCATCGCCCACTTGTAGAGGTCCATTCCGGCATGCAGGCAACCGGGCTGCTCGACCTGGGGCTGATCGATCCTCGTCAGCGCCGCCCGGTTGCGGGGCACCGCGTCCGGGGTGAAGAACCGAAAGGCGTCGAAGTGCGTGCATCGGAGGTCGTGCGCCTCGACCACCGCGTCCGTGCCCGCCTGCCCGAGCCGCAGGGGAACGGCATGCCGGTGTTCGTCCGCGCGATAGACCATCGCCCACTCATGCAGGCCGAAGCAGCCGAACTGTCCGGGTCGCGAGCCGGTGCGGCGCAGCATGAGGGACACGAGGCGGGCGAGCTCCGGCTTCTCCGCTGCGAAACGTGCGGCATCGGGCACCACGCCGCCGGGCGTGCTGCCGGGCGCGTACCAGCGCCACGTGGTCCGCTCGGGCGCATCCTGCAGTTCCACCCTTGCCCCGGGGTGCCAGCGGCGGAGGTGCGCGGGCTTGTATGAGTAGTACGTGAAGAGGAAGTCCCACACGGGGTGCTTCTCGCCACGGGCGATGCGGTCCCGGTGCGCTGCCGTCAGCGCATCGGCGCGCTCCTGATGCGCGCTTTCGCGCCGGAGCCACTCGTCACGCGTGAGGACCATGTCAGTGCAGGATGCCGACGTCGCCGAGCTGATCCCGCAGCCCCGCGCCGTCCTCTGCGCTCACCCACGGCACCTCGTCCGCCTCGTGAGATTCCATCTCTGCGCGGCCACCGGCGAGCACCGCCTCTGCCGGCAGCAGTCGCCGGATGGCGACGCCGGCGACAGCCTCGGGGTGCTCCTCCTGGAACTGCGTGTAGATGGACTCGTCATGCTGGCCGTCGTCGCCGATGAGGAGCCACTTCACATCCGGGAACTCGGTGGCCAGCCGTCGCAGGTTCGTGAGCTTGTGCTCGCGGCCGCTGCGGAACCAGCGGTCGTGCGTGGGGCCCCAGTCGGTCAGGAGGAGGGAGCCGGCGGGGAACAGATGCCGTCCGAGGAACCGGGACAGGGTGGGGGCGACGTTCCAGGCTCCGGTGGAGAGGTAGACCATGGGGGCGCCGGGGTGCTGTCGGAGGAGCTGGTCGAGCAGCACCGCCATTCCCGGCACCGGGATGCGTGCGTGCTCGTCGACGACGAAGGAGTTCCAGAAGGCGATGAAGGGCCGGGGGAGCGCCGTGACCATGACCGTGTCGTCGACGTCGGAGACGACGCCGAAACGGGTGCTCTCCGCCACGATGAAGGCGCGGGCCTCGATGGGCTCCTGCCCCTCGACCGTGATCGTGAACGTCTGCCAGCCGGGCTCGAGGTCCGCGCGGATGACGGTGTCGATGACGCCCCCACGGTCGGCGACGACCCGGTGCGTGCTGTCGCCGACATGGACGTCGACAGAGGCGAAGCCCACGGGGATCCCGACGAAGCTGCGCCAGCCGCGGATGCTCGCGGGTTCGCCGTCGCGGTTGCTCCGCTGCGGGGGGACGATGAGCACACGACCGAGGACGCGGACCCAGCCGGGACCGCCGTAGCCGGGGAAGGGCAGGACGGTGGCGTTCCGCCCGCGGCGGCGCGCTCGTCCCTCGCGCCACACGTGCAGGCGGTGCTCGAGACGGGCGAACCAGTGGATCCTGGGCGCCGGGGGTGCGGGGGCCATTGCCTCAGTCTTTCACGTCGGCGTCGGACTCCGCCGCCGGGGCCTCCAGATGACGAGCTTCCAGGCGGTGCAGCAGCCGCTTGCCCAGATAGGCGAGCACGAGGAACAGGGCGATGACCCCGACGAACAGGTAGCCGGCGAAGTGCACGCGGTCGACGAGTTCGCGGAAGCTGCCGGCGGCGAGCGAGGTGACGCTCACGTAGGCCGAGGCCCAGATGATGCATGCCGGGGTCGTCCAGGCCAGGAAGCGCCGATACGGGTACTCGCTCATACCGACCGTGAGGGGGACGAGCGAGTGGAGGACCGGGAGGAAGCGGGAGAGGAAGATGGCGATGCCGCCGCGCCGGGCGAGGTAGTTCTCCGCGCGCACCCAGTTGTGCTCGCCGATCCGCCGCCCGAGCCAGGAGGCGCGGATGTAGGGACCCAGCCAGCGGCCGAGCCAGAACCCGATGCTCTCGCCGATGAGGGCCCCGACGACCACGGCCACTCCCATCGCGATGCCCTCCAGGGGAGTGGCGACGCCCATCGAAGCGATGATGACGATGGTGTCGCCCGGGACGATGAGGCCGATGAGGATGCTCGTCTCCAGCATGACGGCGAGACCTGCGACCAGCGTGCGCGTGACCGGATCGATCGACTGCACGGTGTCGAGGAGCCAGAGCAGGAGGTCGTCCACCTCATGAGGATACGGGAGCGGCCCGGTCCTAGGCTGGAAAGGTGCCCGACCGCCTGAGCCCCCGACCGCTGCCGTCCTGGGTGGCGCCGGAGCGACTGTTCGCGGCGCTCAGCCAGCAGCACGCCGACGTGTTCTGGCTCGACGCGGGCTCCGACGCGACCGAGGGGTGGAGCTTCCTCGGCATCGGCGACGCGGAGGCGCTTCCCGAGAAGGTGCGCCTCGACGTCGGCTCCGTCGACGAGGGGCTACCGCCGTTCCGCGGGGGATGGGTCGGCTGGCGCGACTACGAGAGTGGTACGGCCCGCGCGGGGGCTCCGATCGCCGCGGAGCTCGAGCCGGACGCCCGGACGTGGCTGCGTGTGACCAGGGCCTTGGCCGTCGATCATGCCGCGCGTCAGCTGTGGCTGCTGGCCCCGGAGGAGGAGACGGACGAGGGGGAGCGCTGGCTGCAGAGTCTCCTGAACGCGTCCATCCCCGACGGGGCGACGCAACGGGCGGCGGAGGAGAAGCACACCGCCGAGGCCCGGCACACGCCCGACGCGTACGAGGAGCTCATCGATCGCTGCCGTGACCTCATCCGTGCGGGGATCGCTTACCAGCTCTGCCTCACGACGCGGTTCACCGTGCCCGGAGCGCACGACGCCGTCGCCGTGTACGGACGGCTCCGGGCGGCGACGCCGGCGCACCACGGCGGATTCCTGCGGATCGACGGGCGAGCACTCCTCAGTGCCAGCCCCGAGCAGTTCCTTCATGCGAGCGGGGGCATCATCCGGACCCGGCCCATCAAAGGCACCCGTCCGCGCGGAGCCGACGCGACGACCGATGCGGCGCTCGCCGCAGAGCTCGCCGCGGACCCGAAGGAGCGGGCCGAGAACGTCATGATCGTCGATCTCATGCGCAATGACCTGTCGCGGGTCTGCGTCCCTGGTTCGATCAGGGTCGAAGGGCTCTGGGTGGTGGAGAGCTACCCGGCGGTGCATCAGCTCGTCAGCACCGTCAGTGGCAGGGCCGCGGAGGGGACCACGGTCGGAGCGCTGCTGGAGGCGGCGTTCCCCGCCGGGAGCATGACCGGAGCTCCGAAGCTCTCGGCGATGACGCAGCTGCACGATCTCGAAGGAGGCCCGCGCGACATCTATGCCGGCTGCTTCGGCTATATCGGCGTGGACGGGGCGCTCGACCTCGCGATGGTCATCCGCAGCATCGTCGTCGACGCGGGGGCGGCATTCGTCGGCGCCGGCGGCGGGATCACCTGGGGATCGGTGCCCGCGGCCGAGGTCCGCGAGGTGGCGACGAAGGCCCGGGCGCCCCTCGCGGCACTGGGCGCGGAAATGCCCGCGACCTGGCGTTCCGATATCCTGAACTGATCCCGTTTTTTCCTTCAGATTGGTCGTGCGTTCGTTGTCCGAGAACATGTCCACCGCTCCCGTCGACGAGGAGTTCTCCTCGCCGCACGCCATCCAGGCCAAGTGGCAGAAGTACTGGGCGGAGCACGAGACGTTCCTCACGGGCGGAGACGAGGACACGCGACCGCGGCGCTACGTGCTGGCCATGTTCCCGTACCCCTCCGGCGACCTGCACATGGGGCACGCGGAGAACTACCTGTACTCCGACATCGTCGCCCGCTTCTGGCGTCACCGCGGTCACAACGTCCTGAACCCGATCGGCTGGGACTCCTTCGGACTGCCCGCGGAGAACGCCGCGATCCGCCAGGGTGCGGACCCGCGCGAGTGGACGTACCAGAACATCGCGCAGCAGAAGGTGGGCTTCCAGCAGTACGGCGTCTCGTTCGACTGGAGCCGGGTGCTGCACACGTCCGACCCCGAGTACTACCGCTGGAACCAGTGGCTCTTCCTGAAGATGTACGAGCGGGGCCTGGCGTACCGGAAGAAGAGCCCGGTCAACTGGTGCCCCAATGACCAGACCGTGCTGGCGAACGAGCAGGTCATCGACGGCCGCTGCGAGCGCTGCGGCTACGAGGTCGTCAAGAAGAAGCTCACCCAGTGGTACTTCCGCATCACCGATTATGCGGACCGCCTGCTGGACGACCTGAACCAGCTCGAGGGGTTCTGGCCGCACAAGGTGCTGCAGATGCAGCGCAACTGGATCGGCCGCTCCGTCGGCGCCGACGTCGACTTCCGTATCGAGGGGCGTGAGGAGCCGGTGACGGTGTTCTCGACCCGCCCGGACACCCTGCACGGTGCGACCTTCTTCGTCGTCGCCCCGGACGGCGACCTGGCCGCTGAGATCGCCGCGGATGCCGAGCCCGAGGTGCGTGAGCGCTTCCAGACATACCTGGCGGAGGTGCAGAAGACCACGGACATCGACCGGCAGTCCACCGACCGCCCGAAGACGGGGGTGTTCCTGGGCCGGTACGCGATCAACCCGGTCAACGGCGAGAAGCTGCCGATCTGGGCCGCCGACTACGTGCTGGCCGACTACGGGCACGGCGCCGTCATGGCCGTTCCCGCGCACGACCAGCGTGACCTGGACTTCGCGCGGGCGTTCGACCTGCCGGTGAAGGTCGTCGTCGACACGACCGCCCCGGTCACCGGAGCCATGCCGGTCATCGAGGTGGACGAGGACGGCGTCCCCGTTGATGCCGATGCCGCCCTCGACGAGCAGAACCCGGCGAAGACCGGCGTCGCGCTCACCGGCGAGGGGCGCATGATCAACTCCGGAGCGCTGAACGGACTGTCGAAGCGCAACGCGATCGCCCGCGCCATCGAGCAGCTGGAGGCCTCAGGCACCGGCCGCGCGGCGAAGAACTACCGCCTCCGCGACTGGCTGATCTCGCGTCAGCGGTTCTGGGGAACGCCGATCCCGATGCTGCACGCTGAGGACGGCCGGATCATCCCCGTGCCGGAGGACCGGCTGCCGGTGAAGCTGCCGAGTGTGGAGGGCCTGGACCTCAAGCCGAAGGGCACGTCGCCGCTGGGCGGTGCGGAGAGCTGGGTGCGCACGACCGACCCGGAGACCGGCGACCCGGTGCTGCGCGATCCGGACACGATGGACACCTTCGTCGACAGCTCCTGGTACTTCCTCCGCTTCCTGTCGCCGAACAGCGACACGATGGCGTTCGACCCGGCCCAGGCGGCGCGCTGGGCGCCGGTCGATTCGTACATCGGCGGCGTCGAGCACGCGATCCTGCACCTGCTCTACGCCCGCTTCATCACGAAGGTCCTGTTCGACATGGGACTGATCGACTTCACCGAGCCGTTCTCCAACCTGATCAACCAGGGCATGGTGCTGCTCGACGGGCAGAAGATGTCGAAGAGCAAGGGCAACCTGGTGCTGTTCCAGGAGGAGCTCGACGCCCACGGCGCCGACGCTCTCCGCGTCGGGCTGGCCTTCGCCGGTCCGGTGGAGGACGACAAGGACTGGGCCGACGTCTCGATGACCGGTGCGCAGAAGTTCCTTTCGCGCGCCCTGCGTATCGCCCACGAGGTCGCCAGCCCGGTCGACGTGGTCTTCGACGGCGGCGACGCGGCGCTGCGGCGTGCGACCCACAAGCTGCTCGCCGAAGCGCCCGCGCTGGTCGAGCAGACGAAGTTCAATGTGCTCGTCGCCCGTCTGATGGAGCTGGTCAACGTGACCCGCAAGACGATCGACGGCGCTTCCGGTGCCGCCGACCCCGCCGTGCGCGAGGCCGCGGAGACCATCGCCGTCATGCTCGACCTCATCGCCCCGCACACCGCGGAGGAGATGTGGGAGATCCTGGGGCACGAGCCGTCGGTCGGACTCGTGTCGTGGCGCTCCGCCGACCCTGCGCTTCTCGTGGAGGACACCGTGACCGCGGTCGTCCAGATCGGCGGCAAGGTGCGCGCGCAGCTCGAGGTGCCGGCACGCATCGGCGAGGCCGAGCTCGAGGCGCTGGCGCGGGCCGACGAGCGGGTCATCCGCTCGATCGGCGACCGCGAGATCGTCAAGGTCGTCGTGCGGGCCCCGAAAATCGTCAGCATCGTCGTCAAGGGCTGAGGCACCCGGGCGTCGAGGTCCCTCTCCGACGTGACGACCTGACCGACCCGCTGCGTGCGCCCTTCTGCACGGTCGGTGGTGCACGAGGGGTTGTCCACGACGCCCGGGCTTTCAAGCCCGGGAGGGGTGCGGTGGACGGTTACCGTGGCCAGATGACCCCGTCCCCGCCACCACCCCCGTCTCATCGCGGGTTCCGTCTCGGGCTCGGCGCCGCGGTGGTGCTGGCGATCGTCGTGCTGGCCGTAGCCGTCGGGCTCGGCCTGCTGCGGGAGCAGCCCGCGTCCGTCGATTCCGTTCCCCTGGTGCAGAGCTCGGCGTCGGTGGCCCCCGCTGCGGCCGAGACCTATGTGCACGTGCTCGGGGCGGTGGCCCGGCCGGGTCTGTACGTCCTGCACGCAGAGGCTCGAGTCGTCGATGCTCTCGCGGCTGCCGGCGGGGCGACGGACGCGGCCGATCTTGCGGGAGTGAACCTCGCCCGTCCGGTGGAGGACGGCGAGCAGATCGTCGTGCCGGTGGCGGGTACGGTAGCTGACCCCGTGATCCCGCCTCCCGATGACGGGACAGTGGACCTAAACAGCGCTGATCAGGCGGCGCTGGAAGAGCTTCCGGGCATCGGGCCGGCGCTCGCTCAGCGCATCATCGCGTGGCGTGAAGAGAACGGTCGATTTCAGGCGGTGGACGACCTTCTGGCCGTTCCCGGGATCGGGGAGAGGGTCCTGGAGGGGTTGCGTGACGGCGTCAGGGTGTGAGGGCTGACGGCGTTTGATAGCGTCGCGAGGTGAGCAGTCCGCCGCCCGAGTCCGACTCGGCACCAGCCCCAGCATCCCGCGGTCCGCGCAATGGCGGTGCGGGAGAGCCGCCCTCGATCGTCAAGCCGTGGGTCAGCATCCTCCGCTTCGTCATCGGCCTCGTCATCGTCGGCGTGGCCGTGGGCGCGCTGCTGCTCTGGGCGCTCGAGCCGTCGTCGAACGACGGAGCCCCGCAGTTCGTCGCCCTCGTCGGCATCCCCCTGACTGTCACCGCCCTGACGATTCAGATGGTCGCGCGCAACTCCTTCGCGAACCGTCGCACCCGCTTCGACTTCCTCTGGTGGCTGTTCGCCGTCCTGCCCGCGGGGCTGCTCGCGGTCTCTCTGCCCTCGATCCTCGCCAACCCAGGGTACTTCGGGGCGGCGTCCACGGGCGAGGTCCTCGGGGTCCTCGCCATGAACGTCGTCTTGGTCGTGCTGGGATACGGCTTCGGTGCCCTGGCGTGGTTCTTCGTCGTCTGGCCGCTGTTCCATCTCGTGGGCACCCTGATCCGCGTGTTCCGCGGTGAGAAGCACGCCGCGGCGGGGCTGATCATGCCGCTCGTTCTCCTGACGCTCTCGGGGGTCATCCTCGTCGGCGCAGGTGCGCTGGATCTCAGCGATGCGGGCCCTGGACGCTTCGCGTGGCCGCAGATCCTCCTCGCGCTCCTCGGCATCCCCGGAAGCTACGGTGTGGAGTCGGAATTCGCCCTGTGGATCGTCCGTCTGCTGATACTCAGCGTCGTGCTGCTCTTCTTGATCCCTTGGCTGCTCTCACGCCGCGAGACTCGATCCGCACGGGCCGAGTGAGAGCCGGCTATCCCTGCGGGTCGCAGGTCAGCGTGGCATCCGTGATCACCTGGGTCGCCAGCTCCCGCTCGGACTCGAGCGGATCGCGTCCGTCGACCAGGAGCTGGACGCTCTCGTCGGACAGCTCGGAGTCGTAGACGTACTGCCCGACGCAGGGATAGAAGTCCGGCATGTCGTCATAGGTGGTGAGGCCGTTCGAACGGTTGATCTCCTCCGCGGACGCACCGATCTCCTCGGGTGTCGGACGGCTCTCACTTGTACTGCCCGGCGTGTCCGACGGCGCGGCGGTGGCCGGGGGAGCGTTTTCGGCGGGCGACGAGTCGTTCAGTGCCGACGAGGTCAGCACGAGGGACACGACGAGCACGGTGACTCCGATCACGGCGCCGACGACGGACACGACCATGCCGACGATCGACGGCCACTTCGCTGCGTTCTTCGTGAACAACCCGATGAGCGACACGACGAACCCGGCGAGCAGGACGACCGCACCGACCACGAAAAGCACCGGAAAGCAGGCGAGAACGGTGCCGATGACGGCCAGACCCAGTCCGATGAACCCGAGGATCGGTGTCGCCCGGGAGCCGGCGTCAGGGGTATCTTGCGCCGGGGTGGCAGAGGAGTACGTCGGCGCCTCGAGTCGGGGCTGAGAGGAGCTCGTCGCGCCCGCAGCGGGGGCGTAGGCGTCGGTCCACCGTGCTCCGTCCCACCAGCGCTGACGCCCGGAACCATCGTCGTACCACCCAGCCGGCACATTCATGCGCACTCCTCCTCGTCGCTGCGGCCCTTGCCACGCCAGTACTCACGCTACTCAATGGCTTCCGCCGATGCCGTCCTCTGCCCGGTCGTGTCTGATGCCAGCCGTCAGCCCACCGCCGGAAAAGCGCTCCTCCACATTCCGACCGCGAGACAGGTTCTCCTCGGCTCCTGCTCGCGAGGGTCAGGGCGGTCGGAGCGGGCGAATGGGCGACTTTAGCGTGATCGGATGGATGAGCCGCAGCGTTCCTCCCCGGGGTCGGAATGGGGACCCGGGTGACGCGCGATCTGCGCCTGCTGCCGGTGGCGGTCGGTGCATGGGGTGCGGCCCTGGTCTGCGTGTTCGCGCCGGGAGCGGCGGCGTGGCTGGCGGGTGGCTGCCTGGCATCCGCGCTCGTGATCGGCGTCATGATCGCGAGCGGGCGTCACGCAGCCGTGGCGGTCAGCGGACTGGTCATCGTGGTCCTCGCGGCGGCGGCAGCCGTGGCGCTCACCGTGTCCGCGCAGTCGACGAGCCGCGAGACCGTGCGCGGATGGGGTGGCAGAGTCGTCGAAGCGGTCGGTGAGGTGTCGTCCTCGGCGACCGTGGGGCGGGATGGGCGCCTGTGGATGGAGGTGCAGCTGAGCGGCATCGGTTCGCCGGGCGCCGTGGAGCCGGCTGCCGGTCCGGTGCGCATCGGGATCGAGCGCGGTGAGGGGTTCGTCCTCGGTGCGGAGGTGCGAGTGACCGGCGAGAGCGCAGCAACGGACCCGGGGGAGCGGGCGGTGCTCGTCGTCTTCGTCACTGCGGCAGACGTGGAACGGCCCGCGTCGGGCGTCTTCGGACTCGCTGCCGACCTCCGCCGGTCGTTCGTCGAGCGCGCGACGCGACTCCCGGAACCCGGTGCGGGACTCCTTCCCGGGCTCGCTGTGGGGGACACCACCGCCGTTCCGGTAGACCTCGACGCCGATATGCGGATGAGCGGCCTCAGCCACCTCACGGCCGTGTCAGGGGCGAACTGCGCAATCGTCCTCGCCGCGGTGTTCGGAATCGTCGCGCTCTGCGGGGGGGATGCGGGCGCTGCGGGTCCTGCTCGCCGCCGGCGCGCTGGCGGCCTTCGTGGTGCTCGTGACGCCGGAGCCGAGCGTGGTCCGGGCTGCCGCGATGGCCGCAGCGGGCATGCTGTCGATCCTGCTCGGGCGTCCGAGCGCGGGGGCTGGAATCCTTGCGCTCAGCGTCACCGCTCTCCTCGTGGCCGACCCCTGGCTCGCATCCACGCCGGGGTTCGCTCTGTCTGCGGTGGCCGCCGGCGCGCTCATCCTGCTCGCCCCTGCCCTGGCGAACGGGATCGCGCGAGGGGTGCCTCGTCCGCTGGCCCTCGCGATCGCGGTGCCGCTGGCGGCGCAGCTCGCCTGCGCCCCCGTGATCGCGCTGTTCGCGGAGCAGGTGTCGCTCGTCGCCGTGGTCGCGAACCTCCTCGCCGAGCCGGCCGCTCCGGTCGCGACGGTGATCGGGCTCCTCGCGTGTCTGGCCGCGCCGCTTCCCGCCGTGGCCGACGTCCTGTCGGCCTCGGCATGGCTGCCGTCAGCCTGGATCGCGATGGTGGCTCGGGTCACCGCCGGGCTTCCCGGTGGGCAGGTACTGCTGCCGGCTGGCCTCGGCAGCGCGCTGCTGGTCGCCGTGGTGAGCAGCGCCATCGCCGTCATCTGCTGTCGCGGACGGTCCCGGTCTCGCGAGCCCGCAGTGACGAGGGGCACGACACGGTCGGGCCGTCTGCTCCGGTCGCGGACCGCGGGCGCGCTGCTCCCCGTGGTCCGACGCGCAGCGGCGGCGCTCCTCATCGTTGTGGCGGCCGTCGGCGTTTCCCGGGCGGTGCTCGACGGGCCGCTCGCGGCGCTGCTGACGCCGCAGGGGTGGGTCATCGCTGCGTGCGACCAGTTCTGTAGTGAAACCTAGCTGTTGTACGCCAAGTGTTGCAGACTGAGTCGTGAGTGTTGGGAAAGGACATCGTGGCAGGATGGCGCGTGCGCTGGGTCGAGCTGAACGCGGGGGGATCTTCTCACAGCGCCGAACTATGGAGTGCTACAGAGCTGATGCGCCGCGAGCGCGCCGCGGGCATCCGGTTCGGCTCCCCATTCATGACAGACCCGACGGGGATGGCCGACCCGACTTTGACTGCGTACTTCAACAGTCCGCGCTTCGCACGACTCGCGAAGTCGACCAAACTCGCCTACACGGGCGACTATGTGGTCTTCTTCAATTTCCTGTGGCAGCGAAATGAGCGACGGTGGACCGAAGCCACGGTTGGTGATGTTGAAGACTACGAAGACTGGAGGAACCGCGGTCCTAGCAACCCGCGGACGATAGGCGGGTCGAAATGGGCGCGTGAGTTGGCAGCCCTCAACCGTTTGTATAAATGGGCAGTTCAAGAGCAGGTCCTCGAGACTTCACCGATCCGTACGGTCGCCTCCCGAGGCCGGGATGGGGAGAAGATCGAGGTTGTTGAGCTCAGCCCAACGAGTCGTCGCGTCGTCGACATGAAGTGGTTAACCCCTCGTCTCGCCGAACGATGGCGAGATGTCGGCCTTAGAGGCCTTTCTCCCGATGGAAGCGTGAACCCCGCATACCGAGGACGTAACGCTGACCGGAATGCTGCCTTTTTCGATCTGCTGTTCGATTCCGGGCTTCGACTGACGGAAGCGTCGTCCCTGCTCTCGATGGAGTTACCGACGAGTGACGGTGTCAATCGCATGCGCTGGGGCAGAGTTGCTAAGGCGGCTGCGAAGAATGGTAGCGGCAGGCCTTTCGCCGTAACAGAGCGCACACTCTCCTCTATTCGTTCTTACGTGGCCACGAGCAGGGATGCCGCGGTGCGGTCAGCCCAGGCGAAGGGCCGCTTCGATGACTTGCCAGGCAAGCTTCACGTCCAGCGGATATTGCGGACCGCGAGGGGCACAAGCTTGCAGTGGTGGGATGAATCGAGTCGCGTTGTGCGCACATTGCCGGTGGACCGAATCGACGTCGAAGAGAGGATGAGACTTTTCTCGACAACGGAGCGTGGCTTGGAGCCTATGTGGCTATGGCTGTCCGAGCGCGGAACCCCTTTCCAGCCTCACTCTTGGGAAGACGTGTTCTCATCCGGGACTCTTCGATGCCAGCGAGCGCTTGGTGACGAGGCGCCGTTCTGCACACCGCACATGTTGCGGCATTCGTTCGCTCTCGTGATGCTTGTCGCGCTTCAGCATGCTTACGACGAGAGGTTTGGCCTCACGCCCGAGCAACGGCGGGATTTCGCGATCCTTTATCGAGATCCGTGGCGAATCGTCAAAGACCTTTTGGGGCACTCCTCTGAGGAGACGACACGCGAGATCTACCTCGCACCCGTGCGGGACGTGCAAGTTCGCACCCTCCTCGAGAACGGCGTAACCGCAGGAGCCGACTTCTTGCGCGCGCTTGCGGCCGCGGGAGGAAGCGTCCTCGACTTGGCAACTGATGAGTAGGGGACGGCCGGCGGCCTTGCCTGGTATCGGGAGTCATGTTCGACCCGAGAATCTCGAAGGACTTGTAGTGACGCATGTAACTGAGAAGGGAGACGCGAGTGCGAAATATGACTTCGGGGTTCTTCCATTCTCGGCCGATTTTCGGCAGGAGGTTGCGGAACTCTTCGCGGCGCGCACCTCACCGAGCGGATCGTGGCGCACCCTCGATACGAGTTCCGACGGATTCTGGGCCCTCGGATACTTTGCACGATGGCTGGCCGCTAACGGTCATGCACCATCGAGAGTGGGGGAGCTGACTCGGAGTACCTGGCAGGAGTTCCGCCTGGTAGCCAAGAGCGAGAGCTCGGCGAGCCTGTCCGCTCTGAGACTGGTGCGCATGTTTCTTCGAGATTCCGGTCTGTTGCATCCCTCGACGAGTGCAGAGGTTTCGCTTCGTATCCCCGCGGCCGCTCCGAAGGAGACCGCTTACAGCGATGAGGAGTTCCGTCGCGTGCGCACCGCGGCACGGCGCGTCTTCAGGCGAGCCCGAAAGCGCATCATGGAGAACGCAGAACACCTACGCCGTCACAGGCGGGGTGAGTTTCGCGAGGACAGCAACGACTATCTACTCGGAGAGGCACTCGAGACCATCGCGGCGACCGGGGATGCCCCGCGCAACTGGCAACACCGCGACCGCCCTGTTGCAGCAGAATACGCGGCTGTGTTGGGAGGGAACAAGCGCATCAACACCTGGATGCGACTCTACCTTGACGCTTCCGAGATCACAGCGGCACTCATTCTCATCGCGTGTAAGGAAGGCTGGAACGCCACGTCAATCGACGAACTCGAAGTCCCGACGAGAGTCGACGGCACCCCGCTGGCCGGCGACCACAGCCTCATGAGGGTCGAACTCGAGAAGCGGCGGCGGCACCAGCGAAATCGCTTCGAGGTGCGCACGCTCCGTGATACCGGCGCTGGTTCTACGGCGCGCCTGCTCACTCACATCCTGGAGATGACCCGACCGGCGCGGGAGCTGCTGGCAGCACATGGCGCCGATACTTCGCGACTGCTGATCTCTAGGAAAACACCGGTTACGCCCGACGTGCACGCAGTCTTCTCGGTAGGCGTGACGAACGAACAGAAACGCATTTTTGTGCACAGCACCGGCGTTTCCTTCAACTTGCGACGGATCCGGAAAACGGTGAACACCCGCCATCTCCGTCAGCCGAATCAGAATACCCAGGATACGCACGATAGCCAATATGTTGTCCGAGACCCCGAAGTCATTCGCAGGTCAGAGGACACAATCGCGCGAGGCCTTGAGCGCGCCGTCACTCACGCTTCGGAAGTACTTGCCACAATCTCTGATTTCGACCATGAAAGCGGCGATGAAACACCCACGGCTGAGTGCACCGACATCCTTCAGAGCCCGTTTTCGCCGTGGGGTGCGCCGTGCACTGCCTCATTTCTCCTTTGTCTTTCATGTGTGAATGCGGTAGTCATGCCAAAACACCTCGGTCGGCTAGCTCTCCTTCATGAAGCGCTCGCGAATGTGCATGGCGCGATGAGAGAAGAGGCGTGGGATCGCCAATGGGCGGTACATTTCCGGAGACTTGAGTCTTTGCGGCACGATCATTACACTGATGCTCAATGGGCTCAAGCGCTGCGGTCCGTCACCGATGTTGACCGACGCACCGTGGGGCACCTGCTTGAGGGGAGTTTGGGCGCATGATCAACTTCGAACTCATGAATTCCGACCCGCCGAGTGTGTTGCCGTCGCGAACAGATCCCATCTATGACAAAGACAAGGCGCCGTCCAAGCGTGACAAAATCCCTGAGTTCGGGGCTGCAGTGTGGCCGATTCGGTTCTTCAGTGACAATCCGTCATCGCACGATCTACGAATCAAATGGAACGGATTTCCCGCAGAATATCGGGAACATTTTCGGCTCGCAACTTGGGCGCTATTCAATCTTCCGATGCCAGCGGAGATTCTTGCGCAGCTCGGAACACGTGTTGTCAGCAGACTCAGTGCGGGGCGCATCTATCACTCGGCCGTTGATTGGCGGACGCTGGCGAAGTGGATGCGCGCCAACGGAATCGAACACGTCAGGGACCTCGATGAAGTTGCCTTGACGTCCTACGCAACATACCTTCGAGAAACGCGGCGCCTCGACAGGGGAACCATGGGGAATCACTTCATGGCTATCAACCGGCTCTGGATTATCGGTCTTCAAATCCCTGCTCTCGAATTGCGAGAAGCGCCGCCTTGGTTGACCGGCTCAAGCGATGATCTTCTGCCGGAGTCTCGAGGCGAAGCAGGTGAGAACATTACGGACCCCATCTCGACTCCGACAATCTCCGCGCTTCTGGACGCCGCACTGGCGTTCGTGAACATGGCGGGTCCAATCGTCGATGCAGTCGTATTGCAGGAGGACATCAAAAAGCATGCTAGTTTACTCCCCGAGCGTGGCGAGTACGGCGCTAACAAGAGGCTCGCCCAGTATGTCGCGGAACTGCGGGAGTCGGGTTCGCCGATTCCTCTAAAGGAGCATCGGGGACGGCGCATCATCGATGCTCCGTATCTGGCCCTGCAGTCGGGACTGTCTGTAGGCGTCGTGCAAAATTGGGCGTTAACCAAGTCTGCGCGTGAACTGGCTAGAGCGGCTGGCGAGGTCGTCCACGTCGACCTCGGCGATGGCAAACTCGCCCCGCTGAAAGTACCCTTGTCCAGGGTCGTGACCTATCGTCGCCTTCTCGAAACTGCTTGCTTCATCACGATTGCGTACCTCACGGGCATGCGGCCGGGCGAGGTGCTCGCGCTTGAATCTGGTGTCTTGCATCCTTCCCAGCGAGGTGGATGGATGCTGATTAGGTCGAGAGCCTTCAAACCAGTCCGCGACGATGATGGTAACCATGACAGCCGAGGGCGCACACGAGCTGCGCCCTGGGTCGCAATCACTCCCGTGGTGCAGGCGATACGCATACTCGAGCGACTAAGTCCACTGAGTGGGCTGCTGTTCCCATCGAAGCATCATGTCAAGAATGCGGGGCGCTCGACGAGCCCCAACACAATATCCAGAGGCATTCAATTCTTCATCAAGTACGTCAACGCGAGTGGCAACCGGCGAATTCCAGACGATCCCCTTGGTCCCGTCAATCCGCTTCGCCTCCGCCGCACGCTAGCGTGGCACATTGCAAATCAACCCGGCGGGCTCGTCGCCCTTGCCGTGCAGTATGGACACCTGCGTACCGCTATCTCCGAAGGCTACGCCAGTCGCGTGCGCAACGGTATACACGATTTGATAGACTTCGAAACCGCGCGGTCCATAGCACTACGCCTCAGCGAGATGTCAGAGGCGGCTGATGCTGGTGAAGAGATTTCCGGTCCAGCAGCCTTCAGGCTTGCAACGGCATTGCGCGAACGAAACGCTGGATTTCCAGGCCTGGTGACCAGTCAGCGCCAAGCAAGTCTGTTGTTGAGTAATCCGGACCTGACGATTTTTGACAGTGACGACGCTCTATTCGTGTGTGCTTTCGACCGTGACACCGCACGATGCTTGAGTGACACTGAGGAAGCATTTGCTCCGCGCATAGATCTGTGTCATCCGAATTGTACAAATATTGCTCGTATGGATCGGCATGCAACACGACTGCGCTTGTCCGCAACACGTCTCCGCGGTGATGCGGAAGTGCTACCAGCGCCAGCGGCAGAACGACTTCGGATTCGCGCGAGCGAACTAGATCAAGTAGCACAAATGCACGATGAACAGCGTCGCGCGATTGGAGAATACGATGACTCCGCCGGATGAGCGTCGGATGATTCGCGACGCGATGGACCGTCTGCTGACAGGGAATGTTCTCCGCTCCACTGGCGCACTAACAATCGTGAGCCTCGCCCAGGAAGCTGGAGTCAAGCGCCATTTGCTGACGCACCGCCATACAGATCTGAAGGATGAGTTCTACGCCAAGGTTCGGGCGCAGGGCAAGGTGCCGCAAAGTGAAGTCGCACTACGAGACCGCGTCAAGGCGCACGATGAGTCGCTCGAAGAGCTGCGAACTACAGTAAGGCAACTTCGGTCCGAGAACGAAGCGTTGCGAAGGATGAATAATGTGTTGGCTATCGAGAAGGCTGGAGCTGAGGAGGCGCTCAAAGAGGTCCTAGGTGGAGGCGTGACTTCGATTTTCCGAAAAGGCGGCGGGCGGTAAGTCGAGAGTCCGTGCGTCAACCTAGGACGGGGCCCAGAACACGTGTCGGCTGACGACACACCGAGAACCTGAGCCGTTCGTGTAGCGCACACAGATTCGAGAACCATCGGGCATTCGATTACTTGCCTTGTATGAAAGTTGATGGCCACATCCTACGGCGGGCGAACGTTGCACTCCGGCCTGAAGTGCTACGGCATGGGCACGCTTCGGCTGAAAGACACCTGCGGCATTCCGCGTTTCGGGAACCACGCAGGCGGCGTGACGCTCAACGGGAAGTTCGACAGCCAGTGGAACGAGCGCTGGTCCACCCCGTCGTGCTTCGGGAGGGCGTCAAGCGTGGTCACGGCAGTGCCGGTCGAGTCGAGGACGGTCAGCTGAGGGAAGACCTGCTGGGCGATGTAGGAGGACTGGCCCATCATGCCCGTCGACTATGCCGGCTTCTGGCTCAAGCCGTACGGCTTTCTTGATGCGAACCCGGCCATTGATATCCCGGAGTCCAGTCAGGCGCACGGCCACTCGAATGAGGCAGCCGACGGCGGCTGCGGCCAGGGAGCGAACTGCATCTGCGGTTGACGCGAGACGGGCACCGAACCTCAGCCGAAGTACTCTTTGCGGTTGGCGGAGCGAGCGTGACGCTTCCACCCATTCACCGCCGAGCTCTGTGAAGCCCCGGAACCCGTCCGACCGCACTCGCACGTCCAGACGACGCGTGGGCGTCCTTGGCGATCCTCCCCGCCGCCCACGTCGATGATCTGATGCATGACTACAGCATGCTCCGGGATTCGGACATCGCCGGCATCGCACAGTAGCGGTCACCTCCTCGAGGGTGGGCCACTAGGCCAGGGACCGCGACATCCCCGGCCTAGTGGTGTGGTCACGAGGAGGTCGTGACCCACGGGGCGACGGCCACCGACACAGCGGCAACCAACAGCGCGACATCGACGGTCACGACGACCGTCACGATGCTCCGTTTCCTGCCCCGGCGTGTCGGTCGCTGGCCACGACCCTGTCTGCGTTCTACACTCATCTCGTCACAACCTTCCTCATTCCGATGGAGACGAAGACACTGGCCCGCTTCCATGCGACGGAAGCGGGTCTCTCCGTTAAGAGAGAAGGTACGGGCAGAAGTCCACATTGCGGACCCTCGACACGCCCTCCTTTCGTTACAACAATGAAGACTGAATCACCGCCTGAGCTTCGGAATCTTCGGCGCGCCTGCTCCGTTCCCGGGTTTGAGGAGATATAGGGGTTTCGCCCCTTTTCGCTTCCCTTCAGGGATTTTCCGACCGAACTGAAGTGAGCGCTGGTCACCTTGAATTGCCCATGACGCCTTGGTTTCGACGGCGGTGCCTGTCGCGCGAAGTAGCCGATCTCGGGTCGTGCCGCGCACCTGTGGTTCTTCGATAACCGCCCCGCGGGGTCAGACGAATTCAGCCTTCGCGTCGTGCCTGCCTCGCACTGCGTCTTTCCCTGCGACGACCTCGCCCAGCCGAAGCCTTCGCGTTCCAGCGGGCGGCCGTGGGCTGCTTGTTCATCAGGTAGTCGTAGAAGAACACGCCTTTGATCCACTTCGTTGAAGCGTCAATGGTGCCTCCCGAGAAGAGGTTCTGATGATCCAGGAGATATGTCTGGAGCTTCGAAGAGTCCACCGTCGCGGGGTCAAGGAACGGGATAGCGAGTAGTGCGTCTCCCGGGGACAGATGGTCCACCAGGCAGTCGAAGTCTGAATGCTCTGCGAGTAGGCGATGAGCGCGCTCCCCGAAGTAGCCGTTGGGGCGCAGCGTTTGGAGCCCGAGCCGAAGGCGGGCGCGGATGCCGGGTGCGACGTCCGCGTCTGAGACCAGGTCGCCATTCTCGTCGAGAAGGTTCGCCCCTCGGAGCCACTGGTGAATGGGCGTGTGGGTGCGCTGATGCGCCAGAGAGGGGAGCACATCCGTCACGATCTGCGGATAGTTTTCGAGCTCGATCTTCGGCTCGAGGACGTCGAGCATCAGGTCGCGACGAGTGAGGCCCGTCACGCCCTTGTCTTGGAGTCGCTTCGAAACACCGACCCCGATGACGACATCCACCTGGTCGAGGTTCGTGTCGGATTCAAGGTCGGACACGACGACGGTCTTGGAGGGTTCGCTTGTTCGCGCGAGTTCGTAGACCTCGTGTTTCAAGTGCCGCAGGATCTTCGCGGGAAAGCGTCGATGAAGCTGGCCCAAGACGCGGAACGTCGAAAGAAAGTCAGGGGCGGTGATGAGGCGGATGGGGATGCTCGTTTCGTCCAGCGCGAATGTGGACGGTGCGACCGTCGGCTCGGTCGCATCTGGGTCCCAGTTGAGGAAGATCAGTCGATTCTCAAGCTGATGAATGTTGTCGTTCGTGAGCACGGAGGCGATGCTCGTGATGATGGAGCGAACGTTCGGATCGCTAAGGGAGTATCCGACGAAGATGACCGGGTGTTCGACGAAGATGGTGAGCAGCTTCGCAGCGAGGTAGGGGTTTCGGGGGCGGAAACGCTCGAAGTCGGCGGACGTGATGACGAGTGATTCTGGTTGAGCGGCGCTCCCATGGATCTTGTAGATCTCAGCTACGCCCTTGGGGTCTTTGAAGAGAAGTTCGTCCTGTCCGACGTACGGTACGAAGTCGGGGAAGACGTACTCCAAGATCTCGTCGAAGTTGGTTGTGATGATGCCTTCGATGGTCGCTACACGGAGCGCCTCTAGCTCGTCGTTGAGTGGTCCGACGTCCGGCAGTCGCGAAGCGATGTCCTTGAGCGACTTGGCGACCTCGTACTTGAACGGAGACTCGCGTCCGGCGGGTGACGGGAACGCCGCACGGCTGGCCGCGAATTCTGGCTCGGTCCACCAACGCTCCCGGAGGTCTTCGGCAATGAGAGTTGCAGTCTGCAACGGATCACCGTTCGCGCTGGAGGAGTAGTACGCGTACGGCTTGCCCGCCAGCCCAGCCATCCGCTCAAGGAGCTGAGCCCAGTTGTCCGACTCGGCGTAGCGGAGGGAGAAGCCGCTGCCGACGAAGAGGAAGGGTGCACTGGTGAACTGATTGAGGTGGTCGAGTAAACCTGTTCCGAAGGCATCGGTGGAGTCGGTCATCGGCGGATCCTTCCCGTGTCTAGTGACAGCGTATTGGGCGCAAGGGGAGTGCGCTGTCTTTAGCGCGAACTCCGCCGACCGTAGCTACTTCCGTGCCTGTCCCGCTAGCGCATCGATTGGGTGCGGTTGAATGAACTCGTGAACATCCCCATCCACATCGGAACTTCGTCACCACAAGAATGGGACGCCTACGAGTCGCAGGTGCCGAAGACGCCGCTTGCAAGTTTGGCGAGACACAGCAATCCGCGTCGCCGACCATCGGTTGCCTCCAGCGCAACCCCGTGGGAAGAGCTAGGGTTTGTCCCGCACTGGGAGGGAGATGACGCTTCTGAGTGTGTCGTTGCATTCGAACCCCGCATGTTCGCGGACTACAACATCAATCAGCTAGAACGCTTCGTCGAGGGCTCTCGACAGCGAGGTGAAGTTGCGCTCGTGGTCAGTTCGATGCGTGGTGACGACGACTCCGATGACGACGGCATTCTCAATGTCTTCGGTGCGGGCGGTTCTGAGTACATCGTCGAGTGGGATACGCAGATCAGCTCTCGACCGCTCGGCTCCAAGAGCCGCATCAGACCAGCTGACATGCTGACTGGGGCAGATAAGGACCTCGCACTCCGACTCGTCGACGAGTCACTCGCCTGGCACGCCCTCGAACTGCACGGTCACGATGAGCACACGCCCTTCGGGGTCAAGAAGCATCCCGCGGTCGGTGTTCTCGAGCCGATCCTCGTCACCGCATTAGGGGAGCCGGTAGTAGCCGCATGGGTTGCGCCCGACCGTGTCGAGCGTCGCTACATCGTTCCGGCCGATATCGACTGGAAGGTGATTGCCGAGTGGGTACGCGATAAGGCGCTACCCGAGATGAACATTGATGCGGTTCGAAGATTCCGGCCTGAGCAGGCGGTCCCTGACGCACTGCGAACCGCACGCGAGCTTCGGGTCGCCGCGAGTATCGCTGACCTGGACGCCGAGTACGCTGCCGCGCGGGAGAAGCTCGACGCCGAGCAGGCTGAAGCGGTGGCGGAAGCATCGGAGGTTCGCGAGCAGCTGCTGTACAGTCAGGGCGCCGATCTCGAGAAGGGTGTTGCTCGCGTGCTACGCGATGCCGGAGTGATGGTCTCGGAACTCGATAAGATCATCGGCACGCAATCCGCCGACCTGCTCTTGGTTTGGCAGGGCCGTCGTCGCTTGGTGGAAGTGAAGTCGGCCGCTGGAGCCGCTGGGGAGAACTTTTATAGCCAACTGCGGAAGCACCTTGACGCATGGGCCGCAGCTGGGCGCGAGTCCGTAGAAGGCGGCGCCCTCGTCGTCAGCCACAGCCTGAAGGTGCCGCCCATGCGGCGAGATCGAAAGGTGTACACCCGACCGGAGTTCGTCCGGTCTCTAGAGCACCCCGTTGTTTCTGCGCTGGTCCTTTTCGATGCATGGCGTGAAGGTGACTGGGACGGGGTCCGGGAGATGTTCTTCCCTGCGACCTCGACTTCGGTTGCGCAGAGCGAGACGGAGCGGAAGCGTCGAGGGTGGCGGTGGCATCGTTCGGATTCCGGCGCCTGAGCACACCTAGCGGAGATTAGGGCATACGAGCCTCGGCCGGACGTCCAAGTTGGCTATGCCTTAGGCGCCATGGATCGTCGTACACGAAATCATATACGATCCGATCTTCATCCCGCAATGACTGTTTTCGCAGGCATCGCTTGCAAGCCCAGGTTGCGTCCAGAGGCGCGTGATCCAGTCACGATTGGCTGTCGGTCCGCGAATCTAGCGTTCTCACGCTCCGGGACGCGGTGGTCGTGCCGTCAAGAAATACACGGAACATCGGCACGGCACGGCTGACGTGAGCCGCGCGAGGGAAGGTGGGCTTCGTGGGGTGTCCGCTATCGTGACCGCATGGGCTTCGTCTATGTCCTCCTCAACTGCGACTCCAGTCACCAGGTGAAGATCGGCATGACGCGTGGCGCCCCAGAAAAGCGGGCAAAGCAACTTCGTTCGACCGGCGTCGCTCGCCCGTTCGTTGTGCTCTGGGCTCAACGCGCCGAGGACCCCGAGGAGCTCGAGCGGGCAGCGCACGACGAGCTCGCCGCATTTCGCGTGGACCCGAAGAGGGAGTTCTTCCGGATCACCCCCCAGCACGCAATCGAAACACTCATGCGCTTAGCTGCTGACGCTGGTATTCCGGTCATGCACTCCGCCACGGACCGCGACATCACTGAAGAGCTACGCCGGCAGTGGGGTCAGCTCATCGATCCAGCGCTCGTTTATGTCCATCTCACCCATTCGCCAAGCGGGACCGTGCTGACCGAGCGCCGCGGTGTGGGGGCCAATCAGACGATTATCAAGAGGGACCTGGGCATCATCATCTCGGACGACGATACTCCGGTGTTCAGCAATGCTCTCACGGTGGACGAAGCGGTCACGCTGTTCAGTGAGCTGGGTCTCGCTACATTGATGGCGACCACCAGCCTGATTGCCGACGAGGTCATTCAGGTTGTCGGCGCCGCGCAGACAGCTGGCGCTGACGTTGCGGAGATCGAGCAACTGATCACCGGCATGTTGGCATCCGGTCAGGAGCTCGCAGAGATGCTTGCCGCGATTGCATCGGCATACAGACAGGCCGAAGAACGTGAGCACCGCGATAGCCTCGACGGATGATTGACCCCGGACTCGCCGCAGTTATCGCGGCATGCGTCTCGCTGCTGCTAGGTCTTGCGAGCATCTGGCGTTCTGCGTTCGACTCCCGAAGGGCAGACCGCCGGGAGCGCCAGCAGCGCCGTGCTGAGGCATACGTCAAGGTGCTACGCATAGTTGAGACGCGTGGGCTCGCAGTCCAAGACGAGATGTACAACTACACCGAAACCGGTGACACCGCATACGATGTCTACGCTCCGACGCTTCCGAAGCGAGACATCAGCATGCCGGATCGAAACGACAGAGCTGAAGCCCGAGCCCTCCTCGCGGCGTTCGGAACGGTCGCAACACGCCAGGCGTTCGAGAAGTGGCTTGCGGTAGTCGTCGAATGGGAGGACAAACTCGCCGGATGGCACTACGACAACGACGTGAATGGGCCGCCGGAGCTTCAGCCCGACGACGCCGAACCGTATCGAGCGAACGAGCTCGCCGCGAGATCCGCGCTGGGGGAAGCAGTGAGCAGCGAAGTCGTGTTCCCTGGGCGCCGTGGCTCGTGACTCGCAAGTCAGATCAACGCGAAGTGTGATCCAGCATGGGGGCGAGAATCGTCGTCACCTCACATGCCGCGATCTTCGATGACCCCGTCCATCCATGCGCCCAATCGAGCCGCCAGCCAACATCTGGGCCGCCGTTAGCTGCTCGCGGTCTCCGTCAGTGTGTAGTGGACTTTGAACGCGGCTTCAAGCTTCGGGCGCAGGTCGGACAAGAATCGCTTGCCTGTCGCGTTGAGCCGCAGGTCGCTCCCGAGGCTCGCGAGGCGGGAGGCAACAACCTTGTGGCTGACACCGTTCGGTAGCCCGAGGTGCCGCTTGGCATAGTTGTCGACAGCCTTCGCTACGGTCACGTCTGTCGCCAGGTCCTGCGCGGAGAGAGACTTGCCCTGCTCGGCCAGCAGTCCGTTCACAGCCTGAAGATAGGTGGCACGGTCGATGAGATCCTCGATGGCCTTGTCTTTCGGCAACTGAAAGATATGGCTGACGGGGACGCCCTCGCGCTCGAGCTGCTTCTTCTTGGTGCGACCCGCGGCATCTCCGTCGACCAAGAACGCCGTGATGAGGGCGACTGAGCTGATTGCTCGCGGAGCCGACAAGTTCGACAAGCCGAACGCAACCTGAAAGTCGAGCTGCGACCCGTCGGTGGCGTTTCGAAGAAGCGTCGGGAGCAGAATCATCTCGCTGACGCCTTCGGCGAGGACTGCGCGCCGGAAAGCCGAGAACGCGGCCGCTTCGGCGCCCATCGCGAACAGCAGGTGGGAGAACCCCGGATGCTCGTTCGTCCAGAAGTTGTTGTCCAGCCTGCTCGTTCCGGGGTCACTAGGGTCCCGCGAGACCACACGAATGCCGGTCCCCAGATCTAGGGGGAGGCAGCCAGGGGAGTGGGTCGTGTAAAGAACCTTATGAACCTTCAGCTCGCGCGTAAGGACTCGCACCAGATCCGCCTGGGCGTCGTAGTGAAGGTTCCGTTCCGCCTCGTCGACGAGAAGAACCGGCGGGATGTCCAGGTCCGCTGCTACGAGGAAGCAGACGAGCCCGAGGAAGGTGCGGAGTCCGTCGCTGCGCTCGGCGATGGGTGTGACGGTGTAATCCGGGCTGTCGAGCTCGAGGATGTTCACCTCCAGCAGCCCGTCCTGATTGAGGGTGAGGTCGATGGTGAGATCAGACTGGGTCCACATGGGCTGCAGTCTCTCGCGCAAAGTCTCATTCATACGCCGCTCGAGCGTTCGCATGCTCGCCCCATCGCCTCCACTGGTAGCGGCCCACACGTCTCCGACGCTCGTTCCGGCCACGCTGAGGAGGTTTAGCAGAGGGGATGGGGGGTTGTCGCGCAGAGTCGGGTCGCTCAGGTGATACGACTCAGATAGTTCTCGGTCGTCGTCTCCGAAGAGGAGAAACCGCGGAACGCGCTGTCGGAGGGCGGCACGGATAGCTTCTGTGGGTTCCGCTCGCTCACCCGCCACGGCGGCGGTCTGGAGGGCGCCGGCCGCAATGAGACTCGCGGTCTTCAGCGCCTTCAGATTCCTCGGCTTGGGATCCTCCTGGTCAATCGCGCTCACGAGAGTTCTTAGGCCGTCTGCTGCGATGCGCAACGGTGCGATTCGCTGAGGTGTCCAGGGCGTGTCTGCTGGATCGAGCGAGTGCTCGGCCGCTTCGATTGCATCGTTCGGGACATCGATCTCAAGCTCCTCGAGGATCTCGAGGGCGGCATCGATCCGTGAGGCGGCCGTCGCGAGATGCTTCGACGCGGCCTCAAACGGGCGTGGATTCCGCCGAAGAGTCGACTCAAGGCCGGTCACGTGCTGCCCGTCCTTCCGCCGATTGAGTCGGAACTGGGTGACTGATTTGAGCGACAATGGCTGGTCAGGGTCCAGATCCAGCTGTCTCAGAGCCTCAATATCGTCGGCCTCAAGGCGATAGTGAGCGCGAACGACCATCGCGTCGTCCGCCGGTCGCTTGCGTCGGTTCTGGTCCCTCAGCGGCAACGCGGGATCATCGAAGTCGCCCGTAAGCCAGTCGAGTCCCCGCAGCACGCTGGACTTACCCGCTTCATTCGGGCCGATGAACGCGATGGTCTGACCGTCGACGTTGCAGGACGTGTGGTCGAGCCGCTTGAACCCGTTGAACTCAATCTTCGACAGCTGCATAAGACGTCCCCCACCCCGTTGATTAGTTCATATTGGCACAGCGTCGCGGCCACGCGGCTGGTTCGTGAGTCACGTGCCGATGTGAAGGGCGGTGCTCTGTGTCTTGTTGGGCAGATTGGGCCGCCAGCTAGATGTTCGCTCGCGGCCCGTGGCAAGAGTTGCGCTCAATACGCTTGCGCAACGACCGTATGGGGATTTCATTCCGCATACGACGCGCCATTGCACACGGTGAATTGATTCTTCTGGAGTCGATATCGCCTCAGTTGCTCCACGCCCAGGCGACGTGGCGCGCAACCCGGAGCGCCTCATTGACGCGCCCTTCGTAGAGCAGCGTGATGTTGCGAGGCGGGTGCTCTTCGGGCAGCTCGACGTTCAACCACTGCGCCCACGTCCATCTGCTCGCGGTTCCGGTCTCCAGCACGCGGAGAACTTCCTGTAGCCCCTCGACGATGTTCGCATCCTGGATCTGGAGCGCGGGGAACAGGTAGACGTCGTCGGACGTGTGCAGCATGAGGAGGCGTAGGTCGTTCCCGGCTTCCATGACCTCGGTCTCCGTGCACTCGAGGGTGCGGGCCATGCTCGCCGTCGTGTAACAGGGACCGACGATCTGGGCCCAGGGGTTCGGTTCGTCGTCGGTCATGGCTTCTCCTCAGGATTACGAGTGTGGCGCCGGCGGACATCTTCGAGGATCTCGTCGAGGGTGCGGCGTCCGTCGACGTAGTCCTGTGCGTCCCGCAGGGCCTCGGGGGAGTGCCTGAGTCCGTCCAACGTTGCGTCGTGCAGCGACTCGGCAACATTGCGGATCCGCCAGTCGCGGTCGATGTCGGCTCGCTCAGTCATGCCGCGGATGATGGCAAGACTCGGCGTTGCCATCTTGAGGGTGGCCATGTCGAGGATCCCCAGGTTCCCCTCTTGCCCATCCCGTCCGAGGCTCGCGATCCGACGACCGTCATCGGTCCTCCCGCCGCCCGGCACATGCATGTGTCCATGAGCGAGCAGCTCAGGTCGCACCGCATTCCAAACTTCGGCGACCCGCGCTCGAGACGCCGCGGACGCTTCGAGCGCGGCTGCGGGGAAACGATGTGGGTTCGTTCGCAGGATCTCGCGAACTGGCCGAACGGGCGTGCCCGCAGGGCCCTCGTGGGTCAGCATGAGGTCCGCGGGGCCACCCGCGATGGCCGCAGCGACGTGGTCGTCGGTGATGGCTTCGTCCGGCCACCATGTCAGTCCTTCGATGCGGGACTGACGGTCGACTGATGCCGCGCCGCCCAGGGACAGGACTCGACGACCGCCGATGGTCAAGCGAGCCGGTCGGGGGAGGAACCAGGTGAGCTTCGAGACGCGCACGGCCTGACCGGGATGTTCGTCGAGGAGCGGGCCGATCTGGTCCCAGGGCTCGTGATTCCCGAGGGTCACGAGAATGCGGTCGATGTCGGTCTCCGCGAAGACCTCGTCTATCTCCGCCTCCGGCATCCACCAGTCGCCCAGATGGAGCAGCGTCGTCACGTCGGACGCGAGGTAGGGGAGTACCCGAGCAATCGTGCGAGCCCAGCCGATGTTGCCGTGCCAGTCGCCGCACACCGCCACGCGTTGGTCGGGCAACGTGATTGACGTCTTGTGTTCGAGAGCTTTCATCGTGTCCTCGCTGCCTGGCGCGCTCGAGATCGTTCGCGGAACGTTGGACCCACGCGAAGACTGCGCTCGACGCCCGGATCCCAACTGATCCAGCCGCCCCTCTTCCACTGAATCGCGACGTGGAGGCGGAACGCATGATGGATGGACGACCTGACGGGATAGGCGAGGCCTACGGGCCATTCGGGGTGGAGGGGGTCATCTGAAAAGATCTCCGCGAAGAGCTCAGAGAACGTCGGTCCTCGGCCGGTGCGTCGGCGCACACGCGCGATGAAGATGGCTGCGGTCAAGCCCATCTCGTCAGCTCGCTCCTCATCGGTGAGGGCGCTGAACGCCTCGATCCAGGAATCGGGAGCCTCGACCTCTGTGGCACTCCACCAGATCGGTCGCGAATCAGTCACTACAGGTACTCAACAATCAGGGTCGGCCTGAGCGGTAGCTGCACATCGAGGCGACCCGGAGCCGACGCACAGCGGCACACGTGCAGGTCGAGACGCGCGGACGCGTCGTGCGATGGAGTGAATGTTTCGTATGGCTGAGTCGATTATGCCACATAGAAAAGGCCATAGGTCAGTGCCTTCCTCGAAAGAGTTGAGGAGTGGGCAGGTCAGGTTCGGGAGCGAGTGACGGGTGGAGCGAGTTCGCCACCGAGCTTGGCCTACAGATCTACCGCCTTCGTGTGGCCAAGGGGCTATCACAGGAGGCAGTTGCCTATCGAGCGGGCCTCACGCGCTTCACGTACCAGCGCTACGAACGGGGCGAAGCGCAGAGCGGCGCACCGTCAAACCCGAGTCTGCGAACGCTGCTCGCGCTGTCGCAAGTTCTCGAAGTGCCTATTCAGGAGCTCTTGCCTCAGGAGATGCCGGACGTCACAACCCGATAGTTAGTTTGACCAGCCCGCTCCTTCGTCGGGCGGCTATAGCCTTCCAAGCTTCCAGTTCTTGCTGCATGCGCACCGACGGGCTCCGCCCCAACGCGTCACCCAGTCCGGTTGGGGGAGCCCCCGTGATCGTCGACGGATGGCGCCTCGACTTCCTCTGCCTGCTGTTCGGACTGTATCTTCTCGAGTTCAGCGAAGAAATCATCTCTATCGTCCAAGCATCCCCACAGCTTCAATAAGAGCGCGCGAAGCTCCCTGTCAATGACTTCATCCGTGTGGACCATCCTGATGAAATCGGGGCCACACATCCGTCGTGCAAGTAGGAGCGCGTCCCGCGCCGTTTCCCAATTCCCCGTGCGCAGGGCGGCAGTTGTGAGTTCTTGAACGATGGGTGCCCGACTTGGTTGGCAGACGGCGGCTACGAGCAACGGGCCGACGGGCTCGACGCCTCTATCTCGCATTCCCGGGCAGGCGGCCCAGTACGCCCATGCGTACAGCGCGTCGACCTCAATCACTTGCTCTATCAGCTCGACCGATGGCGGAGACGGAAGGTTATCTCGCCACATCATCTCCGCGACGAAGTCGTCGCGCTTCTGTTGATTGATGCCGACGACTTCGACAATGAATCGAAGGGCCTTAGATTTCAGTCGCCATTCGGCGTTATCGTCTCCGTCCAAGATTCCCGCCGTGTTGAATTGACCTAGCGCGTCCGCATAGTGGCCAGCCCACATGAGGGCGTCGGCAAGCAGGGGGCGAGAGGCCTTGTCGCCCAACCGAACCGCCTTGCGATAGTTCGCCACAGCATCGTCCCACCGCTCCCACAAGAAGCTGATTCCGCCAAGCTCGGACCAGTATCGAGGATTATCCTTCGTTGAGGGATCAGCCTCAACTGCAGCCTCCCACAGTTCCATCGCTCGGTCGGCGTCTAAAGGCCCCACCAGCCAAGCCGCGGTTCTGAGCGCACGGGCGGGAGACGACCACGACTTCGACGTCTGCTCCAAGGATGAAGCGATGGCCATTCTCAAGGCGTCGGCCATGATTGCCTTCGTCGCCTCAACTCCAGCTAACGCCTCTGACCAACTCGGATGATGCTCGACCGTCAATGTTCGTGCAAGGAGGGTTAGGAGCGCGTCACGAGCATCAGCGCGCACCAGAAGGACAATCGCGTCTGCCAAACGCCCTGCCACAATCGCCATGAAAGAACGCTCCACCGAGGCGCACAGGAGAGCTGTTCCTACGTCGCGACTTCGGCCGATGGTTCCTACCGCAAAAGCAAGCGCGAATAACGCATCGGCCGCAATCACTTCCGGGGGTGGTGGGGCAGATGGTTCGTAGGTGATCCGCTTCACGGGTGTTCCTGACATGCTGACTTCCACGCCATTCGCAAGAACTTCGACACGAATAAACGGCACCCGCGGTTTGCTGAACGACACGACGAGATCCGGAAAGGAACTGAATCCGTCGATAATGGCCGAAACGACGGGTCCCGCGTCTCCTCCGAAATATTCGTCTCCGCGTACCTCCACATCGACGGGAAAGTAGCGACCAAGGTCTCGCACCTTTCGAAATGCGTCGGCTTCTTCCGCGAGGATCTCGGGAGTCGTCTCGGACCAGAGATGCGGCACGGGTACCGTTCGTGTCGTCTTGTCATGCTTCGGGTCAGACCACGGGAGACGGTGCGCCCACTCGTAATACAGCTGATCCGTGGCGGCGTCCCACAAAACGATGAGGGTGGGCGACGGCTGGTCCTCCCAGTGGTTCAGAGTGCTGACGTTGAGTTTGGCCTTCGGGGGACCCACGAGCTTTTCCTTCGCCTTCAGCTGGACCGAGAACTCGTTCCCGGTCGGCTGATGGTTCTCGAAGATCTCCACGAGGAGATCGCGCCCGTAGTCGTCGGACCCGTCAATCTTGTGGACAGGCCATGCCGAAGGACGGGCCGCCCGGAACTTCGTGTAGGACTCATCCTCGAGCTCGTGCGACCTCGACCTGGTCGGCTTCTTCCTCTTCTGGCCCACATTGCCTCCCTGGAATCGCTCGCTGCGCCCAATGGTAGGGGAGCTGCGTCTCTGCGAGAGTTGCACGACCAGCGACGCGCCGTTACGGAAGGTGCGGTAGTGTTTGGAACGGCGCAACACGTCCAGACTCAGTACAGAAGACGTGGGGCAGGGGGATGCTGTCCTCATCCATTCCCAGGATGCGGTGGCTCTCATCGACACGGGTCCCGACCCGCGGGCTCTGGAGGACTGTCTGCGCTCGCTGAGCATCGAGCACATCGATCTCCTCGTCCTCACCCACTTCGACATCGACCACGTCGGAGGTACGGCGGTGCTCGAGGGGAAGGTGAGCACCGTCCTGCACGGTCCGACGGCCGATGCCGCCGATGTTCGCGTCTTGGACGGCCTGGCCGCGGAGGGGGCAAGCCTTCGACCCGTCAGTGCCGGGGACAGGGGCGTTCTGGGCGGGGCGTCGTGGCGGGTGCTGTGGCCGCTGCCGCACGGTGTCGCCTTCCCGCCCGGGAACGACGCGAGCGTGGTCACGGAGTTCTCCGGGGGAGGCGTGCCGCGTGCGCTGTTCCTCGGCGACCTCTCCGCGGCCCCGCAGCGGGCGCTGCTCCGGAGCGCTCGGCCGACGCAGTACGACGTGGTCAAGGTGGCCCATCACGGCAGTGCCGATCAGGAGCCCGCCCTCTATGAGGCTCTGCGGCCGCGGGTCGCGCTCATCACGGTCGGCGCCGACAACGACTATGGGCACCCGCGCCGGGAGACCCTCGACCTGCTGGCTGCGCTCGGCACACGGGCGTACCGTACGGACCGTGACGGCCGCACCCTGCTCGGCATCGAGGACGATGCCCTCCGCGTCTGGACCGACGTCGCGCCGCCCTGAGTCGGGTGTCCGACGCCGCCGGTAGGCTGGTCCCATGGCAGCTTCCCGTCCCCCCTCCCGCGGTGGCGCGAAGGCCACGAAGATCCCGCAGGTGTCGTGGCGGGAGCCGCATCCCGCGCCGCTGGTGCTCGTCTCCGGGCCGGAAGAGGTCTGCGCCGAGCGTGCGATCGCCGGGGTGCGCGACTACCTCCGTGCGGAGGATCCGGCGCTCGAGGTCAGCGACGTCCGTGCCGACGACTACGCTCCCGGCACCCTGCTCTCCCTGACCTCGCCGTCGTTGTTCGGCGAGCCGCGACTGGTCCGCGTGTCCGGCGTGGAGAAGTGCTCCGATGCCTTCCTCCAAGAGGCCATCGGGTATCTGGAGAACCCGCAGGAGGGGGCCACCGTCGTCCTGCGGCATACCGGAGCAAGCGTCCGCGGGAAGAAGCTCCTCGACGCGCTGCGCGCAGGAACGGGCGGCGGGATAGAGATCGCCTGCCCCGCCATCAAGCGCGACGGCGACCGTGTTGACTTCGCGGCGGGGGAGTTCAAGGCTGCCAAGAAGCGCATCGCTCCGCCCGCGCTCCGGGCGCTCGTCTCGGCTTTCGCGGACGACCTCACCGAGCTCGCAGCCGCCTGCCAACAGCTCATCGGCGACGTCGACGGCGACATCACCGAAGATGTCGTCACCAAGTACTACGGCGGGCGGGTCGAGGTGTCGGCCTTCGTCGTCGCTGACACGGCCATCGCCGGTCGGTACGGCGAGGCGCTGATCGCGCTCCGCCACGCCCTGTCCTCCGGCGCGGACCCGGTGCCGATGGTCGCCGCATTCGCGATGAAGCTGCGCACGATGGCGCGCGTCGCCGGCAACAGAGAGCCCAGTCGGCAGCTCGCTCAGCGCCTCGGGATGAAGGACTGGCAGGTCGACCGCGCGCGTCGCGACCTGGCGGGCTGGAACGAGCGCTCGCTGGGGATGGCGATCCAGGCGACCGCGCGCGCCGATGCCGAGGTCAAAGGCGCGGCGCGCGACCCGATCTTCGCCCTCGAGCGCATGGTGACCGTCATCGCAACGCGCGAGCCGTTCGGCGGCTGACGGCGGGTCCTCCCGAAGAAGAGCAGAAAGCCCGCCTCGCGAGGAGACGGGCTTTCCGGAAGTCAGAAGCTCAGAGAGCGGAGACCTGCTTGGCGATCGCGGACTTGCGGTTCGACGCCTGGTTCTTGTGCAGGACACCCTTGCTGACGGCCTTGTCGAGCTTGACCGAGGCCTTCTTCAGGCTCTTCTCGGCGGCGGCCTTGTCGCCGGCGGCGACAGCCTCGCGGGTCTGGCGGACGAGAGTCTTCAGCTCGCTCTTCACGGCCTTGTTGCGCTCGTGAGCCTTCTCGTTGGTCTTGTTGCGCTTGATCTGCGACTTGATGTTTGCCACGTGTGGACGCTTTCTGTACAGGAGTTATTCGGAGTGCCGGCAGCAGAAGAGGGCTGCTGCACGGCGGTCGTGAGGGAAGAACCCACACGCAAGCCAAGAGTCGAGTCTACCAGTACCGGGCGGGATCGTGCGAAACGGCGCCGAACGAGCGAGACGCCGTCGCGCTCCCGGCGGGACCGGGTGCAGAATCATCCTCAACGACAACGACGTCAGGAGCCCGATGACCCCTCTCACGACCGACCCGACGGCGCGCGCCCGGCTCCGATGGTCCGCCGCCACCTCATCCGTCCAGATCGAGGGTTCCCGTCAGGCCGACGGTGCCGGGCGGTCGATCTGGGACGACGTGATCGCGAAGCCAGGTCGCATCAGGGATGGCTCGACCGCGGAACCGGCGTGCGACAGCTATCGCCGTGTGGAGGATGACGTCGCCCTGGCAGCCGATCTCGGGCTCGATCGGTACCGGTTCTCGATCCCGTGGGCGCGCGTGCAACCGGACGGTCGCGGCTCGGGGAACGTCGCGGCCCTGGACCACTACGATCTTGTCGTCGACGGCCTGCTGGAGGCCGGTGTCACGCCGTTCCCGACGCTCTATCACTGGGAGCTGCCGAGCGCGGTCGAGGCCGTCGGCGGCTGGCTGGCCCGCGACACCGCCGAGCGCTTCGGGGAGTACACCACCCTTGTCGCCGCCCGCCTCGGAGATCGGGTGTCGTCCTGGTACACGCTGAACGAGCCCGCGATGACCACCCTGCAGGGCTATGCCGTCGGTGCGCTCGCGCCCGGCAGGGAGCTTCTCTACGGCGCGCTTCCGTCTGCGCATCATCAGCTGCTCGCCCATTCGCGAGCCGCGGAGGCGCTGCGAGACCATGGCGCCGCCAGCGTGGGACTCGTCAACAACCACACCTGGGTTCTTCCGCTGCGGGACACCGAGGAGGACCGCGCCGCGGCCGCGGTCTACGACCTCCTGCACAACCGGCTGTTCAGCGAGCCGCTCCTCTCCGGCACGACACCGGATCTGGAGGCGCTCGGGCTTCCGCCGCTGCCCATCCTCGGCGACGACCTCGCACGCATCGCGGGAACGATCGATTTCTACGGCGTGAACTTCTACAACCCGACCACGGTCACCGCCGCCGCTCCCGAGGATGACATCCCGTTCCGGATCGTCCCCACGCCCGGAGCGCCCGTCACCGGCTTCGGCCCGGAGTGGCCGATCCTGCCGTCCGCCCTGCGCGACCTGTTGCTCGATCTGCACCGGCGCCACCCTGGTATGCCACCGGTGATCATCGGGGAGAACGGAGCATCCTTCCCGGAACCTGATGTCGCCGGCCCCGTGGAAGACACCGACCGGATCGCCTATCTCTCCGCGCACATCGACGCGGTCGGCGAGGCCATCGAGGCCGGCGTCCCCGTCGAGGAGTACACGGTCTGGTCGCTGCTCGACAACTGGGAATGGACGGACGGGTACACCCAGCGGTTCGGCCTCGTGCACGTCGACTTCTCCACGGGGGAACGCACCCCGAAGGCCTCCTACGGCTGGTATCGCGATCTCGTCGCGGGCTCCCGGGCGGCCCGAGACGCCGCGGCGGCACGAGCATGACCGGTACCCGAGACGTCGCCACCCGCCGGGCGGATCTGCGCTGGATGTCGCTGTTCACCCTCGCCTGGCTCGCCATCTGGACCGTCCAGCTCACTCCGGTCCAGCTGCTGCTCCCGCTGCAGCTCGATACCCCGGAGGACGATTGGATCCGCGGCGTCGTCTCCTCCGGCATCGTGCTCGGGGTGGGCGGCCTCGCCGGCGTCGTGGCGGGTCCGCTCGCGGGGGCGCTGTCGGACGGCGCGCGTGCGGGCACGCATCGACGGCGACCGTGGGCGCTGGGTGGCGTCACGCTCACCGCCGTCTGTCTCGTGCTCACCGGGTTCGCCAGCGGTCCGTGGGCGGTCGGCGCGGGTTGGGTCGGCGTTTCGATCGGTGTCGCCGTCTCGTCCGCCGCGTTCACCGCCCTCATCGCCGATCAGCTCCCGACGACGCAGCGCGGCGCCGCATCCGCCGCGGTCGGGTCGAGCCAAGCGGTGGGGATCGTGCTGGGGGTCGGGCTCGTCGTGCTGCTGGGCCTCGATGTCATCACCGGCTACGTGCTCCTCGCGGGCATCATCGCGGTGGTGGGCATCACGGTGGCGCTCCTGCTGCCGGATCCGCCGAGCACGGAGGCCGCGCGTCCGCAGCGCATCGGGCGTCCGCGCCTGGCATCGCTCCGCGACCGCGACTTCGCCTGGATGCTCTCCGGCCGGCTCCTCACCAACATCGGCAACGCCCTCGGGACGGCTCTGTTCCTGTTCTTCTTGCTGCACGGCCTCGGCCAGGAGAGCGCGATCGCGCAGGACAACCTCCTGCTGCTCATCGTCGTCTACACGGTGTTCGTCGTGCTCGCCTCGGTGATCACCGGGATCATCTCGGACCGCACAGGGGAGCGTCGCCGGCTCGCTGTGGCGGCCACGATCGTGCAGGCGGCGTCGGGGGTGGTGATCGTGGCCGTACCCACCTTCGAGATGACGATGGTGGCCGCCGCGCTCATGGGTCTCGGCTACGGCGCCTTCTCGACGGTGGGCCTCGCGTTCGCGGCCGATCTGCTGCCCGATGAGCAGGATCACGCGCGCGACCTCGGCATCGTGAACGTCACCGCCGCCCTCGGACAGCTCATCGGTCCCGTGCTCGGCGCGGGACTCGTCGCCCTTGCCGGAGGGTTCTGGCTCGTCTTTCTCACGGCGGCCGTCCTGTCGCTCATCGGGGGAGCGCTCACCGCGGCCGCGCGACCTCGGGTTCCCTCAGCGTGATGCTGCGCGCTGCTCGATCGTCGCGATCGCGAGGGCGAGGACGGCATTGAACACCCGCGGACGCATGGCCGTGAGGAGGTGAGTGGTCCGCGGGACAACGATCAGCTCCGCCTCCGGGGCGAGTCGCCGGAACAGGGGCTCGTTCAACCGGAGCTGGTCGTACTGGCCGTTCACGAACCAGAGCGGCACCTGGATGCGGGGGACCGCGGCGGCCACGTCGAGGGCGGCAAGGCTGCGGAGCGTCTGGTCCTGGATATCCAGTGCATATCCGCCGGCGGAGAAGTCGCCGCGGTTCTCCTCGGGAATCGTCGCGGCGAGCATGCGCTGCGTCAGCCACATGCCACGGTCCGGCAGGGAGTCGACGGCGCGGGCGAACAGTCGATAGGCACGCAGCCCGGCGCCGCGGGGGAGCGACGTGCACGCGGCGGCGACGAGTCCGTCGACAGGGGGAGGCTCGGCCCCACCGGTGTACGCGAGGGAGAGCAGCCCGCCCATCGAGTGCCCGACCAGCAGGACGGGGCCCCGCTCGGCGGCGGCACGGACGGCGGTGTCGATCGTGTGCAGCGCCTCGTGGAGGGTGAAGTCCTCGTCCATGCGACTGCCGTGACCCGGGAGGTCGACGGCGGTGACGGGGTGCCCGTGCGCCTCCAGGTCGTCGACCTGCGACCGCCACATGGTGGCCGACGTGCGGATGCCGTGCACGAGGACGGTCTGGACGGTCACGCTTTCAGCATAAGGAAAGCGGGGCCGGTGGATGGACCACCGACCCCGCTTCGACACGAGATGCGTCAGAGGATGTTACTTCTCCCAGCCGACGTTCTCGATCGGCGTGACGCCGAACAGGTCGAGACCGACGTAGGGCTCCGGCGTGAGGTTCGCCAGGCCGTTCTTGACCACGTAGATCGAGGGGCCGCTGTACAGCGGGATGACGCCCCACGTCTCTTCGACGATCTTCGGCTCGAGCTCCATCGCGGCGGAGGTCCAGGACTCGGCGTCCTTCTGGCTCTCCACCTCGTCGGCGATCTGCTTGTCGATCTCCGCGGTGCCCGTGCTCGACAGGTTCAGCTGGCTGTCCGAGCAGTAGAGCTGGCAGAACCAGGCCGGACCGAACGGATCGGAGTCGGTGAAGCGGAGCGAGACGACGTCCCAGTTCTTCGACGTCAGGTCGTTGGAGAAGTCAGCCGAAGCGCGGACATCGATCTTGAGGTCGATGCCGATCTCCTTCTGCTGCGCCTGGAGCGACTTCGCGAGCGCCTCCAGCGTCGGGTCCTCACCGAAGACCGGGAAGGTGACGGAGAGCTTCTCGCCGTCCTTCTCGCGGATGCCGTCCTCGCCCTCGGCCCAGCCGGCGTCGTCGAGCAGCTTCTTGGCCGCGTCGACGTCGTGCTTCAGGCCTGCGGTCGCGAAGGAGTCCTCATACCCGTCCTGGAACGAGTACAGGTTCAGCGAACCGGCGACCGGCTCCTCGTAACCGAGGCCGTTCCACGCGATCTGCTTCTGCTGATCGATGTTCACGCCCAGGAAGAACGCCTTGCGCACGTCGATGTCCTCGAACTGCGGCTTGTCGGCGTCGACCATGAGGATGGTCTTAGCGGTCTGCTGCGCACGACGGACGGTGGTGTCCTCGACGTCCTGCACCTGCTTCAGGCGGTCGTTGGTGTTGGTGTTCACCATGTCGATCTCGCCGTTCTTGAAGGCGTTGACCGCGGCGTCCGGCTCCATCGCCGTGAAGGTGACCGAGTCGAGCAGCGGTGCGTTGCCCCACCACTCCGGGTTCGGCTTGAAGGAGACGAAGCCGCCGTTGGCGTCGAAGGTGTCGACCGTGTACGGGCCCGCGCCCCACTCCGGGTGCATGTTGCCGATGAAGCCCTCGTTGAAGACGTCCGGGTCGGCCGCAGCCGGGTGCAGCACGCCACCCGTGAGGAAGGCCATGGACGGCCAGGCGTAGACGCCGTCGAAGGTCACGACGGCGGTCTTCGGGGTGTCGCCCTGCTCGACGGTCTTGATCTGCTTGTAGCCGTCCGTCGCGTTGGGAGTGAAGCCCTCTTCGTACGAGCGGTTGGCCTTCCACGTCGCGTCGACGGCGGTCCAGTCCATGTCCGTGCCGTCGTTGAAGTGCGCCTCGTCCTTGAACGTGAAGGTGATGGTCGTGTTGCCATCCTTCTCGCCGATCTCGTACGCGTCGAGGTAGGCGTCGTTCTTCGTGACCTCGCCCTCCGGCGAGACGAGGAGGATCTGCGGCATGTACCACGACCACAGGCGAACCGTGTCGGCGCTGCCGTCGCCGTTGAAGGCGTTCAGCTGCTCCGGGATCTCGGTGATGGGGAAGTTGACCTCGCCACCTTCCTGGAGGTTGCTCCGGTCCTGCGGGTTGTAGTCGGCGGTCTTGGTCTCGACCTTCTCGCCGCCGTTGTCTCCGCCACCGGTGTTCCCGGAACCGCTCGCGCAACCCGCGAGGGCGAGTGCGAGGGCGCCGCCGACCGCGACCGCCCCCAGCAACTTCTTGTTCTTCATGGTGCTCCTTTCGCCTTTCGGCGTTTCATAAAGGGAAGACTAGTTTGCGCTTCATCCCGGCATACCGCCGCGCGGTGAATGCCGCCTAACCGTTATCGGACGGTGACCGACGCGCCGAATCGGCGACTCAGACCGTCGCGGGCTTCGTCGACATCGTCTCGGCATCGAAGACGACCCGCTCGCGGGTGCGCTCGATGTCGGGATCCGGCACCGGAATCGCCGAGAGCAGCGCCTTCGTGTAGGGATGCTGCGGATCGTCGAAGACGTCGTCGATATCGCCGTGCTCCACGAACTCGCCGAGGTACATCACCGCGACGCGGTCGGCGATGTGACGCACCACCGACAGGTCGTGGGCGACGAAGAGGTACGACAGACCGAGCTTCGTCTTGAGTTCGTCCAGCAGGTTGATGACGCCGGCCTGGATCGACACGTCGAGCGCGGAGACCGGCTCATCGAGCACGACGATCTTCGGGTTCGTCGACAGCGCCCTGGCGATGCCGATGCGCTGGCGCTGACCGCCGGAGAACGCCTGCGGGAAGCGATCGCTGTGCGCGGGGTTGAGACCGACGAGGTCCATGAGCTCGTCCACCCGCCGGTGTGCCTCCTCCTTGGGGGTACCGATCGCGAACAACGGCTCCGAGATGATGTCGGCGACCGTCATGCGGGGGTCCAGGGCGCCCATCGGGTCCTGGAAGACGATCTGGATATCGCGGCGCAGGGCTCGCTCCACCTTGCGGCTGTGAATGTCGTTGACGCTGGTGCCGGCGATGACGATGTCGCCGTCGGTCTGCTTGACCATGTCCATGATCTGCAGCAGGGTCGTCGTCTTGCCGGAGCCCGACTCGCCGACGATGGCCATCGTCTCGCCCTCACGCACGTCGAAGCTGATGCCCTTGATCGCCTGGACCTCGCCGACCTTGCGCTTCAGGAACGCGCCCTTCAGCAGCGGGAAGGTCTTGCGGAGGTTCTTGACCTCGAGCGTGATGGGGCGCTCCTCGCGCGGGGACCGCGTCAGGTCGCTCTCCGGCACCGGGCGGATCGGGTAGACGGGCAAGCCGCCGAGCAGGCCGCCGTCCTCGATCTCGTGCGAACGGATGCAGGCGGCCTGGTGCAGGTCGCCGGATCCCGTCGGAACGGGGAGCAGTTCGGGCTCCTTGGCGCGGCAGGCGTCCATCACGATCGGGCAGCGATCGGCGAACGGGCAGGCGTCCGGGAGGTTGATCAGCAGCGGCGGGTTGCCCTTGATGGGGGTGAGCGGTTCCTTCTCCGCCTTGTCCACGCGGGGAATCGCACCGAGAAGGCCGATCGAGTACGGCATGCGGGTCTTGTGGAACAGTTCACGCACCGGCGCGTGCTCCACAGGCTTGCCGGCGTACATCACGAGCACGTCATCGGCGGTGCGGGCGACCACGCCCATGTCGTGCGTGATCATGATCACCGCGGCGCCCGTCTCGTCCTGGGCCTTCTCGATGAGGTCGAGGATCTGCGCCTGGATGGTGACATCGAGCGCCGTGGTGGGCTCGTCGCAGATGATGAGCTTCGGGTTGTTGGCCATCGCGATGGCGATGACGACGCGCTGCCGCATCCCTCCGGAGAACTCGTGCGGGAAGGACTTCATCCGGCGCTCGGGTTCGGTGATGCCGACGAGCTTGAGGAGTTCGACGGAGCGGTCCCAGGCGTCCTTCTTCGACAGGCCGCGGTGGACGGTGAGAGCCTCGATGAGCTGATCGCCCACCGTGTAGACCGGCGTGAGCGAGGTCAGCGGGTCCTGGAAGACCATGGACATCCCGTTGCCGCGGATGACCGACAGCTGCTTGTCGCTCATGCCGACGAGCTCCTGCCCGTCGTACATGATCGAGCCGGTGACCTTGGCGTTCTCGTCGAGGAGCCCCATGATGGCGAGCGACGTCACGGACTTGCCGGAGCCGGACTCGCCGACGATGCCGAGGGTCTTGCCGGCCTCCAGGTCGAAGGAGACACCGCGGACGGCGTCGACGCGGCCGGCCTCGGAGGCGAAGCTGACCTTGAGGTCGCGGACGGAGAGGACGTTGGTCATGCGCGGCCTCCAGCAGCCGAAGTGGGATCGAGGGCGTCGCGCAGGCCGTCGGCGATCAGCGCCATCGACACGGTGAGCAGGGTCAGCGCCGCCGCCGGGAAGTAGAACAGCCAGGGCGACGTGGTCAGCGAGCTCGACCCGGCCCCGATGAGGGCGCCGAGCGAGACGTCGGGGATCTTGACGCCGAAGCCGAGGAAGGACAGGCCGGTCTCCGTGACCACGGCGTTGACGACGCCGAGGGTGAAGTTGATGACCAGGAGGGAGCCGATGTTGGGCAGCAGGTGCCGCAGCACGATCCGCATGCCACCGACGCCCATGTAGCGCGCGGCGCTGACGTACTCGCGCTCGCGGAGAGACAGGGCCATGGTCCAGATGACGCGGGCCGGGAAGTACCAGCCGATCACGAAGATCATGATGAGCGCGATGACGCGCCAGTCGCCGCCGGCCTTGTTGGAGATCATCGCGAGGATGAGGAAGCTCGGGATCACCATCATGAAGTGGATGACCAGGAGCGAGATGCGCTCCGTCCAGCCGCCGAAGTAGGCCGCGGCCGTGCCGACGAGTGCGGACACGATCGTGACGCCGACGGAGACGGTGATGGCGATCATGAGCGACCGCTGCAGGCCGACCGCGACCTGGGCGAAGAGGTCGTTGCCGGCGTTGTTCGTGCCGAACCAGTGCTCCGCCGACGGGGGCATGCTGAGGCTCAGGAAGTCGAGTTCGATGTGGTCGTACCGGGCGATGAGCGGCCCGAAGATGGCGAACAGAACCAGGAGGACGAAGATCACGAGACCGATGAGGGCGCCGCGGTTCCGGGAGAAGCGCCGCCAGTACAGCGTCCACTTCGACAGCCGCTTGGTCGCGACGCGCGTCGTCTCGGGACCGGCGGTCTCCGGCTCGGGGTGGATGGTCGGGTCGAGCATGTCGGTGCTCATGTCAGCTCACTCTCACGCGCGGGTCGAGGACGACGACGGCGATGTCGGCGAGGATGGCGCCGATCGCCGTGAGGACCGCACCGAAGGCGGCGATCGCGACGGTTCCGTGGATGTCGTTCTTGGTGATGGTCTCGATGAAGTACCGGCCCATGCCGTTCCAGGCGAAGATCGTCTCCGTCAGCACCGCTCCGGTGAAGATGGCGGGAATCGTGAAGGCGACCTGCGTGGCGACCGGGATGAGCGACGTGCGCAGCGCGTGCTTGCGGATGGCCTGCTGCTTGGTCAGACCCTTCGCGCGGGCGGTCCGGACGTAATCGGCGTTGATGTTGTCCAGGAGGAGCGACCGCTGCAGGAAGTGGATGCTGGCGTATCCCGTGAGCACGAGCGCGATCGTCGGCAGCGTCAAGTGTTGCAAGACATCTATGAGGGTGGGGAAGAAGCCCTCGACCCCTTGGCTGGCATTGCCCGTCACGTAGAAGATGCGGGTGCCGGTGGCGTTGTTCAGGCCGATGGCGAGGAGAACGATCGCGAACGCCGCTACGACGATCGGGATGTTCAGGGTGATGATGCTCGTGGCCTGGCCGATGCGGTCCGCGAGTTTGTACTGGCGGGAGGCCGTGTACACGCCGAGCGCGATGCCGAGGACCGTCGTGAGGATCGTCGCGCCGAGGACGAGCTCGGCGCTCACCCACATGCGGTAGGCGACCTGCTCGTTGACCGAGCCGCCCGTCGGGCTCACGCCCCAGTCCCAGCGGAGGAGGATGCCGGTGAACCACGTCCACCACCGTTCGATGAGTGGGACGGTGTCGCTCAGGTTGCGGGGAGCGAGAGTGTTCACGATCTGCTCTTCGGTGAGCGGAGGGCGGCGACCCACGTAGTTGCTGCGCGGATCGAGGAAACCCCACGCGAGGAAGTAGGTGAGGTTCGTCGCGACCACGATCATGAGCAGCCAGCCGAGGGCACGGCGCGCGAGGTACTTGATCAAGGGGGATTTGTCTTTCTCTTCTCCAGACGCGCTCGGGGTCTGCCGACGCAACGCTGAGCCGGGCGGATGATCGGGTTTCATCCGCCGTTCCGCGCGACGCGACAGCCCTCACGGAGTCTGTGACGGAGTCGTATCGCTTACGGGATCCGGTGTCACGGATTGATCCCGGGCAACTTCGGGAGACTATCACCGATATGCCGGAATCGGGATTATGAGGACCCTCACCGTAGAATCGTTGGGACATGTCCCCACGCGCTCTCACCCCGCTTCAGCCTGCCGCGACGCCGGCTGCGCAGATCCGTAATTTCTGCATCATCGCCCATATCGACCACGGCAAGTCGACGCTGGCCGACCGCATGCTCCAGATCACCGGCGTGGTCGCGGAGCGGGATATGCGCGCCCAATACCTCGACCGTATGGACATCGAGCGTGAGCGCGGCATCACGATCAAGAGCCAGGCCGTGAGGATGCCGTGGGCGCTTCCGCAGGATCAGGGGCCGGACGAGGTGTTCGCCCTCAACATGATCGACACGCCGGGCCACGTGGACTTCACCTACGAGGTGTCGCGGTCGCTGGCCGCGTGCGAGGGTGCCATCCTCCTCGTCGACGCGGCGCAGGGCATCGAGGCCCAGACGCTGGCCAACCTCTACCTGGCGCTGGAGAACGACCTCCACATCATCCCGGTCCTCAACAAGATCGACCTTCCCGCCGCCGACCCCGAGAAGTACGCGAAGGAGCTGGCCTCGCTCATCGGTGGCAAGCCGGAGGACGTGCTGCGGGTCTCCGGCAAGACCGGCATGGGCGTGGAGGATCTGCTCGACCGGATCGTCCAGGAGATCCCCGCTCCAGTAGGGGACGCCGACGCACCGGCACGCGCGATGATCTTCGACTCCGTCTACGACGCCTACCGTGGCGTCGTCACGTACGTGCGGATGGTCGACGGCAGCCTCTCGCCCCGCGAGCGCATCCAGATGATGTCGACCGGCGCGCACCACGAGGCCCTCGAGGTCGGCGTATCGAGCCCGGAGCCCACTCCGACCAAGGGACTCGGCGTCGGCGAGGTGGGATACCTCATCACCGGTGTGAAGGACGTGCGGCAGTCGAAGGTCGGCGACACGATCACGAACGCGCGCAAGCCCGCAGCGGAGGCGCTTCCCGGCTACACGGACCCCAAGCCGATGGTCTTCTCGGGCATCTACCCGATCGACGGCAGCGACTACGCGGAACTGCGCGAGGCCCTCGACAAGCTCAAGCTCTCCGATGCCTCGCTGCAGTATGAGCCGGAGACCTCCGTGGCGCTCGGCTTCGGATTCCGCTGTGGCTTCCTCGGCCTGCTGCACCTGGAGATCGTGACCGAGCGTCTCTCGCGGGAGTTCGGTCTCGACCTCATCACCACCGCCCCGAGCGTGATCTACGAGGTCGTGACGAGCGACACGGGTGAGACGGTGACCGTGACGAACCCGAGCGAGTACCCGGACGGGCGGATCGGCTCGGTCTCGGAGCCGATGGTCAAGGCGGCGATCCTGCTCCCCAAGGACTACGTCGGCACCGTCATGGAGCTCTGCCAGTCGCGTCGCGGCACGCTGCTGGGGATGGAGTACTTCTCCGAGGAGCGGGTCGAGCTGCGTTACAACATGCCGCTCGGAGAGATCGTGTTCGACTTCTTCGACCAGCTCAAGTCCAAGACGCAGGGCTATGCATCGCTGGATTACGAGCCCTCCGGCCAGCAGGAGGCCGACCTCGTCAAGGTCGACATCCTCCTTCAGGGCGAGAAGGTCGACGCGTTCAGCTCGATCGTGCACCGCGACAAGGCCTACGCCTACGGCACGATGATGGCGGAGCGGTTGCGCAAGCTCATCCCTCGCCAGCAGTTCGAGGTGCCGATCCAGGCCGCGATCGGTGCGCGCATCATCGCCCGAGAGACGATCCGCGCGATCCGCAAGGACGTGCTCGCCAAGTGCTACGGCGGTGACATCACCCGCAAGCGCAAGCTCCTCGAAAAGCAGAAGGAGGGCAAGAAGCGCATGAAGATGGTGGGTCGCGTCGAGGTGCCCCAGGAGGCGTTCATCGCCGCGCTCTCCGGCGACGTGGAGACCAAGGACAAGAAGTAGGCCCGTTGGGTCGCTGAGCCCGTCGGTCCACGCTGGGTCGCTGAGCTTGTCGAAGCGCGTCAGTCTGCGTTGGGTCGCTGAGCTTGTCGAAGCGGTCAGCCGTCGTTGGGCCGCTGAGCTTGTCGAGGCGCATCCGTTTGCGCTGGGTCGCTGAGCTTGTCGAAGCGCGTCAGTCTGCGTTGGGTCGCTGAGCCTGTCGAAGCGCGTCAGTCTGCGTTGGGTCGCTGAGCCTGTCGAAGCGCGTCAGTCTGCGCTGGGCCGCTGAGCCTGTCGAAGCGCACCGTACGACCTCGACAATGACGGAAGGTCCTCCCACCGACTCTCGATCAGTGCGATCTTCTTCCGACGACTCCATCCCTGGATCTGCTTCTCCCGGAAGAAGGCCGCGTCGACGGTGTCGAAGCGCTCCGCGTAGACCAGAGCCGCGGGCCTGCGTCTCCGGGTGAAGTTCGCGGCGAACGCGTCGTCGTGGTTGTGCTCCCAGATGCGGGCTTCGAGGTCGCCGTTGGTGCTGCCCGTGTAGAAGCTGCCGTCACGGCATTCGAGGATGTAGGTCCATGGCATCGGGCCATCATGGCGGAGGGGCGTGCGGGTTTCCCGGGGCGTGAGGAATCCCTTCGACAAGCTCAGGGACCCACCGTTGTGGAGGAGCCTTTCGACAGGCCAGGGAGCCACCGTTGTGGAGGAGCCTTTCGACAGGCCAGGGACCCACCCTTCGACGGGTCAGGGACCCAGCGTTGTGGCGAGCCCTTTGGCAGGCTCAGGGACCCACCGTCGTGGATGGGCCCTTCGACGGGCTCAGGGACCCACCCTTCGACAGGCTCAGGGACCCAGCGTCAAGGGGGGGGGGGGGGGGGGGGGGCAAGCCTTCCCGGGGATGTGACGGCGTGCGGCGCGGGGGGTGTTCGCTCAGGGAACCCGAAGTAGGCTGGAACTCATGCGGCGCGGGACTTTCCGAGACGACACGGTGGACTATGCGGCCGTGGGTGCGACCCACGCCCCCGATCTGATGCAGTACCCGCCGGAGCGCAGCATCCCGGCGGAGGAATCCTGGCGGATCGGGAGCGGCGAGGAGCGTTTCCAGACGGCCGGCGAAGCCCTGCTGTCGTGGACGGCGCAGCGTGCGGCCGGGCTCTCCGTGGAGGACGTCCGCCCCGCTCCGGGTCCGGCTTACGCCGGCGTGAGCTTCGACGCCGAAGGCAATCCGATCGCCCCGAGTAAGCGGGACGTGGAGCCTCGGTACGACGCAGAGGGTATGCCCTTCGTGGGTGCCGGAATGACGCTGCACCTGCGCGGCCGTGTCGGCGGCACACGCGCCGACGCCGAACTCCGGGTGATCTCCGTCACCGAGGAGACCCGGCGGATCGGTTTCGTGCTGGGCACGGTCGGCGGCTCCGTCGTCAGGGGCGAGGAATCGTTCGATGTGGACTGGCGCGAGGACAACGACGAGGTCTGGTTCACGGTCCGGGCCTTCGACGCCCCGAACACCCTGCTCTACCGTCTCATCCCCGCGCTGATGAAGCGCCGCCGCCGTGAGCTGTTCGCGCGCTACCTCCGCGCGATCTCCCCGCTCTACGCGACCCCTGTCTGATGGCGGGACCACTTCCGCTCGGGGACCCCGCGCCCGCGGACGGGCGACTGCCTGAGGATCTTCCGATCTCCGCGGAGACGCCCTTCTCCGCTTACCTGCACATCCCGTTCTGCCGGGTGCGCTGCGGGTACTGCGACTTCAACACCTACACGTCCGGGGAGCTGCGGGGAGCGAAGCAGGAGGACTACGCGTCCACCCTCATCGGGGAGATCGCCCTCGCCCGCACGGTGCTGGACGAAGCAGGAGCGCTGCGACCGATGGACACGGTGTTCTTCGGCGGCGGCACGCCCACGCTGCTGCCCGCCGGCGATCTCGCGCGCATGCTGGGCGCGGCCACCGCAGCCTTCGGCCTCGCGCCGGGCGCCGAGGTGACGGTCGAGGCGAACCCGGACACCGTGACCCCGGAGGTCGCGCTGACCCTCGCGGAAGCGGGGGTCACTCGGTTGTCGATCGGCATGCAGTCCGCGGTCCCGCACGTCCTCGCGGCCCTCGACCGCACGCACCGGCCGGAGAACGTCCGCACCGCCGCCGCCGCCGCCAAGGATGCGGGCCTCGCCGTCAGCGTCGACCTCATCTACGGCGCGCCCGGGGAGTCCCTCGGCGACTGGGAGGCTTCCCTCGACGCCGCGCTCGCCCTCGACTCCGACCATGTCTCCGCGTACGCGCTCATCATCGAGGACGGCACCAAGCTCGCCCGCCAGATCCGCCGCGGCGAGGTCCCGACCCCGGATGACGATCTGCAGGCGGACATGTACGAGCTGGCAGACGAGCGTCTCGCCGCCGCCGGCTTCGAGTGGTACGAGGTCAGTAACTGGGCCCGCAGCGCGGAGCAGCGGTCGCGACACAACCTCGCTTATTGGCGGGGGAGTGACTGGTGGGGGTTCGGCCCTGGCGCACACAGTCATGTCGCCGGCCTCCGGTGGTGGAACGTGAAGCACCCGGCCGCGTATGCGCAGCGGCTGGCGGCCTCGTCGTCACCGGCGGCAGGACGCGAACGCCCGGGCCAGGAGGCGCAGACGCTGGAGCGCATCCTCCTGCTCAGCCGTATCCGAGAGGGGATCGCGGTGGCGGATGTGCCGGAGCAGAACAGGGGTCGCGTCGCCGGGCTCATCGCCGATGGCCTGATCGATGCCGCGGCGGCGATCCGGGGGCGGGTACAGCTCACGCTCCGCGGCCGTCTCCTCGCCGACGCGGTCGTGCGCGAACTGACCGACTGAGCGCGGACGCCCGGCCGCGCCGTCTTCGGAGATCTCCCGGTCGCACGAGGTAGGATTGGCACTCAGGGTGGCAGAGTGCCAGCATCGGTTCGGGCGGGAAGGGGAACCCATGGTCACAGAGCGAGGGCTGCAGGTTCTCCGCGCCATCGTGCAGGACTACGTCGAGACGCACGAACCCGTCGGCAGCCGTTCCATCGTCGACCGGCACTCTTTCGGGGTGTCGGCCGCGACGATCCGCAATGACATGGCACAGCTGGAGGACGAGGAACTGATCACGGCTCCGCACACGTCGTCCGGTCGCGTTCCCACCGACAAGGGCTACCGGGTGTTCGTCAATCACCTCGCCCAGCTCCGCCCGCTGTCCACGGCTCAGCGCTCCGCGATCGAGTCGTTCCTCGCCGATCCCGCCGACCTCGATGACCTCATGGTCCGCACCGTCCGCGTGCTCACGCAGCTCACGGGGCAGGTCGCCCTGGCACAGTACCCGTCCTTCGCGCGGGCGCACGTGACTCACGTCGAGCTCGTGACGCTGGCCCCGAACCGGCTCCTCACGGTCCTCGTGACCGACGCGGGCGGGGTGTCGCAGCGGATCACCGCTCTGCCGGACACGATCGACGAGGCGGATCTCGCCGTCCTGCGCGCCCGTCTCTCCGCCCTCATCACCGGTCAGGCGATCGCGGCGGCCTCCGACCGGTTGCAGGCGCTGCTCGCCGCCGAGGAGACGCCGCAAGACCGCGTGCTCCGCACGCTCGCCGGCGTCGTGATCGACGAGCTCGGCGGCTTCCGACAGGAGCGGCTCGTGATGGCGGGCGCGGCGACCCTGGCGCGACGGGAACAGGACTTCCGGGGCAGCATCCACCCCCTCCTCGAGGCCATCGAGGAGCAGGTGACGCTGCTGCGGCTGATGAGCGAGATGGTGCCGGACGAGCACGGCCTCGCGGCCAGCATCGGCACCGAGAACGCGTCCTTCGGACTCGGGGAGGCGTCGATCGTGGCCAGCAACTACGCGGCGCCCTCGGGGACCGCGCGGGTCGGCGTCATGGGGCCGACCCGGATGGACTATCCGAGCAATCTCGCGGCGGCGCGGGCGGTCGCCCGCTATCTGTCGCGCATGCTCGACGACGACGAGGCCGGTCGCTGACGCGGCCCGCCCCACGGAAATCACACGCAGAAAGGCGATTGTGGCGGACCACTACGAGGTTCTCGGGGTGTCCCGGGACGCTTCCACCGATGAGATCAAGAAGGCGTATCGGCGCCTGGCGCGGCAGCTCCACCCGGACGTGAACCCGGGTGAAGAAGCGGCGGAGAAGTTCAAGCTCGTCACGCACGCCTACGACGTGCTCAGCGACGAGGATTCCCGCCGCCGCTACGACATGGGCGGCGGCGACGGCGCCAACAACTTCAGCGGCTTCGGCGGCTTCGGCGACATCTTCGAGACGTTCTTCGGGGCGTCCCAGGGGGGTGGGCGCGGGGCCCGACCGCGGTCGCGACGCGAGCGCGGTCAGGACGCACTCGTCCGGGTCACCCTCGACCTCGGCGACGTGGTCTTCGGCGCGCACCGCGACATCGAGGTTGACACGGCCGTGCTCTGCGAGACGTGTCAGGGGTCGTGCTGCCAGGAGGGTACGTCGCCGGTCACCTGCGACATCTGCGGCGGCACGGGGCACGTGCAGCGGCAGGTGCGTAGCCTGCTGGGCAACGTCGTCACCTCTCAGCCGTGCGGCACCTGCGAGGGGTACGGCACGACCATCCCGTACCCCTGCGGCTCCTGTGGCGGGCAGGGTCGCGTGCGGTCGCGCCGCACGGTGTCCCTCGACATCCCGGCGGGCGTCGAGACCGGCCTGCGGCTGCAGCTCCCGGGCTCCGGCGAGGTCGGACGTGCCGGCGGCCCGAACGGGGACCTGTACGTCGAGGTCACGGTGAACCCGCACCCCGCGTTCAGCCGCGACGGCGACGACCTGCTCGCCACGCTCGAGGTGTCCATGACCGACGCCATCCTCGGCACCGAGACCTCGATCGATGGACTCGACGGGGAGGTCGACCTGGAGATCCGTCCCGGCGTGCAGTCCGGGGATGTGCTGACCATCAAGGGGCGGGGCATCACGCCGCTGCGCGGCACCCAGCGCGGCGACCTCCGCGTGGGGGTGCAGGTGGTCACCCCCACCAAGCTCGACTCCGCGCAGCGCAAGCTCATCGAGGACTTCGCGAAGAAGAACAAGGCGCCGGGCCCGCAGCTCGCACAGTTCCAGCAGGGCCTGTTCTCCAAGCTGCGCGACCGATTCCGCACCCACTGATCGTGGCGCTGCACTTCCTCGTCGAGTCCGCAGGCGACGCTGCGGTGGGTGGTCTCGTCTCGCTGACCGGGGCCGAGGCGAAGCACGCGGCAGTCGTCCGGCGACTTCGCGTCGGCGAGACCGTCACCGTCGGCGACGGCCGAGGTGTCTGGCTGACCGGCGTGGTCGAAGAGGTGTCGCCGTCGCGCGTCGACGTGCGGATCGCCGAGCGCGTCGAGCACGAGCCGGTGAGCCCGCGCCTCGTGCTCGTGCAGGCGCTGGCGAAGGGCGACCGCGACGAGCTCGCCGTGCAGGCCGCGTGCGAACTGGGCGTCGATGAGATCGTGCCGTGGCAGGCGGGTCGCAGCGTTTCGCGCTGGGAAGGGCCGAAGGCGGTGAAGGGGCGCGAGCGCTGGGCGACCATCGTCCGCGAGGCGGCCAAGCAGGCGCATCGCACCTGGGTGCCCGACGTGGCCGCCCCGGAGTCCACCGCGCAGCTTGCCGCCCGTGCCGCGACGCAGCGGGTCCTGCTGCTCGACCCGACCGCTCCCACCCGGCTCTCCGCGCTCGTCCCCGACGATCGCGACCTCGTGCTCGTGGTGGGTCCGGAGGGCGGGATCGCTCCGGAGGAGCTCGAGAAGCTCACGGTGGCGGGTGCCGAGCGCGTGCTGCTCGGCGACACCGTGCTGCGTACCTCCACCGCGGGCCCCGCCGCGATCGCCGTGCTGTCGGTGGCCCTCGGCCGCTGGTGACCGGCCGTCGCGAGCATCGCCCCGGTAAGCTGAGAGCATGAGCGAACCCTCGATCTTCACGCGCATCCTCACCGGGGACATTCCGGGGGAGATCCTGCTCGACACCGGTCGCGTCTTCGCGATCCGCGACATCGATCCGCAGGCGCCGCTCCATGTGCTCGTCATCCCCAAGACCGAGGAGTACCGCGACGTGACCGCACTCGCAGCCGGGGACCCCGAGCTGCTGGCGGAGATGGTCGCCGCCGCCAAGCGCATCGCGGAGGAGCATGCCAACGGCGAGTACCGCCTCATCTTCAACAACGGCGCGAGCGTCGCGCAGTCCGTCTTCCACGTGCACGCCCATGTGCTCGGCAACCTCGAGGAGAACAAGCTCGTTGGCTTCTGACGATCAGGAAACCGTCACCGAACGGCTCTACGCCGACGGTGTCGCGATGGTGCAGCTGCTCGGTCCGCAGGACCGGCTGTTGCGGATGCTGGAGCGTGAGCACCGCGATGTGCAGGTGCTCGTCCGTGGCAACGAGATCACGCTCACCGGCGAGCGGGAGGCCGTCGCCAAGGCGAAGAGCCTCGTCGACGAACTGCTCGCGATGACCAAGGCCGGCCACGACCTCGCCCCGAGCGACGTGTCCAGCTCGGCCCGCATGCTCCGCCAGGAGGGCGGTCCGCGCCCCAGCGAGGTGCTGGGCGAGGCGATCCTCTCCACACGGGGCAAGGTGATCCGGCCGAAGACGCTCGGTCAGAAGGAGTACGTCGACGCGATCGAGGAGAACACGATCGTGTTCGGCATCGGACCGGCAGGAACGGGGAAGACCTACCTGGCGATGGCGAAGGCCGTCCAGGCGCTGCAGCGCAAGGAGGTCACGCGCATCATCCTCACGCGTCCGGCGGTGGAGGCGGGGGAGCGCCTCGGGTTCCTCCCCGGCACGCTCACCGACAAGATCGATCCGTACCTGCGGCCGCTCTACGACGCGCTCAACGAGATGATGGACCCGGAGATCGTGCCGCGCCTGATGGCGACCGGGACGATCGAGGTCGCCCCGCTGGCCTACATGCGCGGGCGCACGCTCAACGATTCCTTCGTCGTGCTCGACGAGGCGCAGAACACCACGCCCGAGCAGATGAAGATGTTCCTCACGCGTCTCGGTTTCGGCACGAAGATGGTCGTCACCGGCGACATCACCCAGGTCGACCTCCCGCAAGGGGCCTCGGGTCTCCGCCTGGTCACCCGCGTGCTTGACGGCATCGATGACATCCATTTCTCCCGACTCACCAGTGACGACGTGGTCCGGCACTCCCTGGTGGGACGCATCGTCGACGCCTACAGCGAGTACGACGAGCGGCGCGTGGCACAGCGGGCCGAGCGCGAGCAGGCGCACGAGTTCGCCAACCGTGCCGAGCGACGCGGCGCCCAGAGACCAGGACCACGCGATCGCATGCCGAAACGAGGGCTCTCATGATCGAGATCAACAACGAGTCGGCCATCGACATCGACGAGACGGTGCTGCAGCGGCTCACCGATTTCAACCTCGCGCAGCTCCACGTGAGCCCGGACGCCGAGGTCGCCATCGTGCTCGTCGACGAGGGCGCCATGGAGGCACTGCACGTCCAGTGGATGGACGAGCCGGGGCCGACCGACGTCCTCAGCTTCCCGATGGACGAACTCCGCCCCGGGACCGAGGACCGTCCGACGCCTCCCGGACTGCTCGGTGACATCGTGCTCTGCCCGCAGGTCGCGGAGACGCAGGCGCAGGCCGCGGGCCACACCCTCATGGATGAGCTGATCCTGCTGACCACGCACGGACTGCTGCACCTTCTCGGCTTCGATCATGCGGAGCCGGACGAGGAACGGGAGATGTTCGGACTGCAGAAGCAACTCATCCAGGGCTTCGCCGCGTCCGAGCGTCGCCGACGATGACGGAGCTGCTGCTGCTCGTCGCCGCCGTGCTGCTGGTGGCGTTCGGCGGCCTCATGGCCGCGATCGACGCGGCCTACGGTGTGACCTCCCGTGCGGGGCTGGAAGACATGGCGACCGAGGGCCGCCGTGCGAAGGCGCTGGAGCGGATCGCCGCCGACCTCGACGCGCACGTCAATGCCGTCGCCTTCATCCGCGTCCTCGCGGAGGTGACGGCTGCCGTGCTGGTGACCGTCGCGTTCACGATCGTCTTCGAGAACATCTGGTGGGCGATGCTCGCCGCCGCGGTCCTGATGACCGGCATCACCTTCGTCCTCGTCGGAGCGAGCCCGCGGACGTTCGGGCACCAGCACGCGGAGAGCATGATCCGCGGGAGCGCGGCCATCGTCCGGGGGCTGCGCATCATCCTCGGGCCGATCGCGCAGGGATTGGTCGTCCTCGGCAACCGGGTGACCCCGGGAACCGGGCGCAGCTCCTTCTCCAGCGAGGATCAGCTGCTGAGCATGGTGGACGAGGCCGCATCGAACGACCTCATCGAGGAGGACGACCGCGACCTCATCCACTCCGTGTTCGACTTCACCGACCAGTTCGTCCGAGCGGTGATGGTGCCGCGGACCGAGATGGTCACGGTGGGGGCAGAAGCCACGACCGACGAGGCCATGTCGCTGTTCCTGCATCGCGGCGTCTCCCGGATGCCGGTCGTCGATGACGAGGCCGACGACGTCGTTGGGGTGCTCTATCTCAAGGACCTCGTGCAGTTCGCGTACCGCGACGACAGCGCCTGGCGCGCGGCGTCCATCCGGCCGATCGCGCGGCCGGCCACCTTCGTCCCCGAGTCGATGCGCGCGGAGACACTGCTGCAGCAGATGAAGCGCGACGCCGTGCACGTGTGCCTGGTGATCGACGAGCACGGCGGCATCTCCGGCCTGGTGACGCTGGAGGATCTCATCGAGGAGCTCGTCGGGGAGATCTCGGACGAGTACGATCAGGTATCCGCCGAGTTCGTCGATCTGGGTGACGGCCGCTACCGCGTGAGTTCGCGGCTGTCTCTGGAGGACGTCGGCGACCTGTTCGGCCTCGAGCTCGAGGACGAGGATGTCGACTCCATCGGCGGACTGCTCGGCAAGACGCTCGGCCAGGTGCCGCAGCCCGGTGCGACGGCGACCGTCCACGGCCTCGTGCTCACCGGCGGGGCGTCTCGCGGGCGGGGACGGGGGATCGCGACGGTGTTCGTGGAGCGGGCCGCAGAGCCTGAAGATGTGCAGGATGAAGGAGAGCGGCGCGATGACTGAAGACACTCGGAGCGGATTCGTGACCTTCGTCGGACGGCCGAACGTGGGCAAGTCGACGCTGACCAATGCCCTCGTCGGCGAGAAGATCGCCATCACGAGTGAGAAGCCCCAGACCACCCGTCGAGCCATCCGCGGCATCCTCAACCGCCCGGACGGTCAGCTGGTCATCGTCGACACCCCCGGTATCCACAAGCCCCGCACGCTTCTGGGTGAGCGCCTGAACGACCTGGTCGAGCAGGTCCTCGGCGACGTCGACGTGATCGGCTTCTGCGTACCTGCGACCGAGAAGGTCGGTCCCGGTGACCGCCGCATCGCCGCCTCGCTGGACGGCTACCCGCGCGCGCAGAAGATCGCCATCGTCACGAAGACCGACGCGGCTGGACGCGACGAGATCACCGAGCGGCTGATGGAGGTCGATTCCCTCCGCGAGGACTGGGCGGCCGTGATCCCGCTGTCGGCGCTGACGCGTGATCAGCTCGAGGTTCTGGCGGACGAGATCCTCCAGCTCATGCCGAAGGGCCCCGCACTGTACCCCGAGGGCGTCACCACGGACGAGTCGGCCGAGGACCGCATCGCGGAGATCATCCGCGAGGCCGCGCTCGACGGCGTGCGGGACGAGCTTCCGCACTCGATCGCCGTCGTGGTGGATGACATCGCGCCGCGAGAGGACAGCGACCTGACCGACGTGCATGCCTCCATCGTCGTCGAGCGCGACAGCCAGAAGGCGATCATCATCGGCCACAAGGGCAAGCGTCTGCGCGACGTGGGAGCGCGTGCCCGCGCCGGCATCGAGGAATTGCTCGGCACCCGCGTGTTCCTCGGGCTCCACGTGAAGGTCGCGAAGGAGTGGCAGCGCGATCCCAAGCAGCTCGGCCGGCTCGGATTCTGACATGCCGCGCAGCAGGACGCCGGAGGCGGCGGGCAGACCGCCGACCCCACCGACATGATCGGCCGCGGCGAAGACCCGAGCTCGCTGCGGAACGAGGTCTTCACACGAGTGTTCGACGCGCATTGGGCGTCGGTGCGGCATCACATCGAGGGCGTCGTCCCCGATGACGATGAGGTCAGTGAGATCGTGTCCGAGGTCTTCCTCGTCGCGTGGTCGCGGCTGCGTCCCTCGCATCCTCCCGGGAAGATCTGGCTGCTCCGAGAGACTGATCGCCAGCTCCGCATCCGGTCGCGGCGGTCGCCAGCCGCGCGGGGAGCGCTCGACGCCGTGCATTCCGGACTCTCCGGCGACCCCGAGGCCCTGGGCGGGTTCGGGCGCAGCGAGGTCCTCCGAGCTTTGGGTGTCCTCACTCCGTTGCAACGGCGTATCATCATGCTCACGTACTGGGATGGACTCGCGGTGGGGGAGATTGCGGAGCTGCTGCGCGCTTCCGAGTCCCGGGTGCGGAAGGCGCTGGCGCGGGCCGAGGAACGGCTGCGCGCCACGCTGGGACTGGAGGAGACGGGGAGTGCATGATGCCTGACAATGCCCTGCTGGAGCGCGTGCTCGTCGAGGCCGATCCCGCACGCACGCCGCGCGACGCCGAGCCGGACGCGCGCGCCATCGCCGCGCGGGACCGTATCATCCGGTCCGCCCGAGCACCGCGCAGCGGTCGTCGAGTCCGGACGATCGGATGGGCCGCCGGACTCACCGCCGCCGCCGCGTCCGCTGCCATCGCCTTCGCCGTCCTCACGCCGCCGCAGTCCGCCGTCGCGGGTACTCCGCCGCCCCTGGTCTTCGAGAGCGCCGGTTCGCTGAGCGACATCGTGGCGGAGGCGGAGACCGAGCTGACGGTGTTCGCGCCCCCTGCTGACCCGGAGCGTTCTGTGCGAACCGCTTCCTGGTCGTTCAACGCCGAGATGGATACCGGGCGCACCGAGGTCATGCCGCAGTTCTCGACGTTCACCTGGAGCGCAGACCTCTCCGGCGAGGCCGTCGCCATCAACGGTGTGCCGTACGACCCCGCGGACGCGGTGGCCAACGGCGACTCCGAGATCGTGAGCAGCGGCGAGGTGGCCTCGCGCGTGACCTTCGCCCCCGGCGAGTTCGAGACCCCGGTCGTCGCCGCGCCCGGGGAGTCCGCCGCCGACGTGCGGGCCCTCCTGGGGGCGTTCGGCATGCCGGACGATCCGACGGCTTTCGAGGTGGTGACCGCCCTCACCTCGGTCTTCGGTCAGTGGACGCTCACCAACACGCAGCACGCCGCGGTGCTGGCGCTCATCGAGGACTCCGGAGGAGCGCAGGCGCTCGGCGAGTCCACCGACCGCCTCGGGCGCCCTGTCGCCGGCATCCGGGTGCTGTCCGCAGACGGCATCGTGAGCGACGATCTTCTGGTGTCGCTCGATACCGGGCGCATCGTCGGCATCGAGCGAACCGTCTTGAAAGATGACGGCGTCTTCCCGGCCGGTGCGGTCGTGGACTACCGGATGTGGGACATCCCTGAGGAGGTTGTGCAATGAAGCACTCGCGCCCGCTGATCGCGGTTCTGGTGGCGTTGGCTCTCGTTGCGGCGGGCGGGTCCGCCGCGGCGGCAGGGGAGGATCCCGTCGACCCGCAGCTCTCGCAGCTGCTCGACGAGGTTCCCGGCGGCGTGGTGACCGACGGTGGAAGCGCCGTGTGGCCGAAGCTCGACATGGAGTATCGACCCGCCCCGGCGACGTCGGGGGTCGCGGCGCGGTCCGTCGGCTCCTGCGCGACCGGGCGGATCTGCGCGTACAACGCCACCAATCTCGGCGGCGGCATGCTGAGCTGGGGAAGCTGCACCACCATCACGATCCCCTCCTCGTTCGCGACCCGCTCGGCGGCGAATGCGCGGACGTCCGGGTACATGCAGGTGCGCAACGGAACCACGGTCCTCGCGACCGTCAGCGCCAACGCCTGGAGCAACGTCTCCGGTTCCGCGACCAATATCCGCTGCTTCCTCTGAGCGCCGGGCCAGCCCGGGCGCGAGACGGCGAGGGCGGAAGCGTGGCGAAGCATTGGGTGGCGACGACGCCGGGGCCTCCCGAGTCGTGGGCGTTCGACGAGTTCCTGCCCACCGCCCCGAGCACGGGCGAGGTCACGATCCGTGTCCGCGCCGCCGGAGTGAATCCGGCTGACGCGAAACACGTGGCGACGGCTCGGCCCGGGCTCGAGTTCCCGGTGCCGATCGGGTACGAGATCTCGGGTGAACTCGCGGCTATCGGCACGGGAACCCGCATCGGTTCCGGTGAAGCGGAGGTCGGCGATGAGGTCGTGGCGTTCCGCGTGCAGGGAGGCTACGCGACCGAGCTCACGGTGCCTGCGGCGAAGGTGTTCGCGAAACCGACGACGCTGAGCCACCCGGAGGCGGCCAACCTCCTGCTCGTCGGCACGACGGCCGCGGAGATGCTCGCCGTCACCGGGGCGGCACCGGGGGAGACGGTCCTGCTGCACGGGGCGTCCGGCGCGGTGGGCGTCAGCGTGCTGCAGCAGGCGCGGCTCCGGCATGTCCGGGTTATCGGAACGGCCAGCCCCGAACGCTTCGACGCGGTACGCCGTTTCGGCGGGGTCCCGGTGGCGTACGGTCCCGGACTCGCTGGCCGGGTGCGCGCGTTGGTCGACGGGCCGATCGCGGCCGCTCTCGATGCCGTGGGGACCGACGAGGCCGTCGATGTGTCTCTGAAGCTCGTGGCGGACCGCCGGCGGATCGTCACGATCGCGAACCCGTCGCGGGCGTCCGCCGAGGGCTTCCTCGCCATCGCGGGGTCGATGCCGGACAGCGCCCGGTTCCGCGACGAGGTGCGCAGCGAACTCATCGCCCTGGCGCAGAACGGCGACCTCGTCGTCCCGGTCGCGCGGACGTTCCCGCTGGCGGAGGCGCCGGAGGCTCATCGGCGCCTCGCCACCGGTCACCCGGGCGGCAAGCTCGCACTGATCGTCTAGTTCCCGTCGACCTCGCGGAGCGCGGAGGTCACGACCACGACGTCATCCCCGTACTCGGCGTCGAGGGCGTCCTGCATCGTCCCGTCATCCCAGACGACCTGGAGCCACACGTAGCCACGATCGGCCGACACGCTGAGAGCCGCAGCACCGAGGCGCCCGACGATGTCGTCCTGCACCCGGTCGAGCTCCTGCGCCGTCCTCGTACCCTCGACCCCGTCCGTCGGATCCTCCGGCACCATCGGGTCGTAGAGCGCGAGGAGGGCGGGCGGCTCGGTCACCGTGAACCGCTCGCCATCCCAGGTGCCGGTGACCGCGTAGGCCCCCCAGCGCGTGTCACCGGACGCTTCACTGCCGTCCACGCCGTCCCAGCTCCACTCGTCGAGCGGGACGCCGTCGCACTGCGGCGGATACGACTCCTGGATCGCACCGAGGCACAGCTCCGCATCGCCAGAGGAGTCGAGCACGGTTCCGGTGCCGACCACCGATCCCTCCGGTGGCGCGGGTTCCGCCTCCTCCAGCCGCATGTCCGACGGCACCGTCGTGCTCGTCGGCGGTGCCGACCCTCCCGGCGCGGTGGCGCAGCCGGTCAGGAGCAGCAGAGCCGTCGCTGCACCGACGGCGAGGACGGGGTGGTCGCGAAGAGTGCTCATACCGACCAGTGTCTCGCGCGAACGCATCGTCTTTCGGCGTCGAAACCCCGGCGGCTTCCCTGCTAGCATGACCACATGCCTTTCGGCGGTCTGCTTCTTCTTAGCTGCCGCGACGAGTCCTCAAGCTAGGGCCTTCCTCGTCGCGGCGCTTGTGTTGGCCCGTTCATCTTGACGAAGAGAAGAAGCCCCATCGTGCAGAACACCCAGCGCCCGTCCGCGATGCCGATCCACAAGTACCGGCCGTTCCACGAGCAGATCACCGTCCACCTGCCTGATCGCACGTGGCCCGATGCCCGCATCACCGAGGCCCCCCGCTGGTGTGCGGTCGACCTCCGCGACGGCAACCAGGCCCTCATCGACCCGATGTCTCCCGAGCGCAAGCGCGTCATGTTCGAGCTGCTCGTGAGCATGGGCTACAAGGAGATCGAGGTCGGCTTCCCCTCAGCGAGCCAGACCGACTTCGACTTCGTGCGTCAGCTCATCGAGGAGAACCTGATCCCGGATGACGTCACGATCCAGGTCCTGACGCAGGCGCGTGAGCACCTGATCGCCCGCACCTACGAGGCCATTGCCGGAGCCAAGCAGGCGATCGTGCACCTGTACAACTCGACGAGCGTGTTGCAGCGCGAGGTGGTCTTCCGCACCGACAAGCAGGGCATCATCGACATCGCGCTCGAGGGTGCCCGGCTGTGCCGAAAGTTCGAGAAGACGATCCCGGACACGCAGGTGTACTACGAATACTCCCCGGAGAGCTACACCGGGACCGAGCTGGAGTTCGCAGTCGACGTCTGCAACCAGGTCATCGAGATCTTCGAGCCCACGCCGGACCGCAAGGTCATCATCAACCTCCCTGCCACGGTGGAGATGGCGACGCCGAACGTCTACGCCGACTCCATTGAGTGGATGAGCCGTCACCTGAACCACCGGGAGAACGTGATCCTGTCGCTCCACCCGCACAACGACCGCGGGACCGCGATCGCCGCGGCCGAGCTGGGGTACATGGCCGGAGCCGACCGCATCGAGGGCTGCCTGTTCGGCAACGGCGAGCGCACCGGCAACGTCGACCTCGTCGCGCTGGGGATCAACATGTTCACGCAGGGCATCGACCCGCAGATCGACTTCAGCGACATCGACCAGGTCAAGCGCACGGTCGAGTACTGCAACCAGCTGCCGGTGCCCGAGCGCAGTCCGTGGGCCGGCGACCTCGTCTTCACCGCGTTCAGCGGATCGCACCAGGACGCGATCAAGAAGGGCTTCGAGGCCATGGCCGCGAAGGCCGAGGCGCAGGGCGTGACGGTCGACGAGATCGAGTGGGCGGTGCCGTACCTGCCCATCGATCCGAAGGACCTCGGTCGGTCGTACGAGGCCGTCATCCGCGTCAACTCCCAGTCCGGCAAGGGCGGAGTCGCGTACCTGCTGAAGTCCGACCACGCGATCGACCTGCCGCGCAAGCTCCAGATCGAGTTCTCCGGGGTCGTGCAGGCCAAGACGGATGCCGAGGGCGGCGAGGTCACCAGCGAGCAGATCTGGTCGATCTTCACCGACGAGTACCTGCCCGCCGACGACACCGAGGCGAAGTGGGGGCGGTTCGAGCTGCTCGCCACACAGACCCGGAGCGACATGTCCGGCGACGTGGTCCTCGACGTCGTGCTGCGGGACGACGACCAGGAGGTCTCCGTCTCGGGCAACGGCAACGGTCCGGTCGCCGCGTTCGTCGAGGTGCTGCGAGGACAGGGCTTCGACATCACGGTCTACGACTACGTCGAGCACGCTCTCAGCGCCGGCGGGGACGCGCAGGCCGCGGCGTACGTCGAGCTGCAGGTCGGCGACCAGCGTCTGTGGGGCGTCGGCATCGACGGAGACATCTCGACGGCGTCGCTCAAGGCGATCGTGTCGGGTGTGAATCGGTCGATCCGCAGCCGTCAGCAGGAGTTGGCCGCCGTCTGACCACCGTTCGAGTCGCGCGATCGGTCGTATCCGTCCGTCGACGGGACCGATCGCGCGATTCGAAGTCGGGGGTCAGCCCATCCACTGCACCAGCTGCCAGATGAGGCCGTTGGGATCGGCGAACTGGCAGTAGCGTTCGCTCCACGGCTCGGTCTCGGGAGCCGTGATCACCCGCGCACCCGCGGCGGCGATGCGCGCGAACTCCCGGTCGATGTCCTCGACGACGAAGACGATCAGCGTGCCCTGACCGGCGGATCCGGCGATCTCCTTCGGGCGGAACGTCGACAGCCCCGTCTCGAGGAAGATGACGTTCGGCACCGGCCCCGGGTGCTGCAACGAGACGAAGCCCTCCGCGGACATCGCCTCCTCGAACCCGAAGTGCGTCATGGCGAAGGCGGCAGAGGCTGCGACGTCGGGGACGTTGAGCGAGAGGGCGGTCTGCGTGATGTTCACGGTTCTCCATTCAGAAAGTCTGTACAGCGTATAGGGTTAAGGCGCGAGCGGTCTAGGCTATTCCCGATGACCAAGGACCTCGTCGATCTGCTCTGGCGGCACAGCCCCGTGGCTCCCGCGACCCCGCAGCGCGGACCGAAGGCGCGTCATTCGACGGATGACGTGGTCGACCGCGCCGTCGCGTTGGCTGACGCCGACGGCCTCGCCGCGGTGACCATCCGGTCTCTCGCGCAGAGCCTCGACCTGACGCCGATGTCGATCTACACCCACGTCAACAACCGCGCCGACCTGCTCGTCCTGATGGCGGACGCGATGAATGCCAGGATGCGCGCCGTGTCTTTGCAGGCCTCCGGATGGCGCGACGCGGTCCGAGCGGTCGCCGAGAACAACCTGCGCCTTTTCCGGGCCCACCCGTGGCTCATCGACATCCGCGATCCGCGGGTCGCGCTCGGCCCGGGCACCATCGCCAAGTACGACCGGGAGCTCTACGCCTTCGACGGCCTCGGTCTCGGCGCCGTGGAGCGCGACGCGGCGCTGAGTTTCGTGCTGGACTTCACCCTCTCTGCGGCGGCGCGCATGCGCGAGCAGCAGAGTGCGGAGTCGTTCGCGGCCTCGTGGGCGGAGGCAGCGCCGCGTCTGGCGACCTACCTGGGTGACGATCTGCCGCTCGCCCGGTCGGTGGGCCAGGCTGCCGGGGAAGCCATGGGCGCGCCCTACGACGCTCGGACGGCGTGGGAGTTCGGCCTCGCGCGCGTGATCGACGGGCTCGCCGCCACCTGACCCTCTTTCGAGTCGCGCGATTGGACGTATCTGGCCGCTGGATGGGACCAATCGAGCGATTCGGAGTCAGTCTTGGGGCTTCACGATCGCGATGGCGCCGGTCTCCGCGGCGACCTTCCGGCGGTAGAGACGGCGCTGCTCCGGGAGGGACACATCGAACGTCACGGCGAGGATCCGGATCACGGCCGTCACCACGATGCCGATGACCGCCGCGAGGGGGATCGGCATGCCGACGGCGTTCGCCACGACGATGAACGTGCACCCGGCCGCTGCCGCGACCGCGTACAGGGAGCCGACGTGCATGATGGCGGTCGGCAGTCCCATGAGCATGTCGCGGAGGACGCTCCCGCCGACCGCGGCGCACACGCCGATGAAGACCGCGGGTACTTCGGGGATGCCGAAGGCGAGGGCCTTGCTCGTTCCGAAGGCGCCGAACATGCCGATCACCACGGCGTCGAGCACGACGATCGCGGTGTTGAGCCGCGTGAAGAGTCCGGCCAGCAGCATGCCGAGCAGCGCGGCACCCGCGGCCGTGACCAGATACCACTGGTTCTGCAGCGTCGCGGGAGTCTGTCCGAGCAGGATGTCGCGGATGAGACCGCCACCCATGCCGATCATGATCCCGATGATCGCGACGCCCAGCCAGTCGAGCCGACGCTGCCCTTGGAACCCGGCGGCGAACATCGCGCCCTGCACTCCGCCGAGGCCGACGCCGAGGAGGTCCGCCCACAGCGGAATGGTGAAGAGCGGTTCGGTCACGCGTCCATTGTCCCGCACGGAGGATAATCGAAGGGTGCCCACCTACCGAGACGAAGCGGTGATCCTGCGCACCCACAAGCTGGGCGAGGCGGATCGCATCGTCACGATGCTGTCCCGGCGGCACGGCAAAGTGCGCGCGGTCGCGAAGGGCGTACGCCGCACCTCGTCGAAGTTCGGCTCCCGGCTGGAGCCGTTCATGGTCGCGGACGTCCAGCTCTACGAAGGCCGCTCGCTCGACATCGTGCAGCAGGCCGAGTCGCTCGGGGCGTACGGCACGGACATCGCCGCCCATTACGACCGGTTCACCGCCGCGAACGCCATGGTCGAGACCGCCGACCGTCTCAGCGACGCCGAAGCCACCCCGGAGCAGTACCTGCTGCTCGTCGGGGGCCTCCGGGCGCTGTCCCGCGGCGAGCATGCCCCGCGCAGCATCCTCGATTCGTACCTGCTGCGAGTCATGTCCCTCTCGGGATGGGCGCCGTCCCTCGACGACTGCGCCCGCTGCGGTGCCCCCGGACCGCATTCCGTTTTCGTCGCGCAACTCGGCGGCCTGGTGTGCCCGGCCGACGCGCCCGCCGGCAGCCCCCGAATCGCCGAGAAGACACTCACACTGCTGCGCGCGCTGATCCGCGGCGACTGGGACCTCATCGACGCCGCCCCGCACGCCGACACCGCCGCCGCGTCCGGTCTCGTCGCGGCGTACGCCCAGTGGCACCTGGAGCGGGGCATCCGCTCGCTCGCGCACGTATCGTCCACCCCCGGAGAAGGAGCACGGTGAGCCCGAAGCCCTACACGCACAAGGACGCGGTGCCCTACCGGGCGATCGACTGGACCGGGGTCTACCCGCCCGCGTTCCCCGCGGTCCCGGAGCACGTCGCCATCGTCATGGACGGCAACGGACGGTGGGCGAATCGCCGGGGGCTCAACCGCATCGAGGGGCACAAAGCGGGGGAGGAGGTGCTGCTCGACGTGGTGGCGGGCGCGATTCAGGCCGGCGTGAAGCACCTCTCCGTCTACGCCTTCTCCACCGAGAACTGGGCCCGTTCGCCGGAGGAGGTCCGCTTCCTCATGGGCTACAACCGCGATGTGCTGCACCGCCGTCGCGATCAGCTCAACGAGTGGGGGGTGCGGGTCCGGTGGGCCGGGCGCAAGCCGCGCCTGTGGGGCAGCGTCATCAAGGAGCTGCAGTATGCCGAGCAGCTCACCCGCGACAACGACGTGCTCACCCTCACCATGTGCGTCAACTACGGCGGACGGATCGAGCTCGTCGACGCGATGCGGGCGATCGCGGCCGATGTCGCGGCCGGGCGGGTGAAGTCGAACGCGATCAGCGAGAAGATGATCCGTCGGCACCTGTACGTGCCGGACATGCCGGACGTGGACCTGTTCCTGCGCAGCTCAGGGGAGCAGCGCACCTCGAACTTCCTGCTGTGGCAGTCGGCCTACGCCGAGATGGTGTTCCTCGACACGCTGTGGCCGGACTTCTCCCGCGAGGAGCTCTGGCGTGCGATCGGGGTCTACCTCTCCCGCGACCGGCGCTTCGGCGGCGCCGTGGACACCCCGACGTCGGCCTGAGCTCGCAGCCAGCGCTTGGTCTCGCGCGGATGCGTCAACCGCACGATCGTGAGATGCGGGAAGCGCTCCTGTACCTCCGGGAAGCGCTCTGCCCATTTGTGGAGCGTCGCGGTCTGCCACGCCAGGATGTTCTCTTCCGGATCGCCTCGGAGCATTCGCCAGATCGGCTTCTCGACGTTCCCGTTCCACATCCGGGTGCGGAGGAGACTGCGGCTGAGGGTGCGCCGGAGCAGACGCGACCGCACCACGCGGTACGGGTAGTCGAGCCAGAGCGCGAGCTGCGCCCTCGGGGTCAGGATCTCGTCGGTCCCCTTGCTCGTGTACTGCCACTCGGTCACCCAGCGCTCCTCCGCCGCGAAGGCGCGCACGTCGTCGAGGAACTCCGCCCGCGGGGTCCAGTCCGGGCCGTGGAACAGGCCGTCGATCTCCACGTGGTGGAGGTCCCAGAGGGCGGCCAGCCGTCGGGACAGGGTCGTCTTCCCCGAGCCGGTGACGCCCGCGACGAGCACCCGTGCGGGCCGGAAGGGCAGCGGATCGTCGGCGGAGAGCATCCGAGGATTCTACTGACGGAATACGTCGGATGCGCGAGCGGTTGTCCCCCGTGTGACTGAACCCATCGCCATCGACATCTGGTCCGACATCGCCTGCCCCTGGTGCTACATCGGCAAGCGCAACCTCGAGAAGGGCCTCGAAGCGGTCGCGGCCGACGAGGACGCTCCGCAGGTCACGGTCACCTTCCACTCCTTCGAGCTCTCCCCGGACACCCCCGTCGACTTCGACGGGGACGAGATCGACTTCCTTTCCGGGCACAAGGGGATGCCGCGCACGCAGGTCGAGCAGATGCTCGCCAACGTCACGAACGTCGCCGCGAACGCAGGGCTGCAGTATCGGTTCGACCTCCTGCAGCACACGAACACCGTGAAGGCGCACGAGTTGCTGCACTTCGCGAAGGCCGAGGGCCGCCAGCACGAGATGGAGGAGCGGCTCATGTCCGCCTACTTCACCGAGGGCAAGCACGTGGGACGCATCGACGACCTCGTGGCCCTCGCCGCCGAGGTCGGTCTCGACGCCGATCGTGCCCGCGCGGCTCTCGAGAGCGAGCAGTACCTCGCCGATGTCCGCCAGGACCAGGCGCAGGCCCGTGCGTACGGCATTCAGGGCGTGCCGTTCTTCGTGGTCGACGGTCAGTACGGCATCAGCGGCGCGCAGCCGCCGGCGGCGTTCGAGAACGTGATCCGCGACCTCTGGGCGCAGCGCAGCGCGGCCGTCGAGGCCTGACCCGCATCGACAGACGACGGCGGGGACCCCGGGTCGGGGGTCCCCGCCGTTCTGCTGCCCGGGCTCAGAGGCGCTGCTGGCGGGGTCCGAGGGGGAGCGGCTCCATCGGCTGATCGTTCGCCGTCAGGTCGATGCCGAGGTCCCTGGCGTAGACCACCCGGGTCGCGATGGAGACGTCCTCGCCCGTCTCCTTCAGCTCGAAGACCCGGCCCCCGCGCATCCGGTTGCGCTCGGCGCCGGCGAGGCCGTACGCCCCGAAGCCGGTCCCGGGGGCATAGCCCAGCATCACGCCGTAGTAGTCGCCCACGTAGTCGTTGATGTGGTCGTGCCCGACGAACACGCCCTTCACGTCGCCGCGCTCGAGGATCGCGTTGAACATCCCCGAGTTGAACGGGCCGGGGCACTCGTCCTCGTTGCGCTCCCCGACGATCCCGTGCCGGGCCTTGCCGCGGGCGGCGTCCGCCGCTGTGCGGGTGTCCACGCCACCCCACCACATGAAGCGGTGCTCCCACAGCGCGATGTGCAGGAACATGAGCCCGGGGATCTTGCGCCCGCGGCGCTGCTCGAGACGCTGCGACTGCTCGCGGTACCAGGCCACCTGGTCCATACGCAGCCAATCCCACGCCGGGTAGCCGGCGAAGTCCTGGCCGTCGATGGCATCCGGCGCGTACCGGCCGGAGTCCATCAGCCAGAGCGCGAACGCCTCGCGGTTCTTCTTCGCCGCGGAGCCGATCGTGACGATGGTGTTACTCGTGCCGGTCACGCCGCGGGTGTTCTCCGCATTCACGTTGTACTCGTAGGAGCGGTAGATCTTCAGCATCCCCGCCTCGTCGACGCCGGACTGGGGCAGGGAGTCCTCGTCGTGGTTGCCGTACGTGACCGCCCACGGGATGCGGCGCGACTCCATCGGCATGACGACGTTGTTGATCGCCTGCTTCACCGCCAGCCGCGTCTCGCATCCGCCCGTGATCACATCGCCGTTGATGACCACGAAGTCCGGCTTCTCCTGGTCGAGCACCTTCTCCATCAGCTCGACCGTGCGGCGGTCTGTGAGCTCGTCGTCCTGCGTGTCGTTGAACTGCACGACCTTGAAGGTGCCGTCCGCACGGAAGCGCAGGTTCCGCGCCTGTGCCGCGCCGGGTGATGCCGGGACGATCACCGCGGCGGCGGGAGTCGTGCCGAGGGGGAGGGCGGTGCCGAGCGCGCCGAGCGCTCCCGCGGTGAGGACAGTTCGCCGGCTGATCGGCAGTCGGTCGGGCATGCGTGGTCTCCTTCGTCTTCGGGCGATATCGCCGCGGCGAGACTAGGGACGCCAGATGTCGAGGGGGAAGCCGGCAGGTGAACGCGGCCCGTCCCCGTGAGCCTGCAGGAGCGGTGCCGCCGTGACCGGGAGGTGAACGACGCTCAGCGGGTGAGCGCGGCCTCGATCGCCTCGACGATCTCCGGAGCGTCCGGCTTCTGCTTCGGGCGGAAGCGCAGCACGTCGCCGTCCGGCAGCACGAGGAACTTCTCGAAGTTCCACTCGACGCGGCCGGCCTTGCCACCCGCGTCCGGGGTCTCCTTGAGGGCCTTGTAGAGCTCGGCGGCGTTCTTGCCGTTGACCTTGACCTTGTCGTTCACCGGGAACGAGACTCCATAGGTCGTGGAGCAGAACTCGAGGATCTCGTCGACCGAACCGGGCTCCTGGCCGAAGAACTGGTTGCAGGGGAACCCGACCACCGTGAAGCCGCGGTCGCCGAAGCGGCGCTGCAGCTCCTCCAGCTGCTCGTACTGCGGGGTGAGGCCGCACTTGGAGGCCACGTTCACCACGAGCACCACGTCGGCACCCAGATCGTCCAGAGTCTTCTCCTGCCCCTGAGCGTCGGTGAAGGGGATGGAACGGAGCGCGGAATCGGTCATATGCACAGCTTAGGTCGACGCATCCCCTCCGGCTCCGGGTCTGGGAGAATGGACACGCCATGACTGTCGCCACCGCCCCCGCCCGCCCCCTCCGCATCGGCCCGATCGACCTCGACGTGCCGGTCGTCCTCGCGCCCATGGCCGGGATCACGAACACGGCATTCCGGCGCCTGTGCCGCGAGTACGGGGCCGGCCTCTACGTCAGCGAGATGATCACGTCGCGCGCCCTCGTGGAGCGTAACGAGACGACCATGCGGCTGATCCGGCACCACGAGTCGGAGACGCCGCGCTCCATCCAGCTCTACGGCGTCGATCCGAAGACCATCGCCGAGGCCGTCCGCGTCATCGTCGCGGAAGACCACGCCGACCACATCGACCTCAACTTCGGCTGCCCGGTCCCGAAGGTGACACGCAAGGGCGGCGGAGCGGCCCTGCCATGGAAGTCGAAGCTCTTCGCGGACATCGTCGATCAGGCCGTCAAGGCCGCCGGCGACATCCCGCTCACGGTGAAGATGCGTAAGGGCATCGACCGCGATCACCTCACGTTCCTCGACGCCGGGCGCGCCGCGGAGGATGCCGGTGCCGCTGCCGTGGCGCTGCACGCCCGCACCGCGAGCGAGTTCTACTCCGGTCACGCCGACTGGAACGCGATCGGCGAGCTCAAGCAGGCGGTGACCAGCATCCCCGTGCTCGGGAACGGCGACATCTGGTCGGCCGAGGACGCCGTGCGCATGATGGCGGAGACCGACTGCGACGGCGTCGTCGTCGGGCGTGGCTGCCTGGGTCGGCCGTGGCTGTTCGGGCAGCTGGCTCTCGCCTTCGGGGGAGAGGGCAAGACGGTCGATGCGACGCTTGGCTTCGTCGCCGACGCGTTCCGCCGTCACGCCGAGCTGCTCGTCGAGTTCTTCGAGGACGAGGACCGCGGCTGCCGCGACATCCGAAAGCACGTCTCCTGGTACTTCAAGGGCTACCCGGTGGGCGGCGACATCCGCACGGGCCTGGCCACCGCGTCGAGCCTGCAGGAGATCGACGACCTTCTGGGCCGACTCGACCGTACGGCTCCGTACCCGGGCGCGGACGCCGAAGGGCAGCGTGGCCGCGCGGGGCACCCGAAGAGGACCGCCCTTCCGGAGAAGTGGCTGGAGTCGCGCGAGCTCGCCTCGTCGGCGTCGGAGATGATGCGTGGAGCGGAGATCGAGAACAGTGGCGGATGACCCCCTGGGCGGCGCACGCGCCGACGGCTATGACCCTCGTGACGCCGAGCGCTTCTTCGCGGAGACCCATCGTTCCGAACGGGACGACTTCGCCCGCGACCGGGCGCGGGTGCTGCACTCCGCGGCGCTGCGACGGCTCGCCGCGAAGACGCAGGTGCTCAGCCCCGCCAGCACGGCCGACTTCGCCCGCAACCGCCTGACGCACTCGCTCGAGGTCGCCCAGGTCGGTCGAGAGCTCGCCGCGGCCCTCGGGGTCTCGGCGGACGTGGTGGACACCGCGTGCCTGAGTCACGACCTCGGTCACCCGCCCTTCGGCCACAACGGCGAGCGGGCGCTGAACGAGTGGGCCGAGGCCATCGGCGGCTTCGAGGGCAACGCCCAGTCGCTCCGCATCCTCACCCGCCTGGAGGCGAAGGTGCTCGACGCCGACGGCTCCTCCGTCGGTCTGAACCTCACGCGGGCGAGTCTCGACGCGACCTGCAAGTATCCGTGGACCGTCGACAGCCCCGTCCCCGACCCGGGTGGTCGACTGAAGTTCGGCGTGTATCCGGAGGACGAGGCCGTGTTCCGGTGGATGCGCGAGGGGGCTCCCGGCCGCCTGCGCTGCATCGAGGCCGAGATCATGGACCTCTCCGACGACATCGCCTACTCCGTGCACGACTTCGAGGATGCGATCGTCAACGGCTACGTCGACGTCGCTCAGCTCGCCGACCCGGCGGCGCACGAGGCGTTGCTCAGCCGGATCCAGCAGTGGGTCGGCTACGACTTCACGCGCGACGAGCTGGCCGATGCCCTCTACCGGCTCGCCTCGCAGCCGATGTGGCTGGCGTCGTTCGATCGCTCCCGGCAGGACCTCGCCCGGCTCAAGAACCTGACGAGCGATCTCATCGGGCGCTTCGCGCGCGCGGCGGTCTCCGCTACGCGTGAGGCGTTCGGCGGCACGCGGCTGGTCCGCTACAACGCGCACGTCATCGTCCCGCGCGTGGTCGAGGTCGAGATCGCGGTGCTCAAGGGCATCATGGGGCAGGCGATCGTCACGATCGACGCCAGGAAGGGCGTCTACAAGGAGCAGCGCCGAGTGCTGAAGCGGTTGGCCGACGCCCTGTGGTCGACGGACACCCTGTGGTCGGCCGGCGCCGACGTTCTGGAGCCCGCGTTCGCGGCCGACTTCGTCGCGGCGGAGAGCGATGCGGAGCGGGCGCGGGTGGTCGTCGATCAGATCGCGAGTCTGACCGATCAGAGCGCGATCGACTGGCACAACCGGTTGGTCGGGGAGATCGACCCGGCGGAGGTCGGCATCTGGACGCCGCGTCATGCGCGCCCCGGCGCGCGCACGCCTGTCGAGAGGCGGCCCGTCGCAGAAGGCGCCCGCTGATGCCCCGCATCAGGCAGGCCGACGTCGACGAGGTCAAGGCCCGCACCAATATCGCGGACATCGTGGGGGAGCGCGTGGCGCTGAAGTCCGCGGGCGTCGGCTCCCTCAAGGGTCTGTGTCCCTTCCACGACGAGAAGAGCCCCAGCTTCCACGTGCGTCAGCAGGTCGGCTACTACCACTGCTTCGGCTGCGGTGAGTCGGGCGACGTGTACTCCTTCCTCCGGGCGATGGACCACGTGAGCTTCACGGAGGCGGTCGAGCGCCTCGCGGGCCGCATCGGCTACACCCTGCACTACGAGGACGGCGGCGCGGCGCCGGAGACGAGTGGCCGCAGTCGGCTGTACGCGGCGAACACGGCCGCGGCGGAGTTCTTCCGCTCCCAGCTGCTGTCTCCCGATGCGGAGGCGGCCCGACGGTTCCTCGGGGAGCGCGGCTTCGATGCGGGCGCCGCGGCGCACTTCGGTGTCGGCTTCGCGCCGCGAGGCTGGGACGGCATGCTCAAGGCGTTGACCGCCCAGGGCTTCACGCGCGAGGAGTTGAGCACGGCCGGCCTCGTCTCGACGGGACAGCGCGGCGTGTACGACCGATTCCGCGGGCGTCTCGTCTGGCCGATCCGCGACGTGTCCGGGCAGACCATCGGCTTCGGCGCGCGCAAGCTCTTCGAGGACGACCAGGGCCCCAAGTACCTCAACACCCCTGAGACGCCGATCTACAAGAAAGCCCAGGTGCTCTACGGGCTCGATCTCGCCAAGCGCGACATCGCGCGCGGCGACCCGCGTCGGGTCGTCGTCGTCGAGGGCTACACCGACGTGATGGCCTGCCACCTCGCCGGGCTCACGACGGCCGTCGCGACCTGTGGCACCGCGTTCGGCGCCGAGCACATCAAGGTGCTCCGGCGGGTGATGGGCGATGACAATGCGTCGGGCGAGGTGGTGTTCACGTTCGACGGCGACGAGGCGGGGCAGAAGGCCGCGCTCCGGGCGTTCACGGAGGACGACAAGTTCAATGCGCAGACCTTCGTCGCGGTCGCGCCGGACGGTCTCGACCCGTGCGACCTCCGGCTGCAGCGCGGAGACGCGGCCGTGCGCGGCCTCATGGACGCGAAGCAGCCGATGTTCGAGTTCGCGATCGATCGCAAGCTCGCGGGTTTCGACCTCGCCACGGTCGAGGGACGGGTCGGCGCCCTCCGCGCCGCCGCCCCGATCGTCGCGGAGATCCGCGACCGCCTGCTGCGCCCCGGCTACGAGCGGGTGCTCGCACGCCGCCTGGGCATGGACCCGACGGAGGTGCACGGAGAGGTCGAGCGCGCCGCCCGAGGGGCGCAGGCCGCTGCCTCCCAGCCGCGCCGCGAGGCGGTGCCGCGAGTCGATCCGGCCACGGGGGCGCCGGGCGTGGCCGCCGTCACGCTGGCGAGCCTCCCGCGCTCGCCCGACGTCGCCGTGGAGCGCGACGCACTCATGGGGGCTCTCCAGTACGGACACCAGGTCGATACGGCGCTGCTGACGCGGGCCCTCGCCGAGCCGTTCCGCACGCCCGGTCTCGATGCGGTGCGTGAGGCCGTCGTCGCCGCACCCGACCGCAGCCGGCCGGGATGGGTGACCGATGCGGTGAACAGCGTGCGCGAGCCCTATCGCTCGCTTGCCGGGGAGCTGTTGATGACCCCGTTCCCCGCCCGCGACGAAGCCGGTGCGGTGGCGTCCGCGACCGATCTCGCACGGCGGCTGGTGCTGCGGCAGCTCGAGCACGAGAAGCAGGAGCTTCTCGGCGCCGTCCAGCGGGTTCCGGCCGACTCCGACGGCGGGCGCGCGCTGCGGGTGCGGCTGCGGGACATCGACGTCGAGCGCCAGCGGTTCTTCGCCGAGTCGTAACCGGAACGGCGGCGCACGAGACGGCAGGATGGACACATGCCCCGCACGCCCGAATCCTCGAACGCGATCGAGTGCTCCGATCTGGTCATCGACCGGATCGGTCACGGCACGCCCAATCGCGCCGTCGACGGCGTGACGTTCTCGCTCGATCCCGGCGGGCTGATCTGCGTCGCGGGGCCCACCGGATCGGGGAAGTCGACCCTCGTCGCTGCGCTGGCCGGCTCCACCGATCCTTCGGTGCGCGTCGTCGGCGGGCGGGCGCAGGTGTGCGGCATCGATATCCGTCGTCCGGGTCGCAAGCACCGCATCCTCACCTACCGCACGGGCTTCGTGCCGCAGGGTGCCGGGGCGGATCTGCCGCCGCAGCTGACGGTCAACGAGGTCATCGCCGAGCCGATCCTCATCCGGGAGAAGCGCGTCAACACCCGCGCGCTGTCGATCCGCGTGGCGACGCTCCTGGACGAGCTCCACCTGCCGCTCGGGACCGCGACGAAGTTCCCCTACGAGCTCAGTGCGGGCATGCGCCAGCGCGTCGCGATCGCCCGCTCGTTCGTGCTGGAGCCGCGTGTGCTCATCGCCGACGAGATCCTCGCGAACCTCGATCTGGAGGTGCGCCCGGTGGTGTTCGACGCCATCACGCGACGCCGCAAGGAAGAGGGGATGGCAGCGCTCCTCGTCACCAACGACGCGGACTTCATCCGTGAGCTCAACGCCGAGACACTGATGCTGCGCGGGGGCCACGTCGTCGCGCGCGGCGTCGGCAAGGACCTCCTCTGGGTGCCCAACGCGGAGTCGGATTCCCGCCGCTGAGCGCGACACGCCCGACGGCCGCGGAAGGCGGCCCGGTGTCACGAACAGGCTCCGGAGTTTGCTAAACTTGACGAGTTGCCCGCACCGCGGAGCACATTCCTCGGTAGCTCAATTGGCAGAGCAGCCGGCTGTTAACCGGCAGGTTCTTGGTTCGAGTCCAAGCCGGGGAGCCAACGAGAAAAGCCCCCTCTTCGGAGGGGGCTTTTGTCGTTGGCGGGCTGCCGCACGGGCGCCGGACGGAGAAGAGCCCCTCCACGCGGAGGGGCTCTTCTCATCGGGGAGCGTCGTTCAGCCGACGCCCTCCATGGCGCTCGTCTCGGTGTTGCCGATCCGGGCGATCACGTCCGGGCGGCGACGCGCGAGGTAGGCGTACCGGGTCAGCGCGAGGGCGACAGTCACGAGGAATACGTACGGGATCACGTTGTACGGGAACGCCGGGACGGGCCACACGTTCGCGAAGAAGACGTACGCCATCGTCACGACGGCGACAGTCGCGCACACCTTGACCAAGCCGTTCCGCATCTTCGCCCGCTGCGTGTAGACCACGCAGGCGATGGCGACGAGGGCGTAGGCGACCATGTAGCCATAGGTGCCCCAGGTGTTGACCCAGACGAGGATGTCGCCCGTCGCCGCTCCCGCCACCAGCAGCACGATGTCGACCGTGATCGCCGCAGCGCCGGCGAGGATGAGCACGCGGTGCGGCGTGAGGTGCTGCTCGTGCGTGCGGCCGAAGCGCTCCGCGACGACACCCTCCTTGCCCATCACGTAGACGATGCGTCCGATCACGTTGAGCGGAGCGACGACGACCGCGAAGAACGACGCGGACACCCCGAAGGTGAGCACGGCGGCGAACCAGCCCGGCATGCCGATGAGGGCGGACATGCTCTCCAGTGGGCTTGCGGCGGTGGCGAGATCGTCACCGAGCACCGCGATCTGCGTGTAGGCGGCGAAGACGTAGAGGACGCCGACGCCGAGGGCGCTCCACATGATCGCGCGGGGGATCGCCTTGTACGGCTCCTTGGCCTCGCGCCCGAGGGCGTCCGCGGAGGAGAAGCCCACGAAGCCCAGGATGCCGAGCACCATGCCGGACGCGATGCCCTGGAACGAGGAGCCGGTCGCGAGCACCTGCGCAGGGTTCCACGCGGTGGGACCCGCCCACACGAGCGCCGCGATGAGCAGCACGAGGATGATGCCGACCGAGAGCAGCTCGAGGACGAGGGAGACCCGCGCGGAGAGCCGGATACCACGGATCGTGAAGAGCGTGGCGAGCCCACCGAGCACGACCGCAAGGCCGATGTCCCAGCCGAGGCCCTGCGCCGGGAGGCCGAGCATGCTCAGGAACTGCGCCATGTAGCTGACCGAGCCGCTGAGGGAGGCCGCCGCGATGCCGAAGCAGCCGATCAGCAGTGTGACCCCGGCGAGGAAGGCGCCGAACGGGCCGAGGCCCTTGGACACGTAGGTGTAGAGCGAGCCCGCGGAGGCGTGCTTGCGGGCGAACACCACGACGCAGTAGCCGACGCACAGGATCACGATCGTGGCGAGGGCGAAGGCGTAGATGGTGCCGTTCCCGGCACCGAGGAAGATGGCGGCGGCGGTGAAGGCGATGACCGCGCTGGGGGCGATGTTGGCGATGGCCTGGGCGGCGAGCTCGGGTCCGCTCATGACGCCGGTGCGGAGACCGGCATCCTGCGGGGCGCCAGGCGGGGCGACGACGGTGTCTGACATGGGTCTCCTGGATTCGGGTTTCAGGGATGGGGGCCGCGCGTGGCGGTCAGGGGATGAGGAGGGTGCGCAGTGCCGAGCCGCCGTCGAGGTCGTCCAGGGCGGCGGCGGCCTCGGAGAGCGGACGACGGCCGGAGATCAGCGGATCGATCTTGAGCTGCCCGTCCATGTAGCGGTCGACGAGCGCGGGGACGTCGATCGACGGGCGCACCGAGCCGTAGTTGGAGCCGAGGATCCGCTGGTCGGCCTCGGCGAGGACGAGCGGCTCGAACGAGGCGCGTGCGCCCGTGGGCGGCAGTCCGACGATCACCGCGGCACCGCCGAGCCCGAGCATCTGGATGGACTGCTCGGTCGTGGAGGTGCGCCCGATCGCGTCGAAGGCGTAGTCGACGCCGTCCGGGATGAGCTCCCGCAGCTGCGCCACGGCGTCGCCCTGGGAGGCGTCGATGCGGTCGGTGGCCCCGAACTGCAGAGCCATCTGCGTCTTCTCCGGCCGCACGTCGATCGCGACGATGCGCTCGGCACCGGCGAGACGGGCGCCCTGGACGACGTTGAGCCCGACGCCGCCGCAGCCGATGACGGCGACGGTCGATCCCGGTTCCACCGCGGCGGTGTTCAGTACGGCGCCCACACCGGTCGCGACCGCGCAGCCGACCACGGCGATGACGTCGAGGGGTGCATCGTCGCGGACCTTGACGGCACCGGACGCGGGGACGACCACCTCTTCCGCGAACGACGAGACACCGAGGTAGTGATGCAGCTGCTCGCCGTCACGGCTCAGGCGGGACGTGCCGTCGAACAGCACGCCGAGAGGAGCGACCACGGTGGCGACCTTCTGACAGCGGGCCTCGTGGCCGGCGCGGCAGTAGCGGCATTCGCCGCACGGGGGCACCCAGCTCAGCACGACGTGGTCGCCGACGGCGAGCGTGGTGACGCCCTCGCCGAGTTCGGTGACGACGCCGGAGCCCTCGTGCCCCATGACCAGGGGAGCGGCGGCGTCCCACTCGCCGCGCTTGACGTGCAGGTCGGAGTGGCAGACGCCGGCAGCGGCGATGCGCACGCGCACCTCACCGGCGCGGGGCGGGGCGAGGTCGACGTCGACGAACTCGATGGGCGACTGGGGGTCGCGGAAGACAACAGCTTTCATGACATCCTTCGGAAAGTGGGGATGCGCACGATGCTAGGAGAGAGGGGAAGTTCTCGGCATCCGACAGAAGTGTGAAGAGCGGGGACACTCTTCGACAATCTGTATGATCTGAGAGTGGCTCGTGACGTCGCCTCCGTGGCCAGATATCTTCGGGCGGAACTGCTGCCCGGCGCCGTCCCCGGAGCGCGGCCCGTCCATGCGGTGCTACCCCTCGCCGACTTCGGTCCGCCGGTCGATCCGCTCCACGTGACCCTCGTCGCGGCGGAGGAGTTCCCGATCCTCGGCGTCGAGGATGACCGACGCGCGGCGTTGGGGGAGGCGGTGGTGGTCACCAGCGACGACAGCCCCGGTCTTCGCCAATCCGTCAGAGATGCGGGGATCACGGCGATCGTCGGGGTGCCGATGTCGCCGCCGCTGCTGGTCCCGACCCTGACCTCGCTTCTCGCGGTCGATCAGGCGGCGGAGGCGCGGGCGATCACCTCGGCGATGCGGGTGCTCACCCTCGCGGCGCGACGCAGCGGCATCACCGGCGTCATCGCGGAGCTGGCGCACCGCATCGACGGGTGGGCCGTGCTCCTCGACCGGCACGGCGAGGTCATCACGACGGCGGGCGCCGGGAGCCTGCACATCGACGACGCGATCGCCGTCGCCGTCGGCAGGCCGGTGCGCGTGCGGCATCGCGCTCTCCAGGTGCATCCGGTCGGCCCCGGTCAGGACATCAGTGCGCAGCTCGTGACCGCTCCGCGGAACGACAGCTCCGGCCGCGGTCGGGAACTGAGTTCGCAGGCGGCCGCGCTGCTCGACCTCTTGATGCGCACGAGGGACAGCAGCCAGCTGGAGCGCCTCGGCCGCTCCATGATGTTCGAGACCCTGCGCGAAGGAGGAGAGGATGCCACTCGTCTGCTCCGCCGTTGGGGGGTGCACGAGCGCGTGCTGGTGGGCTTCGCCCTCGCGTCCCGGACCAGCGGGGTCGACGTCGAGCACCTGCTCGGTCTCTGGCTCGACGAGCTGGGAGCGGAGCACGTCTTCACGTCTCAGCGGGGAATCGTGCAGGGCGTCGTGCGCGAGGACCATGCCGACCAGATCGCGCATCGCGCCCGAGCGTTCGCGTCGACGCTCTATCTCGGTCTCGGCCGACCGGCGGGCACGGATGCCCTCGCCCGCACCATCGATGAGGCGCGGCACGCCTGCGAGGCCGCGCGCTCTGGCGGTGAACGCGTAGTCCGCTACGAGGCCATCCCGACGGTGTCGTTCGTGCTCGGGGCGCTGGACCCGGATCAGACCGGCCGGCTCGCGCGCCTGCTCGACCCGCTCCGAGCGACGGAGCGGCCGGCCGAGCTCCGGGACACGCTCCGGGTGTTCCTCGCGTGCAACGGGGCCTGGAGCGACAGTGCGGCTCGACTGCGCATCCACCGACAGACGCTGACGACGCGCATCCGACGGATCGAGGATCTCATCGGCCTCTCGCTGTCCGATCCGGACGACCGCGTCGCCGCGTGGCTCGCCCTGCGCGCGGGCGACGGCTGAGTCCCTGGCTGACGACGAAGGGCCCCGCCGGATGGCGGAGCCCTTCGTGAAGACGCGGTCGGATCAGCGCGCGGCGCCCTTGAGCGACCCCTCGACCTGGCCGGCCGGGTCGACGATGATGCACTGGATCACGCGGTCGTTGGCCTGCTCCCACGACTCCTGGCTGGGCGTCAGCGTGGTGACGTCGAGGGCGGACTCCTGGTAGGAGACGCCGACGAAGGAGGTGTACGCGTCGCCGATGCACTCCTCGGAGGCGGTGCTGATGGCGTCCTCGGAGTAGTCGCCGTCGTCCATCTTGATCTCGTAGAAGACCTCTTCGTCGTGCGGCTCGGAGCACGGCACGACGTTCGCGTCGGTGAGCATCCCGGAGCCGGTCTCGAGCATGCAGTCGCCGAGCTTCACGGAGAAGACGTCGATGTTCGCGCTCTCGGTGACCTGGCCGGTCTCTTCGTCGCGGTCGGCGTCGGCGCGACCGCCGCCGAGGATGCTGTTGATCGCGCTGCAGCCGGTGAGGGCGAGCGAGACGGCGACGGCCGAACCGGTGAGCACGAGTGCGCGACGGGTGCGCGACTTCATCATGGAATTCCCCTTCAGAGCGTGACGCGGGGCATGCTGAATATCCCCGCCGCGAACACGCTATAGTGCCCGGAGTCTATGACGCAACTTGAAGGATGCTGTGCGCCGGCTGAACGCGATCAGCCCTCGAGGTCGTCGACGCCGGGGAGCCAGCTGGCCCCCGGGCGCCCCCAGCCCCGTTTGCGGGCGATCTTCTGCGTCGTCTTCCAGTCGGAGTCGGAGAGACGGTCGATGTAGAGCACGCCGTCGAGGTGATCGAACTCGTGCTGCATGATGCGCGCGCGCCAGCCGTCCACCTCCAGCGAGATCGGCCCACCGTCCAGATCGGTCGCCGTGACCCGCACCCGGTCGGACCGGCGCAGCGGGAACCGCTCGCCGGGGAAGGACAGGCAGCCCTCGGACTCCAGCTCGGGATCCGGTGACCCCGGCTCCGGAGGCGTCATCCACAGCTCGGGGTTGATGAGCACACCGCGCCAGGGCCGGTCGTCGTCGTCGACGTAGGAGTACGTGTAGATCCGGAGCGGCACGCCGACCTGAGGGGCGGCGAGGCCGACGCCGGGCGCCGCGTCCATCGTCTCGAACATGTCGGCGACGAGGGTGCGGATCTCGTCGGTGATCGCCTCGACGGGGGAGGCAGGGGAGTGCAGGACGGGATCGCCCATGATGCGAATCGGAAGGACAGCCACGTCACAACCCTAGTCGGCGGCACTCTCCGGGTAGGGTCGTACTGTGAGCGCAGGGGTGTGGATGGGGACGGTCGAGGACGTCGGTGACCAGCTGGTCGGAGCGTTCCAGAACCCGGGCCTGCTCCTGGGCATCCCGTTGGCCCTCGCCGGCGCGGTCTTCATGTCACTCGGGGCGCAGTACCAGCACCGCGGCGTGGAGAAGGTCGAGCGACTCAGCGGCTCCGACGGCGCCGCGGGGCTCAGCTTCGATCAACTCAAGCGGCTCTTCACGCGGCCGTCGTGGGTGGTCGGGACGCTCATGCTCGGCCTCGCGATCGTCTGTCAGCTCGCGGCCCTCGTCAAAGCGCCGCTCATCGTGGTGCAGCCCCTCGGCGCGATCGCCCTGGTCATCACGACGCTCCTCAACGCTCGTATCTCCGGGCACGCCCCCACGAGGCAATCCCTCACCGCGATCATCGCCTGCGTCGGCGGCATCTTCCTCTTCGTGTTCTTCGCCGCGATCTACGCGACGGAGAAAGAGGTCACGGACCGGGAGCTGTTCGTCATCCTCGCGATCCTGCTCGTCGTGATCATCGTGCTCGGGGCGTGCTGGCTGATCCTCCGGCATCGGATGCGGGCGCTGTTCTACATCATCGGCGCCGGCATCCTCTACGGCTTCGTCGCGACCCTCGCGAAGGTGATCATCAAGCGCATCGAGGCGGGGCAGTTCGAGTGGATCACGGCGGTCTGTCTGCTTGCGCTGCTCTCCGCCGGGGCTGTGGGCGCGTACTTCGTGCAGACCGCCTACAGCTCCGGCCCGCCCGACCTCGTCATCGCCGGCCTCACCGTGGTCGACCCCATGGTGGCCGTGCTCATCGGCATGCTCGTCCTCGGCGAGGCCGCGGCCGCGCCCTGGTGGGTGTTCATCATCTTCGGGGTCGCCGGCGGCATCGCCGTCTGGGGCGTCGTCGGGCTCGCCCGTTTCCACCCGCAGGTCCTCAGCGAGAGCCAGGACCTCGGTATCACGCGGGGAAGCGACCCCGTGGCTCCGCCTGCCACGCCGTCAGCCGGCGCGCCGGAACAGCCGGACGCGCGGGAGACGCGCGACCCGGACGCTCAGTAAGCCTGGTCGATGAGGTCGGGCGAGACCTCGGACGCCGCCGCCTCGTCGACGAAGAAGACCGTCCGCTTGCGCCCCTTCGCCCCTGCTGCCGGAACACTCGTGTAGCTCGCACCGGCCAGAGCAAGCCCGAGCGCTGACGCCTTGTCGGCGCCGGTGAGGACCAGCCACACCCGCTTCGACGCGTTGAGCACCGGGCGTGTGAGGGTCACCCGCTCGGGCGGCGGCTTGGGGGAGTCTCGAACCGGGAGCGCCGCGGCGTCGGTCACGGTGACCTCGTCGCGATCCGGGAACAGCGACGCGATGTGCCCATCGGGACCCACGCCGAGAAAGCACACCGCGAACGATGGCCACGGGTGGTCGTCGGAGCCGAAGCGGGCGAGCTCGGCAGCGTACGCCGCGGCGGCCTCGTCGAGGTCGAGTCCGCTGTCCGACGCGGCGACCTCGTGCACGTTCTCGGCGGGGAGGTCGATGTGGTCGAGCAGCGCCTCCCGGGACTGGAGGGCATTGCGGTCCGCGTCGTCTCGCGGCACGTACCGCTCGTCACCCCACCAGAAGTGGACGAGCGACCAGTCGATCTCCGCGGACCGGGGATTCTCCCGCACCGCGCGCAGGACCGCACCGCCCATCGAGCCGCCCGTCAGGGCGATGTGGGCGAGGCGGCCGTTGCGCGTGCGCGCGCGGACGCGGGTGAGGAAGCGATCGGCGACCCGGAGGGCGAGGGTGGTCGGGGTGGATTCGACCACGACCCGCTTCTCTGCGGACGATCCCGGCATCGACGTCACTCTCCTGTCTCGGGCGGACCGAGCTTCTCCCAGCCCTCCGTGATCACTCGACCGTACAGGACGTCGGGGTCCAGCCGGCGCAGCTCCTCCGCGAGGCACTCGCGCAGCGTCCGCCGCGGCAGGTGGAGATCGTGATCGGGCTGATTCGGCTGCGTGAGCACGGCCACGCCGGGGGACGGCCGCTCGAGCAGGATGTCGCCGGACTCGCGGGTGAGGCGCACCGATTTGATGCCCTCCTGCCAGTGCTCCGGGTCTTCGTACGACCACTGGACCGGCACGTCGAGCGCCATCTGCAGCCACGCGGCGAGCAGAGCGGTGGACGGCGAGGCGCTCGCACCGCGGACCTCCACGGCGGTGATGGTCTCGTAGGGCGGCTGGTCCAGCACGGCAGCGAGCTGCTCGCGCCAGTGCGTGAGGCGTGTCCAGGCGAGGTCGGTATCGCCCGGGGCGTGCGTGCGACCCAGGAGAGCGAGCCGATCCCGCACGTCAGGTGACGTGGCGGCGTCGGTGATACGGCGCTGGGCGATGCGGCCGAGGGGAGATGTCGCCGGAGACGTCGGGGCCTCGTCGGGCCACCACGCCACCACCGGGGCGTCGGGAAGGAGGAGGCCGGTGAGCAGGCTCTCCTCATTGCTCGCGGCGTCGCCATGCGCGTGCAGCACGACGACCTCGCTCGCGCCGGCGTCGCCCCCCACGCGGATCTGCGCGTCGAGACGAGACTCACCGTCGCCGGTGGTCAGCACGATCACGCGCATCGGGTGCTCGCGCGAGGCGTCGTTCGCGGCGTCGATCGCGGCTTCAGCGACCCCCTTGCGAGCGGAGATGACAAGGGTCAGGACGCGGCCGAGGGCGACGGCGCCGCCCTCCTCCCGCACCTTGACGAGCTGCTTGGCGACCTGGCTGACGGTCGTGTCGGGAAGGTCGATGATCACGGGCGTCTCCAGACTCGTCCGTCGCGGGCCAGCAGGTCGTCGGCCGAGGCCGGTCCCCACGAGCCGGGCGCGTACTGCTCCACCGGACCGCCCTGGGCGGCCCAGTACTTCTCCACGGGGTCGAGGATCTTCCAGGAGAGCTCGACCTCCTCGTGCCGCGGGAACAGCGGCGGGTCGCCCAGGAGGACGTCGAGGATCAGACGCTCGTACGCCTCGGGGCTCGCCTCCGTGAAGGCGTGGCCGTAGCCGAAGTCCATCGTCACGTCGCGGACGTTCGTGCCGTTGCCCGGCACCTTGGAGCCGAAGCGGATCGTCACGCCCTCGTCGGGCTGGACACGGATCACGAGCGCGTTCTGACCGAGCTCCGAGGCATTGCCGCGCCCGAACAGGTGCTGCGGGGCCCGGTTGAACACCACGGCGATCTCCGTGACGCGGCGGCCGAGGCGTTTGCCTGTCCGCAGATAGAACGGCACGCCGGCCCAGCGCCGCGTGTCGATCTCCAGCTTGATGGCCGCGTAGGTCTCGGTCGTCGACTCGGGGTTCATCCCCTCCTCGTCGAGGAAGCCGGTGACCTTCTCGCCGCCCTGCCAACCGCCGGCGTACTGCCCGCGGGCCGTGGCGAGGGAGAGATCTTCCGGTACGTGCACGGCCGCCAGGACCTTCTCCTTCTCCGCCCGCAGGTGCTCGGCGGAGAGGCTGATGGGCTCCTCCATCGCCGTGAGCGCGAGGAGCTGGAGCAGGTGGTTCTGGATGACGTCGCGAGCGGCGCCGATCCCGTCGTAGTAACCGGCACGACCGCCGACGCCGATGTCCTCGGCCATCGTGATCTGCACGTGGTCGACGTAGTTGCGGTTCCAGATCGGCTCGTACAGCTCGTTGGCGAAGCGGAGCGCGAGAATGTTCTGCACCGTCTCCTTGCCGAGGTAGTGGTCGATGCGGAAGATCGAGTCAGCGGGGAACGCGACCTCGAGGGCGGCGTTGAGAGCGCGGGCCGACTCCAGATCGTGCCCGAACGGCTTCTCGATGACGACGCGCCGCCAGCGCTCGTCGTCGTCCGCGTCCTCGCCCACGAGGCCCGAGTCCTTGAGCTGCTTCGCGACGAGCGGGAAGTCCTTCGGCGGGATCGAGAGGTAGTAGGCGTGGTTGCCCATGGTCCCGCGTTCCACGTCGAGCTTCTCGACGGTCTCCCGCAGCTTGCGGAAGGAGTCGGGGTTGTCGAACTCGCCGGAGACGAACCGGATGCCCTGAAGCAGCTGCGTCCAGGTCTCCTCGCGGAACGGCGTGCGGGCATGCTGCTTCACCGCGTCGTAGACGACCTGGGCGAAGTCCTGGTCCTCCCAGTCGCGGCGGGCGAACCCGACGAGCGCGAAGCCCGGGGGCAGGAGCCCTCGGTTCGCGAGGTCGTAGACCGCCGGCATGAGCTTCTTGCGGGACAGGTCGCCGGTCACGCCGAAGATCACGAGGGCACTGGGACCCGCGATTCGGTTGAGACGACGGTCGTCGGGGTCGCGCAGCGGGTTGTGCCCGCGCGAGATGGGTACAGACATCGGTGGGGGCTCTCCTGCGATTACTTCTGTGCGGCTTCGAAGAGGGCGAGCACGTCGTCCGAGGACTCGGTGATCGTCAGAGAGACGACCGGCCGTCCGTGCTCCGCGAGCACACCCGCGTCGCCGGCCGCCTGCGCCTGGATGAGCTGCCCGAAGGTGAACGGGCGGTCCGGGATCTCGAGATCCACATCCGTGCGCTCCAGGATCTGCAGGAACACGCCCTGGGCGGGTCCACCCTTGTGGTACTGGCCGGTGGAGTGCAGGAAGCGCGGACCCCAACCGAAGGTCGTCGGACGTCCGGAGTCGGCGGCGACGAGCTCGCGCAGACCCTGGAGCTGCGGCACCTCGAGGCGGTTGACGTAGGCCTGGATGGATACGTAGCCGTCGGCGGGGAGTTGGGCCCAGAGCGCGTCCAGCACGCCCTCGACCGTGCCGGACACGGCGAGGGCGGGGTCGGAGACCCGGACCTCGACGCCGTTCTCGACGAAGGCGGGCGCCGTCGGCTCCGGGCGGGCGTCGAGAAGACCCCGTGCGGCGACCTTGGCCGACTCGACGTCGGGCTGGTCGAACGGGTTGATGCCGAGGAGGTGCCCGGCGATCGCCGTCGCGTACTCCCAGACGATGAACTGCGCGCCGAGCGTGCCGCTGACGAGGATCTCACCCTCGTGCCGTTCGTGCAGGTGGAACTCGTCGGCGTCGTCGACGAGGCGCACGATCTGGAGATCGGCGGGGACGGGGTCGAGCTCCGGCGAGACCGGGAGCAGGACGACCGGGAGGATGCCGGTGCCCTCCTTGCCCGTGGACTCGGCGATGAGCTGCTCGATCCAGTCCGGCAGCCCCTTGATGTGCGTGCCGTCGGTGATCAGGCCGAGCTTGTCTCGACGGGGGCTGGTGGCGGCGATCGCTGCGCCGAGGCGGAGCGCCGGGTTGTCGGCGGAGTCCACCGCGACCTCGAGCAGCGAGGCCTCGGCCTCGTCCAGCAGTTCGGAGATGTCGACGCCGGCGAGGCCCGAGGGGACCAGTCCGAAGGCGGTGAGCGCCGAATAGCGGCCTCCCACGTTCGGGTCGGCGTTGAAGACCCGGTAGCCGGCTTCGCGCGCCGAGGCGTCGAGCGGGGAACCCGGGTCCGTGACGACGACGATCCGCTCGGTGGGGTCGATCCCGAGGTCGCGGAAGGCGGCCTCGAACGTCCGGCGCTGCGAGTCCGTCTCGACCGTGGAGCCCGACTTCGAGGACACGACGAGGACGGTGTCGGCGAGGCCGGCATCGAGGGCGGCGAGCACCTGTCCCGGCGCAGTGGAGTCGAGGATGGTGAGCGAGACCCCGGAAGTCTGCGCGATGACCTCGGGGGCGAGCGAGGACCCGCCCATGCCGGCGAGCACGACGCGCGTGACACCCTTCGCCGCGAGTTCGTCGCGCAGCGCGACGATCTCGGCGACGAGCGGGCGGGAGATCGACACGGCCTCGACCCAGCCCAGGCGGACAGCGGCCTCGGCCTCGGCTGCCGGACCCCAGAGCGTCGCGTCGCCGCCGGTGATGCGGGAAGCGACGAGGTCGTGCACCAGCGCGGGAACCGTCTCGTCGATCGCGGCGCGGGCCGCGCCGGTCGCGTGGATGGCGAACGTCATCGCTGGGCCTCCAGAGCCTCGGTCACCTGAGCGAGCAGATCGTGCCAGGAGTCGATGAACTTCGCGACTCCCTCCTCCTCGAGCACCTCGGTGACAGCGTCGAAGTCGACGCCCACCTCGGCGAGGCCGGCGAAGACCTCGCGGGCCTCCTCGTAGCCGCCGGTGATGGTGTCTCCCGTGACGACGGCGTGGTCGAACGTCGCCTCCAGGGTCTTCTCGGGCATCGTGTTGACGACGCCGTCCGCGACGAGCTCGGTGACGTAGAGGGTGTCCGGCAGGGCCGGGTCCTTCACGCCGGTGGACGCCCACAGCGGACGCTGGAGGTTCGCGCCGAGCTTGAGGAGGTCCTGCGCGCGCTTCTCGGCGAACTTCTGCTCGAAGAGCTCGTACGCCAGGCGCGCGTTGGCGAGACCGGCCTTGCTCTTGAGGGCCTCAGCCTCGGGGGTGCCGATCGCCGACAGTCGCTTGTCCGTCTCGGTGTCGACCCGGGAGACGAAGAACGAGGCGACCGAGTGGATGCTCGACAGGTCGAAATCGCCGCTGTGCGCGCGCTCCAGGCCGGTCAGGTAGGCGTCGATGACCTCGGCGTAGCGCTCCAGGCTGAAGATGAGGGTCACGTTGACGCTGATGCCGTTCGCGATCGCCTCGGTGATCGCAGGGAGGCCCGCCTTCGTGGCCGGGATCTTGACCAGGAGGTTGGGGCGGTCGATGGTCTTCCACAGCTCCTTGGCCTGCGCCACGGTGCCGTCGGTGTCGTGCGCGAGGTCGGGGGAGACCTCGATCGAGACGCGGCCGTCGACGTGTCCGGACTCCTCCCACACCGGGCGGAAGACATCGAGCGCGGCCCGGACGTCCTGGGTCGTCGCGGCGAACACGGCGTCCTCGGCGGAGGACCCGGACGCGGCGAGCTCGGAGACCTGCGCGTCGTAGGACGTGTCGTTCTTGTCGGTGATCGCGTTCGCGAAGATGGTCGGGTTCGTGGTGACGCCCACGACGTTGCGCGACGCGATCAGCTCGGCGAGGTTGCCGGAGGAGATGCGGGTGCGCGAGAGGTCGTCGAGCCAGATGCTGACGCCGGCGGCGGCGAGCTGGGCGGTGGGGGTGCTCATGCGTTCTCCTTGATGGTCTCGCGGGCGGCCGCGACGACGGCCTCGGTGGTGATGCCGAACTTCTCGAAGAGGGTCTTGTAGTCGGCGGAGGCGCCGAAATGGTCGATGCCGACCGAGCGGCCGCGGTCGCCGACGATGCCGCGCCACGTGAGCACGGAACCGGCCTCGACCGAGACGCGGGCGGTGACGGACGACGGCAGGACGCTCTCGCGGTACGCCTCATCCTGCTCGGCGAACCACTCCAGCGACGGAGCGGAGACGACGCGGACGTTCACGCCCTCGCCCGCGAGGAGCTCGCGGGCGTTCACCGCGAGCTGCACCTCGGAGCCGGTCGCGATGATGATGACGTCCGGCGAGCCCCCGGGGGCCTCGGCGAGCACGTAGGCGCCCTTGGCGGCCTGGGCGGCGGAGGCGAACGTGTCGCCCGCGGCGTCGCCCTCGCCGCGCGGGAACACCGGGATGTTCTGGCGGGTCAGCGTGATGCCCGCCGGACCCTCGTGGCGCCGGAGGATCTCGAGCCACACGGCGGCGGTCTCGTTCGCATCGGCCGGGCGGACGACGGCCAGGTTCGGGATCGCGCGCAGCGTCGCGAGCTGCTCGATCGGCTGGTGCGTCGGACCGTCCTCGCCGAGAGCGACGGAGTCGTGCGTCCAGACGAAGACGCTCGGCACGTTCATCAGCGCGGCCAGGCGCACGGCCGGACGCATGTAGTCGCTGAAGATGAGGAACGTGCCGCCGAAGGCGCGGGTGGGCCCGTGCAGGACGATGCCGTTCACGATCGCGCCCATCGCGTGCTCGCGGATGCCGAAGTGCAGCACGCGGCCGTACGGCGTGCCCGACCACTCGTGCGTCGACCACTCGGCGGGGATGAAGGACGGCGCGTCCTTGATCGTCGTGAGGTTCGACTCGGCGAGGTCGGCGGAGCCGCCCCAGAGCTCGGGCAGCTGCGCGGCCAGCGCGTTGATGACCTGACCGGACGCGGCGCGGGTGGAGACGTCCTTGCCGGCCTCGAAGACCGGGAGGGCGTCAGCGATGTCGTCGGGGAGCTCGTGGGCCTCGACGCGGTCCAGCAGAGCCTTGCGCTCCGGGTTGGCGGCCGCCCAGGCGTCGAAAGACTCCTGCCAGGCGGCGCGGGCCTCGGCGGCACGCTCCGCGAGGCCGCGGGTGCGGGCGATCACGTCGTCGGCGACGACGAAGCTCTGCTCCGGGTCGAAGCCGAGCACCTTCTTGGTGGCCGCGAGCTCGTCGGCGCCGAGCGCGGAGCCGTGGATCTTGCCGGTGTTCTGCTTGCCGGGGGCCGGCCAGCCGATGATCGTCTTGAGGATGATGAGCGACGGCTTGTCGGTCTCGCCCTTGGCCGCCTCGATCGCGGCGTGGAGCTCGGCGACGTCCTCGACGTACTCGCCGGTCTTCTTCCAGTCCACGGTCTGCACGTGCCAGCCGTAGGCCTCGTAGCGCGCGGCGACGTCCTCCGTGAAGGCGACGTTCGTGTCGTCCTCGATCGAGATCTGGTTGGAGTCGTAGATCGCGATGAGGTTGCCGAGCTGCTGGTGGCCGGCGAGCGAGGAGGCCTCGCTGGTGACGCCCTCCTGCAGGTCGCCGTCGCCCGCGATCACGTAGACGAAGTGGTCGAACGGGCTCGTGCCCGCTGCGGCGTCCGGGTCGAAGAGACCGCGCTCGTAGCGAGCGGCGTACGCGAAGCCCACCGCGGAGGCGAGACCCTGGCCGAGCGGGCCGGTGGTGATCTCCACGCCCTTGGTGTGGCCGTACTCGGGGTGGCCAGGGGTCTTCGAGCCCCAGGTGCGGAGGGCCTTGAGGTCGTCGAGCTCGAGACCGAACCCGCCGAGGTAGAGCTGCACGTACTGCGTCAGCGACGAGTGGCCGACCGAGAGGATGAAGCGGTCGCGGCCGAGCCAGTCGGTGTCGGTCGGGTCATGCCGCAGGACGCGCTGGTAGAGCAGATACGCGGCGGGGGCCAGGCTCATCGCCGTGCCGGGATGACCGTTGCCGACCTTTTCGACCGCATCGGCCGCCAGGATCCGGGCGGTGTCCACCGCGCGTCGATCGATCTCGTCCCACTGCAATTCCGACACGTTCATGCCCTTTCCGACAGTTTCGAGGGCGCCCGTATTCCCTGGCGCATCCGCAACTTCCCTAGCGCATCCCGCATCGTCGAGGAGACGGGCGGGTTGTGCGCAGCACCGGGCGCGCGAGTGCTCTCAGCATAGCGGGGACGGTCCTCCCGGCAGGGGGCCGGAAGGCACGGAACGCGTCACGGCGTGTCATACACTGGAGAGGTTGTCCGGTAACGCGCGCGGAGGAGGCGATCGAGATCTCGACGATGTCTGATCAGACCGTACGGAAGTCGTCCATCGGTCGCACGGTGAGCGCTTACGTCACTCTGACGAAGCCCCGAGTCCTCGAACTCCTCCTCGTCTCGACCGTTCCGGTCATGTTCCTCGCGCAGGGCGGACTGCCCGATCTCTGGCTGGTCCTCGCGACCGTCATCGGCGGATCGATGAGCGCGGGTTCCGCGGGTGCGTTCAACATGTACCTCGACCGCGACATCGACGCGCACATGCATCGCACGGAGAACCGGCCGCTCGTGACCGGCGAGGTCAGCCCGCGCGGCGCCCTGATCTTCTCCTGGACGCTCGCGATCCTCTCCACCGTGTGGCTCTGGTTCACCACGAACCCGCTCACGGCGATCCTCTCGGCTTCCGCGATCTTCTTCTACGTCGTGATCTACACGATGATCCTCAAGCGCCGCACCGAGCAGAACATCATCTGGGGCGGCATCGCCGGGTGCTTCCCGGTGCTGATCGGCTGGTCCGCCGTCACCGGGTCGCTCGACTGGCCGGCCTTCATCCTCTTCCTGCTCGTCTTCCTTTGGACGCCGCCGCACTACTGGCCTCTGTCGATGAAGTACAAGGACGACTACGACGACGTCGACGTGCCCATGCTCGGCGTCACCCGCAACGCGTCCCAGGTCGGCCTGCAGGTCATCCTGTACGCGTGGGCCACGGTCGCCTGCTCCCTGTTGCTGGTGCCGATCGCCGGCATGGGCCTCGTCTACACCGTCTCCGCCCTGGTGTTCGGCGGCTGGTTCATCTACGAGTCGCACCGCCTGTACAACCAGGCGGTCCGGGGGACCGAGGCGCGGCCGATGCGGGTCTTCCACGCCTCGATCACCTACCTGACGCTGCTGTTCGTCGCGGTCGCCATCGACCCGCTGCTGCCCTTCTGATCCTCGTCGGTCTGGGGCTCCGCGGACGCCGGCTCCGCATCGACCTGCGGCTCTGCGAACTCTGCGGCGGCCGTCGGGAGAGCGGGCTCCTCGCGCGGGACTGAGACCGTCTCGACCGTCTCCTCCTCGATGATCGACGTCTCCTGCTCGCCGATCCGCGCGGCGGTGACGGGGATGGTAACCAGCGTGCGCGCGGCGGCGAGGCCGAGCGACAGGAGCAGGCCCACCAGGCCCGCGCCGAGGACGACCGCGCCGACGACGACGAGCGACTGACCGACGTACACCTCGACGCCGGTCGCGGTGCCGTCCATCAGGGTCGTGGTCATGGTGCCGATCTGTCCGGCGATCAGCCAGCCGCCGACCGCGGTCGCGGCAAGCGAGATGACGATGAGGAGCCAGAAGCCGGCGCTGCGGGTGAGTGTCTTGTTCATGCCGACCACGATGGCCGACGCGATGATGAGCCCCCGATGCGGGCGCTATGGATTCACTGTGCGGTGGTCAGTCGGCCGTCGCCGGTACGACGGACGCGGTGCGCTTGAGGTGCAGCACGACGACCGTGTAGGTCGCGGCCGACAGCGATGCCAGGACCATGTGGATGCCCACGAGCACGGGCGGCAGTCCCTCTCTCGCCTGCCAGACGCCGACGGCCACCTGCACGAGGATCGCGATGACGAGGACGAGCAGCCACCGGCGGGGCTCGAGGCGCAGGACCCAGGCGGACACCGTCAGGAAGAGCACGAGCGCAGCGAGGATGTAGCCCGGCCAGGAGTGGACGTGGGCGAGGACCGTGGCGTCGAAGCCGCGGCGCAGCACGTCGGCGTCGCCCGAGTGCGGTCCCGATCCGGTCGTCAGCACGCCGAACAGGATCGTCACGGCCAGGGCGAGGCCGGTGACGTGCGTCACGATCGCGAACCAGGTCGGTACGGCGCGCTCGCGCGGCCCGTCCGGCGTCGCCAGCCGCACGAGGAACGCCGCGGTGATGCAGACGAGCAGGAGCGACGACGTGTAGTGGAACCCGACGATGAACGGGTTCAGACCCGTGAGCACCGTGATGCCGCCGACCAGAGCCTGCGCGACCACGCCGATCAGCACGAGCCAGGCGAGAAGGACGAGATCCCGCCGGGCGGGCGTCGTGCGCACCGAGTGGACCGCAGCCGCGATCACCGCGACCAGGAGCACGGCGGACGCGACGGGGAAAGCAGGGAAGTCGGTGAGCGAGACCAGGGCGAAGGCGACCGCCGCCCCGGCCAGGCCGCCGACCGCGAACCACAGGGCGTTGATGAGCGCCCGGCGGCCGCTGATGGTGTGCAGGACGAGCAGGACGACGGCGATTGCGATGATCCCGACCACGCCGGTCATCAGCCGGTTGCCGAACTCGATCATCCCGTGGATGCCCTGCACCTCGACGATCGGCACCAGGGACTCCGGCGTGCACAGCGGCCACTCGGTGCAGCCGAGGCCGGAGCCGGTGAGCCGCACGGCGCCGCCGGTGCCGATGATGATCGTCTCGCTGAGGAACGACAGCCACGCGAAGACGGTGAGCGCACGACCCCACACCGCGGAGCGGGGGGAGGCCGTCGCCCTGGTCGTCGAACGGGCGGGGATGGTCGTCTCGGGCATAAGTCCTCCGGCCCGTCGAAGACGTGGCGCACGGCCCGTCCGTCAGGCGGAACCTGTAGAATCGGATTGTTGCGATGAGCGCTGACAGCGCTGAAGCATCGTCAACAGTTTAGGCGCGATGGAAGCGCCCGTGATGAGGGCCCCACCAACGGCACCCGCTCCCGCAGACTCGACGGGGATCAGGTGTGTCGGGGCGGATGACACCGTTTGGGACCTGTGAGGAGAGTGTTGCATGTCGGATGTGCTGATCGACCGCCCGGAGCTCGATGGTCTGGGGGTGTACGAATTCGGCTGGCACGATGAGGATGCCGCGGGTGCCGTCGCGAAACGCGGGATCTCGGAAGAGGTCGTCCGCGGGATCTCGGCTCTCAAGAACGAGCCGGAGTGGATGCTGAAGACCCGTCTCAAGGGCTATCAGCTCTTCGGCCGCAAGCCGATGCCGACCTGGGGTGCCGACCTCAGCGACATCGACTTCGACAACATCAAGTACTTCGTCCGCTCCACGGAGAAGCAGGCGCAGAGCTGGGAAGACCTCCCCGAGGAGATCCGCGAGACGTACGAGCGCCTGGGCATCCCCGAGGCCGAGCGTCAGCGTCTCGTCGCCGGTGTCGCCGCGCAGTACGAGTCCGAGGTCGTGTACCACCAGATCCGCGAGGACCTGGAGGCCCAGGGCGTCATCTTCATGGACACGGACACGGCGCTGCGCGAGCACCCCGAGTTCTTCGAGGAGTACTTCGGCACCGTCATCCCGGCGGGCGACAACAAGTTCGCCGCGCTGAACACGGCCGTCTGGTCGGGTGGCTCGTTCGTCTACGTCCCCAAGGGCGTGCACGTGGAGATCCCGCTGCAGGCCTACTTCCGGATCAACACCGAGAACATGGGCCAGTTCGAGCGGACCCTGATCATCGCCGACGAGGACAGCTACGTCCACTACATCGAGGGCTGCACGGCTCCGATCTACAAGTCGGACTCCCTGCACTCCGCCGTCGTCGAGATCATCGTGAAGAAGAACGCCCGCGTGCGCTACACGACGATCCAGAACTGGTCGAACAACGTCTACAACCTGGTCACCAAGCGTGCCGTGGCGCACGAGGGCGCGACCATGGAGTGGGTCGACGGCAACATCGGCTCCAAGGTGACGATGAAGTACCCGTCGATCTACCTGATGGGCGAGCACGCGAAGGGCGAGACGCTGTCGGTGGCCTTCGCCGGTCCCGGTCAGCACCAGGACGCCGGCGCGAAGATGATCCACATGGCGCCCTACACGCAGTCCTCGATCGTCTCGAAGTCGATCGCGCGTGGCGGTGGTCGTGCCGGCTACCGCGGCGAGGTCCGTGTCGACGCCGCTGCACACCACTCCGCCAACACCGTCCGCTGCGACGCGCTGCTCGTGGACACGAAGTCCCGCTCCGACACCTACCCGGCGATCGACATCCGCGTCGACGACGTCCAGCTCGGCCACGAGGCCACGGTCTCCAAGGTCAGCGAGGAGCAGCTCTTCTACCTGCAGTCCCGCGGCATGCCTGAGGACGAGGCGATGGCGATGATCGTGCGCGGCTTCATCGAGCCGATCGCGCGGGAGCTGCCGATGGAGTACGCGATGGAACTGAACAAGCTCATCGAGATGGGCATGGAAGGATCGGTCGGCTAAATGGCGGCCTCGACGACAGCGCCCAGCGAGGCGCAGCACACGAACGCGCACATCGACCCGGCCGCCCAGGTGGCGGACGCCGGATTCGTCCCCGTGCAGACCCGCTCGGAGCGGCCGCACTCGTTCGATCCGGACGACTTCGGCGCGCCGACCGGTCGCGAGGTGAACTGGAAGCACACGCCGGTCGCCGCGCTCACGCCGCTGTTCCGCACCGCGGAAGGCGAGGAGGGCGTGCAGTACTCCTTCACGTCCGGTGAGCAGTACCTCGCCGCACCTCTTACGGCCGGAACCGCTCCGCGCGGCGAGGTCTTCCTCGCCGAGGACATCACGGCCGCCGTCGCGTGGCAGGGCGCCGCCGAGGCGCTGCACATCCGCATCCCGCGCGAGGAGGAGGTCGCAGCGCCGGTCTTCGTGTCCCTCACGGGCACCGGAGCCGACCGCCGGGCGGACGCCCACATCGTGATCGAGGCCCTCGAGCACAGCGCCGCCACCGTGGTGCTGCAGCACAAGGGTTCGGCGCAGTACGCCCAGAACGTCGAGATCATCGTCCGCGACGGAGCGAAGCTCACCGTCGTCTCCGTGCAGCAGTGGGACGACGACGCGGTGCACGCGGCCGCCCACCAGGCGCGGGTCGCGGCGGACGCCACGCTCAAGCACTTCGTCGTGAGCTTCGGCGGCGGCGTGGTGCGCGTGAACCCGAGCGTCGAGCTCGCCGGTGCCGGCTCCGAGGGCTACCTGTACGGGCTGTCCTACGCCGACTCCGGTCAGCACCTCGAGAGCCAGGTGTACCTGCACCACAAGGGCGCGCACACGACCGGCGACGTGCTCTACAAGGGCGCGCTGCAGGGGGAGAGCGCCCACAGCGTGTGGATCGGCGACGTGCTGATCGGGGCGGACGCCACCGGCACCGACTCCTACGAGGCGAACCGCAACCTGGTGCTGACGGAGGGCGCGCGCGCCGACTCCATCCCGAACCTCGAGATCGAGACGGGCGACATCGTCGGCGCCGGGCACGCGAGTGCCACCGGCCGCTTCGACGACGAGCAGCTCTTCTATCTCCAGGCTCGCGGCATCCCGGAGGACGAGGCCCGCCGCCTGGTGGTGCTCGGCTTCCTCACCGACATCGTGCTGCGCCTCGGCATCCCCGACCTGGAGTCGGAGCTGCTGGCCGCCATCGAGGCCGAGCTCGCCGAGGTGGACGCGTGACCGCGCAGCGCGTCTGCGGCGTCTCCGAGCTGGAGCAGGACACGCCGCTGCGCGTCGAGCCGGACGGTGTGCCGATCACGGTCATCAAGGACGGCGAGGGTGTCATCCACGCCATCGGCGACACCTGCACCCACGGCGACATCTCGCTGTCCGAGGGCTTCGTGGAAGGCGACACGGTGGAGTGCTGGGCTCATGGCTCGGCCTTCTCCCTGATCACCGGCAAGCCCCAGAATCTCCCCGCATATGAGCCCGTCCCGGTCTACGTCGTCGAGATCGACGGCGACGACGTGCTCATCGATCCCGCTGTGACGAAGGAAGTCTGAAGAATGTCTGTTCTCGAGATCCGCGACCTGCATGTGACGGTCGAGACCGAGGCGGGGACCACCCCGATCCTCAACGGAATCACCCTCACCATGAACACCGGTGAGACCCACGCCATCATGGGCCCCAACGGCTCCGGCAAGTCCACCCTGGCCTACACGATCGCCGGCCACCCGAAGTACACGGTCACCTCCGGCTCCATCACCTTCGATGGTGAGGACGTCCTGGCGATGAGCGTCGACGAGCGGGCCCGCGCCGGTCTGTTCCTCGCCATGCAGTACCCGGTCGAGATCCCCGGCGTGACCGTGACGAACTTCCTGCGCACCGCGAAGACCGCGCTCGACGGCGAGGCGCCGTCGATCCGCCAGTGGACCAAGGACGTCAAGGAGTCCATGGCGAACCTCCGCATGGACCCGAAGTTCGCGCAGCGCAACGTCAACGAGGGCTTCTCGGGCGGCGAGAAGAAGCGCCACGAGATCCTCCAGCTCGAGGTGCTCAAGCCGAAGTTCGCCGTGCTCGACGAGACCGACTCCGGCCTCGACGTGGACGCGCTGAAGATCGTCTCCGAGGGTGTCAACCGCGCGAAGGAGTCCACCGGTCTCGGTGTGCTGCTCATCACGCACTACACCCGGATCCTCCGCTACATCCGTCCGGACTTCGTGCACGTGGTCGTCGCGGGCAAGATCGTCGAGGAGGGCGGACCCGAGCTCGCCGACCGTCTGGAGAACGAGGGCTACGACCGGTTCCTCGACCCCTCCGCTCCCATCGAGGCGTAGGCTGATCGCATGACAGCGACCCTGACGGACGAGAAGTACGACGCGGTCACCGAGGCCCTCAAGGACGTGATGGATCCTGAGCTCGGGATCAACGTCGTCGACCTCGGACTCATCTACGACCTCGCCTGGGATGACGAGAACGACGCTCTCGTCATCCACATGACGCTGACCAGCGCGGGCTGCCCGCTCACGGACGTCCTCGAAGACCAGACGGCGCAGGCCCTCGACAACGTCGTGGACCGCTTCCGCATCAACTGGGTGTGGATGCCGCCGTGGGGCCCCGAGCGGATCACGGATGACGGGCGCGACATGATGCGCGCGCTCGGCTTCGCGATCTGACCGGCTCCGGTCACCTGACCACCAGTCGAAGCGGGCGTGCCGGGCACGCCCGCTTCGCCGTCTCCGCAGCGGTGCGGAAAGAGAATCCCGGGAGGACGAATGCTGTCGGTCAAGGCCCTGCCCCTGTCGGAGCTGCGCGAGCGGACCAGTGAGAAGTGGCGGGAGTATCCCGAGGACGTGCTGCCGCTCTTCGTGGCGGAGATGGACTTTCCGCTCGCTCCGACCATCACCGCTGCTCTGCAGCGCGCACTGGATCTCGGGGACACGGGGTACATCGCGTCGCGGACACCGCTCGCGGAGGCGTACGCGGATTTCGCGGAGCGTCGCTTCGGCTGGCGTCCCGACCCGGGGCGGATGCGCAGCACGGCGGACGTGAGCATGGGCATCGTGGAGATCCTCCGCCGTGTCACACAGCCGGGGGAAGGCGTCATCGTCACGCCGCCGGTCTACCCGCCCTTCTACGACCTCGTCGCCGAGGCCGGTGCCGAGGTGCAGCGCGTCCCGCTGCGTGACACGGGGACCCGGTGGGAGCTCGACCTCGACGGGATCCGCGCCGCCTTCGAGGACGGCGCGACGGCGATGCTGCTCTGCAACCCGCACAACCCGACCGGCACCGTGCACGATCGGGAGACGCTGTCCGCGCTGGCTGAGCTGGCTGACGAGTACGGCGCGACGATCGTCTCGGACGAGATCCATGCGCCGCTCGCCCAGCCCGGCGCGGGCTTCACGCCGTTCCTCGCCGCGAGCGACGCGGCGGCTCGGGTCGGCTACGCCGTCGTCAGCGCGAGCAAGGCGTTCAACCTCGCGGGGTTGAAGTGCGCGCTCATGGTCACCGCCGCTGAGGACACGGCCGGGGTCGTTCGCGACCTGCCGGTCGAGGTGGAGTGGCGGACGGGGCAGTTCGGTCTGCTCGCCGCCGTCGCTGCGTTCTCCGAGGAGAGCGATGCCTGGCTCGACGGCCTCCTGTACACGCTCGACGAGAACCGCGTCCTGCTCGAGGACCTGCTCGCACGTCATCTCCCCGCGGCGCGCTACCGGATTCCCGACGCGGGATACCTCGCCTGGATCGACCTCTCCGCCCTCGGCTGGGGCGACAACCCCGCCCGGCGGATCCTCCGTGAGGCGAAGGTCGCACTGCACTTCGGCCCGGCCTTCGGGGAGGAAGGGGCCGGGCACGTACGGCTGAACTTCGGCACGAGCCCCGAGATCCTCACCGAGGCGATCGAGCGCATCGCCGCGCTCGTCGAGCGATGACGGGGGCGCAGCCCGCCGCCACGATCTGGGACCGCAGCAGGGTCTGGGTGACCCTGGGCGCCGTCGCCCTGATCTTCCTCGCCGCGATCGAGGCCCTGGCGGTGACGACGGTCATGCCGATCGTCAGCGACGCCTTGGACGGGCAGTCACTGTACGCCGTCGCCTTCGCCGGCACGCTCGCGACCAGTGTGATCGGGATGGTCGCGGCGGGGTCCTGGTCGGACGCGCGTGGTCCGCGGGGCGCGCTGTACGCCGCCGTCACCCTGTTCATCCTGGGTCTGCTGATCTCCGGGTTCGCGACGACGATGCCCCAGTTCCTGATCGGACGCCTGGTGCAGGGACTCGGCGCGGGTGGTCAGACCGTCGCGCTGTATGTCGTGGTCGCCCGGCTGTACCCGCCGCACCTGCACGGGCGGGTGTTCGCGGCCTTCGCGGCCGCCTGGGTGGTGCCGTCGATGATCGGCCCCTTCCTCGCGGGAGCAGTGGCGGAGTACCTCGACTGGCGGTGGGCGTTCCTGGGCGTGGCGGTCCTGACGGCGATCGCGTTCGTGATGATCGCGATCCGCTTGCGCGGTGTCGACCTCGGCCGCGGGGAGCCGCAGGACCGTCGTGCGCTGCTCACCCGCCTCTCGCTCGCCGTCGTCGTGGCTGTTCTCGCGGTGGTGATCGGACTGTCCGCCGAGCTCGATCCGGCGATCGGCTGGCCGGTGGCGCTGGGGGCCGTGCTCGCGATCGGAGTCGTCGTGCTGCCGCTCCTGCCACGACGGACGCTCCGCGCCGGCGCCGGGCTTCCCAGCGTCGTACTCATGCGCGGCGTGGCGGCCGGGGCGTTCTTCGCCGCGGAGGCCTACATCCCGTACCTGCTGATGCGGAAGTTCGACTTCTCCGCCACCTGGGCCGGGGTCGCGCTGATGCTGGCGGCCTTCGCGTGGGCCGGTGCTTCCGGGGCGCAGGGCCGCTACGGCGAGCGTCTCGGCAACCACCGCATCACCGCCCTCAGCATGGGCGCACTGCTGGTCGCGATGCTCTGCGTCCTGGCCGCGGCCGCGTTCGATGTCTCCCCGGTCCTCGTGATCGTCGGATGGGCGTTCGCCGGGGGTGGGATGGGGCTGCTGTATCCGCGGCTCACCGTGCTGACGCTCGCCTATTCCGACGAGACGAACCAGGGATTCAACTCCTCGGCGCTCTCGATCTCGGATGCGACGGGTTCGGCGGTCGCGATCGCCCTGGCAGGACTGGCCGTGGCGACACTCGGCGGCGGCGCGGACGCATTCGCAGTCGTGTTCGTCCTCGGTATCGGGCTGGTGCTGCTCGCGGTGATCCCCGGGCTCAGGCTCGGGCACGCCGCGGAGTCATCGGTGCGCTGAGGTCGCCGGCCAGGGCGATCACGCCGAGGTCGAACACCCGGTCCAGGCCGGCGGTGACATCGACCTCGCCGGAGGCCGGGAGTGCGCCATGGCTGTCGGCGTGCATCCGCTGCTGCACGAGGGTGGCGTGGCCGAGCACGAAGTGCAGGATCGCCGCCCCGCGGTCCTCGGCGTCCGTGGCCCCCTCCGCGTGGAGGGCGGCGACCAGGGCGTCGCGGGCATGCGCGGAGCCGAGCTGCAGCGCGTACGTGCTGAGGACGAGCTCGGCGCCGTCCCGGTAGGCGAAGAGGGCGTCGCGGAGCGCGCGGGCGGTCGCGAGCACTCCCTCCGCTCCGTCCGGGACGGTCGCGGTGATCCGATCGGCGAGGTCGGCGAGGAGTTCCTGCTTGTTCGCCACGTGCCAGTAGAGAGCGCTGGGCTGCACGTCGAGCCGGGCCGCGATGCGCCTCATCGAAAGGTCGGCCAGCCCCACCTCATCGAGAAGCGCGAGGGCGGTCCGCGCGACGCTCTCCCGGTCGTGACGGGCGGGATTCGTCTCGGGACTCATGCCCCCACTATAGTGAACGGCGTTCAGGTGAACGGTGTTCAGGAGGGTGCATGCGCTGGTGGCAGCGGGAGGCGACGGCCACGATCGCGGAGCCGGGAACGGTGCGCGTCCAGGGCGTGCGCGTGACGGTCGACGATCGGGTGCTGCTCGACGACGTGACGCTGGAGCTCACCGCACCGCGCATCGCCGTGATCGGAGAGAACGGCTCGGGGAAGTCGACGTTCGCGCGGCTGCTGAACGGCCTCGTGGCGCCGACCGCGGGCACGGTCACCGTCCACGGCCTGGACGTCGGCCGACACCTGACCGCGGTGCGCCGGCGAGTGGGATTCGTCTTCACCGATCCCGACGCTCAGATCCTGATGCCGACCCCGGCCGAGGACCTCGCCCTCTCCCTCCGAGGACGGCCCCGCGAGGAGGTCGCCGCCCGCGTACACGAGACCCTGGCGCGGCACGGTCTCAGCGACCACGCCGATCTGCCGGCGTCGTCCCTCTCCGGAGGGCAGAAGCAGATGCTGGCTCTCGCGGCCGTCCTCCTCGCCGAGCCGGCGCTCATCGTGGCGGACGAGCCGACCACGCTCCTCGACCTGCGCAATGCGCGGCGGATCGGGAACCTGCTGCTGTCGCAAGAGGCGCAGGTCCTGATCGTCACCCACGATCTCGAGCTCGCCGCGCGCTGCGACACCGCCGTTCTGTTCGATGGCGGACGGGTCGTCGCGCAGGGACAGCCGGACGCCGTCATCGCCCGCTACCGGCGGCTGTGCGGATGATCGCACCTCCTGTCGTCGGTGCGGGGTTCCTCCATCGGGTACCGGCCGGCCCGAAGCTGGCGGCCCTCGCGGTCGCTGCGCTCGCACTGACGCTTCCCCCGCAGGACCCGGTCAGCATCGCCGTCTGCCTCCTTGCCGTGCTCGCGCTCTACCCGATCGGGGGCGTGCCGCTCACCGCCGCCGGCGCCGAGCTGTGGCGGCTCCGCGCGATCCTGCTGGTGCTGGCGATCGCCCTCACCGTCTTCGTGTCTCCCGCCGCTGCCTGGGTGAGCACAGGGCGGGTCGCCGCCCTGCTCCTCCTCGCTGCGCTGCTCACGTCGACCACGCGCATGTCCGACCTCCTGGCAGTGCTGCAGCGTCTCCTGGGTCCGCTGCGCCGGTTCGGGGTGGAACCGGAAGCGGTGTCGATGGCGGTCTCGCTCACGCTGACGATGGTGCCCGTCGTGGCGGGCTTCGCGCAGCGGGTGCGGGACGCGGAACGGGCCCGAGGGGTACGACTGGGCGTGCGGGGCGTGGTGCCGCTGCTCGTCATGACGCTGCGCCACGCGGATCAGGTCGGCGATGCCCTCGCCGCCCGCGGGGTCGCCTGACGGTCACGCCAGGGCCGTGCGCGGCGTGGCACCGACCCCGGGGCGTCCGGCCAGCCGTAGTGCCGCCATCAGCAGCAGCACGGCGAGGATGGCGGTCGAGACCGTCGTGCCGAGGACGAGGAGCAGCACCACTCCGACGAGGCCCAGCACGGTCCCCAGCGCGAGGCGGCGATGCGAGGCCGTCACCTCCGGCGAGGGGTGGTTCTCGAACCGGTCGACACGCACCGCGACGAGAGCGGTGAGCGCGAGCGCCGTCACGAGCCACAGCGGCCGGACTGCCCACCACTCCGCGCTGTCCAGCGCGGGCAGCTCGATCCCGCCGGCCAGGGCGGCCAGCGCCGTCGCGCCGGCCATGACCAGGAGCACCGGCATGTGCCAGAGGTAGATGGTCATCGTGCGGCGGGTGACGAAGCCGGTGAAGGCAGCAACGGCGCCGCGTCGGCTGAAGCGCCGGATGCGATCGCGGTACAGGGAGTAGAGCGTCGTGTGCACCAGGCCCACCAGCAGCAGGGCGGCGGTCGGCGGGTTGATGTTGGCGATGAGGTCGGGGGAGTACACGCCCAGGAGGAAGAGCGTGACGAGCAGCACGAGAGCGCCGGCGCCGACGCCGATGCGAGTGCTGCGGCGCAGGGCATGCACCCGGCCGTCGGCGAGGAAGAAGCCGAGCTGCTGCATCGTCAGCCAGACGAACGCGAGGTTGAGGAAGCCGACGGCGTCGTTCCCGGTCGCGGCGCGGAGCACGTCGACCGCCACGGCGGCCGCGGCGAGGAGACTGATGGTCCGCAGGGGCGCGCGTTCGTGCAGGGCGACGAAAGCGGGCAGGAGCGCCTGGCACAGCAGGAAGACGCCGAGGAACCACAGCGGTTGCCCGTAGCGGAAGCCCGCGACGGCGATGAGGTCGGGGGCGACGCCCACGACCGTGAGGACGGCGAGCGCGACACCCACGGCGGCGATCACGAACAGCGCGGGGCGCAGGAGCCGGTGCACGCGACCGGCGACGAAGGCGGTCGCGCTTCCGCCGCGGTCACGGAGGCGCCGGTAGGCGAGGAGCCCGGAGAATCCGCCGATGACGAAGAACAGCGGCATCACCTGCAGCAGCCAGCTCAGGGGTGCGATCCACCCCGTGCCGTCGCTCGCGTTCTCGAACACCGGTCCGGCCTCGGACACCGTGACGCCCACCATGACGGCGTGCAGTAGGACGACGCCGAGCACGCAGAGGGCCCGCACGAAGTCGATGCCGGTGTCGCGGTGGCCGCTGGGGGCGGAAACGGTGGATGTGGGGGTGCTGAGGCGCGGAGCCGCGGCGATGACCATGAGTCCTCCTGGGAACGGTGTCCTCGGAGGCTATGGACGCGGTGGTCGGTCGGACATCACCCCGTGGTGTCGACCTGACCCCTACGGCGGGGTGATTCAGGCGGAGGGCTCGACCAGACCGGTGTCGTAGGCGAGGATCACGGCGTGCACACGGTCGCGGAGGCCGAGCTTGGCGAGCACCTTGCCCACGTGCGTCTTGACGGTCTGCTCGGCGATGTACAGGTCGCCGGCGATCTCCGTGTTCGATCGACCTTTGCCGATGAGGACGAGCACCTCGCGTTCGCGGTCGGTGAGCTCAGCGAGAGCGGAGGTGGCGCGGCGCGTGTTCGGCCGTCGCCCGGCGAACTGCTCGATCATGCGGCGGGTCACGCTCGGCGCGAGGAGCGCGTCGCCCCCCGCCACGACCCGCACCGCGTGCACGAGCTCCTCCGGCAGCGCGTCCTTGAGGAGGAACCCGCTGGCCCCGGCGGCGAGCGCGTCGTACACGTAGTCGTCGATGTCGAACGTGGTGAGCATGAGGATCCGCGGTATGTGCGCTGCCGGGTATGACGGGCCGAGAATCCGCCGGGTGGCCTCGATGCCGTCGAGTTCCGGCATGCGGACGTCCATGAGGATGACGTCGGGATCGAGCCGCGCCGAGAGCCGGACGGCCTCAGCGCCGTTGGCAGCCTGCCCGACCACCTGAACGCCCTCGTGGGCGTCGAGCAGGGCGGCGAAGCCGGCGCGGACCATCGCCTGGTCATCGGCGATGAGCACGCTGATCGTCACGGGTTCTCCTTGTCTTCCACCCCGGCAGCGAGGGAGGGGGCGAGCGGGGAAGTGGTCGAGGACAGCGGCAAGGTGGCGTCGACCGTCCACCCCCCGTCGGCGGACGGGCCGGCCGCGAGGCTTCCGCCGAGCAGCTCGGCGCGCTCGCGCATGCCGCGAAGGCCATAGCCGCCGGGGTGCGCCTCCGCCGGTTGCGGCGGTGCCGCGTTGCGCACGCGGATATGCAGGCTGTCGGCGTCGGCGTGAAGGCGAACCGTGACACCCGCACCGGGGGCGTGCCGGACGGCGTTGCTCAGCGCCTCTTGCACGATACGGAACGCGGCGATCTGCACCCCGGGCCCGGCTGCGGCGGTCTCGATCCCCTCGAGCACCAATCCGACCTCCACTCCCGCGCGCCGCATGGTGTCGACGAGGGCCGGCACGTCGTCGAGCCCCTGCTGCGGGGAAAGCTCGGCCGTCTGGTCTTCCGTGCGGAGCACCCCGAGCATGCGGCGCATCTCGGTAAGGGAGGTGCGCGCCGTCGCGGCGATGTCGTCGAACTCGGCCGCCGCGTCGGTGTCGAGATCCGCGATCCGATACCGCGCCGTCGAGGCCTGCACCTGGATGACCGACATGCTGTGTGCCACGACGTCGTGCAGCTCCCTGGCGATCCTGGTGCGCTCCTCCACGAGGGCCCGCCGGGACTCCTCCAGGGCGCTGTGCTCCTTCTCCCTCGTCAACTCGGCAGCGACCCGCACCCGACCGGCGACGAGGACGGCGATGAGGAACATCGCGGCGGCGACCGAGGTCGTCACGATGAGGTTCGCGGTGGCGCTGCCGGAGCTCGCGGGCGTCGCGACCATGTCCGGGCGCAGGAGCGGGGCCGTCAGCGAGGTGAGGGCACCGATCACGAGGGTGAGCGCGCCGAGGCGGGCGCCCTGCACGAAGGACATCACGCCCACGAAGAGGACGAAGGCGAGCAGTGCCGGCACGGACCACGGCCAGGGGGATTGGATCGCCCTGCCCGGCTCGACGAGGAGCGGCAGTACGAAGGCACCGCCGGTGAAGACGATGATCGCCGTCCGAGGACGGGACGAGACGAGCAGGGGAGCGCCGCAGAGGGCGGCGCCGAGCAGGAAGGACAGGGCCAGCGGCGTACCCGACAGTACCGTCTGCAACGGGACCAGGAGCGCGTACAGCACGACGACCGCCGCGGTCAGCGCCACGAGGGCGCCGGTACGACGGTTCATCCGTGGCGGGCGCGGGGTGCGCTCTCGGCGGCGTGCCATGCGTCTCATCCTGCCAGGTGGGGGACCGGGGTACGGCGGCGACGGAGCGCGGCGATCCGGTCGATGACGACGCCCACGATCAGGGCGACGACGATGCCGATGCCGGCGCTGAGCACGGGCTGGTCGTGCAGCCAGGCGCCGGCGAGCAACCCGATCGCGAGGCTGAAGATGCTCCAGCTGACCCCGGCGATGAGGCTCAGGGGGAGGAAGCGGCGCCACGCGAATCCGAGCGCGCCCGCGGACATGTTCACTGCGACGCGTCCGACCGGGATGTATCGGGCCCCGAGGATCAGCGTGGCGCTCCGGCGATCGAGCGCCCGCTGCGCGTACGCGAACGCGGCCGCGATGCGAGGGCGGCGCATCCACGCGAATCTCGTGGTGCCCAACCGTCGGCCGATGAGGAAGGTGATGTTGTCGCCGATTGCGGCGCCGACGGCCGCGACGACGCCGAGCAGCAGGATGTTCCCATCGCCGGTGGAGGCGGCGACGGCCGCGGCGGCGACGAGCACGGTCTCGCTGGGGATCGGGGGGAAGAACCCGTCGATCACGGTGACCGCGAACAGCACCGCGTACAGCCAGGGCGAGGCGATCGCCTGCAGGATGAGGTCGTTGAGGATGTCCACTTCAGCACCGTAGGCAGCGGGTGCGGGGCGGGACATCACTCCCCGGTATCGCGTCCGTCACCCTGCAGAGGGATCTTGTCGGCCGACGAGGGCGCTGCGGCGGCATATACTGGGAGGCTGGCCGCTCGGCCACTCCCTCCTCCCGAACGAACGGACGTCCGCTGTGCTTGCCGTGCACGACCTCGAGATCCGCGTTGGCGCGCGCCTGCTGATGGAGAACGTCTCGTTCCGTGTGTCCGACGGCGACAAGATCGGCCTCGTCGGGCGCAACGGCGCGGGCAAGACCACGCTCACCAAGGTGCTCGCCGGCGACGTGCTGCCCTCCGGTGGGAGCGTCACCCGCTCCGGCGAACTCGGCTATCTGCCGCAGGACCCGCGTTCGGGGAACCCCGAAGACCTCGCCCGCACCCGCATCCTCGACGCCCGCGGCCTCGGTCAGCTCAACCTCGGCATGACGGAAGCTTCGCTCGCGATGGGCTCCGACGACCCCGGGGTGGCGGCCAAGGCGATGAAGCGGTACGCGGCACTCACCGAGAAGTTCGAGGCCCAGGGCGGCTATGCGGCCGAGGCCGAGGCGGCATCGATCGCGCACAACCTCTCGCTGCCGGACCGTATCCTCGACCAGCCGCTGTCGACCCTCTCCGGCGGCCAGCGCCGTCGTATCGAACTCGCGCGCATCCTCTTCTCCGACGCGCAGACGATGATCCTCGACGAGCCGACCAACCATCTCGACGCAGACAGCGTGGTGTGGCTGCGCGAGTTCCTCAAGAACTACAAGGGCGGGCTGATCGTCATCAGCCACGACGTCGAGCTCGTCGGCGAGACGGTCAACCGGGTCTTCTACCTCGACGCCAACCGCCAGGTCATCGACATCTACAACATGAACTGGAAGAACTACCTTCGGCAGCGCGCCGCGGACGAGGAGCGTCGCAAGAAGGAGCGAGCCAACGCCGAGAAGAAGGCGACCACCCTGCAGCAGCAGGCGGCGCGATTCGGCGCGAAGGCGTCGAAGGCGGCAGCCGCGCACCAGATGCTCGCCCGTGCCGAGAAGCTCCTCTCGGGGCTGGAGGACGTGCGGCAGGAGGACCGCGTCGCGAAGCTCCGGTTCCCGAAGCCCGCGCCCTGCGGCAAGACCCCGCTCATGGCGTCCGGGCTGTCGAAGTCGTACGGCTCGCTGGAGATCTTCACCGACGTGGACCTCGCGATCGACCGCGGTTCGAAGGTCGTCGTGCTCGGACTGAACGGTGCGGGCAAGACGACGCTGCTGCGGATGCTGGCGGGCGTCGACCAGCCGGACACCGGACAGCTCGAGCCCGGGCATGGTCTCAAGGTCGGGTACTACGCGCAGGAGCACGAGAACCTCGACGTCAGCCGCTCGGTCCTGGAGAACATGGTGTCGGCTGCCCCGCACATCACCGAGACCGAAGCGAGGAAGGTCCTCGGTTCCTTCCTCTTCACCGGCGACGACGTGCTCAAGCCCGCGGGTGTGCTGTCCGGCGGGGAGAAGACCCGGCTCTCGCTGGCGACCCTCGTCGTGTCCTCGGCGAACCTGCTCCTGCTCGACGAGCCCACGAACAACCTCGATCCGGCCTCCCGCGAGGAGATCCTCGGGGCCCTGGCCCACTACGAGGGAGCCGTGGTGCTCGTGTCGCACGACCCGGGCGCCGTGCAGTCGCTGAACCCCGAGCGGGTCCTCATCCTGCCCGACGGCGTCGAGGACATCTGGAGCCAGGAGTACCAGGACCTCATCGAGCTCGCGTAGCCGACATGGCATAGTCGGACGCATGGCGGAATCCTCGAACCTTCCTCCTTCCGAGCTCGGCGTGTGGTTGCGCGCGCAGCCCACGCTCACCGGCGCTGCACCACCGCTGGTCGTCGAGGATCTCCCCGACGACCCCGTCCCTCTCTTCCTCGACTGGCTCCGATCGGCGACCGCCGCTGGCGTCCCTGAGCCCCATGCCGCGACATTGGCCACGGTCGATGAAGACGGCCTGCCGGACGCACGCACCCTGATCCTCAAGGACGTGGACGCGCGCGGGTGGGCGTTCGCCGGAGCACGGTCCTCGCGGAAGGCCGCGCAGCTCGGCGCGAGTCCGGCCGCGGCTCTGAATCTCTGGTGGCAGCCGCAGCGGCGCGCCGTGCGGGTGCGGGGATCCGTGCAGGAGGCGTCGCCCGCGGAGAGCGACGCCGATCTCGCGGCGCGCTCCGAGAGCGCCCGCGGCGGTCTCCATCCGGGCGACTGGGTGCTGTGGCGCGTGGTGCCGACGCGGATCGAGTTCTGGCAGGGGTCCCCGGATCGAAACCACACCCGGATCGTCTACGACCGTGTCGACGGCCGCTGGCAGCACGCCATCACCGGCGCCGATCTCGGCTCCAGCGCTCGATAACGCTCCGCCCCATCACGCGGACGGCCCGTTCTCGATCCCTCACCGTCGTCGCGCGCGGGATCGAAAACGTGCGTCCGGTCGCTTGCGAATGCCCGATTCCGATCCCGCACCTGCGGCGGACAACCGCGCGGGATCGGAAGGGTGCCTGGAAGCGCGCGGGGAAGAGCGTTTTCGAGCTTCGCCGGGACAGTGGAGAAGGGTGAGGGCGGGGGGTGAGAAGGGGTGGTGTCCGGTCGGGCCGGGTGGCACACTGTAGCGATCTGCTCGTCGGAGGGGGACGACACATGCGCATGGCACGACGACGGGCGCTCGCGGCCGCGTTGGCACTCCTCCTCGGAGTCGGGGGCGCCGTCGTCACCGCGGCTCCGGCTCTCGCGGCCGCCCCGGTCGGCGGTCCGACGACCCCGGGCATTTGGGATTACCACACTGTCACCTTCGAGTCCCTCGGCCGCACGGTGGCCGAGGTCGCCGTCGTGGATGGCGGGCTCGCGCCGCGACAGCCGGCGCCGACATCCACGGAGGGACCTTTCGACGGGTGGGTGACCGGCCCCGAGGGTGCAGACGAGCCGTTCCGATTCGACAGCACGGTCGTCACCGCGGACATGGTCGTGCGAGCGACCTTCGGCGACACGCGGGTGGTGCAGTTCCTCGCCGGTCCCGCGGGGGCGGACGCGGAACGCATCATCGATGCCGATGAAGTGCGGGACGGCGAGCCGCTGGGCGAGATCGCTCCGGATGTCGCTCAGGTCCCGGAGGGGCAGGTCTTCACGGGCGAGTGGTACCGAGAGGATGACCCCTCCCGCACTCCCTATGACTTCGCTGCTCCCGTCACGGAGAACTTCCGGTTGGTTCCGATCCTCGTCTCCGGTTTCGCGGTGTCCTTCGTGACGGACGGTACCGCGGTGACCCCGGAGTTCGTCGTCGAGCCCGACACGGCCTTCACCGCGGCGGATCTCGCGGCCATCCCCCCGCCGACGAGGACCGGTTACTCGTTCACCCAGTGGTGGGCCGATGCCGCGCGCACGCAACCCGTCGACCTTCCGCTGACGGATACGGCCACGCTCTACGCCGGCTGGGAGGGGCAGGACGTCGAGTATCACGTGAGCTACTGGCTCGAGAAGCCGAACGTCGTCCCGGAGTCGTACCCGGCGCCGGTGTTCACGGCGGCGGGAGGGACACCGCCCGCGTGGGCCGACGCCGACGGAAGGCTCAGCGACGCGCAGCTGGCGGATCCGGCGAACTTCCTCTTTCTCGACGACATCGCGTCCTCCGCGACCGCGGGTTCCGCCGTCGGGGGCCCGACGGTGAAGGACGACCTCCCGACGCCCATCAAAGAACTCGTGCGCGCGCAGCTCGACCCCGCCGTCGTGCAGCCGGATCCTCTGACCTTCGCCGACCTGGCAGTGAGTCAACAGGATGTCACGGTGCAGGGCGACGGGTCGACGGTGGTGAACGTCTATCTGACGCGGGCGCTGTGGCGCACGGACTTCCGGCTCATCGCCCCGGGGAGCTCGGCCAATGTGCCCGCCGCGTGCGCCGCGGCCGGCACCTACGACGTCACCATGGATGTGGGCGGCACCACCTACTTCGCCTCCACCGTGTCGGGTGGCGCGCAGCTCCTCGGCACGCTCTCGGTCCGCGAGAAGATCGGTTTCGACATGCAGGCGGCGGGCGTCGCACCGGTCCCGTTGTCGCAGACGGACGGCTCCGGCCTGATCACCGCCTACGACGCGGGGACCGAGAACCAGAGCTGCGTCCTTCGCGGCTGGGGGCCGCAGCAGTTCACCCCGCTGGTCTTCACCGCGGTCTACACCGGCGCTGCGGCAGACAGCGGTTCCGTCGATCTCGCGACGCGCACGACGACGATGACCGGGAAGATGGCGGCCGCACGCACGCAGAACCTCACGCAACGGTTCGAGTATGCCGAGGAACTGGACCAGGGGCAGCCCGCGCCGGATGCCGTGCTCGGGCCGGACGGCACACCGAACGATCCTTTGCGGGTGGAGACGCTGTACGCCAACAACAAGAGCGCTGTCCGCGCCTCCGTGCCCGCCGGACATCAGGTCTTCGGTCAGTACCGCACTGCGTGGTACTGGGCATCGAACGGCGATCGGCAGGTCGCGAGCGTCATCGACGGCTTCACGTCGTACGTCGGCTACGGCACCGGGGCGAACACCCAGGGCAACTATTTCCAGCTCGACCAGGCATCCGGTCATCTGTATCAGCTCAACAACAGCGGGAACGTCAATGACCGGTACCGCTACCAGTTCTACAGCCGCAACACCTACACGCTCAGCTTCGTGACGGGCGGCGGCTCGACGATTCCCGCCGTCGCGGGTATCCCGTTCGAAACCTCTCTCGATTCATCGGCGCCAGCCGACCCCACGCGGGGGCGGGACGTCTTCCTCGGCTGGTACACCGACTCCCAGTTCAACGTGCCGTTCACGTTCGACGGAGCGACCATGCCCGCCAGCAACCTCGTGCTCTACGCGCGGTGGCTGACCGACCCGCACACCGTCCGGTTCTCCGAGCATCCGTCCAGTCCGGAGCCGATTGCGGAGCTGACGCAGACTGTCGAAGATCAAGGGACGGCGGCCGTGCCGGATCCCCTTCCTCCGCAGCCCGACGGCCAGACGTTCCTCGGGTGGTACCAGCGGACGATGGCCGGCTACTTCGTGTCCTATGACTTCGACACGCCGGTCGGCGCCGACCTCGATCTCTACGCCCGGTGGCAGCAGCCGGAGGCGGCGCCGTTCACCCTCCGCTACGACGGGGACGGTAACACGGGCGGCACGGTGCCTGTGGATCCCCTCGGGTACGACGCCGGGGCGAGCGCGATCGTCGTCGACGGGGCGGGGCTGACCCGGGGCGACGAGGTGTTCGTCGGGTGGCGGAACACGGCGACCGCCGTCGCGCGCATCATCACGAGCCCTGTCCCGACGGACGGTCTCTACCAGGCGGGGCGCACGGTGCGCTTCCCCGGACGGGACATCACCTTGACCGCCGCCTACTCGGACCCGTCGCCGTCGTTCGTGGTGACCTTCGCGGAGAACGGCGGCCGGAACGCCGCCGTCACGTGGGACGGCCCTCCGGGGGCGTCGATCACATACCCGGGGGCTATCGACCTGCTCTTCGCCGGGCCGGGCACGACGCTCCTCGGCTGGTCCACCTCTCCGGACGCCACCGTCGCTGATCCGGCGTTCGACCGTCTGAGCATCTCGACCCTCACCGCCGACCTCGTGCTCTACGCCGTCTGGGAGGAGGCGCCCCTTCCGCCCTCGCCGCCACCGACTCCGCCGGCGGACGGCTCAGCAACGGGCCCGGGCGACGGCACCCTTCCCCGCACCGGAGGCGACCCGTGGGGCACGCTGCTCCTCGGCGCCCTCCTGCTCGCCACGGGCATCGCGGCGGTGGTGGCGCGGCGTCGGCGGCACCGCGTCTGAGAGTCGATCCGCGTCAGCGCGCGTCGAGCAGCTCGTCCTCGACGTCCGCATCGCGGTCGCGCCGCTTCGGCGCCTTCACCGGTGTCGGCGTGCCCTCGACCTCTTCGCGGTGCTTCACGATCTCCGTGCGGATGATGTACCCGATGAAGATGAAACCCATGATGGCGAACAGGATCCACTGGATCGCGTAGGACAGATGCGGCCCCGGATCGTCGGTGGGGGACTCGAAACCGCCCAGCGCGGCATCGGCGGCGGGCTGCTCCTCGACCAGGCGACCGTAGGCCCCGGTGATGACGTCGTCTCCGACGAGATCTCCGATGGAAGGGAGGTGGATGGTCGGCACCTGGCCGTCCGGAGCGCCTCGCCCGGACGCGGGAAGCGGCTCGCCGGGACGCAGTCGGACGGTCACCGTGACCTCGCCCGAAGGTGGGGAGGGAATCGCGTCCGGGAGCTGGCCCTCGCCCGGGGGCACCCAGCCGCGGTCGACGATGAGGACGCGTCCGTCCGCGTCGCGGAAAGGGACGAGCACCTCGAACGCGCTCGTGCCGCCGTGCGGACGATTGCGGACCAGGAGCTGCTCGTCGGCCAGATACTCGCCCTGCAGCGTGACCGGGCGCCATTCGTCGGCGGGGTCGAGGTCATCGTCGGCGACCACATCGGCGAGCGGCACGGCGGGGGCATCGTAGTTCTGCTCCACGAGCGCGATCTGCTCAGCCCGGGACTCGTTCCGCTCGAACTGCCAGTTCGACAGGAAGACGCAGGCGATCGCGAAGCCGATGGCGATGAGGACGTAGACGCCCCAGCGGGTCAGGCGGTTGCTCATGAGGGCACCCCGTCTCGCACCGTCACCGGAAAATCCCGAGCGGCCAGGTAGTCGTGAAGGAAGCCGACGTGCTCCTCGCACGCCAACCAGATCTTCTCGCGGTCGGCGGCGTGGATACGTGGATTGCGCCAGACGACCTGCTTCGTGGCCGCGTTCCGGCATCCGGCGCGCGAGCAGATGAGCTCGCTCATCGCTCCGTGCGGCCTTCGCGGATGGTGATGATGTCGGGGGCGATCTGAGGTGCGGGAGCCGGCGCCGCAGGTGCGTCGATCTCGCGCAGCGGCGACTCGGCGGCCGTCTCCGTACTGTCGCTGCCGGCATTGGCGAAGACGACGGCGATGTACGGCAGGACTGCGGCGGCCAGAGCGAAGACCCAGGTCCACCAGCCGAAAGGCTGGACGAAGAACATCAGCCCGAAGCAGACGATGCGGATCGTCATGGTCAGGGCGTATCGGCGCACACGGTGGTCACCCTCATCCCGCGGGGACTGTGGGAGAGAGGTGACGGCCGGGACTCGACGTGCGTGCTTCACGATGGTTCCAGCCTACGCCGCTGCGGCCACATCGGCATGCGGTCGTCAAGCGTCAGTGCGCGTAGACGAAGGGCCGCGTGAAGGCGCCGAAGACGCCCCGTCTGTCGAACGGGCGTCGTGTAGGCGGCACGGCAACGTCGCTAGGATCGATCACGGCCCGGAACCCCGGCCCTCGACCCCAGACCCAGGAGTGTCCCATGAGCGCGGAGCGCGTCGTCCTCGTCACCGGAGGCAACCGCGGCATCGGCCGCGCCATCGCCGAACGCTTCGTCCGGGAGGGATACCGGGTGGCGGTGACCGCTCGCAGCGGAGAGGGCCCGGAGGGCACCCTCACGGTGCGCGCTGACGTCACGGACGCCGCCGCTCTCGACGCGGCCTTCACCGAGGTGGAGCAGCAGCTGGGACCGGTGGAGATCGTCGTCGCGAACGCCGGCATCACCAAGGACACGCTCCTCATGCGCATGAGCGAGGACGACTTCGACAGCGTCGTGGCGACGAACCTCGGCGGCACGTTCCGGGTCGTCAAGCGAGCGTCGAAGGGGATGCTGCGTGCCCGGTTCGGACGCGTCATCCTCATCTCCAGCGTCGTCGGCCTCTACGGCTCCGCAGGACAGACGAACTACGCCGCTTCCAAGAGCGCGCTCGTGGGCTTCGCCCGCTCGCTCACGCGTGAGCTCGGCGGACGCGGCATCACGGCCAACGTCGTGGCGCCCGGGTTCATCGAGACCGACATGACCGCGGAGCTCCCCGAGGAGACGCAGAAGCAGTACAAGGCGAACATTCCCGCGGGGCGCTTCGCCACGCCGGATGAGGTGGCCGGCGTCGTGACCTGGCTGGCGAGCGACGATGCCGGCTACATCTCCGGCGCCGTCATCCCGGTCGACGGTGGACTCGGCATGGGGCACTGACCAAGCACACCGCTGTCAGCGGTCGATGGCGCGCACGAGGAGCTCGCTGAGACGCTCGGGGACCGAGAACTGCGGCCAGTGTCCGGATCCGATCCGGACCACCTCGGCATCGTCGATCGCCCGATACTCCTCCGCATACGGTCCCCACTGGCTGATCACCTCGTCGAACGCGGACTGATCCAACCCGCCCATCAGCAAGGTGACCGGGATCCGGTGCCGCGCGGGGTCGTTCAGCGGGAGCTCGTCGGTGGGCACCCGCGCAGGGATGCTGTGAGTGAGGGCAGCGGTGCGCGCTCTCGTCTCGTCGTCCAGATCGTGCACATCCTCATCGGGGAAGAACTCCCAGCCGGGGAAGGCGACCACGCCATCCTGCACGGGGAACTCGCTGATACCGCTGCCGGAAGGCGGCGGCACCGTGTCGACGAGGACGACCCGGGCGACGCGGCCCGGTCGCGCGTCGGCGACGCCCCAGGCGACGTTGCCCCCGCCGCTGTGTCCGACGACGACCACCTCACCCTCCGCGGCATCCACGGCGGCGACCGCGGACGCCACCCAGTCGTCGATCCCGATGTCCGCGGCCGTCTCCGCGGTGGCGTCGAGTCCGGGCATGGTCAGGGGACGGGCGCGGTGGCCCGCCTTCTCGAGAGCGGGGACGACGTCGTCCCAGCTCGACGCGTCGAGCCAGAGGCCGGGGATGAGGATGATGTCCATGACCCGACCGTAGCGGCGACCACCGACATCGACCAGGGTCAGGGGAGCAGGGGGATGACAGCGCTGAGGTCGACGGGGCCGATGACCAGGCTCGCCGATTCGCGCACCGCCGGCTTCGCGTTGAACGCGAGCCCCACACCGGCGACCGCCATCATCGGCAGGTCGTTGGCGCCGTCGCCGATCGCGATCGTCGCCCGCGGGGCCACGCCGAGCTCCTCTGCCCAGGTACGCAGCCAGGACGCCTTGGCCGCGCCGTCGACGATGTCACCGTCCACCTCCCCGGTGAGCACGCCATCGGCGACCACGAGGCGGTTCGCGCGCCACCGGTCGACGCCGAGTCCCGGCGCGATGTCGTCGAGGATCTCATGGAACCCTCCCGAGACGACGCCGACCACGCCACCGCGCGCGTGCACGGCGGCGGTGAGGTCGCGGACACCGGGGGTGGGTTCGATGCGCGCGCGAACCCGGGCGAACGCCTCGACGGGAACCCCCTGAAGCGCGGCGACCCGAGAACGGAGGCTCGTCGCGAAGTCGATCTCGCCGCGCATCGCGGCTTCGGTGGCCGCCTGCACCTCGGCGCGACGACCGGCCTCCTCCGCGAGGAGCTCGATCACCTCGTTCCGGATCAGCGTGGAATCGGCATCGAGGACGACGAGGAATCGCGCGGTGGTCACGCCATCGAGCCTAGCGACCGGACGGCGGGGCTCCGCGCCGCATGACGCCTCAGCGCTCGATGAACACGCCCTTGCCGACCACCGTGATCCCGGACTCCGTGACGGTGAACCCGCGGGCGAGATCCCTCTCCCTGTCGACCCCGACCGTCGCGCCGTCAGCGAGGACGACGTTCTTGTCGAGGATCGCGCGATGCACGCGGGCGCCCTGGCCGACGTGGACATGATCGAACACCACGGAGTCCGTGATGGTCGACCCGCCACCCGCGAGCGTCCATGGACCCACGACGCTGCGTTCGAGATGGGTGCCGGAGAGCACCGAACCCAGCGAGACGATCGAGTCGATCGCGTTCCCGATCCGCCCCACGGAGTCGCGGACGAATTTCGCCGGCGGGGAGTTGACCGCCTGCGAGTGGATCGGCCACTCCATGTTGTAGAGGTTGAAGATCGGCAGGGTCGAGATGAGGTCCCGGTGCGCGTCGAAGAACGAGTCGATCGTCCCCACGTCGCGCCAGTAGGAGCGGTCTCGCGGCGAGGACCCGGGGACCTCGTTCTGCTTCATGTCGTAGTAGCCGGCTTCGCCGCGATCGACGAAGTACGGCACGATGTCGCCGCCCATGTCGTGGCTCGAGGTGGGAAGCTCGCCGTCGGCCTCGACGGCCGCGATCAGCGCGTCCGTGTCGAAGATGTAGTTGCCCATGGAGGCCAGAACCTCGTGCGGGGAGTCCGCAAGTCCCGTGGCATCGGTCGGCTTCTCCAGGAACTGCCGGATGCGCCCGGACTCCGGGTCGGCGTCGATCACGCCGAACTGCGAGGCCAGTGCGATCGGCTGACGGATCCCGGCCACCGTCGCCTTGGCGCCGGACTCGATGTGCGCCTCGAGCATCTGGCGGAAGTCCATCCGGTAGACGTGGTCCGCGCCGATCACGACGACGATGTCGGGCTTCTCGTCGTTGATGAGGTTCATGCTCTGCAGGATCGCGTCCGCGGACCCCGAGAACCACCGCTTGCCGAGGCGCTGCTGAGCCGGGACCGAGGCGACATACGAGTCGAGCAGCGCCGACATGCGCCAGGTCTGGGAGATGTGCCGGTCGAGGCTGTGCGACTTGTACTGGGTCAGCACGACGATCTGTCTGAGCCCGGAGTTGATGAGGTTCGAGATGGCGAAGTCGATCAGGCGGTACTGCCCGCCGAACGGCACGGCGGGTTTCGCGCGGTCGGCCGTCAGCGGCATGAGTCGCTTGCCCTCGCCGCCGGCGAGGATGATCCCGAAGACCTTCTTTGGAGCGGACATGGGTCCACCATAGATGCCGTCCGGCACGCGGAACTAGCATCTGGACAAGCCGCTCGATAGCGTCTAGGCATGCGAGTCGAGATGATCACCAAGGAGTATCCGCCGGAGATCTACGGAGGCGCGGGTGTGCACGTGGCCGAGCTCGTCTCCGCGCTGCGGCGTGACATCGACGTGACGGTGCGCGCGTTCGGTGCGCCGCGCGAGGAGGACGGCACCTTCGCCTATCGCGTTCCCGAGAGTCTCTCCGCCGCGAACCCGGCGCTGCAGACCCTCGGAACCGACCTGGAGATCGTGTCGGCGATCGCCGGCGCCGACGTCGTGCACAGCCACACCTGGTATGCCAACTTCGCCGGCCACCTGGCCTCCCAGCTCCACGGCATCCCGCACGTGCTCACGGCTCACAGCCTCGAGCCCCTCCGGCCCTGGAAGGCGGAACAGCTCGGAGGGGGCTACGCCGTCTCGAGCGGGATCGAGAAGCTCGCCTATGAGAACGCCGCCGCGGTGATCGCGGTGAGCGCGGGCATGCGTGCCGACATCCTGCGCAGCTACCCGCAGGTGGATCCCGCGCGCGTCCGCGTGATCCACAACGGGATCGATGTGGAGCGGTGGCGGCCCGTGCAGGATGCTGCGTTCCTCTCCTCGATCGGCATGGACCCGGACCGTCCCTCAGTGGTCTTCGTCGGACGCATCACGCGGCAGAAGGGGCTGCCGTACCTCCTGCAGGCGGCCCGGCTGCTGCCGCCGGAGGTCCAGCTCATCCTGTGCGCCGGAGCCCCGGACACGCCGGAGATCATGGCGGAGGTCCAGGAGGGGGTTCGTCTGCTGCAGCAGACCCGCGAGGGCGTGGTGTGGATCGAGCGGATGCTGCCGCGCGACGAGCTGTCGGCGATCCTGGCCGCGGCGACCACCTTCGTGTGCCCCTCCGTGTACGAGCCGCTCGGGATCGTGAACCTCGAGGCCATGGCCTGCGGGGCGGCGGTCGTGGGGACCGCGACCGGCGGTATCCCCGAGGTCGTCGACGACGGCGTGACGGGCCGACTCGTCCCGATCGAGCAGGTGCAGGACGGTACGGGCACGCCGACCGACCCGGACCGCTTCGTCGCGGATCTCGCGGCAGTCCTCACCGAGGTCGCCACGGATCCGGCGCGGGCTCGGGAGTACGGGGAAGCCGGCCGCGAGCGCGCTCGTGCGCAGTTCAGCTGGGGCGCGATCGCCGACGAGACCCGCGCGCTCTACGCAGAGCTGTCCGCCTGAGCCGATAGGCTTTCGGTATGCCGATCGCTCTGGAGTTCACCGACGTCGTCGTGCGCCGAGAGGGGCGCAACATCATCGATCACGTGACCTGGCAGGTCTCGGACGATCAGCGATGGGTGATCCTCGGGCCGAACGGTGCCGGCAAGACGACGCTGCTGCAGCTCGCCGACACGCTCATGCACCCGACGTCGGGCACGGTGACCGTCCTCGGCGAGACCCTCGGACGTACCGACGTCTTCGAGGTGCGACCGCGGATCGGATTCGCGTCCACCGCGATGGCCAAGCGCATCCCGCGCGACGAGACGGTCCTCAACACGGTCCTCACGGCGGCGTACTCCGTGCTCGGACGCTGGAACGAGAGCTACGAGGACATCGACGAGCGGCGTGCGCTTCGGGTGCTGGGGGACTGGCGCCTCGCGCACCTCGCCGACCGCACGTTCGGCACACTCAGCGACGGCGAGCAGAAGCGGGTGCAGATCGCGCGGGCGGTCATGACCGACCCCGAGCTGCTGCTGCTCGACGAGCCCACGGCCTCGCTCGACCTCGGGTCGCGCGAGGAGCTGCTGGCCCTGCTCGGCGGATACGCTTCGGCCCCGACGACGCCCGCGATGCTCATGGTGACGCACCACGTCGAGGAGATCCCGGTCGGCTTCACGCACGTGCTGCTGATCCGCGACGGCGCCGTGGTCGCCGCGGGCCCGATCGCCGAGACGCTCACCGCGGACGCCCTCAGCGAGACCTTCGGCATGCCGATCGCACTCAGCAGCGAAAACGGACGCTACTCCGCCCGCGCCGCCTCCTGAGCTCGGTTCCGCCGGGTTACTGAGCTCGGTTCCGATGGGTTACTGAGCTCGGTTCCGATGGGTTACTGAGCTCGTCGAAGTACTGGTAGAATCGATCCTTGGTGCGTTCGTACCACAGACTTCCCTCGTCCCTGGCACAATCCAGGGCAGCAACAAAGGAATCCCATGAAGACTGACATTCACCCCGAGTACAAGGCTGTCGTGTTCCGCGACCTCGGTTCGGGCGAGACCTTCCTCACCCGCTCCACCGTCACCAGCGACAAGACGGTCGAGCTGGACGGCGTGGAGTACCCGGTGATCGACGTCGAGATCTCCTCGGCCTCGCACCCCTTCTACACGGGCAAGCAGCGCATCATGGACTCGGCCGGTCGCGTCGAGAAGTTCAACCAGCGCTTCAAGGGCTTCGGCGGCTCCTCCAAGTAAGGACCGCCCACGAAGGCCCCGCATTCCGAGGAGTGCGGGGCCTTCGTCCTGCCCGGGGGCCGCGTCGCTCACACGTCGATGACGATGCGTCCGCGATCGATGCGGCTCGGCGGATCTCCGGGGCTCGGAGCCGGAGCGGTGCGCTGGGTCTGGCGGTCCCGCTCCTGTGCCGCCTCGTGCGCCGTGGGAGACCAGACGGCGTCGAAGACACCGACGAGGCCGCCGGAGCCGGCCTGCTCGTACTTCTCCTCGACCGGCCGACGGGAGAGCGAGTGCCGGATGCCCACGAAGAACAGCACCGGCCCCGTGCCGAGCACGACGACGATCGTCGACCATCCGAGCAGATGCTCCATGCGCCCAGCCTAGATCGGCGATCGATGGGACGGTAGCCGTCTCGCGACGGATGTCAGCGGACGCGGCGTCCCTGAGCGAGATCGATCAGGCGCGCCAGCACGGGCCCGGTGCGCAGGCCGTTGTGCTCGTGCTCGCTGGTCACCCAGGGCGTCACTCCGGGGAGAAGACGCGCGGTCTCCAGCGAGAATTCCAGCGGCACGTAGACATCGTTCACATACACCGCGGCCGCGCCGGTCGCCCCGGAGGCGGCGAGAGCCTCAGGCTCGTAGATCCGTGGCCATACGTGGTCCGCCAGGATCGACGTCACGTCGCGCCACGGCTGCAGCCCGGGGACGGTGTCCGCCCACTCGCGACGGATGTGTTCGCCCGTGAAGAGGGTGGGGTCGTCGCGGAAGTCGTCCGGCTCGACGCGCTCCGCCGACCACCGCGTGGCGTGGCCGCTCGCGTAGCTCGACTCGTGGAAGGCGTAGTACAGCGGATTGCGTCCCCCGAAGGGCATGGCGTGCGCGAGGTCATAGCGGAAGGCGTTGGAAGAGGGGTCGCGCTCGAGGAGCGACCAGACCGTCTGCCAGCCGTCGTCGGTGCCGAGGGCGGAGCCGACGGAGCGCAGCCGGGAGCGCGACACGACCTCGCCGTCGGGGAGGATGAGGTCGCCGGCATCCGCGAGGTCGATGAGGCGACGCATGACATCGCGGTGCTCCGGGAAGCGGCGGTAGTACCGCTCGGACGCCAGGCGCATCTTGTCGTAGCAGAGGGCGTAGACCTCGTCCGGGTCGCGCTCGACCGTGCTGAGCCCACCGGTGATGAAGACATCGTCGAGGGAATCCGCATGGGTCGACAGGTAGGACAGGGTCGTGAAGCCGCCGAAGGACTGCCCGAGAACGCTCCAGCTCGACGCGCCCAGGTGCTCCCGCAGCGCCTCGCAGTCGCGCACGATGGCATCGGCCCGCAGGTGCGTCAGGTGCTCGGCGACGGCTGCGGCGCCCCGCGCGAGGTCGCCGTCGCCGACGGGGGAGGACAGCCCCGTCCCGCGCTGGTCCAGGAGGACGAGTCGGTAGTGCGCGAGGGCCTGGTCCAGCCACGCGGGCGCTGTGGAGGCATGGAAGGGACGCGGGGCCTCGTGCCCGGGCCCGCCCTGCAGGAACACCAGATAGGGGAGCGTCTCGCCCCCGTCCCGTGCCACCACGCGGGCGAACACGTCGATCGTGCGGGTGTCCGCCGGGTCTTCCCAGACGAGGGGCACCGTGAGCGTGTGCTCCTCGACGGCGAGGTCGAGCAGGCGGCGGCGGATGACAGTGGTCATGGTCACATCACATTCCCGATGTAGGAGTACTTCACGAAGACTTCGGCGGCGATACCGGACTCGTCGAGGACCCCCTGAACGGCGGTCATCATGTAGTTCGAATCCCAGCCCATGTAGAGGAAGTGCGTGTCGTCGAGGTCGTCCCACTGCCCCTTCCACGCCTTGTCGCGGTAGATCGGGCCGCCGTGCGCCGCGCAGTACGCGAGAGCGGCCTCGGTGGTGTCGGTCCAGGCACGTCGGAACACGCGGTTGAACAGGTGCTTGACGTCGTAGACCTCCCACCGCTCGCCCCGGTACTCGACGTAGTCGAACTCGCGCTCCCATCCGGCCGGCCAGCCGCGGCGGCGGACCGCGTCGAGGATCGGGGTGAGACCGTCGTCGTCGATCTCCGGCAGGGCGGGACGCGCCCAGACGCGGACCAGATCCGCCGTCAGGGCCACCGTGCGTGCGGTGATCGCCGCCGTGCCCCAAGAATCCTGGGCGGCGAGGGCGCGGGTGGCCGGCACGGCGCTGCGAGCGTAGGCATCGTCGCGCTTGCGCGGGAACGAGGCGCCGAACACCCGCTCCGTGAGACCCTGCTCGAGCAGCGTGAGGTTGCCGAGGGTCGGTGCGAGGGCACGGTGGCTGTTCTGCTCGTCCTCGGAGTACTCGCTCCAGGGACGCACACCGTCGCCGGACCAGGCGTCGCCGGGGACGGCGGGCACGACGTGCTCGACGTCGAAGCCGTCCACGTCGTCGACCCCCTCGAGCCGGCCGAGAACGTAGGCCGGATACGGCAGCTCGCTGTACTTGAGTACGGCGCTGACCCTCTCGTCCGACGGGGTGATGCGCGCGATGGCGCGGGCGAGGGCGTCGTGTCCGTCGCGACGGGCACGGCAGAGACGGGCGATCAGGCGCTCAGCGGGAAGGTTCACGAGCGCGCGGCGAAGGAACATCGCCTGGAGCCACTCGAGCGTCTCGAGGAGCTGGCTGCGGTCGATGAGGCCACGCGCGTGATCGCTGTATGCGCTCATGACCAGCGGGGAGGAGGAGCGTCCGAACGTGTTCACGTACCCCAGCTGCCGCGCGATCTCCGGGTCCTGCTCCTTCGACGGATCGAGGAGGATGCCGTAGATCTCCGCATAGTGCCGCCACGTCTCGGCGTCGGCCTGCAGGTGGGCGACGTCGACGCGCGGGAACGACTGGCGGAAGGCGCTGTACACGCCGTGCTCGCCGTTCGCCGCCACCTCTCGCCCTGTCACGAGCACGAGGTAGTGGCGCCAGAACGCGCCGATCGCCTCGCCCGTGTGCTGCTCGATCGGCAGCCAGAACCGCGCTTCCACATCCATCTGCTCGGCGTGGTTCAGCCCCATGAGGATGTAGTTGTGGATCAGTTCGTGATCCCGCAGCGGCTCGCCGGTGGAGTTCAGGCTCTCGAAGATCTGCTGCGCGTTGGCCTGGGCGCCGAGCGTGATCGAGACGTGCTCCAGTCGCTGCAGCCCCTGCCAGATGAACGGCACCTCGTCGGCATGGATCTGGCTGCGGAAGAACGCGTAGTTGTCGTCGAAGCGCGATTCGCGGTCGAGGTCGTCGCGACGGTCGAGCACGACCGACTCGTACAGATCGGCCCACGCGTCGTGCGGCCGCAGCTTCGTGCGCTGGGGGTCGTCGGGGCGGACCAGTACCCGGGCGAGGTCGGCGGCCAGCTCCGGGTTCCGGTCGCGCACGGAGTGGTGCAGCGCGGCGACGAGGAGCATGAGCGTGGTGAGCCGCTGTTGTCCGTCGATGAGGATGAGGTCGGCGTCCGGGCCGGAGCCGTCCTCGGCGGAGAGGATCGACCCGATGAAGTGGCGGTGCGCATCGTCCTCGGCGGCCACCGCCCTCACGTCGGAGAGGAGCCGCTCGCACCCGCCGATGTCCCAGCGGTACTGCCGCTGGTAGACCGGGACGACGATGGTCGTGCGTCCCGCCGCGAGCCATTCGATCGTGTTGACTGCCGTCGCCTCGACGTTGGTCGCGGTGCTCATGCTGGTGTCTCGTCCTCCCGTAGCGACAGGCGCCACGGACGCGCCGGGTGCCCCGCCCAGTCTATTCGCTTATCCACGGCGACCCTCCGGGGGAGGGCCAGGTCCCGCTGTTAGCCTTGCCTTATCAGGGCCTGTTAAAACGTGCTGGCCCCCGATGAAAGGAACATGACTCGATCATGGGATACATCAAGTCCGCAGCGCTGGAGGAGAAGGGCTTCGTCGTCCTCGACAGCTACGACCAGGAGGCTGACCCCAAGGAGTGGCTCGACATCGAGTACGTCGACTGGAAGTCCTCGGGCGACACCCGCTTCGCGCCCCTCGCCAGCGCCTTCGGCGACATCGAGTGCAACGGCTTCTGGAACCACAAGCCGCCGCGCACCGACAAGGACGGCGTCTGGATCGACGAGCAGACCGCCAAGGCCCCGAACCTCACCCGTCGTGCGCAGGAGCCCGGTGCGAACGTCGGCCGCTGCCGCGTCATCGAGCTGCAGCCGACCCCGTACGGCGACTGCCTCTACAACCTCCACCAGGACGACAACAACCGCCTGAACCCGGACGGCACCGGCTGGGTCGTCCGCGGGTTCTTCAACCTGACCGACGACAAGGACAGCTACTTCGTCCTGCGCGAGAACCGCACGGACCCCAGCATCGAGTACCGCATCGCCCTCCCGGCCGGCGCGCAGCTCATCGTCGACACCCAGCGTCTGTGGCACGCGGCCACGCACAACGGCACCGACCCGCGCTACTGCCTCATCACCTCGTGGACCTCCGGTCCCGAGCTCGACGCCTACATCGAGAAGTACCACGGCACCGACGACGTCCCGAACGTCGAGGTCCCGCAGGACGTGCTCGAGTTCGGCTACGCCGAGCAGGCCCGCAAGGACGCCGCCCGCGCGGCCTACTACGCCGCGAAGGGCCAGCAGGTCAAGCAGGCCATGAGCGAGGCCTGAGCTCCCCATCTGGGTCGCTGAGCTTGTCGAAGCGCCCGAAGGCCCCGGTCCGCGGACCGGGGCCTTCGTCGTCGAATCACATGCTTGTGATTTCGCGGGAACTCGGCGAGAATGGGCGCACAACCGCATATTGTCGCCACTTCGTGGTTCAGGTCGTAGGGGAAGACGCACCTGATGAAACGGAGAGATCATGGCGACGGCTTACGCACGCGGAGTGGTGTTCATCCACTCGGCGCCTCGCGCGCTCTGCCCGCACCTGGAATGGGCGGTAGGTCGCGCTATAGGGCGTGCGGTGAACTTCGACTGGACCGAGCAGCCCGTGCTGACCGGCGCACGCCGCGCCGAGTTCTACTGGGACGGTCCCGTCGGTACCGGCGCTGCCCTCGCGACGGCGATCCGCGGCTGGGAGCACCTCCGGTTCGAGGTGACCGAAGACCCGACGCCGCGCAGTGACGGCGGTCGATGGCTGCACACGCCGGACCTCGGCATCCACTACGCCCAGACCGATGCCGCCGGCAACATCGTCATCGGCGAGGACCGCATCCGCTATGCGATGGAGATCGCCGCGGGCAACGCCGTCGAGCTGCAGCGCGAGCTCGACATCGCCCTGGGCTCCGCCTGGGACGAGGAGCTGGAGCCCTTCCGTCACGCCAGCGACGACGCGCGCGTCGTCTGGCTCCACAAGGTCGGCTGACCGACCGTCGATACCGGGAGCGCGGAGGCGTGAGTATCGGATTCCGGTGAGTGATCCCGGACGCTGAGAAAGCGAATCCGCGCTCCGCTCGACGAAGACCCCGCTCCGGGCGACCCGGGCGGGGTCTTCGTCTGCGCCGGTCAGATCACGGCCGCGTGCGCGAGGTCGTCGACGGTGTTCACTCCACCGCCGCGCACGTCCGCCCAGGCCTGCGCCAGGCGCGTCATCGCCTCCGCCGCACGCTCGGGCGGGAGCGTGATCGGGACCCGGAGTCGCCGCTCCAGCACGCCGCCGGTCGTGAAGCGCGGTCCGGGTGGCAGGATGAGTCCCCGTTCGCGGGCAGCGAGGGAGAGCGTCGTCGACAGGGGAGCGCCGAGATCGATCCAGGCGGAGAGGCCGCCGGGCGTCTCTGGCATCCGCATCCCCGGGATCCCGGCGATTCCCGCGGCCACGGCATCCCGCCCGGCCGTGAGACGTCGCCGGACGTGCTGGGTCAGTGCCGGGACGTCGTCGAGCAGCTCCACGGCGATGCACTGCTCGAGGAGGGCCGTGCCGAGCTCGAACGAGGGGCGGACGGCCAGGAGCCGGGCGATGACCGAGCGCTCGGCGCGGACCCAGCCGATGCGCATGCCTCCCCAGGCGATCTTCGACATCGATCCCACCGTGATCACGTTCGGGCCATCGGCCGCCATCGGCGCCGGTGCCCATCCCCGGTCGATGTCGAGCTCTGCCGTCGTCTCGTCGACGATCAGGTGCGTGCCGGTGTTGCGGGCCGTCGTCGCGATCCGGGACCGCTCCTCCTGCGGCAGCGTCGCGCCGGTGGGGTTGTGGAAGTCCGGGATGAGGTACGCGACGTGCGGGCGCGCGGTCCGCAGGGTGTCGGTGAAGTGCCGGGTGTCCCAGCCGTCGGTGTCGACCGGTGTCGGCACCAGCCGGTAGCCGTGCCGGTGCAGAGCCTCGAGCGCATGCGGGAAGGTCGGCTGCTCCACGAGGGCGCGTTCGCCGCGGCGGCCGATCGCCGTGAGGATGAGGTTGACGGCGTTCAGGGCGCCGGAGGTGATCATGATCTCGTCGGCCGAGGTCGCTGCGCCGCGTTCGGTGAACCGGCGGGCCACGGCTTCGCGGAGCTCGGGAAGGCCCTGCAGCGAATAGCCGCTCGTCCCGCGCAGGGCCGCCAGCCGGGGGAGGGATCGCACGGTCGCGTCATACAGGCCGGGGGTCGAGTCCATCGAGGCGATCGACAGATCGATCGCCTCGTCGTCCCGGTCCGGGGCCGCCGCGGACGGGCCATGCGGCAGAGCCACTCTGGTGCTTCCGCCGTGTCGCCGGTTCACGTAGCCGCCAGCTTCGAGAACGCCGTAGGCGCGGGTGATGGTCGAGCGTGACCGCCGCAGCTCGAGCGCGAGGGCGCGCTCGCTCGGCAGCCGCTCGCCGACAGTGAGTCGTCCATCGAGGATGAGCGCCCTGATGCGGTCGGCCAGGCCCGACGCTGAGGCGTCGTCGATGTCCTGCGTACCGAGCTGGGTGACGAGACGGGAGGCCATGCCTCCAGCCTGCCGCAAAGTGGCCTTCCTTGTGCAGACCACTTTTCGCTCAGTGGTCGGCCTCGTCACGCCTTCGCACGGGCCACGATGGAGAGATGCTCTTCCGTGCCGTCTTCCTGCCGTTCACCGCGACCAGCCGTCGAGACCTGGTCGAGCGGCTGGTGCAGCTCGTGGGCGGGCTCTTCCTCTACGGCGTCGCCCTCGGCTTCATGGTGCGCGGCGGCATCGGCGTCGCGCCCTGGGACGTGCTCTCGCTGGGCGTCGCGCGCTGGACGGGACTCGGGTACGGAGTCGTCACGGTGCTGATCTCGATCGTCGTCCTGCTGCTGTGGATCCCGCTCCGTCAACGGGTGGGTCTCGGCACCCTGCTCAACGCGTTGCTCATCGGACCGTTCGCCGATCTCACGCTCCTCGTGCTGCCGGCACCGGGGTCGGTCTGGGCGGGGGCGCCCATGTTCGTTTTCGGACTCGTGCTGCTGGCGTTCGCCACCGGTCTCTACATCGCGGCGGACTTCGGCCCTGGACCGCGCGACGGACTCATGACGGGGCTCGTCCGGGTGACCCGGTGGCCGGTCTGGTTGGCGCGGACGGTCATCGAGGGCTCCGTGCTGCTCGTCGGGTTCCTTCTCGGCGGTCCGGTGGGCGTCGGCACCGTCCTGTTCGCGTTCGGCGTCGGCCCGCTGATCGGCTGGTTCCTCCCGCGGATCGAGCGCCGCCGCCGTGCCCGTTCGCAGCGCCTCGCCGTCCTGCCGAGCGCGCCCCTGGGTCCCTGAGCCTGTCGAAGGGCTCGAGCGGCCCGCCGTCATGAGGAAGGCCCCCGGGAGATCATCCCGGGGGCCTTCGTCAGGAAGGGGAAGCGGTCAGTCGACGCTGCCCAGCACGAGCACGGCGTTGTGTCCGCCGAAGCCGAACGAGTTGCTGATGGCGATCTGCGGGCCGTCGCCGAGCGGAGCCGCCTCTCCGGACAGACGGAACGGCACCTCCGGGTCCGGCTCGGTCATGTTGATCGTCGGCGGGGCCACGCGGTCCCGCAGCGCGAGGAGGGAGAAGATCGCCTCCAGCGCGCCGGTCCCGCCCAGCAGATGGCCGGTCGACGCCTTGGTGGCCGACACCGGGATCTCATCGATCCGGTCGCCGAAGACGTTCTTCAGCGCGACGTACTCGTTGGGGTCGCCGACCGGCGTCGAGGTCGCGTGGGCGTTGATGTGCGTCACCTGGTCGGGGGTGATCCCGGCCTCTTCGAGGGCCTGGACGACCGCACGGGCCGCCCCCTTGCCCTCGGGGTCGTTGCCGGTGATGTGGTAGGCGTCGGCGGTCACGCCGCCGCCGAGGATGTAGCCGTAGATCTTCGCGCCGCGGGCCTTGGCGTGCTCCTCGGTCTCGAGGATGAGGGCGGCAGCGCCCTCGCCCATCACGAAGCCGTCGCGGTCGATGGCACCGGGTCGGGAGGCGTGGGCCGGGTCGTCGTTGCGACGTGACAGCGCCTGCGCGGAGGCGAACGCGGCCATAGTGATCGGGTGGATCGCCGACTCGGTGCCGCCGGCGATGACGACGTCGGCCAGGCCCTCCTGCAGGTGGTGGAAGGCGTGGATGATCGACTCGGTGCTGGAGGCGCAGGCGCTGACGACGGTCTGCGCGTAGGCGCGGGCCTCGAACTGCAGCGACAGGTTGCCGGCGGCCGCATTCGGCATCAGCATCGGCACCGTCAGCGGCATGACCCGGCGTGGGCCCTTCTCGCGCAGGGTGTCCCAGGCGTCGAGCAGTGTCCACAGACCGCCGATGCCCGTCGCGAAGTCGACGCCGAGACGCTCGGGAGCCACCTCGGGCGAGCCGGCGTCCTCCCAGGCCTCACGTGCCGCGATGAGGGCGAACTGCGACGAGGGGTCGAGACGCTTCGCCTCGTGGCGGGGCAGCACCTCTTCCGGGCGGACGATCGCGGAAGCGGCGAACGTGACGGGCAGGTCGTACTCTTGCACCCAGTCGTGCTCGATCGTGCGGGCGCCGGAGGCACCGGCGAGCAGGTTGGTCCAGTTCTCCGGGGCCGTTCCGCCGATGGCGGAGGTGGCGCCGATGCCGGTGACGACGATGCGCTTGGTCATGGGGTGTGGTTCCTTGTCGAAACGAGTTCGTGCGGGGGATGGGCAGGGCCGGAGGATGCCACGCCTCGCGCAGGGCGAGGGTGGCATCCTGCCGGGATTACTCCTGGCCCGCGACGATGAAGTTGACGGCGTCGCCGACGGTCTTCAGGTTCTTGACCTCGTCGTCGGGGATGGTGACGCCGAACTTCTCCTCGGCGTTGACGACGATCGTCATCATCGAGATCGAGTCGATGTCGAGGTCGTCCGTGAACGACTTCTCCAGGGCGACCTCGCTGGCGTTGATGCCGGTCTCGTCGGTGATCAGCTCTGCGAGGCCGGCGAGGACCTCATCGTTGGTGAAAGCCATGGTGGTCTTCCTCTTTCTTACGGGTTGTATTCGGAACCGTGGAACAGTCTAGGGAAGGTCGGTGCGTCTTCAGGGGAGGACGACGACCTGGGCCGCGAAGACGAGGCCGGCACCGAAGCCGATCTGCAGGGCGAGCCCGCCGGAGAGCTCCGGGTGCTCGGTCATGAGACGGTGGCTGGCGAGCGGGATCGAGGCAGCCGACGTGTTGCCGGTGGTCTCGATGTCACGGGCGATGACCGTCGTCTCCGGCAGGCCGAGCTGCTTGGCGAACTCGTCGATGATGCGCATGTTTGCCTGGTGCGGGATGAAGGCGGCGAGGTCGGTGGCCTGGATCCCGGCCTTCTCCAGTGCCTCGCGTGCGACCTTCGCCATCTCCCAGACCGCCCAGCGGAAGACCGTCGGGCCCTCCTGACGGAGCGTCGGCCACGGCACCACGCCGTCGCGGAAGTCGGTGAGGGTACCGTTCATGCCGACCGCGTCGGCCTTGGAGCCGTCGCTGCCCCACACGGCGGGGGCGATGCCCGGCGTGTCGCTGGGACCGATGAGCGCGGCGCCGGCGCCGTCGCCGAGGAGGAACGAGATGCTGCGGTCGGTCGGGTCGACGACGTCGGAGAGCTTCTCCGTGCCGATCACGAGCGCGTGGCGCGCGGCGCCGGCCTTGATGAGCGCGTCCGCCTGGGCGACGGCATAGGCATAGCCGGCGCAGGCCGCGTTGATGTCGTACGCCGCCGCCGGGTTGGCCCCGACCCGGTCCGCCACGATCGCGGAGACCGACGGCGTCTGCTTCGGGTTGCTGATGGTCGCGACGATGACGAGGTCGACCTGGTCGGCCGGCACACCCGACTTCTCGATGGCCTCGGCCGCCGCCGCGGTCGCGAGGTCGATGGCGTCCGTCCCCTTGTCGGCCCGGGCGCGGGTGATGATGCCGGTGCGCTGCCGGATCCACTCATCGCTCGAGTCGATCGGGCCGATGAGGTCTTCGTTGGGCACCGCGTTCTCGCCGCGGGCTGCGCCGAACGCGTAGATGCGTGTGTAGGCGGGCCCGGCGATCTGGGCGAGGGAGGCGGTCATGCGGCTTCTCCGTTCAGCAGCGCGACGGCGGCTTCGAGGTCTTCGGGGGTCTTCACGGCGACGGTCGGCACGCCGCGCAGGCCGCGCTTGGCGAGACCGACGAGGGCGCCGGCGGGGGCGAGCTCGATCACGCCGGTCACTCCGGCGTCGGCGAACGAGGTCATGCAGAGGTCCCACCGGACGGGGGAGGAGACCTGGTCGACGAGGTAGTCGAGCGCTGTCCGGCCGTCGGTCACGACCGAGCCGTCGCGGTTGGTCCAGAGCGTGATCTCGGGGTCTCCCGGCTGCACATCGGCGACCGCGTCGCGGAGGGTCGAGACGGCGGAGGACATGTAGTCGGTGTGGAACGCGCCGGCGACCTGGAGCGGCACCACGCGCGTGCCCCTGACCGGCTCCTCGGCGAGGGCCGACAGGGCCGGAAGCGGACCGGCGACGACGATCTGCCCGCCGCCGTTGAAGTTCGCCGGCGCGAGGCCGAGTTCGGCGAGGCGGGCGAGGAGTGTCTCCTCGTCACCGCCGAGGACCGCGCTCATCCCCGTCGGAGTCTGGGCGGCGGCATCGGCCATCGCCCGCCCGCGGATGCCGACGAGGCGCATGCCCGTCTCGGCGTCCAGCACGCCGCTGCCGACGAGCGCCGCGATCTCCCCGACGGAGTGTCCGGCGATGCCGTCCGCGCGACGACCGGCGGACGCCACGAGAGCGTCACCGGCGACGAGGGAGGCGGCCACGATCAGCGGCTGGGCGACGCGGGTGTCGCGGATGGTGTCCGCGTCCGATTCGGTGCCGTGCGCGCGGAGATCGACCTGCGCGGCTTCGGAGTAGGCGGCGAGACGCTCCTCGACTCCGTCGAGCTCGAGCCAGGGGGCGAGGAATCCGGGGGTCTGCGAGCCCTGTCCAGGGCAGACGACGACAATCACCCACCCAGTCTGCCAACGATCGCGGCAGAACGGTGGATGATCCATCACAAGATTGCGCGAAACCCTTGTGTGTGGCGCACAGATCTCGCGTCGCCGGTCAGCGCGAAGGGCGGCGCAGCGGCGGACGGCGCCGAACCTGCTCGGCTGCCCCGATCGAACCGAGGATGAGCGCGGTCTGCAGGATGAGCGCCTCGCGGGGCCCGGTCGCGTCCCAGCCGATGACCTCGCTGACCCTCTTGAGGCGGTAGCGCACGGTGTTGGGATGCACGAAGAGCTCGCGGGCGGTCGCCTCGAGGGACCGGCCGTTGTCCAGGTAGCTCCAGAGCGTCGTGACGAGGTCGGTCGAGTGCGCCTGCAAGGGGCGGTAGATGCGCTCGATGAGAGTCTGCTTCGCGAGCGGGTCGCCAGCCAGGGCGCGCTCCGGCAGGAGGTCGTCGGCTTCGACCGGCCGCGGGGCGCTGCGCCAGGCGCGGGCGACCGCGAATCCGGCCAGGGCCGCACGAGCACTCTGGCTGGCGTCGACGAGGGCGGCGACAGCGGGGCCCAGCACGACGAAGCCCGGGCCGAACGACGGCTCCAGCCTCGTGGCGATCTCCTGGAACCCGAGCTCCTCGTCCTCGCCCTCCTGGCCCTCGACGCGCGCGCGTCCGAGCACGAGCACGAGCCGCGAGCCCTGCACGCCGATCAGGACGTCGACCGCAAGCTTCCGCGCGGTGCGGCGCACGAGATCGACGTCGAATTGCGGAGGCGTGGTGCCGACGAGGACCGCGACCTCTCCGTGACCGTGCCACCCGAGAGCGGCGATCCGGCTCGGCAGCTCTTCGTCGGCCTCGCCCGTGAGGATCGAGTCGACGACGAGGGCTTCGAGCCGCGCGTCCCAGAGCCCGCGGGCCTCGGCGGCACGCGCGTAGACGTCGGCGGCGGCGAATGCCACGTCCCGCGAGTAGAGGAGGATGGCCTCGCGCAGATGCTCACCCTTGCCGGCCACCCGTTCCTCGGTCACCTCGACCGTGACGCGGATGAGCTGGAGCGTCTGCTGCAGACTGACGCTCCGCAGCAGCTCACGAGGAGCGGCGGCGAAGATGTCTGCGGCGATCCACGGCGTGGACGTGGGGTCGTCGTACCACTGGATGAACGACGTGATGCCCGCCTGAGCCACCAGCCCGACCGCGGAGCGGCGGGCCGGTGGCATGTCGGCGTACCAGGGGAGGGTGTCCTCCAGCCGCTTGATCGTCACCGTGGCGATGTCACCGGAGATCCGGCGCAGCCAGGTGAGCGTGGCGGCCTTGTCCATGCCGGCGGCGGAGGCAGCTGTCACCGAGGGCTCAGCTTTCGCCGCCTGCGTTGCCGCTGGTGCCGGCGTTCACGTCGTGCAGGCGGTACTTCTCGATGGCCTGGGCAGACAGGCCGCGGTCGACCTTGCCTTCCTCAGCCAGTGCCTGCAGTGTGCGCACGACGATCGACGGTCCGTCGATCTTGAAGAAGCGGCGGGCTGCGGCGCGCGTGTCCGAGAAGCCGAAGCCGTCCGCGCCGAGCGTGGCGAAGCGGTTCGGGACCCACGGGCGGATCTGGTCCTGCACGGCGTGCATGAAGTCGCTGACCGCGACGACGGGACCTTCAGCGCCCTGGAGTTTCTGCGTGAGGTACGCGGTGCGCGGCTCCTCCTCCGGGTGGAGGAAGTTGTGCTCGTCGGCGGCGAGGCCGTCGCGGCGCAGCTCGGTCCACGAGGTGACCGACCACACGTCGGCGACGACACCCCAGTCCTTCTTCAGCAGCTCCTGCGCCTCGAGCGCCCACGGCAGACCGACGCCGGAAGCGAAGAGCTGGGCGCGGGGACCGTCGCCTTCGCCGACGGCGACGCGGTGGATGCCGCGGACGATGCCGTCCACATCCACGTCGGCCGGCTCGGCGGGCTGCACCATCGGCTCGTTGTACACCGTGAGGTAGTACATGACGTTCGGGTCTTCGTGCTGCCCGCCGTACATCCGCTCGAGACCGGAGCGCATGATATGCGCGATCTCGTAGCCGTACGCGGGGTCGTAGGAGACCGTCGCGGGGTTGGTCGAGGAGAGCAGGTGGGAGTGGCCGTCGGCGTGCTGGAGGCCCTCACCCGTCAGAGTCGTGCGGCCGGCCGTGGCGCCGATGATGAAGCCGCGCGCCATCTGGTCGCCGGCGGCCCACTGGGCGTCGCCGGTGCGCTGGAAGCCGAACATCGAGTAGAAGATGTAGATCGGGATCAGCGGTTCGCCGTGCGTCGCGTACGACGTACCCGCGGCGGTGAACGCCGCGAGAGCGCCGGCCTCGTTGATGCCGACGTGGACGATCTGGCCCTGCGGGCTCTCCTTGTAGGCGAGCAGCAGTTCCCGGTCGACCGACGTGTAGTGCTGGCCGTTGGGGTTGTAGATCTTCGCGGTCGGGAAGTACGCGTCCATGCCGAAGGTGCGCGCCTCGTCGGGGATGATCGGCACGATCCGGTGGCCGAACTCCTTGGAGCGCAGCAGGTCCTTCAGCAGACGGACGAACGCCATGGTCGTGGCGATCTCCTGGGTGCCGGACCCCTTCTTCGGCAGCGCGTAGGCGTTCTCCTCGGGGAGGGAGAGTCCGACGTGCGTCGAACGGCGCTCCGGGAGGAAGCCGCCGAGAGCCTTGCGGCGCTCGAGCATGTACTGGATCGTCTCGTCCTGCGGTCCCGGGTTGTAGTACGGGGGCAGGTACGGGTTCTCCTCGAGCTGCGCGTCCGTGATCGGGATGTGCATCGCGTCGCGGAACGTCTTGAGGTTGTCCAGCGTCATCTTCTTCATCTGGTGGGTCGCGTTGCGGCCCTCGAACTGCGGGCCGAGTCCGTAGCCCTTGACGGTCTTCGCGAGGATGACGGTCGGCTTGCCCTTGTGCTCGGTCGCGGCCTTGAACGCGGCGTAGACCTTGCGGTAGTCGTGGCCACCGCGCTTGAGGTTCCAGATGTCGTCGTCGGAGTAGTCCTTGACGAGCGCGGCGGCGCGCTCATCGCGGCCGAAGAAGTGCTCGCGGATGTACGCGCCGGACTCGGCCTTGTACGTCTGGTAGTCCCCGTCGGGGGTGACGTTCATGAGGTTGAGCAGCGCGCCCTCGGTGTCCCGGGCGAGCAGGTCGTCCCACTCGCGGCCCCAGACCACCTTGATGACGTTCCAGCCCGCGCCGCGGAAGAACGACTCGAGCTCCTGGACGATCTTGCCGTTGCCGCGCACCGGGCCGTCGAGACGCTGCAGGTTGCAGTTCACGACGAAGGTGAGGTTGTCGAGGCCCTCGTTCGCCGCGACCTGGAGCTGCCCGCGGCTCTCGACCTCGTCCATCTCGCCGTCGCCGAGGAACGCCCAGACGTGCGACTGCGAGGTGTCCTTGATGCCGCGGTTCTCGAGGTACTTGTTCGACATCGCCTGGTAGATGGCGTTGATCGGGCCGAGACCCATCGACACCGTCGGGAACTGCCAGTACTCCGGCATCAGGCGCGGGTGCGGGTACGACGGGATGCCGTTCGGCGCGTGCGACTTCTCCTGGCGGAAACCGTCCAGCTGGTCCTCGGTCAGGCGACCCTCGAGGAACGAGCGGGCGTAGGTGCCGGGGGAGGCGTGGCCCTGGATGAAGATCTGGTCGGCGCCACCCGGGTGGTCCGCGCCCTTGAAGAAGTGGTTGAAGCCCACCTCGTACAGCGCCGCGGAGGACGCGTAGGTCGAGATATGACCGCCGACGCCGATGCCGGGGCGCTGGGCGCGGTGCACCGTGATGGCGGCGTTCCAGCGGATCCAGGCGCGGTAGCGGCGCTCGATCTCCTCGTCGCCGGGGAACTCCGGCTCATTCTCCGGGGCGATGGTGTTGATGTAGTCGGTGGTCGGAACCATCGGCACGTTCAGGTGCAGTTCCTTGGAGCGCTTGAGCAGGCTGAGCATGATCTCGCGCCCGCGGCCGTGGCCCTTGGCATCCACCAGCTCGTCGAGCGACTGCTGCCACTCACCGGTCTCTTCCGGATCGCTGTCGAGGGGGCCCTGAGAGTACGGATCCTGATCGTGGACGGTCACGGGGGAACCTTTCGTCAAGCTGGCAGGTCATGCCAAGGAAACGGGAAGCGACACGGGCAGCCTTGTCGGCCGTGCACAACGCGCGCCGACCTCAGCCTATCCCCCTTCCACGACACAGGTGCGCATCCGCGCCCGGATAGACTGAGCGCACCAGGGCCTTTAGCTCAGCTGGTAGAGCGCCACGTTTACACCGTGGATGTCGTCGGTTCGATCCCGGCAGGGCCCACATCGATTCTCACCTCCTCCGCAGTGGAGCACCCTTGTCCTCGCGGCGCGCGCTGGATAAGGTGCAGCCATCCTTCGGGGGGACACGAGGAGGCGGGTCGTGTGATGGGTTCGGCGGGATCGGAGAGGCGTCAGGCAGGTGGCCCCGCGCGCGCCGTGGGCGCGCCGGTGCGGGTCGCCCTCTTCACGACGCGGGACATGATCTGGCGGGGGTTGCGATCGATCCTGATGGACTCCGAGGATCTGCAGCTCGTCGAGGATCCCCTCTCCGGCTTCGAAGCAGGCCCCAGCCGTCCTGCGGACGTGATGATCATCGACGCCGGCGGGGAGCCCGGCACCGCCCTGGAAGGCGCGCGACGGCTGCGCCGCCAGGACCCGCGGCTTCCCGCCGTGATCCTCGGGCATGACGTCGGTGAGGCGCGCGCGGCGGGACGGGGAGCTCACGCCTACCTCCTCGACAATGCGCCGCCGACGCTGATCCGCGGGATCATCCGCGAGGCGGCCGGCCGCTCGTCGACGGCCGGCCTGACCGATCCGGAGGACCGGTCGGAGCAGGAAGCGCAGTTGACCCTCCGGGAGGCGCAGGTTCTCGGGCTCATCGCCGAAGGTCTCACGAACCGCGAGATCGGGCAGCGGCTGGGCCTCGCCGTCAAGACGGTGAAGAACTACAGCACCTCGCTCTTCGCCAAGCTCCACGTCGAGCATCGCACGCAGGCGGTGATCTACCGGCTCTCGGGTCATCGCGGTGTGGTCGGTTCCGTCGGCGAGCGCACCGAGTCCGACGGGACCTAGGACCCTGGTGAGGACCCCACGAGCACGGGAAGGTGTCGTCATCCACAGCATCGGTCCTCCGAGGACGAGGCGAGAGGGGATGTCCGATGGTCTTCTTCGGCAGCACGCGCGCACACGCCACGGAACGGCGGCCGTCTCCGCGAGGCGGGATCCTCGGTGGAGGCGGCATTCTCGTGGCTCTGCTGCTCGCCTTCGGCGCCGTGCAACCCGCGCAGGCCAATCTCGACACAGAGAACCCCACGGTGGAGACCGAGGTCGGCCCCAATACGGAGATCCGGATCACCTCGCTCGGCGCGGGGCTGACGCTCACAGGCCTTCAGCCGGCGACGCCCATCTCCCAGGACCCGCTCGCTCCCTACCCGGCCGCGGACCCTGCGGGATTCGTCGCCACCAGTACCTATGCCGGAATCATCAACGCCGTCAGTCTGTCCGATCCCTCTCTCGTCGCAGAGATGTACTGCATCAACCTCCGGGTCGAGACCTACATCGGGATCGGCTACGAGTCGGGAACGTGGGACGAGTCGAACGTGCCCAATGTCGACTACGTGGCGTACATCCTCAACAACTATCACCCCACGACGTCGGAGCCGAGCGGCCTGCCGGTCGCGCAACGGGCAGCCGCCGTGCAGTCCGCCATCTGGTACTTCACCGACGGTTTCGTCGTCGCGAACACTCCGGCGAACGCCGCCGTGCGGGCCGCGACCGCAGCGATCGTGCAGGATGCGCAGATCAACGGACCCGTCGTGGAGCCGCCGCAGCCGGTGGTCGAGGTGACTCCGGCCCTCGCGACGGCTCCGACAGACGACGCGGCGGGGCCGTTCACGGTGACGGCCGAAGGGGCCGCGGAGGTGACGGTCTCCGTTCCGTCCGGCTTCACGATGCACGACAGTGCGACCTCGACGACGCCGTTGCCCAACCCGTCGACCGTCGCGCCAGGAAGCCAGATCTGGCTGCGGAGCGAGACCGAGGAGGCGAGCGCCGGGACTCTCAGCGCGCGAGCCGCGGTCACGGTGCAGCGTGGGTCCGTGTACCTCTACGACGGGAACAGCCCGGATTACGCGGACGCTCAGCGCCTCATCCTCGCCGACACCACCGAGCTGGACGCGGTGGCCTCGGCGGCGGCGGAGTTCTTCGCTGCCGGCTCCCTCCGGATCGACAAGACGTTCGCCGGCGAAGCGGTCGGATCGCAGGGACCCATCCAGCTCGCGGTGGACTGCGGCGAGGCGGGCACGTTCGCCTATGACATCGCGGCGGGGGAGACCGAGGCACAGAGCTTCACCGTCGAGGACCTGCCGTTGGGAACGTCGTGCACGGTGAACGAGCCGCTCACCGGCGAGACCGCCACCGTCATCGCCACGAACAATCTCCCGCAGACGACGGCCGTCACCGCGGAGGGCGCTGTCGTGACCGCTCTCAACACCCTCACCTTCCAGCCCGGCTCCCTGCGGGTGGTGAAGACCCTCGCCGGCGCGGCAGCGGGGGCCCAGGAGGCGATCACCCTCACCGTCGATTGCGGCGAGGCCGTGCAGGAGACGATCAGCATCCCGGCGGGCAGCGCTGCGGGGGAGTATGCGCAGACCTATTCCGACCTCCCGGCCGGAACGGCGTGTGTGGTGACCGAGACCGCGTCGGGTGAGACCGCGGAGGTCGCTGTCGAGCCGTCTGCACCGGTGGACGTGGAGATCCTGCCCGCCGCCACTGTGGATGCCGTTCTCCTGAACTCCATCACCTATCGGCCGGGGGAGTTGCGCGTGGTGAAGTCCATCACGGGCACCGGGGCCGGCGCACAGGACGCGATCGTCCTCTCGATCGACTGCGGGAGCGCGCTGAACGAGACGTTCACGATTCCGGCGCGATCATCCGCGGGCGAGTACACCCAGACCTTCGGCCCCCTTCCTGCCGGCACCGCGTGCACGGTGACCGAGACGGAGATTGGATCCGCAACGGGTGTCCAGGTCGACGCGGATGGGCCGGTCACCGTCACCGTTCCGGCCGGTGCCGCTATCGACGCCGTTCTCGCGAACGAGGTGACGGCGATGTCCGCGGCGGGGCTCGCGTCCACCGGTGGTCAGTGGAGACTCGACATCCTGCTCCTCGGAGTCGGCACGGTGCTGCTGGGGGTGTGGGTCGTCGCCCGCCGGCGCCGGATCGTGACCTGAGTCCTGCGGCGAGCGCGCTACGATCGGGGCAGTCCGCCGCGACCGTCCTGCACCCGAGGACTGCGGCACGACCGGATCAGGAGCGGCAATGGCGCGACGCATCGTCATCAGCGGGGCATCGGGACTCATCGGGTCCGCGCTCGCCGCGTCCCTGCAGGCGGACGGGGTCGAGGTGAGCACCCTGGTCCGGCGGACCCCGCAGGCGGAGGGCGAGATCGAATGGGCTCCGGGGGAGGCGCCGCTGGATCCCGATGCACTCGACGGGGCGGAGGCCGTCGTCGCCCTGGGCGGTGCGAGCGTCGGACGCCTGCCGTGGACCCGTGGGTATCGCCGCCAGCTGGTCGAATCGCGGCTCGACGCGACGAACACCCTCACCACCGCCCTGCGTGCCCTGCGCACCGACGCGCCGGCCTTCCTCTCGGCCTCCGCCGTCGGCTACTACGGTTCGGCGCCGGGCGAGGTGCTCACCGAGCACTCCGGCCCCGGGAGCACCTTCCTCGCCGACCTCACCGTGCGCTGGGAGACGGCGGCGCGACGGGCCGAAGACCATACCCGGGTCGCCCTGCTGCGGACGGCACCGGTGATTCACCGCCGGGGCGTGCTCCGGCCGATGATCACGCTGACGAAGCTCGGCGTTGCCGGCCCCTTGGGGCCGGGCACGCAGATCTGGCCGTGGGTCTCGTTGGACGACGAGGTGCGCGGCATCCGCCATGTCCTCGATGAGAAGCTCGCGGGTCCCGTCAATCTCACCGGACCGACGCGGGCGTCGGCGAACGACATCGGCCGCGCGCTCGCGCAGCGGATGCACCGTCCGTTCTGGCTGCCCGCTCCGCGGTGGGCGCTGCGTCTCGCCCTCGGCGACGCCGCCGACTCATTGCTCCTCCCGGATGCCGATGTGCGGCCCGAGGCTCTCCAGCAGTCCGGATTCCGGTTCACCCATCGCACAGCAGCCGAAGCGGTCGCCGCCGCGATCTGACGAGCCGGCGATTCTCCCGGCGAGACCCCTGCCGTCACGGCGCCCGCGCTGTCAGGATGGGCGCATGGAGATCATCGAGAATTCGAAGCTCACCGTCGTCGGCGCGGGAAGTGTCGGATCCAGCGTCGCCTACGCGGCGCTCATCCGCGGCTCGGCCCGCCACGTCGCCCTCTACGACATCGCGACCGAGAAGGCCGAGGCCGAGGTGCTGGACCTCGCGCACGGCACGCAGTTCACCGGCAGCAGCGACATCATCGGCGGCAGCGACATCTCCGTGGCGGCGGGCTCCCACGTCGTGGTGATCACCGCGGGGGCGAAGCAGAACCCCGGACAGACCCGCACCGAACTCGCCGGAGTGAACGCCGGGATCATCCGGCGCATGATGCCGGAACTCCTCGCGGTCGCGCCGAACGCCGTCTACGTCATCGTCACGAACCCGTGCGACGTGCTCACGGTCATCGCGCAGCAGGAGACGGGGCTTCCCGCGGAGCGCATCTTCGCCTCCGGCACGGTCCTCGACACATCCCGGCTGCGCTGGAAGCTGGGAGAGCGGGCGGGCGTGTCCACGGCGAGCGTGCACGCCCACATCATCGGTGAGCACGGCGACACCGAGTTCCCGCTCTGGTCGCGGGCCACGATCGGCACCGTCCCGATCCTGGACTGGGAGACGCCGGGGCACCCGCGCTTCACTCTGGAGGAGCTGGACGAGATCGCCGTCGACGTCCGTGACGCCGCTTACAAGGTGATCCAGGGGAAGGGCGCCACGAACTACGCGATCGGGCTCTCCAGTGCGCGCATCGTGGAGGCGATCCTCCGGGACGAGCATGCGGTGATGCCGGTGAGCACGGTGCTCCACGACTTCCACGGGATCGATGGTGTCGCCCTGTCCGTGCCGTCGATCGTCAGCGCCGCCGGCGCGGTGCCGATCCGCACGACCGCATTCTCGGATCGGGAGCTCGGACTGCTGCGGCAGTCCGCCGACGCGCTCACCGCGGTCGCCGCATCCCTGCAGGGGTGACGGTGGTGGGGCGGTCAGCCGCCCCACCGTGCTCACCGGCCGTGCGGATCCGTGCGGTTGAGCACCGCGACGACCTCGTCGTAGTCGCCTCGCGCCTCGCCGTAGCGGAGGAACTTCACCCGCTCGACCTGGATCTCCGTCGCGTCGGGCTGGGTCTCGAGGAGGGTCATGACCTCGTCGACGAACGCATCGAGGGGCAGAGCGGCCTCGTTCTCCGCATGCCCGGGCATGAGATCCGTGCGCACGGCGGGCGGTTCGAGCTCCTGGACCGCCACGGTGGTCCCTGCGAGCTGGAGCCGGAGCGACTCGCTGAGCATGTGGATCGCCGCTTTGCTCCCGTTGTAGGTGGGCGTGGCCCTCAGGGGCGCGAAGGCCAGACCGGAGGAGACGGTCATGATGGTCGCCGCGGGCTGCGCGAGAAGGTGCTCGACGAAGGCCGCGATGAGGCGGATCGGACCGAGGATGTTCGTCGTGACGGTCTCCTCGGCGGTGGAGAGGAAGCCGGCCGGCGTGGTCCAGTCCTCCGCCCGCATGATGCCCGCCATCGTGATCAGCACGTTCAGCGTCGGGTGGGCGGCGAGGACCACGGCGGCTGCCTCGTCGATGCTCGCCGGTTCCGCGGTGTCGATGCGGACGGTGCGGAGTTCGGGATGCTCGGCGGCGATCGCGGCCAGCCGCTCCTCGCGGCGCCCGCCGACGATCACGGTGTTGCCGCGCATTTGCAGCCGCAAGGCCAGCGCCAATTCCGCTCGTCGCGCCGGGGATGAAGATGGTGTTTCCGGTGATGTCCATGGCCTCAGCCTCGACGCTGCGTCGGCGCCGTTCCAGAGACGGCTGATCGGGGGATCGGCGGTCCCTGGATCCCCTCCCGCGTCCGGGGCATACTGCACGGATGGATCGCGATGCCCTGGCCGACTTCCTCCTGCGCCGTCGGGAGGCGCTGCGCCCTGCCGACGTGGGCCTGCCGGAGGGGCCGCGTCGCCGGACGGCCGGGCTGCGCCGGGAGGAGGTCGCGCAGCTGGCGACCATGTCGACGGACTACTACACGCGGCTGGAGCAGCGCCGGGGCCCGCAGCCGAGCGCCCAGATCCTCGCCGCCCTCGCCCGCGCGCTGCGGCTGTCCTCGGACGAGCGTGACTACCTCTACCGGCTCAGCGGGCTCAGCGCTCCCGATCGGGCGGTGATCACCGACTACGTCCGTCCCGGCATCCTCCGCGTGCTCGACCGTCTGCACGACACCCCGGCGTTCGTGGTCTCGGCTCTCGACGAGGTGCTGGTGCAGAACGACGCCTCACGGGCGCTGATCGGAGACGCGAGCGGTCTGACCGGGCTCGACCGGAGCGGCATCCATCGCTGGTTCGCGCGACCGGAGGAGGAACGGCGTCGGTACCGGGAGGTCGATCACCCCCGGCAGTCACGGGCGCTGGTGGCGGCGTTGCGCGCGGCGTACGGCACCATGGGCGCGCGGTCACGGGCGGGGGAGATCGTGGCGGATCTGTCGGAACGGAGCTCCGAGTTCGTGCGGCTCTGGGCGGCCCACGAGGTCGCCCGTCGCTTCGAGCAGCACAAGGTGATCGTGCATCAGGAACTGGGGGAGATCGAGGTGGACTGCCAGGCGCTGTTCACGGAGGACGAGTCGCAGGCGCTCATCGTCCTGACGGCGCAGCCCGGGAGCGAGGCGGCCGGGAAGCTGGAGTTCCTGCGCGTGCTCGGCACGCAGAGCGTCTGAGCCCTCGCGCTCACGACTCCTCGTGCACAGCGGGATCGCCGTCGAACAGGCGCCCGTCCACGCGTCCGAGTGCGGTGATCGCCGCGACCTCCGCGTCATCGAGCACGACGGCGGCGGCGGCGAGGTTCGCGGCCTGGTGCTCCGCGCACGACGCCTTGGGGATCGCGACCGTCTCCCTGGCCACGTGCCAGGCGAGGACGGTCTGTGCGGGGGTGATGTCGTGAGCGGTGGCCACCTCGCGGACGACGTCCTCGTCGAGGAGGGCCTGCGCCCGCCCCAGCGGGCTCCACGCCTGGGTGAGGATGCCCCGCTCCCGGTGGTAGGCCAGCTGCTCCTCCTGCGGGAAGTAGGGATGCACCTCGATCTGGTTCACGACCGGTCGGACCCCCGTCTCCCGTTCGATGCGCTCGAGATGCTCGGGCAGGAAGTTCGAGACGCCGATCTGGCGGACGACGCCCCGCGCCTGGGCGTCCACGAGCGCCTCCCATGCCTCGACGTACTCGTCCTGGCTCGGGTTCGGCCAGTGGATGAGGTGCAGGTCGGTCGCGTCGAGACCGAGGCGGGAGCGGCTCTCCTCGATGCTGGCGGTCGCCGTCACGCGGGCATGGTGCCGTCCGGGGAGCTTCGTCGTCACGATGACCTCGGAGCGGGGGACACCCGAGGACGCGACGCCACGGCCGACGGACCCCTCGTTCTCGTAGTTGAAGGCCGAGTCCACGAGGCGGTAACCCCCACGGAGCGCCTCGGAGACCGCGTCGGCTCCGGCGTCGCCGTTCAGGCGATACGTGCCGAGGCCGAGAGCCGGCAGGGTGTAGCCGTTGTGGGCGCGGAAGGTGGGGACAGTGGTCATGGTTGCTCCTCCGTTGGCGTGTCTCCAGCGTAGGGCCTTGTCTCCATATATACCTCAAGGGTATATATGGAGACATGCAGTTCCTTCTCCTCGGACTCCTCCTCGACGGTTCGGCGACGCTCTACGACCTGCACAAGCGCTTCGGTGCTGGCATCTCGCTCTTCTATGCCGCGAGTTTCGGCAGCATCCAGCGAGCGCTCCGACAGGCGGAAGCGCAGGGGTGGGCACGATCCGAGGAGACGATGCACGGCGCTCGCCGCAAGCGGTTCTATGCGATCACGCATGAGGGTAGGACGGTGTGGCGGTCGTGGATGCTCTCGGCTCTCAGCGGGTCGGACCCGGAGCCGCTGATGCTCGCGCGCATCTACCTCCTCGGGCACCTCACGACGGCGGAGCGCACGGCATGCATCGCGGTGATCCGGTCGCGCCTGGCGGAGGATGAGGAGCGCCTGCGCACTCTCGCGCAAGAGCTCGACGCGGTCACGATTCCGGACGAGGCCGCGGACCACTACCGCTATCGCCGCGCGACCCTCGACTACGGGCTGCGCTCCCACAACCTCGCGCTCGCGTGGCTCGCGGACGTCGAGCGTGCCCCGTGAACGACCGAACCCGTCGGAGGCCCTGATGATGCACGTCGCGCTCACGATCGTGCTGGCCCTGCTGACCGCGCTCACCCTCTTCCAGATCGCACTGATCTGCGGAGCGCCGTGGGGCCGGCTCGCGTGGGGAGGCGCCCACCGGGTGCTGCCTGCGCGGCTGCGCGTCGGCAGCGGCGTCTCGATCCTCTTGTACGCAGCGTTCGCCGTGGTGTTGCTGGCACGGAGCGGAGCACTGCCCGGGGAGGACTCCGCCGTGGTCGTCGTGCTGACATGGGTGCTTTTCGCGTACTTCCTGGCCGGCATCGTCCTCAACGGCATCTCCCGGAGCCGGCCGGAGCGGTGGACGATGACTCCGGTGTGCGCGATGCTGGCAGGCATGACCCTGATCGTCGCGCTCTCATGACGGAGTCCGCCCGCTGCCCCTGCGCCTCGGGGGATTCCTTCGCCGCCTGCTGCGCACCGCTCCTCGACGGCGCCCCCGCGCCGACCGCCGAGCGCCTGATGCGCTCCCGGTACACCGCGTTCGTGCGGGAGGACGAGCCATACCTGCTGCGCACCTGGCACCCGGAGACGCGACCGGAGACGCTCACCTTCGAGCCGGACCTCGAGTGGCGGCGGCTGGTGATCGTGGACCGCGTGGCGGGTGGCCCTTTCGACACGGAGGGCGTGGTCGAGTTCGAGGCCTTCTGGCGTCAGGGCGGCACGCGCGGATCGCTGCACGAACGCAGCCGCTTCGTCCGCGAGGACCGGACGTGGCTCTACGTGGACGGCGCCATCCGGTGATGCGGGGCAGGCGCCCGCAGCGACTAGATTTGAGAGCGTGAACGCCACCCCGGAGAACCAGCGCACCCTGCTCGACATCGCGGACCTCGACCGGCGCATCGCGCAGGCGGAGCGCGCCCGCACCCGGCCGAGCCAGGCGGGCCGGATCGCCGAGCTCGTCGCCATCCGTCAGGAGCAGCTCCGCGAGCTCACGGTCCTGACCGGTGCCAGGGACGACGCCCGCACCGAGCTCTCGCGGCTGGAATCCGATGTCGCGCTGGCCGAGCAGCGTCGTGACCGCGACGCCCAGCGCCTTGCGGCGGCCACGAATCCGAAGGAGGCGCAGGCTCTGGAACATGAGCTCGCCAGTCTCGCCAAGCGGCTGAGCGACCTGGAGGATGCGGAGCTCGATGTCATGGGTCGGGTCGAGGAAGCCGATGCAGCCGTGGCCGCGCAGCAGGCGCTGCTGGATGCGACGACCGCGGAGGGCAGTGCCCTCACCGCCCAGGGCAAGGCCGACGTCGCTGCGGCCACGGAGCTCGGCGCCCAGCTCGCCCGCGACCGGGAGGCCGTCGCCGCCACCGTTCCCGCGCCGCTGCTCGCGGAGTACGACCGGCGTGCGGCCAACAGCGCCGGAGCCGCGCTGCTCACCCGCGGAACCTGCGAGGGGTGCCGCATGATGCTCCCCGGCACCGATCTCAACGAGATCCGTCGAGCACCCGAGGACGAGGTGGTCTCGTGCCCCGAGTGCGGCTGCATCCTCGTGCGCACCGAGGAGTCGGGACTCTCGTCGTGAGCGCATCCACCGCGCGCCGCCCGTGACGGCGCCGGCGTCGGGCCCGGAGCGACGCCTCGCGCTCGTCGGTCTCGGTGCGGGGGAGTACGCCGCGATCGAGCTGGACGAACACGACGAGGAGCAGCAGCGCACACTCCTCCCCGCGGCGGAACTCGCCGGCTGGGTCGCAGCGGTCGAGGCCGCCGACGCCCCGCGGTGGATCATCCGCAGTGCGGCCGAGATCTACGCGCTGCTCCTGAGCGAAGGCGTGAGGATCACGCGCAGCCACGATCTCGTCCTCTGCCACGCGATCCTGCGCGACACGGCGATGGTGTCCACGCCTCTGGCACCCGCCGCCGCCTGGGAGCGCCGTGACCCGGTGGACACCACTCCCTCCTTGTTCGACGTCCTCGACGAGGAGTCTGGGGAGGACGCCATCACCGCGGCGCTCGAGCAGTACCGCGCGCAGCGGACCGTGATGGCGGAGGCCGCGGACGGCCGCCTGACCCTGCTCTGTGCTGCGGAGTCGGCGGGCGGGCTGATCGCGGAGGAGATGCGCGTCGCGGGGCTCCCGTGGGACGCCGGGGTGCACGACGCGATCCTCACCGAGACGCTGGGTGCGCGGCCGGCCGCGGGCGGGCTGCCCCGGCGGATGGTGGAGCGCGGCGACGAGGTGAGGGCACTGCTCGACGACCCCACGCTGCACCTGGACAGCCAGCCGAAGCTGCTGCGGGCACTGCATCGCGTCGGCGTGTCGGTGGAGTCCACGAGCAAGTGGGAGCTGTCCGCGCACGAGCACCCGGTCATCGAACCCCTTCTCGCCTACAAGAAGCTGTCTCGACTGCTCAGTGCGAACGGTTGGACCTGGCTGTCGGAATGGGTGCAGGACGGCCGCTTCCGCCCGGTGTACATCCCCGGCGGCGTCGTGACCGGACGGTGGGCGTCGGCCGGCGGCGGGGCGCTCCAGCTGCCGCGCAACCTCCGCCCCGCGGTGCGCGCGGATCCGGGCTGGGCGCTCGTCGTCGCGGATGTGGCGCAGCTCGAGCCGCGGATGCTCGCGGCCATGGCGTCCGACGAGGCGATGGCGGACGCAGCGCGTGGCGGCGACCTCTACGCGGGGGTCGTCGCGTCCGGTGCCGTCGCGACGCGCGAGGAGGCGAAGTACGCGGTGCTGGGAGCGATGTACGGCGCCACCAGCGGCGACAGCGGGCGGCTGGTTCCGCGGCTGCGAAAGGTCTATCCGCGCGCGATGGCGCTCGTCGACGACGCGGCGCGCGCGGGAGAGGACGGCGGCATCGTGTCCACGTGGCTCGGGCGCTCCTCGCCGCGTCCGTCCACGGAGTGGATGCGTTTGCAAGCTGATGCGACGGGCGCGGACGCCGACCCCGCCGTGGTCTCCCTCGCCCGCCGCCGCGCGCGGGAATGGGGGCGCTTCACCCGGAACTTCGTCGTCCAGGGCACCGCCGCGGAGTGGTCGCTCATCTGGCTCGCCGAGATCCGCCACCGCCTGGCGCAACTCCCCGAGGTGTTCGGAGCAGCCGAGGCATCCGGGCCGTTCGCCCGGGAACCGCACCTGGCGTTCTTCCTGCACGACGAGGTCATCCTGCACACGCCGCAGGAGCACGCGGAGGCCGCTGCCGACGCCGTCCGCGAGGCTGCTGCCGTCGCCACCACCCGCCTGTTCGGCACCTTCCCGATCGACGTGCCGCTCGACCTGCGCATCGCGGACTCCGCGGAGAAGTGAGGCCCCGTAGACTGGAGGGGCGAATGGGTCGACTGGACGGTCGCGTGGCGGGCAACCGCACCGAGGAACGTCCGGGCTCCACAGGGCAGGGCGGTGGGTAACACCCACCCGGAGCGATCCGCGAGAAAGTGCCACAGAGAGCAGACCGCCCGTTCGGTCCCTGAGCTTGTCGAAGGGCCCGAAGGGGTAAGGGTGAAAGGGTGGTGTAAGAGACCACCGGGGGCCGTGGTGACACGGCCCGCCAGGTAAACCTCGCCCGGAGCAAGGTCAGACAGAGGATGATGACGCGGCCCGCCGAGTCCTCGGGTAGACCGCTGGAGCGGCACGGCAACGTGTCGCCGAGAGAGATGGCCGTCGAAGGGGCGAAGAACCCCGGAACAGAACCCGGCGTACAGGTCGGCCCATTCGCCTCGAACGAGAAAGGCCCCGATGACTCACGTCATCGGGGCCTTCCCGCATCGGGTCCCTGAGCCCGTCGAAGGGCCCTGAGCCGGTCGAAGGGTCAGTCGCCGGCGAGCGAGGCCGCGCCGATGATGCCGGAGTTGTTGCGGTGGATCGCCGGGACGATCGGCGTCTTCAGGTCGAGCAGAGGCAGGAAGTCGCCCGCGTTCTTCGACACGCCGCCGCCGACCACGAACAGGTCGGGGCTGAACAGGAACTCGATGTGCGAGTAGAACGCCTGCAGGCGCTCGGCCCACTCCTCCCAGCTCAGGCCCTCGCGCTCGCGCGCCGAGGTGGCCGCATAGGTCTCGACGGACTCGTACTCGCGGAAGTTCAGATGACCGAGCTCCGTGTTCGGCAGCAGGACGCCGTCATACAGGAACGCGGACCCGATCCCGGTGCCGAGCGTGGTCAACAGCGTGAAGCCGAGCACGTCGCGCGCCGCGCCGTGGCGGGCCTCCGCGACGCCGGCGGCGTCCGCGTCATTCACGAAGACGATGTTCCGGCCGAGGCCGTCGCGGAAGAAGCGCTCGGCATCGAAGTCGATCCACTCCTTCGAGACGTTGGCGGCGGACAGCGTCTTGCCGCGCTTGACGATCGCGGGGAACGCCACACCGAGCGGCAGGGTCGACTCGTGCACGTCGAGCGTCTTCAGGACGGTCTGCACCGCGACCAGCACGTCTTCCGGCGCCGCGCCGGCCGGAGTGGGCACGCGCACCCGATCCGAGGCCATGGTGCCGTGTTCGAGGTCGACGATTCCCGCTTTGATGCCCGTGCCGCCGATGTCGACGCCGATCGCTTTTGCCATGGCCGATAGCTTAGCGACCACGGTGCACGCCAGTAGGATCGATGACATCACCCCAACCGCTCGCGGGAAGAAGGAGCAGCCATGACCGACGGCGATCACAAGTACTGGTACAACTCCGCCACGGGCGAGGTCGAGTTCGGCATGCTGTCGCCGTCCATCGACCGCATCGGTCCGTTCGACACCGAGGCCGAGGCGCACCGCGCCCCCGAGGTCCTCAAGGAGCGGTCGCGTGCCTGGGCCGAGGAAGAGGCCGCGGAGCAGGGCTGGGACGCGAAGCCCTCCAGCGGTTTCGGTGCAGAGAAGGGCCAGGGCGCAGAGTAGCCATGGACAAGCAGAGGGACTTCGTCCTCCGGACGATCGAGGAGCGCGGCGTCAAGTTCGTGCGCCTCTGGTTCACCGACGTGATCGGCACGCTCAAGTCCGTCGCCATCGCGCCGGCCGAGGTCGAGGGCGCCTTCGCGGAGGGTATCGGGTTCGACGGCTCCGCCATTGAGGGGCTGACCCGCACCTACGAGTCCGATCTGCTCGCCCAGCCCGACCCGACGACCTTCCAGACGCTGCCGTGGCGGGGGGAGATCGATCCGACCGCTCGCATGTTCTGCGACCTCACGACGCCCGACGGGCAGCCTGCCGTGGCCGATCCCCGTCACGTGCTGAAGCGGACGCTCGCGAAGGCCGCCGATGCGGGCTTCACGTTCTACACGCACCCCGAGATCGAGTTCTACCTGCTCAAGTCGTCCTCGTTCGGACCCGAGGGTCCCGTGCCCGTCGACTCCGCCGGCTACTTCGACAACGTCCCCGGCGGCACCGCCCACGATTTCCGTCGGCGCTCCGTCCGCATGCTGGAGGACCTCGGCATCTCCGTCGAGTTCAGCCACCACGAGGGCGGCCCCGGCCAGAACGAGATCGACCTGCGCTACGCCGACGCCCTCACCACCGCGGACAACGTGATGACCTTCCGCACAGTCATCAAGGAGGTCGCGATCGAGCAGGGCGTGTACGCGACGTTCATGCCGAAGCCTCTCAGCGGCCAGCCCGGCAGCGGCATGCACACGCACATGTCGCTGTTCGAGGGTGACCAGAACGCCTTCTACGAGGAGGGCGCGAAGTACCAGCTCTCCAAGACAGGCCGTCACTTCATCGCAGGCCTGCTCAAGCACGCCAACGAGATCTCCGCCGTGACCAACCAGTTCGTCAATTCGTACAAGCGACTCTGGGGTGGCGACGAGGCGCCCAGCTTCATCACCTGGGGTCACAACAACCGGTCCGCGCTCGTCCGCGTCCCGATGTACAAGCCGAACAAGGGACAGTCGTCGCGCGTCGAGTACCGCGCGCTCGATTCCGCAGCGAACCCGTACCTCGCGTACGCGCTCATGCTCGCCGCCGGCCTCAAGGGCATCGAGGAGGGGTATGAGCTTCCGCCGGAGGCGGAGGACAACGTCTGGGCGCTGAGCGATGCCGAGCGCCGGGCGCTGGGGTACTCCGCCCTGCCGGCGAGCCTCGACCACGCCCTGGAGTACATGGAGGCCTCGGAACTCGTCGCGGAGACGCTGGGGGAGCAGGTGTTCAACTACGTGCTCCTCAACAAGCGCAAGGAGTGGGAGGCGTACCGCGGGCAGGTCACGCCGCTGGAGCTGAAGAACAACCTCGAGCTCCTCTGAGCGCGGCATGGCTCGCCCGGACGCCTCCGTCTCTCTGTCGGCCCTCGCCCGGCTGGGCTTCGCCGAACTGAGCGACGCCGCGGCGTCGCTGGCGGAGCTGGAGAGTCTGCTCGGCGTGCCGCGCGCGATGCTGCTCGAGGCGGCGGTCGCGGCGGACCCGGATGCGGCCGTCCGCGGGATGCTGCGGGTGGCGCGACGAGACCCCTCGGCGTTGCAGGCGCTTGTCGACGACGAGGAGACGCGTCGGCGCGTCTGGCGCGTCTTCGGCGCCTCCGTGGGCCTGGCCGAGTTCTTCCTGCGCCACCCCGATGAGCTCGGCGTCCTTGCAACTCGGACCGAGGCGCTGCCCGCGGCGGACGTGTGGCGCGATCGTCTTCTCGCCGCCGTCGGGGCGGAGGACGGATTCGCTGCCTCGGCAGAGGACGAGACGGTCGTGGCCCTGCGCGTCGCGTATCGCCGGAACCTCGCGGAGATCGCGGCGTTCGATCTCAGCCACCCGCGACCCGAGGATGTCGTCGCCGCGGTTGCGGCTTCGCTTGCGGACCTCGCCGGCGCCGCCCTCGAGGCTTCGCTCGCGATCGCCCGCACCCGCCAGGCGCCGTCGGCGGGGCGCGACGCCGTCGCCACGGCCCAGCTGGCCGTGATCGGCATGGGGAAGGCCGGCGCCAGGGAGCTCAACTACGTCAGCGACGTCGATGTCATCTTCGTCGGCGGCACGTCCGACGAGGAGGCGCTGTCCGAGCCGCAGGCGATCGACATCGCCACGCGTCTGGCCAGGGACACCATGCGCCACCTCAGCGCCATCGAGGTCGAACCGCCGCTCTGGGAGGTCGATGCGGCGCTGCGTCCCGAGGGCAAACAGGGCGCCCTCGTCCGCTCCCTCGCGTCCCACGTCGCGTACTACGACCGGTGGGCGAAGAGCTGGGAGTTCCAGGCGCTGCTGAAGGCTCGTCCTCTCGCCGGCGATCCCGCACTGGGCGCCGCCTACATCGATGCCGTGCAGCCGCGCGTGTGGTCGAGCGCCGCCAGGGAGGAGTTCGTCGAGAGCGTCCAGCGGATGCGCGAGCGGGTCATGGAGCACATCGACCCGGAGGACGCCCCGTACCAGCTCAAGCTCGGCGCTGGCGGGCTGCGCGACATCGAGTTCACGGTGCAGCTCCTGCAGCTCGTGCACGGTCTCACCGACGAGTCGCTGCGCACGCGTGGCACGCTGGAGAGCCTTGACGCGCTGGTCGCCGGCGGCTACATCGGTCGGGCGGATGCGGGGACCTTCGCGGACGACTACCGCGTGCTGCGGCTCATGGAGCACCGACTGCAGCTGCGCGACCTCAGCCGCACCCACCTCATGCCCAAGACGCCGGCGGGGCTGCGCATCCTGGCCCGCAGCACGAAGCTGGCGGACACGGGCGAGGGCGTCTGGGCCCGCTGGGAGAGCGTCCGGCGCGAAGTGCGCGACATCCATACCCGCCTCTTCTACCGCCCGCTGCTGAGCGCCGTGGCCGGGCTGCCCGAGGAGGAGCGCACCCTTTCCGCGGAGCAGGCCCACGACCGGCTCGCTGCGATCGGCTTCCGCGACCCGGCGGGAGCACTGCGGCACATCGGCGCGTTGACACGGGGACTCAGCCGCAAGGCGACGATCCAGCGGCACCTGATGCCCGTCATGGTGCGCTGGTTCGCCGATGGCAGCGACCCCGACTACGGTCTCCTGGCCTTCCGCCGCATCAGCGAGCGACTGGGCGACACATCGTGGTTCCTGCGCATGCTGCGGGATTCGTCCGGGGCAGCCGAAAGCCTCACTCGGCTGCTGTCGTCTTCGCGGTACATCGGGGAGCTGCTGGAGTGGATCCCGGAGTCGGTGGCCTGGCTGGACAGCGCCGAACGGCTGCGTCCACGCAGCGCGCGAGCGCTGGACGAGGAGGCCCGAGCGATCCAGACGCGCCATGAGACGGTCGCCGACGCGCTGCGGGCCGTGCGGGCTCTGCGGCGTCGCGAACTCCTGCGGACCGCCATGGCCGCGGTGCTCGACGTCGTCACCATCGAGGAGGTGGCCACCGCGCTCACCGACATCACGGATGCGACGATCCAGGCCGGCCTCCGCGCCGTTCTCCGCGAGGCCGTCCCGCCGGAGGACGCAGCGCTCGACTTCGCGGTCATCGGCATGGGGAGGTTCGGCGGTGCGGAGCTCGGCTTCGGGTCCGATGCGGACGTCCTTTACGTGTACGACGCGAACGGCGTCGACCCCGGCAGGGCGGAGAAGCTCGCGACGAGGATCGTGGCGGGTCTGCGCGAGCATCTGACCGATCATCGCCTTCCACTCGACCTCGACGCGGGTCTGCGGCCGGAGGGGCGCAACGGTCCGATCGTGCGGTCCATCGACGCCTACGCGGCCTACTACCGTCGCTGGTCGCTGTCGTGGGAGGCTCAGGCGCTGCTGCGGGCGCGTGGTGTCGCGGGCAGCGCGAAGCTCATGGGGCGGTTCATGGAACTCGCGGACAGTATCCGGTACCCGCAGGCGGTCGACCTCCAGGGCCTCCGGGAGATCAAGCGGATCAAGGCCAGGGTCGAGGGGGAGAGGCTCCCGCAGGGAACCGACCCGCGTCGTCACCTCAAGCTCGGGCCGGGGACTCTCAGCGACGTGGAGTGGCTCGTGCAGCTTCTCCAGCTGCAGCACGCGACCGATGTCCCGGGCCTGCGGACCACGTCGACCCTGCAGGCGCTCGACGCCGCGGTGGAGGCCGGGCTCGTCGAGGAGGACGACGGGGAGCGCCTCCGGACGGCGTGGCTGCTGTCGAGCCGGCTCCGCTCGGGGATCACTCTCCTGACGGGTCAGACGAGCGACGTGCTGCCCGCTGATCGCCGTCAGCTCGATGCCCTGGCCCGACTTCTCGGCTATCCGCCGCGGTCGGCGACACCACTCGAAGAGGAGTACCTGGCCGTCACGCGGCGCGCCCGGAGGACCTTCGAGCAGCTCTTCTACGGCTAGACGGCCGGTCGAGTTGCACGATCGCCGTCCGTCGCTCAGAGTGAGCGTATGACCTCTCCTCGCATCGGCGTGATCTGGAACCCGACGAAGTCCGACCGGGATGTTCTCGGCGAGGCCGTCACCATCGCCTTCGGCGAGGAGGCCGACGTGCGGTGGGGCGAGACGACTCCGGATGACCCCGGCCGTGGCGTCGCGGCGAAAGCGGTGGAGGAGGGCTGTGCCCTCGTCATCGCGGTCGGCGGCGACGGCACGATCCGCGCCGTGGCGGAGGCTCTGGTCGGCACCGAGGTCGCTCTCGGGATCGTGCCGCAGGGCACCGGCAACCTGCTCGCGCGCAACCTCGGCGTGCCGCTCGAGGGCGTGCTCCCGGCGCTCGAGCACATCCGCGACTCCGAGCCCCACCGCATCGATCTCGGCTGGGTGGAGTTCGACGGCGAGGAGCACGCTTTCTCCGTCATGGTCGGCTTCGGCGTCGACGCGCAGATGCTCGTGGAGACCAACGACGACCTCAAGGATCGCGCCGGCTGGCTCGCCTACGTGGAAGCGATGGGGCGGGCACTCGCGGGTACCGAGATGACGGACATCACGCTGCAGCTGGACGACGAGGAACCGGAGGAGGTGCGTGGGCACACCCTGCTCGTCGGCAACTGCGGCATGCTCCAGGGAGGCATCCGTCTCCTGCCGGACGCCGTCCTCGACGACGGCCTCCTCGACATGCTGCTCATCAGCTCCGACGGGGCACTGCAGTGGCTCGACACCGTCCGCTCGGTCGTCTGGGACAACGGCATCCGTCGGATGATCGGGAACGTCGACCAGGCGGTCAGCACGGACTCCACGACTCACGTTTCGGCGGAGCGGATCCGCGTGCAGCTATCCGCGCCGCAGATGTTCGAGATCGACGGCGAGGAGATCGGCGAGATCGACGCGTTCACCGTCCGGGTGCAGCCGGGAGCCGTGCTCGTCCGCTGATCAGGCGACGGTCACCGCCGGCGGCGTCCTCTTCCTGTCCTGGTTGGGGAAGACGACCTTCTGCACGACGATGATGATGCTCGCGGCGACCGGGATGGCGACGAGAGCGCCCAGGATCCCGCCGAGCGCGCCACCGGCCACCGCAGCGATGACCACCAGTGCGCCGGGGACGTCGACGGCCTTGTTCATGATCCGCGGGGAGAGCACGTACGCCTCGATCTGCATGTAGATCAGGTAGTAGATGATCGCGAACAGCGCGGTCGAGGGCGAGACGAACAGGCAGATCAGCGAGATGATGATCGACGCCGAGAGCGTTCCGACGAGCGGGATCATCGAACCGATGAAGGCGATCAGCGCGAGCAGCGCCGGCACCGGCGCGCCGATGATGGTCAGGAAGATGAGGCTCAGGATGCCGTTGGTGAGCGCGAGGCTCGCCTGACCGATGACGTAGCGCCCGACGGCACTGGAGACGTCCTCCAGGAGCTCGCTGAACGTGTCGCGCTGGTAAGCAGGGACGAACCGGGCGGCCACCCGCTTCATGCTGCGCAGCGACGCCATGAAGTACAGCGTGAGGATGAGCACGATCGTGACGCCGGTCAGTCCTCCGGCGATCCCTGCACCGACCGCGAAGACGCCGCCGCCGATGTCGAGGAAGTTGTCCGGGTTCTGCACGAAGCCGAGCGCGCCGTCGATGGCGTCCTGGATCGTCCCGCCGAACTGTCCGCTGACGTCCTTGAACCAGGCGCTCTTCGTGAACTCCTTGATCATCTCCGGACCGTCTTTGATGAGGTTCCCGATCTGCTCCACCAGCGTCGGGACGATGGCCAGAACGATCCCGGCGAAGGCGAGGAGCACGCCGATCACGACTACGGCGACGGCCGCCGGACGGGGGAGCTTACGCTCGATGAACCGCACGATCGGATCGAGGCCGAGCGCCAAGAAGAGAGCGACGCCGATGTAGACCAGCACGGTGGCGAGCTGGCCGACGATGCCGCCGATCATGAGCGCGACGAGCACTCCGAGGGCACCGAGGAGACCGAACATGAAGGGGTTCGCCCTGGCACCGGCGACTACGCTCGTCGGCGACCGCCGCTGTGCGGACACGCTGGGTGCCTGATCCGGCGGTGCGATCAACTTCCTGCGACGCATGGTCCTCTCCCTCTGTCGACACTCGACACTCGATCATCCTCCACCCGGTCCCGCGCGCTGCTCAGCGACACCCGCCGGCTCGGCGGGCGTCGGGAGCGTCGGGTCAGTGGCTGCTGTTGCCCTTGCCGTTGTTGCCGTCGCGGCCCGGGCTCTTGCCTCGGTTCTCCTGCGCCTGCGGTGCGGCGTTCTCGGGCAGGCTCTCCTCGGCGACCGACTCAGTGACCGGTGCCGTCGGTGCCACCGGGGTCGCGGCCACCGGCTCCACAGCGACGGTCTCCGCCGGCTCGGAGTCGACGACGGCGTCCGCGGGAGCCGGCTCGACCGGCACGGAGTCCTCGACGCTGTCGAGGATCCTCGACGCACCGTCGAAGACGGCGCCCGAGCTGGCGAGAGCCTGCTCGCCGTGTCCGACCAGTGCTGCGGAGGCGGTGGTCACCGCGCCGAGGACGACCACGGCGGCGATGAGCAGGGACTCGCGACGACGGCGCGTGGGCCGCGCCGGGGATGCCCCGGGGCGCGCGGAAGCGGCGCGACGACGGGCGCGGGCCTCGGCGCGGGTGCGGGGGAGGGCGCCTGCCGTCGGCGCCGGGAGCGGCACGGTGAGGTCCGCTGCCATGTCTTCGGTGACGGGGAGATCGACCAGCCGGCGCAGTTCGCTTTCGACCTCCAGAGCGTGCGGCCGTGCTTCGGGCTCGATCGCCGTCATCGCGGTGAGCAGCCCGACCCACTCCGACCCCAGCTCCGCGGGGATCTCCGGCGCGATGTGGAGTCGGGCGAGGGCGGATTCGACGCTGAGGGTGGGGGCGAAGCCGGGCTTGCCGGTGAGCGCCTCCAACAGGACGAGACCGAGCGCGTAGATGTCGACCGCGGGACGGATCTCACCGCTGCGCAACTGCTCCGGCGCCATGTAGGTCAGCGTGCCGAGCACGATTCCGGGGGTGGTGACTCGGGACGTGTCGATCGTGCAGGCGATCCCGAAGTCCGCGAGCTTCGCGCTCCATCGGCCGTTCGTGTCAGCCGGCGGGGTGAGCAGGACATTCGAGGGCTTGATGTCGCGGTGCACGATGCCGGCGCTGTGCACGGCGTGGAGGGCGGAGGCGATGTCCGCCCCGATCGTAGCGATCTCCCGAGGTGCGACCGTTGCGCGGGCCATTCGCTTGCTCAAAGTCGGTCCCGGCACGTACTCCATCACGAGGTACTTCGGTCGGGCGGGCTCGAGGTGCGCGTCGAGGAGGGTGACCAGGCCCGGGTGGTTGAGCCCCGCGAGGAGCGCCTTCTCCGAATGCACCCGCTCCACGGACACGACGGCATCGTCGGATTCGCGGAACATCTTCACCGCGACGGTGCGTTCGAGGGCGATGTCCTCGGCGCGATACACGGTCGCCATGCCACCCATGCCGACAGCCTCCGCCAGGCGGTAGCGGCCGTCCAGAAGCGCGGCGGTGGGCGGGGCTTCCTGGGTGATCACGGCGTCCTCCACTGGCGGGACCGGGTATCCCGACGATGTCTTCACGGTATCCGCGCAGAAAAAACACTGCGTTGGGGTTGACGTGGAGGCCGACACCTGCAACTACGGATCCGCCGCGAGCTGGGAGACTGGACGAATGGCAGGGATTCACCACGTGGAGGTCTGGGTCGCCGACCTCGTGTCGGCGCGAGCTGAGTGGGGGTGGCTGCTCGGTGCGGTCGGGTTCGTCCGCGCCAGCGCGTGGCCGGAGGGCGAGTCCTGGGAGGCGGGTGGCGCGTACGTCACCCTCACCACATCCCCGAACCTCAGCGGCAGTGAACACGATCGTCGCGCTCCCGGCGTGAACCACCTCGCCTTTGCGGCGGGCCCGCCGAGCCGAGTGGACGCGATCATGGCGGCGGTCCCCGGGCACGGCTGGCGGCCGTTGTACGCGGAGCGCTACCCGCACGCCGGTGGGCCGGATCACTACGCCGGATGGCTGGAGAACTCCGCGGGCTTCAAGGCCGAGATCGTCGCCGACGAGCGCTGACGCGGGCCCTGCCCGGAGCGCCGTTACCGCCAGAGGCGGGCGGCGGTGCTGGCGGTCTCCCTGGAGATGGCGTTCGCGGTGATGAGTCGGCGGTTGGCTTCGGCGAGGGCGGCCTTCATCCGGCGGATGGCGGTGTCCCAGTCCTGGTGGGCACGGTCGTATGCGGCCTGCGCCTCACCGGACCATGAGGATCGAAGTCGAGCGGCCTCCGCGTCGAGGGTGTCGAGCTGCTCCTGGAACTGCCGGACGGTGAGGGCGAGACGCGCGACGGTGTCGGCGATGGCGTCGTGACGGACGGCGACTCTCATCGTTCCTCCGACAGCTCCTGGCTGAGGTCGAGCTCGCGGAGGACATACGGCTGAGCGACGGCGTCGGTGAGGTAGTACGTGTAGAAGATGACCGCGGCTTCGTCGGCGGTGAACACCTCGTTCGAGAACACGCGCACGGCACGGGTCTGACTGATCGGGATCAGAGTCGTCGTCCCGTCGACGGGCTCGGCACGCCCGACCGTATACAGGTGGCTTTCGCCGTCAGGCCCGGGGAGCCGAACTTCCACGGTCATCTGATCGGCTGAACCGGCCGCCTGGATGAACCCGTCTCCGCCATCTTGCGGAGTGACGATGATGCTCTCGAGGTTCGGGGCTCGCCAGATTACGTACGTGAACTTCTCTTGCCCGTCGAGGTGCCCGAGCATCATGCGCAGATGATCCGGGATGGGGCGGCGACGGTCGCTGATCCATCCGGTCATCCCTCGCGGGGTTGTCTCCGCGAACGGTCCGTAAAACGTCAAGGAACGTACCTCACTTCGACGTGTGTGATAACGATGGGGTCGCCATCGAGTTTGCCATGCGCCGGGATGCCAGCGTTCACGCTGTCATCGAACTGCCTTTGCGTGCTTCCCGCGCTGTTATAGGAGGATCGAGCCGACTCTCCTGACTTCACCTCGATCGCGGTATAGGTGCCGTCGCTGTTTCGCTCGAGTCCGTCGTAGATGCGGCCGTTCTGAGGAGATCCGTCATAGTCGACCCGGACTTTCGTGCGGAGCACCTCCGCGCCGTGCTCGTCCGCATACTGGTCAAGTCCGATCTTCTCTTTGTCGACCCACGGCTTGTTCTCCTGACCGTTTGCGTATTTGCCCTCGTAGTCTCGTCCATCCCCGCGATCGACGCCCTTGCGGGGGTCGGCGGCTCTGTCGGTTTCGCGGAACCACCGCCCGGTTGCATCGCCGATGAGTCCGGCACCGACGCCGGCGACCCCGACACCTGCGGCGGCGATGGCGGGTGCGCCGGCGATGGCACCGACTCCGGTTACCGTCAGACCTCCGCCACCGACAGCGAGTGCGGCGCCTCCGATGAAGGTCGCAGCCCCGCCGAGGAGTTCGAGGATGATGTCCGGGTGCTCCCACAGCGTCTGCGCGGAGACGGCGAGCATGTCCATCGTGGCCTGGAACGGCTGCACGACAGCAAGGGTGAACACCGCCTCGGTGACGGCATGCTCGGCTGCGGTCGCGGCCTCAGCCTCGGTGAGCGGCATGCGCGCGGCCTCTGCAGCCCGGTCCAATCGGACAGCGCAGTCCCGGGCGAACACCTCCAGCGTCGCCCGGGCGTTGAACAGCACCTCTCTGGCCTGTTCATGCGCCGGACCGGACGGGTCGACGAACGGCACATCCATGTCCGGGTGCCGTAGGCCCCGCCCGACCCGAAGCTCCCGGACGTAAGTGCGGTGCGCGGCCAGTGCCGTGGCGGCCTGCTGCTCGGCCTCGTCCCACAGGGTGATGGCGCGCGCGGCCTCCTCTTGCGCCCACTCCAGCGCATCCGCCCAGGTGAACAGGGCATGAGCGCCCTCGCGGAGGCCGTCGCCGGCGTTCGACCAGTGCAGCAGCTGACGATCGAAGCGCGCCAGGTACGCGTCGTAGGCCTCGCCCGTCCAGGTACCCTCATCATCGAGCGTCGCGAGCTGGTCGTGCACCCGGGCCGCAGCCAGGCCGTGTGCCTTCCACGCCTCGGCCGTCGCCCTGACCTCGCCGGGGGAGCCGGGAATGAGAGCGGCGGCGGACCGGGTCTGCCCGAGCTCCATCACTCTTCCCAGATCATTGCATCGACCTCGGCCTTCGCGGCATCCGTCCCCTCGTCGAAGATCCGGGCCGTCGTCGCCAAACGCTCGGTGAAATCGTCGCTGTCTGTCACCCGGGCCGCGAGGCCCGCAGACCAGGCTTCGGCGAACCGCCCAGAGGCTGCGACCACCCACTCGTGGCCGGCGCTCGTCGACGGGGTGAGGTCGGTCGACCCGACGTCTGCGATGATGCGCCGCGTCTTCGCCGCCATCGTCCGCAACACGTCCGTGTCGACCTCATAGTCCTGCGACATGCCGCCCTCTTCCTGCGAGCCCCCCGGCTGCGGAATCGAGCATAGGCGAAGACGGCGTCACATGATAGGACGGAATGTATGAATATGTGGGTGAAACATCCCCAAATGAGTACTCAGGCGCATGGTTGCTTTCGTCGCACGGTTCCCTTACACAGCGAAACAGCCCGCCCCCAGATGGGGACGGGCTCTTTCGCGATCCGCGGTCGGCTCAGACGCCGAAGTACAGCTCGTACTCGAACGGGTGCGGACGCTGAGCGATCGGAAGTATCTCGTTCTCGTACTTGTAGGAGATCCAGGTCTCGATGAGCTCCTCGGTGAACACGCCACCCTCGAGGAGGAACTGGTGGTCGGCGCGGAGCGCCTCGAGCGAGTCCAGCAGGGAGTTCGGCACCTGCGGGATGTTCTTGGCCTCCTCGGGCGGGAGCTCGTAGAGGTCCTTGTCGACGGGCTCGTGCGGCTCGATACGGTTCTTGATGCCGTCAAGACCCGCCATGAGCTGCGCAGCGAAGGCGAGGTACGGGTTGCCCGAGGCGTCGGGGGCGCGGAACTCGATGCGCTTGGCCTTCGGGTTCGAGCCCGTGATCGGGATACGGATCGCAGCGGAGCGGTTCCCGGCCGAGTAGACCAGGTTGACCGGAGCCTCGAAGCCCTTGACCAGACGGTGGTAGCTGTTCAGCGTCGGGTTGGTGAAGGCGAGCAGTGCCGGCGCGTGTGCCAGGATGCCGCCGATGTACCACCGCGCGATGTCGCTGAGCTGACCGTAGCCGGCCTCGTCGTAGAACAGCGGCTTGCCGTCGTTCCACAGCGACTGGTGGGTGTGCATACCCGAGCCGTTGTCGCCGTACAGCGGCTTCGGCATGAAGGTGGCGACCTTGCCCCACTCCTCGGCGGTGTTCTTGACGATGTACTTGAACTTCAGGATGTCGTCCGCCGCGTGCACCATGGTGTCGAAGCGGTAGTTGATCTCCTGCTGGCCGGCCGTGCCCACCTCGTGGTGGGAGCGCTCGAGGATGAAGCCCGCATCGATGAGCTTGAGAGTGATGTCGTCGCGCAGGTCGGCCGTCTTGTCGACCGGGCTGACGGGGAAGTAGCCGCCCTTGTAGGGGGTCTTGTTGGCGAGGTTCCCGCCCTCCTCCTCGCGGCCGGTGTTCCACGCGGCCTCCTCGGAGTCGACCTTGTAGAAGCTCTCGCCGGCGGTCACGGAGTAGCGCACGTCGTCGAAGATGTAGAACTCGGCCTCGGGGGCGAAGAACGCGGTGTCGGCGATGCCGGTGGAGGTGAGGTACTTCTCCGCCTTCTTCGCGACCTGACGCGGGTCCTTCGAGTAGATCTCGCCGGTGCGCGGGTTGTAGATATCGAAGATCATCACGAGCGTGCTCGCCTCGCGGAAGGGGTCGATGTACGCCGTCGTCACATCCGGGATGAGCTGCATGTCCGACTCGTGGATGCTGGCGAAGCCGCGGATGGAGGAGCCGTCGAACAGCTGTCCGTCCGTGAAGAAGGCCTCGTCGACCGTCGCCGCAGGGATGTTGAAGTGCTGCTGCACACCAGGGAGGTCGGTGAAACGGATGTCAAGGAATTTGACGTCGTTCTCCTTGATGTAGGCCAGTACCTCGGACGAATCTTTGAACATGTACGACTCCTGTGATGCGGATCGATGGCTTCGGGGCCACTCTGCACAGTACGGACGGGGGATTTCTCCACGGTATCCGCTTTGTTTCGTCCGTGTTACAGCGTGAGCAGGATCGGAGGGCATCCACAGCCTCGGTAGGCTGGAGGGGTGACGGATGCTGTGAACACGTACCCCGGTGAGCGACTCGGACTCCCGGAGTCCGGACCGGGGAGCATCGGTCGCCCTGGACGTCGGATCGGAGCCCTCGCGATCGACTGGACGGCAGCCGTCATCCTCTCCGTCGCGTTCTTCCAGTACGACCCGTTCGCCACGCTGCTCATCTTCGGCGTGGTACAGATCCTCTTCATCCCGACCGCCGGCGGCAGCCCTGGGCACCGCATCCTCGGTATGCGCGTCGTCCGTCTGGACGGCGGATGGGTCGGTCTGTGGCGCCCGATCGTGCGCACCCTGCTGCTCCTGATCGTGATCCCGGCCGTCGTGTGGGACCCGGATCAGCGCGGTCTGCACGACAAGGCCGTGGGCACGGTCCTCATCCGAGCCTGACGCTCAGTCGCGGCCGCGGTTGCGCCGGCGCGCCTCGCGGGGCGCTCTACCGCCGAGGAAGGAACGCGCCGGATCGACGATGTACCCGCGCCGCAGCGCTTCGCGGCCGATCAGCATTCGGAAACCCATCTCGTCCCGGTTGCTCAGCGTCACCTCGGCCATGACCTCGCGGTCGACGAGCCGGATCATCAACTGCACGACGAGACGCTCCTGCGCGTGCCCGGACGAACTCCGGACGGCCCGGCGGTCGTGGATGGGAGACTCCACGACGACGGCGTCCTCCTGGCTGTCCTGCCAGGGCTTCACGCGGAAACGCGCCCAGGCCTCGCCGTCGCGTTCGAACTCCTGGATGTCGAAGGCGTGCAGCGACGACGTGCGGGCGCCGGTGTCGATCTTGGCTTTGATCCAGTCGACGCCGAGATCGGGCAGGCTCACCCACTCGCGCCACCCCGTAAGGGTGTTTGAATGGGTAGACCTACTCACCTGATACATCCTGGCAGGAAATCCCCCGTGAAGATCGCAGTGCTGTCCCGTGCGCCGCAGGCGTACTCCACCCAACGCCTCCGCGCGGCCGCACTGCAGCGGGGCCACAACGTGAAGGTGCTCAACACGCTGCGCTTCGCGATCGACCTGACCTCCGACGAGCCCGATCTGCATTATCGGGGCCGGCAGCTCAGCGACTACGACGCGATCCTTCCTCGCATCGGCAACTCGATCACGTACTTCGGCACCGCCGTGGTGCGGCAGTTCGAGCAGATGGACGTCTACACCCCCAACACGGCGAACGGCATCTCCAGCGCGCGCGACAAGCTCCGCGCGAATCAGATCCTCTCCCGGCACAACATCGCTATGCCGCCGACCGCCTTCGTGCGCAACCGCGCCGACGTGCGACCGGCGATCGAGCGCGTCGGCGGCGCTCCCGTGGTGATCAAGCTGCTCGAGGGCACCCAGGGCATCGGCGTGATCCTCGCGCCTCAGGTCAAGGTGGCGGAAGCGATCATCGAGACGCTGCACTCCACCAAGCAGAACGTTCTCATCCAGAAGTTCATCTCCGAGAGCCGAGGCCGCGACATCCGCGCGCTCGTCGTCGGGGACCGCGTCGTCGCGGCGATGCGGCGATCGGCGGCGGGAGACGAGTTCCGTTCCAACGTGCACCGCGGCGGCTCGGTCGAGGCGATCGAACTGGACCCCGTCTACGAACGGGCGGCGGTGCGGTCCGCGCAGATCATGGGCCTCCGCGTCGCGGGCGTCGACATGCTGGAGGGCGATGAGGGTCCGCTGGTGATGGAGGTCAACTCCTCGCCCGGTCTGCAGGGCATCGAGACGGCGACCAAGCTGGACGTCGCAGGCGCGATCATCGACTACATCGCCGGTCAGGTCGCGTTCCCGGAGATCGACGTGCGGCAGCGCCTCACCGTCTCCACCGGCTACGGCGTCGCGGAGCTCATGGTGCACGGCGCGGCCGACCTCGTCGGCAAGACGCTGGGGGAGGCGGGCCTGTGGGAGCGCGACATCACCGTGCTCACCCTGCACCGCGGGGTGAGCGTCATCCCGAACCCGCGAAAGCACGTGGTCCTCGAACCCGACGACCGCCTGTTCTGCTTCGGCAAGCTGGATGAGATGCGTTCGATGATCCCCGAGCGTCGTCGCCGTCGGGCGAAGGTGCGCCGCCTGCCCAAGCAGCCGCTCTCGGAATGAGAGAAGCGCGGCCGCCCTCGATGAGGACGGCCGCGCTCCGCAGTTCAGGGGTGCCGATCAGCGCGGACGCTGCGCGCGCACCTTCGTCGGGTCGATCCCCTTCGGGATGGGGAGCGACGAGAGGGACTGCGACACGGAGTCGATGCGACGGATGACCGCTGCCATCGTGGCCTTGTCGATGGCCTTCGGCAGCTTCTTGATGGTCTTCGCGAGGTCGGCGATCGGCACCTCGTCCTCACCGTGACCGACGTAGAGCACTGTGATCGGCACACCGTGGGCGACGCGCTGCGCGCGGCTGCGCTCCTCGTTGACGAGACGCGTGAGGCGCCCGCGGGCACCCTCGCCGACGACGACGATGCCGCCGCGGCCGACCGTGCGGTAGACCGCCTCCTGCGTCTTCGGGTTGATGCCGACGGGCGTTTCAGAGGCCTGCCACTGTCGACCCAGGCTCGTGCTGAGCACGTGACCGGTCGCGCCGGGCATGCCGTCGATCTTCGTGTACATGGCCGACGTCGAAAGCCGGGTCATCAGGAACAGGGCGCCGAGGACGCCGAGCATGAGGCCCGTGATGGCCCAGAGGATGAGCGTCCACACCTGGAACGGCGGGATCAGATAGCCGGCGAGGAGGCCGAGCAGCACGCCGCCGATGAGGATCGCGGCCTGCGCCCACGGGAGCCAGGGGTAGGCCTCGCGCGTGAACCGGAAGAGGGACTTGATCTGGGAGAAGAACCCAGGACGCTTCTCGGGTTCGGGAGCACGCTTTGCCATGGAGACCAGCCTACCGAGTCCGCGGCCTTCGCGATGCCGTCGTTCGCGCGCAGCGGAGCGCATGGCTTCGTCTCTCCTCCACAATCGGAATCGCTGTCCGATCTCGTCCCAGCGAGACTGGGCTCGATCGCGAGGACGCACCGGTCGGCTGTGATGGATCGCATGCCGAATGAGCCTGAGCCCCTGACCGAAGACCAGGCTGTGCTTCCGCAGGCGCACCGCACCATCCGACTCCTCGACGCGGCGGAAGGGCCGTTCCGCGGCGCACTCGTGACGACGCCGGACGGGCTGGCCGTCCGCCACGACGCCGAGGGTCTGGCCGGCTGGGGCGGCTGGCGGTACGCAGGGGCGCAGCACATCGCGGCACCGCTCGACATCATCCGCCGAGCGCGCGGACACGACGTCCTCCTGCCGTGGTGTGCAGAACGCGTGGAGACCTCAATCGACCGCCGCCGTCGGTCGCGCGGGCGCCTGTCGACGGGGGAGGTGGGCACGGTGGCGGTGAGCATGCTCCGCGGGCTCGCGGAGCTCGGTCCCGCGGAGTGCGGAGCGATATCTGGCTCGTGGTGGCTCACCGATGCCGGGCGCCCGGTGTTCGTTCTGGGACCGGGGCGCGAGGCGGTTCACACCGTGCTGGATCTCCTGGAAAGCCTGCGCGAGGAGTGCGCGGACAAGATGCTCGCGCGGGTTCTCGACCGTGTGCACGACCGGCTTCAGGCGGCGGCAGAGCGACGTCGGGTGCCACGGCGGCTGCTCGAGGAGGCGGAGCGCGAGCTGCTCGAGATCGCGACACCGCGGCCCCTGGAGCGCGAGGCGGCCGGGCACGTCGAAGCGACGGGCGGCGTCGGTGTCCGGAGTGCTCTGCGGCCTCGGGTCCGCGTGGAGCCTCCTGCGCCCGCTCTGTTGCGGGATCGGAGCGGGAGACACGGGCGTCCGCGAAGGGCCCGGCGCCACGGCACCCTTCCCCTCCTCACGGCGATGCAGGGTCGTGGGGAACACGTGCTCCGTGCCGGTCGAGCCCTCGTCAGGCGCCGCGCGGGGAGCCGGCCGAACAGGGGAGGAGAGAGCCGGGGCGCACGGTCCCGGAGAGCGGGGCTGATCGTCGTCGCTGGTGCATGCGCAGGCGGCGTGCTCCTCCTCGGACTGCTCTGGCCCAGCGAGCGCGACGGTTCGGCTGCGGCGCCATCCGGGAGCATGTCGGTCGGTTCGGGGCGGTCGTCGGAAGTCACCCCGAAGACCGCGACATCGCCGATGCCGACCCCCGTGAGGTCAGCCCGGACAGCATCGCCGACGATCGAGGGACCGGAGGCCGCCCTGCCGGCGCTGGTGGCGGGGATCAGTCGGTGCCGGGAGAACGGCGACACCGTCTGCGCGGACGCGGTCGCCCCGGGCTCCGACGGCGTCGTGGCCGCGGCCGCGGTCACCGAGGCGGAGGGGCAGGCGGCTCTGGTCGATCAGTACGGCGACATCGCGGTGTTCGAGTACGCGTCCCTGCCCGACGACGTCGGCTCCGGGGGGCCGGCACTGATCGTCGTGCTCGTGCACACGGACGAAAAATGGCTGGTCCGCGACGCATATCGCGTCGCGGACCAGCCGAAGTGAGGCGAAGCCTGGGGTCAGGCGCCGAGCTGACCGCTGAACTGCGCGGCCTCGAGACGAGCCTTCACCGCACCGAGGAAGCGTGCCGCGTCGGCACCGTCGATGATGCGGTGGTCGTAGGACAGCGCCAGGTACACGTACGAGCGGACCGCGATCGCATCAGTGCCACCGACCTTGACAAGACCCGGGCGCTTGACGACCGTGCCCGTGCCGAGGATCGCCGACTGCGGCAGGAAGACCACGGGAGTGTCGAACAGCGCGCCGCGCGAACCCGTGTTGGTCAGCGTGAACGTGCCGCCGGCGAGCTCGTCGGGCTTCAGCTTGTTGTCGCGCGTGCGTGCCGCGAGGTCGGCGATCTCGTGCGCGATCTCGGCGATGTTCTTCGACGCGGCGTCGCGGAGCACCGGCGTGAGCAGGCCGCGCTCGGTGTCAACCGCGATCGAGACGTTCTCGGAGGCCGGGTAGACGATCTGCTCGCCGTCGACCGTCGCGTTGATGATCGGGAAGGCCTGGAGAGCCTCCGCCGCGGCCAGCGCGAAGAACGGGAGGAAGGAGAGCTTGTCGCCGGTCTTCTCGAGGAACGACGCCTTGACGCTGTCGCGGTATTCGGCGAGAGCGGTGACGTCGACCTCGACCACGGTGGTGAGCTGGGCCGTCTGCTGCATCGACTCGACCGCGCGCTTGGCGAGAACCTTGCGCAGGCGCGACATCGGCTGAGTGGTCCCGCGCAGCGGCGACACCTCGAGCGGTGCCGGCGCCGGTGCGGCGGCGGCTGCCGGGGCACTGGTGGCGGACTCCGCGGCCTTGAGGACGTCCTCCTTGCGGATGCGTCCGCCGACACCGGTGCCCTTGACCGTCGCCAGGTCGACGCCCTGCTGGGCGGCCAGACGACGCACGAGCGGGGTCACATAGAGGTTGTCGCTCTCGGTCGGCAGCGACAGCTTCGGGGCGGCGGGCTCTGCAGCCGCCGGAGCGGCCGGAGCGGCCGGCTGCGCGGACGCTGCCGGTGCCTCGGTCTGCGAAGCCGGAGCGGCGGGAGCCTCGGCCTGCGGAGCCGGAGCGGGAGCCTGAGGCTCCGCAGCGGGAGCCTCGGCCTGCGGGGCCGGAGCGGCGGGAGCCTCGGCCTGCGGAGCGGCGGGAGCCTCGGGCTGAGCCGCGGGAGCAGCGCCGGAACCGACGCGCGCCAGCACGGCGCCGACCTCGACGGTCTCGTCCTCACCGGCGACGATCTCCTGCAGCACGCCGGCGACCGGCGAAGGGATCTCGGTGTCGACCTTGTCGGTGGAGATCTCGAGGAGCGCCTCGTCGACCTCGACCGAGTCGCCGACCTGCTTGAGCCACCGGGTGACGGTGCCCTCGGTGACGCTCTCGCCGAGCTCGGGGAGCACGATGTCGGTCGCGTCGCCGGACGGCGCCGCGGGCGCGGACTCGGCGGGCGCGGACTCGGCGGGAGCCTGCTGCTCCGCTGCGGGAGCCGCGGCGGGCTCCGGAGCGGCGGGGGCGGCGGCTTCGGCCGGAGCGGCTTCGGCGGCAGCAGGGGCATCGCCGGCGGGGGCCGCGCCGCTACCGTCGCCGATGCGGGCCAGCAGAGCACCGACCTCGACGGTCTCGTCCTCGGCCACGAGGATCTCCTCGATCACGCCGGTGACCGGGGAGGGGATCTCGGTGTCGACCTTGTCGGTCGAGATCTCGAGCAGGCCCTCGTCCGCCTGGACGGTGTCTCCCACCTGCTTGAGCCAGCGGGTGACCGTACCCTCTGTGACGCTCTCACCGAGAGCGGGGAGGACCACGGATGTGCTCATGACTGAGTCTCCTTCAGAAGTTGTATGACGCTTGTCTAGCTTAGTGACTCGGGCACCGGTTGGTGCTCAGAGGGCGTGCAGGGGCTTTCCGGCCAGCGCGAGGAAGGCTTCGCCGAGGGCCTCGCTCTGGGTCGGGTGGGCGTGGATGAGCGGCGCGATGTCCTCGGGATGGGCCTCCCATGCGACCGCGAGCTGCCCCTCGGTGATGAGCTCGCCGACACGGTCACCGAGCAGGTGGACGCCGAGGACGGGACCATCCTTGAGGCGGACGACCTTGACCAGGCCACCCGTGCCGATGATCTCGCTCTTCCCGTTCCCGGCGAGGTTGTACTCGTAGGAGTGGACCGCATCGGCACCGTGCGCGTTGATCGCCGCCTCCTCCGTGAGGCCGACCGAGGCGACCTCGGGGCTGGAGTAGGTGACCTTCGGGATCTGCACGTCGGGCACGTTCACGGGGGAGAGGCCCGCGATGCGCTCGGCGACCGCGATCCCCTGCTGGAACCCGCGGTGGGCGAGCTGGAGGCCGGGCACGATGTCGCCGACCGCCCACACACCGGGGACGGCGGTGCGGAGGTCGCCGTCCACCGTCACGAACCCGCGGTCCAGGCGCACGCCGGCTTCCTCGAACCCCAGGTCCGCGGTGACGGGGCCGCGACCGACGGCGACGAGGAGGTAGTCGGCGGTGAACTCCTTGCCGTCTTCCAGGGTGACGGTGACGGACGAGCCGTCCTGCATGGCGCTCTGGAAGCGCACGCCGAGGGAGTACTGGATGCCGCGGCGCCGGAACGCCCGCTCGAGGCCCTTGCTCATCGCGATGTCCTCGTTCGGGACGAGGTGGGGCAGCGCCTCGACGATCGTCACCTCGGCGCCGAAGGAGCGCCACACGCTCGCGAACTCGACGCCGATCACGCCGCCGCCCAGGATGAGCACGCGGTCGGGGATGACGTCCAGGGCGAGTGCCTGCTCGCTGGTCAGGATCCGTCCGCCGATCTCGAGCCCCGGCAGCGAGCGGCTGTACGACCCGGTGGCGAGGATGACGTCCGTGCCGACATAGACGTCGTCGCCGACGCTGACGCTCCGGTCGGCGTTCAAGCGGCCGAATCCGGCGACCGTCGTGATGCCGCGCGCCTTCACGAGCCCCTCGAGGCCCTTGTACTTCTTCGCGACGATGCCCTCGCGATACGTGCGGACGCCCGCCGGGTCGATCCCGCCGAACGAAGCCGTGACTCCGACGGAGGAGGCGTCACGCACGTGGTCCGCGACCTCGGCGGCGTGCAGCAGCGCCTTCGTGGGGATGCACCCGCGGTGCAGGCACGTCCCGCCCACCTTGTCCTTCTCGATCAGTGCGACGGACTTGCCGAGCTCGCTCGCTCGCAGTGCCGCGGCGTACCCGCCGCTGCCGCCGCCCAGGACGACGATGTCGAAGGTGTGGGTTGTCATGGGTGTCATGCCTCCGTGTGGGATGCTGCTTCGGCGAAGGCGATGATCGATCGGACCATCGCCCCCGTGGGGCCCTTCTCGGTGAAGCCGTAGGGAGCGCCGGCGTGTTCGCCGGATCCCGCGATGTCGAGGTGCACCCAGGGGATGCGCGGCGCGTCGTCTGCGTCCGAGGTACGGCCGACGAAGCGCCGCAGGAAGAGGCCGGCGAAGGAAGCGCCGCCCATCCGATCTCCCATGTTGGCGTTGATCATGTCGGCGATGGGGGAGTCGAGCGTCTCCTCCATGTAGGCGGGCAGCGGCATGTGCCACGCGGGCTCGCCGGTGCGGGCGGCGGCGGCGAGGAACTCCGCGACCGTGTCGTCGTCGCCGAACACACCGGTGTGGCGGTGGCCGAGGGCCGCGACGATCGCGCCGGTCAGGGTCGCGACGTCGATGATGACGTCGGGGTTCTCCCGGCTCGCGGCGACCAGGCCGTCGGCGAGGACGAGCCGCCCCTCCGCGTCGGTGTTCAGCACCTCGACGGTGGTGCCGTCGAGGATGCGGATGACGTCGCCGGGGCGGAGAGCCCGACCGGACGGCATGTTGTCGGTGATGCAGAGCCAGGCGGTCACGTGCACGGGGAGCCGGAGGGCGGCGATGGCGCGGAGCGCGGCGAGGGAGGTCGCGGCACCGGCCATGTCGAACTTCATGCCGACCATCGAGGCCGCGGGCTTGAGCGACAGACCACCGGTGTCGAAGGTGATGCCCTTGCCGACGAGAGCGATGTGCCGCTGCGCGTCGGCCGGTGCGTAGTCGAGGCGGACGAGGCGCGGCGGCCGGTCGGAACCCTGCCCGACGCCGAGGATGCCCCCGAAGCCCTGCTCGGCGAGAGCGGTCTCGTCGAGGATCTCCACGGTGACGTCGAGGTCGGCGACGCTGTCGGCGGCGCTCTGCGCCAGCTGCGCGGGGCTCTGCCATTCGGCGGGCACGTTCACGAGGTCCTTGATGAGCGCGACGGCCTCGCCGGTGGCGTGGGCGCGGGCGATCGTCGCGTCGTCGAGCGGGGCGTGGAGGATGACCGCCGTCGCGCGCTTCTTCTTGCCGTTCTCGGCCCGGTAGTCGTCGAAGCGGTAGCCGCCGAGGACGGCGCCCTCCGCCGCCGCGGCGGCGTGCTCCTCGAGCCCGCCCGCGAGGCCGAGCGAGACGGTGTCGAAGCCGGTCAGAGAGCGGAGAGCCGTGCCGGCTGCGCTCCGCACGGACGCGTCGTCGATGGTGGACCCGACGCCGACGACCGCGAACGGGAGCGTCGTCACCTCGGGGGCGTAGACCCGTGCGAACGCTCCGGCGGCGCCGGTGAAGCCGACGCCTGCGAGGACGTCGGCGAGACCGGGGTGAGCCGCCAGGGGCTCGGCCGACTCGGAGAGATCGGGGACGACGAGCACTGCGGCATCGGCAGCGCTTCCGGGGAACTGATCGGTGGTGTGCGAGAGCACGGGAAGCGTCATGCTCTCCATCCTAGGATCTCCGCCCGACGGTCAGCGGCCCGGCGGCCTGGGTGTGTTCGCTCTCAGCGAGACACGTCAGAGCCCCGCTTCGGGTGCGGCTCGTAGCATGGAGACATGCCCTTCTCCGGAGAGATCCACGAACGCGTCGCGAACGCTCCCACGGTGCCCCACGGCCTGCCTCTCGTGATGTTGCTCACCGGTTTCACCGACGCGGGCAGCGCGGTGTCCGGGCTCATCGACCATCTGCGGGAGACGACGTCCCCGCAGCCGCTGGCGATCTTCGACAACGACGTGCTGCTCGATTACCGGGCACGACGCCCTGTCATCTCGTTCGACCAGGACCACCTCGCCGAGTTCCGCCCGCCGCGCCTCGAACTCTCCCTCGCCACGGACGCGCTCGGACGCCCGTTCCTGCTCCTCACGGGGTACGAGCCCGACTTCGCCTGGAACGCCTTCGCGGAGACGGTGCTGGATCTCGCCGCGGAGTTCGAGGCATCGGGGCTGCACTGGGTGCACTCCATCGCGATGCCCGTGCCGCACACGCGTCCGATCGGCACCACCGTGAGCGGGAATCGACGCGATCTCGTGGTGTCGCACTCCGTGTGGCGTCCGCGCACCCAGGTCCCGGCGACCGCGGGTCATCTGCTCGAGTTCCGGTTCGCGGAGCGAGGCGAGCGGGTCGTCGGCTTCGTGCTGCTCGTGCCGCACTATCTCGCGGAGACGGAGAACCCCGAAGCGGTCAGCGCGGCGGCGGAGAAGCTCATGGCTTCGACCGGACTGGTGCTCATGCTCGACGCCGTGCAGGAGCGGCGGGCGGACTACATCGCCCGCGTCGACGAGCAGGTCGCCGCGAACGACGAGCTGCAGCAGATGGTGCACAACCTCGAACGCCGCTACGACGCCTACATGGCGGGCCGGGATCCCGAGGACGACTCGTACGACGAGGGCGGCTTCAGCGAACGCGACCTGCCCAGCGCGGACGAGCTCGCTGCCGAGCTCGAGCGTTACCTGGCCACTCGTCCGTCCGGCGACGACGACAAGCCGGGCCGCGGCTGAATCTCCCGCAGCGGATCGCGCGCGAATGCGTCCTCATCGCCATACGTATGCGATACTAGGAGTCCGACCCGTTGTCAATCGGTGTTTTCGAGCACTGGACTTGACAAGGGTCTTACTAGTGTCCGAAATGTCCCGGGGTCTCCCAGCGGCCCCGTGAAAGGCGAAACGTGACTCCTGCCACGACGAAGAACACGCGGACGAAGAAGGCCGATCAGATCACCGCGGATCCCGAGGTCGAGGACGTCGAAGCGACCGAAGCGGCTCCCGCCCCCAAGCGTGCCGCGGCCAAGCGCGCCCCCGCGAAGAAGAAGAAGGCGGACGAGGTCGTCGAAGAGGACGAGGCCGCCGCCCCCGAAGGCGCCGAGGACGCCGCGGGCGACGACGAGGAAGAGGACGCGAAGCCGGCCTTCACCGAGCCGCTGCCGACCGGCGCGATCGTCATCTCCTCCAAGGACGACGAAGAGGTCCCGGTCTACTCGACCCAGATCACCGGTGCCACGGCCGACCCGGTCAAGGACTACCTGAAGCAGATCGGAAAGGTCGCGCTGCTGAACGCGGCCGAAGAGGTCGAGCTCGCGATGCGCATCGAGGCGGGTCTGTTCGCGGAGGAGAAGCTCTCCGCGATGTCTCCCGCCGAGAAGACGAGCCAGCTCGGACTCGACCTGCAGTGGGTCGCCCGTGACGGTCAGCGCGCGAAGAGTCACCTCCTCGGCGCGAACCTCCGTCTCGTCGTCTCCCTGGCCAAGCGCTACACCGGTCGCGGCATGCAGTTCCTGGATCTGATCCAGGAGGGCAACCTCGGCCTCATCCGCGCCGTCGAGAAGTTCGACTACACCAAGGGCTTCAAGTTCTCGACCTACGCCACCTGGTGGATCCGTCAGGCGATCACCCGCGCCATGGCCGACCAGGCCCGCACGATCCGCATCCCGGTGCACATGGTCGAGGTCATCAACAAGCTCGCCCGCGTGCAGCGGCAGATGCTGCAGGACCTGGGTCGCGAACCCACTCCGGAAGAGCTCAGTCGCGAGCTCGACATGACCCCGGAGAAGGTCGTCGAGGTGCAGAAGTACGGCCGCGAGCCGATCTCGCTGCACACGCCGCTCGGTGAAGACGGAGACAGCGAGTTCGGTGACCTCATCGAGGACACCGAGGCCGTGGTCCCCGCCGACGCCGTGGGCTTCACGATGCTGCAGCGTCAGCTCGAGCAGCTGCTCGACTCGCTCTCCGAGCGCGAGGCCGGCGTGATCCGGATGCGCTTCGGTCTGGGCGACGGTCAGCCGAAGACGCTCGACCAGATCGGCGACACCTTCGGCGTGACGCGTGAGCGCATCCGTCAGATCGAGTCCAAGACGATGGCGAAGCTGCGCCACCCGAGCCGCTCGCAGTCGCTGCGGGACTACCTCGAGTGATGCAGGCGAACGAGGGCAAGGCGCTCGAGACGAGTGTCGACGGAAAGAGCTACGCACGGATCCCGCTGCGCACCCGCGTCGTGATGCCGGATGACGACCTCGACGCCATCATCACCGAGTACGCGAAGGATGCCGTCCAGCCTGGCGACCTGCTGTTCGTGACCGAGAAGATCGTCGCGATCACGCAGGGCCGCTCGTACCGCCTGGACGAGATCAAGCCGCGGAAGCTCGCGCTGTTCCTGTCGAAGTACGTCACCCGTACGCCGTACGGCATCGGTCTCGGCATGCCCGAGACGATGGAGATGGCGCTGCGGGAGTGCGGCACGCCGCGCATCCTCTTCGCGGCGGCCGTCTCGGCGATCACCAAGGCCTTCGGACGCAAGGGCGACTTCTACCGCATCGCGGGGGATAAGGCCCGTGCGATCGACGGCCCCACCAAGCACACCATTCCTCCGTACAACGAGGCGGTCGTGCTCGGGCCGAAGGACCCGGACCGGGTTGCGGCACACCTGAAGACGCTGATCGGTGGCCAGGCCGAGGTGGCCGTGGTCGACATCAACGACCTCGGCGGGAACATCCTCGGCTCCACGCTGGACAAGGCGGGGGAGCTGCGGCTCGTGAAGATCCTCGGCGACAACCCGCTCGGTCAGGGCCTCGAGTCCACGCCGCTCGGTATCGTCCGCGCGGTCTGAGCGGACCGTCCCACCCCTTTACGACCGAACCGGCCCCTTGCGTGCGAACGCAAGGGGCCGGTTCGTACGTATGGGGCCGGTTCGCTTCGACAGGCTCAGAAGCCGATGACCTCGCGATAGCGCGGCTTGTGGCCGGTGCGGATGCCGGTGACGCTGGGCTTGTTCTCGTAGACACCCGCACCCCAGTTGCCCTCGACGAGTACGGGGCCGTCCGGGGTCACGACGACGTCCCAGCCGACGTACTGCACCTGCGGCACGACGCGGGCGACCTGATCGATGAACGCCCGCACCTCGTCCATGTAGGGCAGCTGGAAGTCGGCGATGCGGAAGCCCGAGTCCGGGTGGGTCTCGTGAACGTGACCGTGCGAGTCGTAGCCCGCCCCCACGGCGTGCCCGTTCTCATCGAGCATCGTGTAGAAGCCGCCGAACGTCATCTGGTCGCTCACCGCGCCGCGGCCGAACTTCTGTGCCATCGCGAGGATGTGCGCCTTCTCGCCGTCGAAGAACGCCGTGATGCGGGTGGTGTTCACGGTTCCGGGGCAGACCGCCGCCAGATCGTCGTGCTGGCGGATGACCTCTTCGATCAGCAGCTCGCCGCGATCGAGGAGACCGCGGTGGAACTCGGTCCAGTCCGTGATGTCGGCCGCGTGGTACCGGTGCACGCCGGTCCCGGCTTGGCCGACCGGCTCCTTCGTGACGATGGTGCCGAGGCGCTCCGTGAGGGCGCGGACCTCGTCCGCGTTCCCCTCCTCGACCACCATCCACTCACGGTGCAGGTGCGCGGAGAACTTGCGGTTGAACTCGATCTTGTCCTGGAAGATCCAGCGGAAGTCGGGGTGGTCGTACTTCTGCGAGAGCTGGTTGGAGACCGGGTGCGTCATGTACGTCTCGCGCTCGGCACGGTTCAGCATCGCGAAGTCGTAGTCGATGTAGTCCTGGAAGCCGACGTTGTGACGGGCCGCCGACCAGAGCATGTCGGCGACGATCGTGGGCACGGGCCGGTGATGCTGGGCCGAGGCCTCCTTGGCCCGTTCGAACACCGAACCGACGTCGATGCGGCGGGCACGGCCGAGGAGGTAGCGGATGCGGGGCGCGAGAGAAAGACGAGACATGGAGCTCCGGGTCTAGGGATCGACGTCCCAGTCTACGCGGGGAGCCCCCAGGCTCCTGGGAGTGCGGAAGCTAGGCTGGAGGACGTGTGTGACACGAGTTCGAGTGCGCTTCCGCAAGCGATGATCTCGCGTTCGGCCCTCGCCGCCGGCGCGTCCGCGGCGATCCGGGCGGGAGGGACGACGGCCGACCTCCGGCGCGATGCCTGGGGTCACGGTCTGCTCGCCGTCGCCCATGCGGTCACCGCCGCCGGCGCCGCAGAGGTGCTCGTGGACTCCCCGGGCGAGGTCGAGGCGCTGCGCCTCGAGGGCATCCGTGCCACCACGACCGGCGAACCGGACACCGATCCCGCGCTGCTCTACGGTCTGCCGAGCGCGGCGGGTGCCTCGGCCACCCCTCCGGTCATGAGACTCGTCGGTCGGGTGATGTCCACCAAGCGTCTGCGAGCGGGGGAGGCCGTCTCCTACGGCTATACCTTCCGGGCCGCAACGGACACCGTCGTCGCGCTCGTCACGGGCGGGTACGCCCAGGGCATCGTCCGCGCCCTCGGCAATCACGCCGACGTCGAGGTGGACGGCGCGCTTCGCCCGATCATCGGGCGTGTCGCCATGGACGTGTGCGTCATCGATCTGCAGGGCGGCGCGGCGGACGTGGGGGATCCGGTGACCTACTTCGGTGGGACCGGGCCCGCTTCCGACGCGATCGGCCACTGGGCCGCGGTCACCGGGATGACGCCGGCGGAGCTCGTCGCCGTTCCCGGCGCGCACGCCGTGCGCGGATGGGAGGCATGATGGGAGGCCCGATGCGACCTGAGCTGCGACTGGACAGCGCCGTGTTCCGCGCCAACGTCGCGGCGGTGCGGGACCGGCTGGGCGAATCCACGCTGATGCTGGTCCTGAAGGACGACGCGTACGGTCACGGTCTCCGCTGGGCGGTCGAGACCGCGCGGGAGGCGGGGGTCACCTCATTCGGCAGCTATGACGTGCGCGGAGGCCTCGACGTCCGACGTATCGTCGGGGCGGCGGCTTCCGTGTTCGCCTGGGCGACCTCGACCGACGAGGAGATCGACGAGGCGCTCCTGCAGGACATCGAGCTCGGGGTCGGGACGGTCGAGTACCTGCGGCGCATCATCGCGCGGGCGGAGGTCCTCGGCGTGCGCGCGCGGATTCACCTGAAGATCGACACCGGACTGCACCGCAACGGCGTGCGCCCGGAGGATTGGCCGGCGGCGGTGGCGGAAGCGAGGGCGGCCGAGAGCGCGGGCACCCTCGCGCTCGTGGGAGTGTGGAGCCACATCGCGGAGGCGAGCGACGCCGAGGACGACGAGGCCCAGTCCGTATTCCTCGATGCCGTGCAGCACACCGGCCTGTCCGGAGCTGTGCCGGAGGCCCTGCACCTCACGGCGTCGGCGGCATCCTGGTGGCGTCCGGAGCTGCGCGGCACGGTGTCGCGGATCGGGGCGTTCTGCTACGGCATCCGTTCGGCGGACGGCCCGGATCTCGACGGCGTGCAGCCGGCGGCACGCCTCGTCGCCCCGGTCGTCCGGGTCGACGGCGACGCCGCGGTCGTCGCCGTCGGCAGTCTCGACGGCCTCCCCTCGACACTCGCCGGAATGGCAGTCGGTACTCCGGCCGGCCCCCGCGTGGCCGCCGAGGTCGGTCTGGCGACGACGACGGTCGCCGGCTGGCCGGGCATGGCCGTCGGTGACGAGGTGACGATCTTCGGCCCCGGCGTACAGGGGGAGGACACAGCAACGACCCTCGCCGAGCGGATCGACACGGTGGGCGAGGAGATCCTCACCCGACTCGGTCCGCGGATTCGGCGGAGGGTCGTGGAGTGACCCGGCTGGGCCGGGTCAGTCGCTGATCAGACCGTCTCGATGAGGCGAGCGGTCTCGTCGTGCCAGCTGGTGGCCACGCTGCGCAGCTTCTCTTCGTACTTGCGGCCGTGGTGGGCGCAGAAGAGCAGCTCGGAACCGTTGACCTCAGCGGCGATGTAGGCCTGCGCTCCACACGAGTCGCAGCGGTCCATCGCGGTCAGGCGGTACTCGACAGCGGAGGTCTCACGTTCGGTCGTTGCATTCATCTCGGGGCCTCCTCGGGTGTCGGCGTCCTTGTTGGTCGTGCTCAATACAACCACGCTGCACCTGGGGGCATGCCCGGTCGACGGCGTGTTTCGCTCAGCGCGTACGCGCCCACCCGCGAAGGCGGCGCCCCCGGGGAGTGTCTGCGAGGGGCAGCTCCCTCCCGCGAATAGACTCGGAGATTGTGAATGCCGAGTACTCCGCCCATCATCTCCAGGTGCTCGAAGGACTCGAAGCGGTCCGCAAGCGCCCCGGCATGTACATCGGCTCGAACGGTTCGCCCGGGCTCATGCACTGCCTCTGGGAGATCATCGACAACTCCGTCGATGAGGCGGTGGCCGGCAACGGCTCGCGCATCGACGTCATCCTCCACGACGACGGCAGCGTCGAGGTGCACGACCGCGGTCGCGGCATCCCCGTCGACGTGGAGCCCCGCACCGGCCTGACCGGCGTCGAGGTCGTCTACACGAAGCTGCACGCCGGAGGGAAGTTCGGTGGCGGCTCCTATGCCGCTTCGGGCGGTCTGCACGGCGTCGGCGCCTCGGTCGTGAACGCGCTCTCCGAGCGCCTGGACGTCGAGGTCGACCGCGGCGGCAAGACGTACGCCATGTCGTTCCACCGTGGCGAGCCCGGCATCTTCCAGGACTCCGGGGAGAAGCGCCCCGACGCGCCGTTCACCCCGTTCGAGGAGAACAGCGAGCTGCGCGTCGTCGGCAAGGCACCGCGCGGCGTCACCGGCACTCGCGTGCGCTACTGGGCCGACCGCCAGATCTTCACGAAGGACGCCGCCTTCCAGCTCGCGGAGCTGGAGACGCGGGCTCGGCAGACGGCCTTCCTGGTCCCCGGGCTCGAGATCGTGGTGCGCGACGAGCGCGCCGCGAGCGCCGTCGTGGGGGAGGACGGCACGCCGACGGGCCCCGTGGAGACCTCGTACCTCTATGAGGGCGGCATCTCGGAGTTCGTGGACTACCTCGCGGTCGACCCGCCGGTGACCGATACCTGGCGTATCCAGGGCGAGGGCACGTTCACCGAGACCGTGCCCGTGCTGCAGCCCGACGGGCACATGGTGGCGACCGAGGTCGAGCGCGTCTGCGCCGTCGACATCGCCCTGCGCTGGGGCACCGGCTACGACACCCGGATCCGCTCCTTCGTGAACATCATCTCGACGCCGAAGGGCGGCACGCACCAGCAGGGCTTCGAGCAGGAACTGCTGAAGGCGCTGCGCAGTCAGGTCGAGCAGAACGCGCGCCGGCTCAAGGTCGGCAACGACAAGCTCGAGAAGGACGACGTCCTCGCCGGTCTCACCGCCGTCCTCACGGTCAATGTGCCGGAGCCGCAGTTCGAGGGCCAGACGAAGGAGGTGCTCGGCACGCCTGCCGTGCGCCAGATCGTCGCTCAGGTGATGCGCAAGGACCTGCAGCAGCGTTTCACCTCCACGAAGCGCGACGACAAGAGTCAGGCGACGCAGCTGCTCGACAAGATCGTCTCCGAGATGAAGGCCCGGGTGTCCGCACGGGCACACAAGGAGACGCAGCGCCGCAAGAACGCGCTCGAGTCGTCGACGCTGCCGACCAAGCTCGTCGACTGCCGGACGAACGACGTGGAGCGCAGCGAGCTCTTCATCGTCGAGGGCGACTCGGCTCTCGGCACGGCGAAGAACGCGCGCAACAGCGAGTTCCAGGCGCTGCTGCCGATCCGCGGGAAGATCCTCAACGTGCAGAAGGCGTCGGTCGGCGACATGCTGTCCAACGCCGAGTGCGCGTCGATCATCCAGGTGATCGGGGCCGGCTCCGGGCGGACCTTCGACATCGACGCGGCGCGCTACGGGAAGATCATCCTCATGAGCGACGCCGATGTCGACGGGGCGCACATCCGGACCCTCCTGCTCACGCTCTTCTTCCGCTACATGCGGCCTCTCATCGAGCACGGACGGGTGTTCGCGGCCGTGCCGCCGCTGCATCGGATCATCGTCATCAACCCGGGCTCGAAGCCGAACGAGACCATCTATACCTACAGCGAGCAGGAGCTGCACGCGCTGCTCGCGAAGCTCCGGAAGGCCGGCAAGCGCTGGCACGAGCCGATCCAGCGTTACAAGGGGCTCGGAGAGATGGACGCGGAGCAGCTCGCGAACACGACGATGGACCGTTCCGGTCGCCTGCTCCGCCGAGTGCGGATGGAGGACGCCGAGGCCGCGGGCCGCGTCTTCGAGCTGCTCATGGGCAACGAGGTCGCTCCGCGTCGCGAGTTCATCATCGACTCCGCCGACCAGCTCTCGCGGGAGTCCATCGACGCCTGAGGGCGGAGGCGACGAGAAAGGGGACCCGGCGAGGCCGGGTCCCCTTTCTCGTGGGACGGATCAGACGAGCGTGCGGCCGATGCTGCCGATGACGCCGTCGATCGGCTGACCGGAGGCGTCGCGACGCGCTCCGGGCTCGGGGAGCTTGCGCACCGCGCCGGTGGGGTCGACGGCCAGAGCCGGGGTCGGGCCGACCCAGGCGACGGTGAGGCGGTCCTCGCCCTTCAGGAAGGCGTGGGCGCGGACGCCACCGGTCGCGCGTCCCTTGGACGGGTATTCCGTGAACGCCGAGACCTTCGCGCGGCCCGGCTCGGTGCCGGGAAGGACGCTGTCCGCACCGGAGACCGTGGCGACGACGGCTTCGGCGTCCGGGCTGACGGCGCCGAAGAAGAGGACCGCGGCGCCCGAGCCGAGCTTGATGCCCGCCATGCCGCCGGCCGGCGCGCCCTGCGGACGGACCGCCGAGGCCGAGAACCGTAGCAGCTGCGCATCCGTCGTCAGGAACACGAGGTCCGCGTCGTCCGCCGCGTCGGCCACACCGACCACGGAGTCGCCGGTCTTGAGGCCGATGACCTCGAGGTCCGGACGCACCGGCAGGGTCGACGGCACGATCCGCTTGACGATGCCCTGCGCGGTGCCGAGGGCGACCGGGGTGTCGCTGTCGAAGCGGACGAATCCGAGGATGCGCTCGCCCTTGGTCGTGATCCCCAGGTAGTCTCGCAGCGGAGTCCCCGCGGCGAGCTGTACGGAGGTGCCGGGCACCGAGGGCAGGTCGACGGGGGAGAAGCGGACGACGCGTCCCGTGCTCGTGAGCGCACCGACCTCCCCGCGCACCGTCGTCTCGACGGTCGCGAGGATGGCGTCGTGCTTGCTCCGCCGAGCAGGGGCGGTGAGCTCCTGCCCTTCGGTGAGGTCCACGCGCACGGCACGACCGGTCGTCGACAGGACCACGGTGGTCGGAGCGTCGGCGATCTGCAGATCCACCGCGCCCTTCGTCGCGCGGGGCTTCGGCGGGGCCGCATTCATCAGCAGGGTACGGCGCGGCGTCCCGTAGGCCTCGGCCACGGCGTCCAGCTCCTGCGCGACGGCCGCGCGCAGCAGCGCCGGGCTGGCGAGCAGCTCCCGCAGCGACGCGATCTCCGCGAGGAGGGCGTCTCGCTCCGCCTCGAGCTCGATGCGAGAGAACTTCGTCAGGCGCCGCAGCCGCAGCTCGAGGATGTACTCGGCCTGCGGCTCGCTGAGGTCGAACACGGAGCGGAGCCGGGTGCGTGCCTGCTCCGTGTCGTCCGAGGACCGGATGACCTGGATGACCTCGTCGATGTCGAGGATCGCGATGAGCAGACCCTCCACCAGGTGCAGGCGCTCCTCCCGGCGTGCGAGGCGGTAGCGGCTGCGGCGGGTGATGACCTCGATGCGGTGGCCGACGTAGACGCTGAGCATCTCCTTGAGCCCGAGGGTGCGGGGCTGGCCATCGACGAGCGCGACGTTGTTGATGCTGAAGGAGTCCTCCAGCGGGGTGAGCCGATAGAGCTGCTCCAGCACGGCGTTCGGATCGAAACCGGTCTTGATCCCGATCGCGACGCGGAGGCCGTGGTTGCGGTCGGTGAGATCGGTCACGTCGCTGATGCCCTGCAGCTTCTTCGCCTGCACCGCGTCGCGGATCTTCTCGATCAGACGCTCGGGGCCGACCATGTACGGCAGCTCCGAGACGATGATGCCGGTGCGGCGGGGACCCAGTGGCTCGATCGAGGTGCGTCCGCGGACCTTCAGAGCGCCGCGCCCGGTCGTGTAGGCGTCCTTGACGCCGTCGAGCCCCATCAGGATCCCGCCCGACGGGAAGTCGGGACCGGGGACGTACTCCATGAGGTCCTCGGTGGTGGCGTCCGGGTTCTCCAGCAGGTGGGTTGCCGCGGCGACGACCTCGATGAGGTTGTGCGGCGCCATGTTGGTCGCCATGCCCACCGCGATGCCGCTGGCACCGTTGACGAGCAGGTTGGGGAACGCCGCGGGCAGCACGGCGGGCTGCTGGAACTGGCCGTCGTAGTTCGGGATGAAGTCGACGACGTCCTCGTCGAGGTTCTCGGTCAGCGAGAGCGCGGGAGCGGCGAGGCGCGCTTCGGTGTACCTCGCGGCGGCGGGGCCGTCGTCCAGGGATCCGAAGTTGCCGTGACCGTCGACGAGCGGCACCCGGAGGGCCCACTCCTGCGCGAGGCGGACGAGCGCGTCATAGATCGCCGAGTCCCCATGAGGGTGCAGCTTTCCCATGACCTCGCCGACGACGCGGGCGCTCTTCACATGGCCGCGGTCCGGGCGCAGGCCCATCTCCGCCATCTGGAAGAGGATGCGACGCTGCACCGGCTTGAGCCCGTCCCTCGCGTCGGGGAGTGCGCGCGAATAGATGACGGAGTAGGCGTACTCGAGGAAGGAGCCCTGCATCTCGTGGGAGAGGTCGATGTCCTGGATGCGTTCCTCGACAGGCTCGGGCGGCGGGGTTTTCGGCATGGACTTCCTGAGGGCGTACGGGAGCCTGTGTCAGACTGGCTCGGATGTCCTTCATGCTACCGTCCGCGCCGTCCGGCACCCGGAGCGTCGTCGGGGTGGCGGACGACCTGTGCGCCGCGCTCCGAGGCGAATCCGCGACGCTGCCGCGCGCCGAATCGGCGGTTCTCGTCGTGATCGACGGCCTCGGCGCGATCAGCCTCCGCGGCCATGCGGGGCATGCGCGGTCGCTGACCGCCGCGATGACGAAGAAGGACATCGCGCAGACGGTGTTCCCGACCACGACCGCCGCCGCGCTCACGAGCCTTACCACCGGCGTCTGGCCGGGCGAGCACGGTCTCGTCGGGTACCGCGTCCGGGATCCCGAGCGGGACATCCTCGTGAATCAGCTCAGCGGGTGGGAGACGGACGGCCTGGACCCGCTCACCTGGCAGGGGGCACCCACGATCTTCGAGCGCGCCGCTGCGGGGGGACGAGCGACGTTCGCGGTCGGGCTCGCCGCCTACGCGCACAGTGGCTTCACCCGAGCGACGTTGCGGGGGGCGACGTTCGTCCCCGCGGCGACACCGGAGGAGCGCGTCGAGACCGCGTACGCCCTCGCTGAGCAACACCCCGGTGCGCTCGTGTACTGCTATCTGCCGGAGGTCGACAAAGCCGGCCACAAGCATGGTGTCGCCTCCGCCGAATGGGTCGCCGCGCTGGAGCGCATCGACGGCGCGCTGTCCGTGCGCGTCCCGCCTCGCGTCGGCGTCGTCGTGACCTCCGACCACGGAATGGTCGATGTGCCGTCGCACCGTCAGGTGGTGCTGGAGGCGGAGCACCTCACCGGTATCCGCCACGTCGGCGGAGAGCCCCGGATGCTGCATCTCTATGCGGAGCCCGACGCCGACGCCGCACGGCTGACCGTACGCCTCCGCAGCGACCTCGAGGGCGTGGCCGACGTCGTCACCCGCACAGAGGCGGTGCAGACGGGTCTTCTCGGTCCCGTCGTCCGTGAGGACGCCCTCCGGCGCATCGGCGATCTTCTGGTCATCGCCACCGGCGTACGAGCGCTCTACGACGGCACAGCCGAGGACCAGCGCAATCGCGGCATGATCGGACAGCACGGAGCGCTCACGCCGGAGGAGACCAGGGTCCCGTTCCTGCGGTTCGGCGCGTTCGCCTCCTGACGCGGAAGCGGGAGCGGCTCACTCGTCGGTACGTGCTCCGAAGACGATCTCGTCCCAGGACGGCATGGCGTTCCTCCGGCGTCGCCGGCCGGTGCCTTCGCCGTCGCCGCCCGCCGGCTGACGGGGTGTCGGCTCCGGAGCCTCCGGCTCATCGTCCGGTTCTTCCAGTGCTGCGAACAGGGCGATCGGGTCGGGCTCGTCGTGGTTCTCCTCCACGTCGCGCTCGATCGGCGACGGCTCGCGCTGGCCCCGGCGACGGCGCAGGGCTTCCAGGAGGTCGGCGGTCTCCGGGCTCGTCGAGGCGGCGTCGGGTGCGCGGTTGATCGCGGCATCCTGGACGGCGGGGGCCGAGCGCTCCGGCTGAACCGGCTCCTCCGCGTCCGCGGCGGGCGCAGGAACGAGGCGAGGACCGAACGCGCCGGAGTCGAAGCGGCTGTCGTCCTTGTAGGGCGAGGTGGCGCGGTCGGCTTCCACAGCCCGCAGGCGAGGGATCAGCCCGTCCGGGAGGGACCCCTGCCGCGAGAGTTGCGTGGCGTCGGCGTTCAGGGGGGAGAGGGCGCTGCGCCGCGGGTCGAAGCTCCAGCGCGCGTCGTGCTCGACGTCGTTGGCGGAGAACTCCAGCTTGATGATCCAGCCGGATTCCTCCTTCCAGCTGGCCCAACGCTCGGACGATGCGCCCACTTCGGCGAGTTTGGCGCGGACGGCGGCGCCGAAGGTCGGCTGGGCGTCCGGCTCGACCTCGCTGCCGATGAGGACGGGCACGGCTAGCGCCTGCCCGATGATGTGCTCACGCTCGGCGAGGACCGGACCCTCGAAGCGGGCGACGTCGTCGACGCTGATCCCGAGGAGCTCGGCGACCTCGGCAGCGGTGAGTCCGGCGCGGATCTGCGCCTGGATGTCCCGCGGACTCGCGGCGAGCTTCTGCGCCGCCGGCTCGGCTTGGCGGGTGGCGCGGCGGATCTCCCGCTGCAGCACGGCGTCGATGGGCAGCGCGAACCGCTCGCCCGCCTCGGTCGCGAGGACGAGCACTCCTGCTTCTGTGCCGACGATGGTGACGTTTTCCATGCGAATGCCCCTCTGATGGGTGTGCGTTCATGGTGTCACGCCGGACCGGTCGGACCAGGGAATACGGCGGGCGTGCCGTGAGTTTGCCCTGCTGCATGGGAGGGCATTTGCGAAACGCCCGCCGGTCATGCAAACTATGGCCGCCGATTACCCGACGGCGCACCCGCCCACTCGCACCATGAAAGTGGAGATTCACCGCATGGCAACCGATTACGACGCTCCCCGAAAGAGTGAAGACGACTCCGAGTCGATCGAAGCCCTCAAGGAGCGTGTGCCGGACAAGCTGTCCGGCACGACCGGAGACGAGGACTCCGACAACCCGTCGAACTTCGATCTCCCTGGCGCGGACCTCTCCGACCTCGAGCTGGATGTCGTCGTGCTGCCCGCGCAGCAGGACGAGTTCACCTGCATGAGCTGCTTCCTCGTGAAGCACCGCTCGCAGCTCGACCACGAGGGACCCGATGGCCCCATCTGCAAGGAGTGCGCTGCCTGAGCAGCTCTCCGAGCGACGCCTCACGCGCCCCCGACCTTCCCGGTCAGGGGCGCGCTGTCGTTTTCCGGGGCGGGTCAGCCCCGCGCCGCGCGGATGGCCGCGGCGAGACGGTCGGGGGTGCGGGTCGAGATCGTCCACGCGATGACGGGATCGGCCTCGTCGGTGTTCGGCACCACCACCAGGCCGTCGATGCCGCCGCGGATGAGGTGCCACCCGCGAGCCGGGAGCTCCGGCCCTCGTGCGGCCCGCGCCTCGTCGCCGGTCAGCGCCACCGGTTCGCCGAGGTAGCGCACGTCGATGTGGGCGCGTCCCGCGCGGAGCACGCCGCTCTGCACCGACACGACTGGAGCGAGGACGATCGCGGCCACGACGAGGAGCGCGGAGACCGCGGCGCCGAGGAGCAGCGCGAAGGTCGAGCCCACGGGCACGAAGATCAGGGACACCATCGGGCCTGCGAGGGCGATGGTGACCAGCAGCCACAGGCTGGGGGCCAGGCGTTCGCGGTAGTGGGGACGTGTGTCCGTGGCGGGGTTCTGCATTAGCCTCATGGGGTGACCGATTCCGTTGATGTCCCCATTATCGCCGCAGTGGTCCCCGGCTACGCGCATCCGGGTGACGCCGGCGCCGATCTCGTGGCCGCCGAGGCCGTGCGGCTGGAGCCGGGGGAGCGTGCGCTCGTCCCCACCGGCGTGCGCATCGCCCTGCCGGACGGTTATGCGGCTTTCGTGGTGCCCCGCAGCGGGCTGGCGGCGAAGCACGGCATCTCGATCGTGAATTCCCCGGGGACCGTCGACGCCGGCTACCGGGGAGAGATCAAGGTCAGCCTGATCAACACGGACATCCACAGCGCGTACGATGTCGCCGTCGGCGATCGCATCGCACAGCTGATCGTGATGCCCGTCACCCGTGCCCGGTTCCTTCCGGTCGACGAGCTGCCGGACAGCGTCCGCGGCGCCGGCGGATTCGGATCGACCGGCTATCAGGCACAGACTCCCGAGAACGAAGCAGGACAGGCGAAATGACCGACAGCAACGACACCCCCTCCAAGTCGGCGCCGGAGAACCGCGCCACCGAGGGACCGTTCGACGACTCCGAGGCGAACCCCGTCCGCCCGTACATCGACCTCGGCGGGATCAAGATCCTGCCCCGCGAGGGCCTGAACCTGCGGCTCGAGGTGGAGGAGCAGAGCAAGCGCATCGTGGCGGTCGGGCTCGACTACGCCGAGTCGTCGCTCCAGGTGCAGCCCTTCGCCGCTCCGCGCAGCGGCGGTCTCTGGGACGAGACGCGCGTCCAGCTGCGCGACCAGGTCAAGGCGCAGGGCGGTCGGGTCGAGGAACGGGAAGGTCCGCTCGGCAAGGAGCTCCTCGCCGAGGTGCCCGCGACAGCCAGCGAGGGCTCCGGCCTGCGCCTCGCGCGCTTCATCGGCATCGACGGGCCCCGCTGGTTCCTCCGCGGCGTCATCGGTGGCGCGGCCGCCTCGGACCCCGAAGCCGCGGCGAAGGTCGAGGATCTCTTCCGCTCGATCGTCGTCGTGCGCGGAGGAGCGCCCATGCCGCCGCGCGACCTCATCCCGCTGAAGATGCCGGCGACGCCGGGCTCCGCGTGACCACGCCGGACGCCGAGGAGCCGCGCGCGCAGAGCGCATCGGAGATCCTCGGAGCAGCGCTCGGAGGCGCGGCGCGCAAGGCAGGACTCGACCCGTCCGAGAGCGCGAGCACGCACAAGGTGGTCTGGTCGGCCATGGGTGGCTGGCGCGGGATCCTCGAGTCGGTCCTGCCGAGCCTCGCGTTCGTGATCCTGTTCACCCTTCGGCCGGAGCCCCTGCTGCTGCCCCTGGGAGTGTCCGTCGGTCTGGCCGCCGTGTTCACCGTCGTCCGCCTGGTGCAGAAGTCTCCGCCATCGGCCGCCCTCGGCGGGCTCATCGCGGCCGTTGCCGCCGCGGGACTGGCGCTGTGGACGGGCCGCGGCGAGGACAACTTCGTTCCCGGCCTCATCACGAACGCGGTCTACGGCTCCGCGATCCTCGTCTCCGCGCTCATCGGCTGGTCCGTCATCGGCCTCGCCGTGGGCTTCCTCATGGGGGAGGGCACCGCCTGGCGCGCCGACCGTCGCAAGCGGCGGGCCTTCTTCTGGCTCGGCATCGCCTGGGCCGTGCTGTTCTTCACGCGACTGATGGTGCAGTTCCCGCTGTACCTGGCCGGCGACGTCACCGCCCTCGGCACCCTCAAGCTCGTGATGGGGCTGCCGCTGTTCGCGCCGCTGATCGCCGTGACCTGGCTGGTGGTCCGTGCGCTCTATCCCCGCGCGTCGTCGCACGACGACCCCGCGGCGGCGTGATAGATTTATCTCGACATCAAGATAAATCACGGGCTTTCGCCGGTGACCAGCGCGGAGCAGACTGGTTAGGTCCCCCTTGCTAGCCGCGCGGCCGCACCGGCGAGCAAGATGGAGGCGCCTGTCGCTCCCATCCGAATAGAAGGAGACGGATTCGTGTCCACGGTGAACAGCTTCGGTGCCAAGAGCACCCTGACGGTCGGCAGCACCGACTACGAGATCTTCCGCATCGACACGGTGCCCGGTTTCGACAAGCTCCCCTTCAGCCTCAAGGTCCTCCTGGAGAACCTGCTTCGCACCGAGGACGGCGCGAACGTCACGAAGGCGCAGATCGAGGCGCTCGGGTCGTGGGACGCCAACGCGGAGCCCAACACGGAGATCCAGTTCACGCCGGCGCGCGTGGTCATGCAGGACTTCACTGGCGTGCCCTGCATCGTCGACCTCGCCACGATGCGTGAGGCCGTCACGGCACTTGGTGGCGACCCGAACAAGATCAACCCGCTCTCGCCGGCCGAGATGGTCATCGACCACTCCGTCATCGCCGACCTCTTCGGCACCGAGAACGCCCTCGAGCGCAACGTCGAGATCGAGTACGAGCGCAACGGCGAGCGGTACCAGTTCCTCCGCTGGGGCCAGACCGCGTTCCAGGACTTCAAGGTCGTGCCCCCCGGCACCGGCATCGTCCACCAGGTGAACATCGAGCACCTGGCGAAGGTCATCTACGACCGCACCAACGGCGGCGTCCTCCAGGCCTACCCCGACACCTGTGTCGGCACCGACTCGCACACCACGATGGTCAACGGCCTGGGCGTGCTCGGCTGGGGCGTCGGCGGCATCGAGGCCGAGGCCGCGATGCTCGGCCAGCCCGTGTCGATGCTCATCCCGCGCGTCGTCGGCTTCAAGCTCTCGGGTGAGATCCCCGCCGGCGTGACCGCGACCGACGTGGTGCTGACCATCACCGACATGCTGCGCAAGCACGGCGTCGTCGGCAAGTTCGTCGAGTTCTACGGCGAGGGCGTCGCCTCGGTGCCGCTGGCCAACCGCGCGACGATCGGCAACATGTCGCCCGAGTTCGGCTCGACCGCCGCGATCTTCCCGATCGACGACGTCACCCTCGACTACCTGCGCCTCACCGGCCGCAGCGAGGAGGCCGTCGCGCTCGTCGAGGCCTACGCCAAGGAGCAGAAGCTCTGGCACGACGCCTCCCACGAGCCGGTCTTCAGCGAGTACATGGAGCTCGACCTCGGCACGGTCGTCCCGTCCATCGCCGGCCCGAAGCGCCCGCAGGACCGCATCCTCCTCTCCGAGGCGAAGACGCAGTTCGAGCAGGACATCCTGAACTACGCCACGGCCACCACCAGCGAAGACATCGTCGACCTCGAGTCCAAGCACTCCTTCCCGGCGTCCGACCCCGGTCAGGTCCCCGGCGAGGAGGAGCCGACCACGCGGCCCGTGCACATCAGCAGCGGTGCGCCGGCCAACGTGTCGAACCCCGTCCCGGTCACGACTCCCGAGGGCGAGAAGTACACGCTCGACAACGGCGCCGTCACGCTGGCCGCCATCACGTCGTGCACCAACACGTCCAACCCGTCGGTGATGATCGCTGCCGGCCTCCTCGCCCGCAAGGCGCGGGCGAAGGGCCTCAATCAGAAGCCGTGGGTGAAGACCACGCTCGGCCCCGGTTCGAAGGTCGTCACCGACTACTACGAGAAGTCCGGTCTGGACAAGGATCTCGAGGGCCTCGGCTTCTACACGGTCGGCTACGGCTGCACGATCTGCATCGGAAACTCCGGGCCGCTCATCGAAGAGGTCTCCGAGGCGATCAACTCCCACGACCTCGCGGTCACGGCCGTCCTCTCGGGCAACCGCAACTTCGAGGGCCGCATCAGCCCGGACGTGAAGATGAACTACCTGGCCAGCCCGCCGCTGGTCATCGCGTACGCCCTCGCCGGCTCGATGCACTTCGACTTCGACACCGACGCGCTCGGCAAGGACGCGGACGGCAACGACGTGTTCCTCAAGGACATCTGGCCGTCGCCGGAAGAGGTCCAGGAGATCGTCGACTCGTCGATCTCGCGCGACCAGTTCATCAAGCAGTACGCCACCGTGTTCGACGGTGACGAGCGCTGGCGCAACCTGCCCACGCCGGACGACGACACGTTCCAGTGGGACGAGAACTCGACCTACGTGCGCAAGGCCCCTTACTTCGACGGCATGACGATGGAGCTCACCCCGGTGAAGGACATCGAGGGTGCGCGCGTGATGGCGACGCTCGGCGACTCGGTCACCACCGACCACATCTCGCCGGCCGGAAACATCAAGCCGGGTACCCCTGCCGCCCAGTACCTCACCGAGCACGGCGTCGACCGCAAGGACTTCAACTCCTTCGGCTCGCGTCGTGGCAACCACGAGGTCATGATCCGCGGCACGTTCGCGAACATCCGCCTGAAGAACCTCATGGTCTCGGCGGTGAACGACGGCCAGGTCGTCGAGGGCGGCTACACCCGCGACTTCACGCAGCCGGGCGGCCCGCAGTCGTACATCTACGACGCGTGCATGAACTACGCCGAGCAGGGCACCCCGCTCGTCGTCTTCGGCGGCAAGGAGTACGGCTCCGGCTCGTCCCGCGACTGGGCGGCCAAGGGCACGAGCCTCCTGGGCGTCAAGGCCGTGATCACGGAGAGCTTCGAGCGCATCCACCGTTCCAACCTCATCGGCATGGGCGTCGTTCCGCTGCAGTTCCCCGCCGGCGAGAGCTGGGAGTCGCTGGGTCTCGACGGCACCGAGATCGTCTCGATCACGGGGCTCGAGGAGCTCAACAACGGCGTCACCCCGAAGACCGTCAAGGTCACGGCCACCCCGAGCGAGCACTCGCCCGAGGGCAAGCAGACCGTCGAGTTCGACGCGGTCGTCCGCATCGACACCCCCGGTGAGGCGGACTACTACCGCAACGGCGGCATCCTGCAGTACGTGCTGCGCTCGCTCGTCTGATCCGCATATCCGAAGGGGCTCGTGTCCACCGACACGGGCCCCTTCGGCGTGTCAAGGGCCTCTCGTCCTCGGGGGATTCACGGCTCCGAGCGGTAGGATCGGGAAGGCGTCCGCACCCGCTCGGACGCTTCGCCGAAGCCTGTGAGGAGGCGCAGATGCCCATTCTTCCGAGCATCTCTGGACCGCGCGATCTTGATCGGCTGACGCCGGAGCAACTGGAAGAACTCGCATCCGAGATCCGCGCCTTCCTCGTCGAGAACGTCTCCCAGACCGGGGGTCACCTCGGTCCGAACCTCGGGGTCGTCGAGCTGACGATCGCGCTGCACCGCGTGTTCTCCTCTCCGGAGGACCCCTTCATCTTCGACACGGGCCACCAGTCCTACGTCCACAAGATCCTCACCGGTCGCCAGGACTTCTCGAAGCTGCGCGTCCGGGAGGGGCTGGCCGGCTACCCGCAGCGCGCGGAGAGCCCTCACGATGTCGTCGAGTCGTCCCACGCCTCCAGCTCGCTGAGCTGGGCCGACGGGGTCTCGCGTGCTCTCACCGCCACCGGGCGCTCCGACAGGCACGTCGTCGCGGTCGTCGGCGACGGCGCACTGACCGGCGGGATGACGTGGGAGGCGCTGAACAACATCTCCGACGACAACGACCGCAACCTCGTGATCGTCGTCAACGACAACGGGCGTTCGTACGCGCCGACCATCGGCGGCATGTCTCGCTTCCTCAACCGGGTCCGCACCGCGGCGGCCTACAAGGACCTCCACCACAAGTCGGATCGTCTGTTCCGCGCGTTCGGGCCGGTGGGACGCGCGGTGTTCCGCGGCGTGCGCGGCGGTACCCACGGATTCCTCTCGCGGTTCACGAACAACGAGGCGCTGTACTCCAACCTCGACATCAAGTACCTCGGCCCCGTCGACGGGCATGACCTGCCGGCGCTGCTGGAGACGCTGGAGCTGGCGAAATCGTACGGTGCGCCCGTCATCGTGCACGCGATCACCGAGAAGGGCCGCGGCTACCAGCCCGCCCGCGATGACGAGGCCGACCAGTTCCACGCCGTCGGCAAGATCGACCCGACGACGGGGGAGACCCTGTCGTCGGGCGGCCGCGGCTGGACGGATGTCTTCTCCGACGCCCTCGTGAAGGTCGGCGAACGCCGCTCGGACGTGATCGCCATCACGGCGGCCATGCTCCGACCCACCGGCCTCGCGCCCTTCGCGGAGCGGTTCCCCGACCGCGTCTACGACGTCGGCATCGCCGAGCAGCATGCGGTGGCCTCGGCCGCCGGGCTCGCGTACGGCGGTCTGCACCCGGTCGTCGCGGTCTACGCCACGTTCATGGGGCGCGCCTTCGATCAGGTCCTCATGGACGTCGCGCTCCACCGTGCCGGCGTCACGTTCGTGCTCGATCGCGCGGGCGTCACGGGCCCGGACGGCCCGAGCCACCACGGCATGTGGGATCTCGCGATGCTGCAGATCGTCCCCCACATCCGCATCGCTGCGCCCCGCGACGGCGCGCGACTGACCGAGGCGCTGGACGAGGCGGTCGCCGTGGAGGAAGCTCCGACCGTGATCCGCTTCCCGAAGGGCGACGTGTCCGCCGATCTGCCGGCGCTCGAGCGTCTCGCGGACGGCGTGGACGTGCTCGCGCGGGGTGAGGGGGAGGACGTCCTCATCGTCGCGATCGGCCCCTTCGCCGCCCTGGCCGTCGACGTGGCCGACCGGTTGCGCGCCCAGGGCATCGACGCCACCGTGATCGACCCGCGGTGGGCGATCCCCGTGCAGCCGTCCGTCGTCGAACTCGCCGCACGGCACCGCCTGGTGATCACCCTGGAGGACGGCATTCGCGTAGGCGGCATCGGTACGCGCGTGCGGCAGGTGCTCCGCGAGGCGGGCATCGACACGGCCGTCGACGAACTGGGCCTTCCCGACGAGTTCATCGACCACGCATCACGCGACCAGATCCTCGCGGACGCCGGCCTCACCGCCTCGAAGATCGCCCAGGACGTCGTGGCGCAGGTTCTCGGTACGCGCATCCCGAAGGCCCGTCACGCCGGCGAGACCGGCGCGATCGAGCTCCCGCTTCACGAACGGCACTGACGGGCCCGTTGCCGCGAGCCTTGTCAGGGGCTGTCGGTGAGGGTCTCGGCGACGATCCGCTCCACGGCTCCGAGAGCTCGGGCGCGCTCATCGGGCACCAGCCCGATCCGCGTGCGGCGGTCGAGCACATCAGCTGCGGTGAGTGCGCCCTGAAACCGGACCGCGTGCTCGACGGCGGCCCGGAAGAGCGCGCTGCCCGGGACCACGGCGTCCTGCGAGCCATCTCCCGGTGCGGGATCGTCGATCAGGCGCAGGGTCGCGGTGCCGCTGGGGCCGCCCCGGAGTCCGCGCTGCCGCACGGCGAGGTCTACGGCATCCTCCGCCATCCGACGGTAGGTCGTCAGCTTGCCGCCGAGAACGGAGATGACGCCTGACTCTGAGGTGCGCACGAGATGACGACGTGAGATGTCCGCGGTCTCGGACGCTCCGGTGTCGACGAGCGGGCGGAGGCCGGCAAACGCCCCGCGGACCCGGTGCCGCGCCAGGGGCACCGCGAGCAGGCGGTTCAGCGTCTCCAGGAGGAAGGTGATCTCCGCCTCCGTGGGCTCGGCGACGGAGGGGATGGGTCCGGGCGCATCGACATCGGTGAGCCCGACGATGACACGCCCTCCGCGCTGCGGCAGGGCGAACACGTAGCGGCTGATGGAACCTTCCAGCGGGATGGTCAGCGCCGTCACGGGATGGCCGAGGTCTGCGGCGTCCAGGAGGATGTGGGTGCCACGGCTCGGGCGTATCGCGAGGCCGTGATCGAGGGTCGCCGCCCAGACACCGGTGGCGTTGATCACCGTCCGCGCCCGGATGTCGATGCGCTGCCCGGTGAGCGTGTCGGTCACCGCTGCACCGTCGGCGTGCAGCCGCTCGGCGCGTACTCGGGTGAGGATCCGCGCGCCGAGACCCGCCGCCGTGCGGGCGACGGCCACGACGAGGGCAGCGTCGTCCGACAGCTGGCCATCGTATGTCACCATGCCGCCCCGCAGGCCACGAGGGTTCAGAGCGGGGAACAGGCGCAACGCTCTCGCCGTCCCGACGGGGTGCGGGCCCGGCAGGACCTTCCCGCTCGTGCGTACCTGCAGGCGCAGAAGGTCGCCCATCGCCATCCCCGCGGCTCCGGCCCCACGCTGGCGACCGCTGACGCCCGGGGCGAAGGGGAGCAGCTGCCCGAGCGGACGGATGAGGTGGGGGGCGATCACCGACATCAGCAGGTGCCGCTCCCGCGCACTCTCGCGCGCCGTCGCCACGTCCCCCGTCGCGAGGTACCGCAGCCCGCCGTGGACGAGTTTGGAGCTGAACCGGCTCGTTCCGAACGCGAGGTCCTCCGCCTCGATCAGCGTCACGCGAAGGCCGCGGGATGCGGCGTCCAGCGCAACGCCCGTCCCGGTGATCCCGCCGCCGACCACGAGGAGGTCGCAGGTGCCGTCCGCCGCGGCGGCGAGATCGCTTCGGCGGCGGGCCGCGTGGAGGGCGGTCGGGGCGGAGATCATGGCCGGAGGTGGCCGTCCAGTGCGGCGCGGAGCTCGCGTTCCCAGGCCTTCTCGTCGATGAGGTCGGCCACCGTGCCGTGCGACAGCACGGCGGACTGGGCGATCAGGAGCAGCATGACGGCGATCTCGCCGGGATCACCCGCGCGCACCGAGTCCTGGGCCTGCGCCGCCGCGATCGCGTCGGCGAGCCACTGGAGGATGAGTCGCTGGCTGGACCCGACCCGGTGCAGGGTGTACCGCGTGAACGCCTCGGGTTCCTCGTCGAGGAGGTGGCCGTACACGGGGTCGGCCCGGAACAGGGAGGTGAACCGCAGCACGTCCGCGACGAGCGCATCCCGGGAATCGACTCTCTCGGGGAACGCGCTGAGGAGATCGGCGACCCGTCGCAGAAGCGCGGATCGGACGACGTCGTCGGCATCCCGCCACGTCCGGTAGATGGTGGGCCGGCTGAGACCGGAACGACGTGCAAGGGCGGCGATCGTCACCCCGTGGACGCCGGCGCGGACGAGCAGGTCGTCAGCGGCGTCGAGGACTCGACGCTGCGTGGCGTCCCAGGCGGGCGTGGAGCTTTCCGAGCGAACGGCGGGTGGTTGACGTTCTTCCATGATGTGTCACACTGTAACCCATGGAGCAGGCGAACGGCAGAGGGGCCGACAGGCCCGAGATGCGCTGGAACGGCTGGGGCGACCCGGATCGGGCGAAGGACCTTCCGCTCGCGGTTCGAGGACTGCTGCCCCTGCTCCTCGGACACGTTCCCCGTCCGCCGCGTCCGCCCGCGCTGGAGGACGTGCGCGTGCGGCCTTCACGACTGGCCGCGGATGATCTCGACGCGCTGGCTGCGGCGGTCGGCCCCGATGCGGTGGACATCACGACGTCGGCGCGCCTCCGGCACGCCGGAGGCCGTTCCACGCCCGACCTTCTGCGACGACGCCATCCCGAGCAGGATGCCCCCGACGTCGTCGTGTTCCCCGCGGACCATGACGCCGTGCGCGCCTGCCTCGCGCTGGCGGGGGAGAGTGGGATCGCGGTGATCCCCTTCGGTGGGGGAACGAGCGTCGTCGGGGCGCTGGACCCGGAGACCGGCCCGCATCGTGCGGTGCTCAGCCTGGACCTGCGCCGGCTCTCCGGCCTGCTCCGGCTCGACGAAGTGAGCGGCGAGGCGACCCTCGCGGCAGGTACCACCGGACCCGAGGCGGAAGCGCTGCTGTCGGCGTACGGGTTCGAGCTGGGGCACTTCCCGCAGAGCTTCCGGTATGCGACCATCGGCGGTTTCGCCGCGGCTCGGTCGTCCGGACAGAACTCGGCGGGCAACGGGCGCTTCGACGCGATGGTGACCGGGATCCGCGTCGCGACGCCCACGGGGGATCTCGACCTCGGCCGCGCGCCGGGATCGGCGGCCGGGCCCGATCTCCTCCGCCTCTTCCTGGGCTCCGAGGGGATCTTCGGCGTGATCACCGAGGTCCGGGTCCGGGTGCATCCGGTGCCGACGGAGCGGATCTTCGAGTCGTGGACCTTCCCGGATTTCGACCGCGGCGCCGATGCGCTGCGGCGGGTGGTGCAGCAGGGCGCGGGTCCCACGGTCATCCGCCTCTCCGACGAAGCCGAGACGGCGGTGAGCCTCGCCCAGGTCGGCCGGATCGGGAAGGCTCTCGCCAAGGGAGCCAGCGTCGTGACGGTGTTCGAGGGCGAGGACGCCGCCGGCCGCCGGGACCGGACCGCCGCGATCCTCGCCGCGGCGGGTGGCCGCAGTGCCGGCACCGGCGACGCGGAGGAATGGGCGGCGGGACGATTCGACGGCCCGTACCTGCGCGACGCCCTGCTCGACGCCGGGGTGTTCTGCGAGACGCTGGAGACCGCGAGCACCTGGTCGAATCTCCGCACGCTCAAGGAAGCGGTCGAGGCGGCTCTGCGCGACGGCTTCGACGCGGCGGATGCCCGCTCGTACGTCATGTGCCATGTCTCCCACGTATATCCGACGGGAGCCTCCCTCTACTTCACGGTGCTCGCCGGGCTGCGACAGGACCCGCTCGAGGCGTGGACGGTCGTGAAGGGGAGGGTGAACGACGCGATCCTCGCGAACGGCGGGACGATCAGCCACCATCATGCCGTGGGTCGTGATCACGCCCCGTGGCTTGCGGAGGAGATCGGGGAGACCGGCGTGCGGATCCTCACCGCCGTGAAGCGGGAGCTGGACCCGCGCGGCATCATGAACCCGGGGGCCGTCCTCGCGGATGTGCCGACGAGGGCGACCCTCTGAGATGGGGCACATCGCAGTGCTGTCCAACCCGCTGTCCGGAAAGGGCCGCGGGCGCCGGATCGCCGAGGAAGCGCTCGAATACCTGCGACGGCGGGGCGCGGACGTGCGCGTGTACGTCGGAGAGTCGGCCGCGGACACACGACGACTGGCGCAGACCGCAGTGGACGCGGAACCGGACGGACTCGTCGTGGTGGGCGGCGATGGCACCCTGTCAGGCATCCTCGCGGTCGTCTGCGCGGCGGCCGTCCCGGTCACGCTGGTGCCCGCGGGCACCGGAAACGATCTGGCGCGAGCGCTCGGGTTGCCCCGCACGGATGTACCGGAAGCGGTCGAGCTCGCCCTGACGGGGGCGCCCCGCGCTGTCGACGTCGGTGAGGTGCGGACGACGACGGGCACGTCGCTGTTCCTCACCGTGGCGGCTCTGGGCTTCGACGCCCGAGTGAGCGATCGCACCAATCGCCTCCGCTGGCCCTCCGGAGTGTTGCGGTACTACCTCGCGCTGCTGATCGAGCTCATCCGGCTGCGTCCCCTCGATTTCACGATCCGTGCCGATGACGGCCCGATGACCCCGGCCCGCGGCACCCTCGTGGCGGTCGGGAACACGGCCAGCTACGGCGGGGGGATGCCGGTCTGCGTGGGCGCGGCCCCGGACGACGGCGCCCTCGACGTCGTCGCCGTGGGCCCCCTCGGCCGCATTCGGCTGCTGCGCCTGTTCCCTCTCCTCCTGCGCGGGACGCACCTCGCGCGGCCCGAGGTGCAGCACCTCCGCGCCCGCACCGTCACGGTCTCCGCTCCGGGCCTCGTGGCCTACGCGGACGGCGAGCGCGTGGGGGAGGAGTCCTGCACGATCTCGGTCCGGGCGGGCGCACTGACCGTTATGACCCGGGCGGAGCGGAGGGACGCGCATGTTCGATGAGGACGTCGTCATCGTCGGGTCGGGCTTCGGCGGCTCCGTCGCGGCCCTCCGGCTCACGGAGAAGGGCTACCGCGTGCGTGTGTTCGAGGCCGGGCGGCGCTTCGCCGACGAGGACTTCGCGAAGACGAGCTGGGACGTCCGTCGCTACCTCTGGGCCCCGGCGCTCGGATGCTTCGGCGTGCAGCGCATCCACCGGCTTCCGCACGTCATGATCCTCGCCGGTGCGGGCGTCGGCGGCGGGTCGCTGAACTACGCGAACACGCTGTACGAGCCGGGTGCGGCGTTCTTCGCCGACCCGCAGTGGGCGTCGATCCGGGACTGGAGCGCGGCTCTGGCCCCCCACTACGCCACGGCCAAGCGCATGCT